>CAXTJO010000006.1:0-2953 GCA_964244665.1 uncultured Terriglobus sp.
CTGCCTGCCAAACTTGAAGTTTAGACGCACACCCGCCGTTCGCAGCCGCTTTTCCCCACCGCGTTATCCACCCCAACCCGCCGGTGCCGCAGGCTGGTACACCGCCCAACCCTTCTGCATCGCCAGCGTTTGCAGCCCTGCATTCGGGTTCACCGCAAACGGCACCCGCGCCAGTTCCAGCATCGCCGCATCGTGAACACTATTCCCAAACACCACGTCCGGCCGCGGCAAACCCGCCCGCCGCAGTGCCACGGCCTTGCCCTCGTCGCTTGGAATATCCCGCAGAACCGCACTCACCACACCCTCCATGCTGTCCTCCACGCACGCCCCCAGCACGCGGTCCGGCGCAATCCCCAGCGCCCGCACACCTTCCTCAATCACCCAATTATTCGTCGAGCTCACCGCCCAGATCTCCACCCCGTCCCGCTTCAGGTTCCGCACCAGCGCTGCCATCCGCGGAAACAGATGCGGCTCCACCTCCGCCGCAAAATACCGCCGTGCACTCTCGCGCACCGCCAGCTCCGGCAGCCCCGCATAGATCTGCACCATCTCCCCGCAGATCGTAGTCTCGTCCACCTCGCCCCGGTGATACGCCCGGTGCCGCCCCATCACCCGCTCCGCCTGCGCCGCGGATAGCAGCCCGGTCCGCACCGTCCAATGCATAAATCCCGTGCCCGCGTCCCCCGGCCACAGCGTGCCGTCATAGTCGAACACCGCTGTACGCGGCGCTGCGGCAGCCACCGCCGCCAGAAACTCCTCATCGTTCAGCACAAGTCCAACGTCCATACCCCATTCTTCCAGATGCACCCACCCCGGTGCATCTGCTTCTTTCGACTCCGAACCACCCGTGAAACTCTTTCCCCGCGAACGCATCTACTTTTACAGGGAAGCGGCCACGGGCCGTATGTTCCGGCCACATCCGGAACAGGGGAGAAGGACACATGGCATCACAGTTCGTCACGGAAGTGAACGATGCGGAGTTCGAGCAGAATGTGCTCAAGAGCGACACCCCGGTACTCGTCGATTTCTGGGCTGCCTGGTGTGGACCCTGCCGCGCTTTAGCGCCCATCGTTGATCAGGTCGCCTCGGAATACCAAGGCAAGCTCAAAGTTATGAAGATGGATGTGGATCGCAACAACGCCACACCCGGCCGCTACGGCATCCGCGGTATTCCCGCGCTGCTGCTCTTCAAGGACGGCAAAATCGCTGATCAGATTGTCGGCTTTGTCCCTAAGGACACCATCGACAAGTCAGTCACAAAGGTTCTAAACGAAGTTTCCGCTTAATTACTCAGTTGGTTCGCACAAACGCCCGGCCCTTGCGCCGGGCGTTTTCTTGCATTTGTACCCGTCCTTGACCGTCCCCGGTACACTTTCTCTATGCTCGAGTGGGCTCTCCTCCGCCTCCTGACCGTCGCCGTCCTCATCCTCGCCACCGCGTTCTTCGTCGGCGCGGAGTTCGCCATCGTCAGCGTCCGCGAAACCCGCCTCGAACAGCTCCAGGCTCAGAACCGCATCGGTGCCGGTGCCGCGCTGAAGCTCAAACGCGGCATCGCCGACTTCCTCGCCGCCAACCAGCTCGGCGTCACCCTCTGCTCCCTCGCGCTCGGCTGGCTCGGCGAGCAGGCCGTCGCCGAACTTATCGAACGCATCCTCCACCGAACCAATCTTCTCGGCGCAATCCCTGTTCTGGCCCGCCACACCGCCGCCCTCTCCCACACGTTCGGGGTCGCCGGCGCCTTCGCCCTCATCACCTTTCTTGAGGTCGTTCTCGGCGAACAGGTTCCCAAATCCCTCTCCCTCCAGCGTTCCGAACGCATCGCCCTCGCCGTCGCCGGCCCCATGGATGTCTTCATCCGCATCGCCCGCCCCGCCATCCGCCTCCTCAAGTTCTCCACCGCCACCGTCCTCAAAGTCTTTCGCGCCCCGCTCCGTGCGGAAGATGCAGACCCCCACTCCCCCGAAGAGATCAAGCTTGTCGCCACCGCCACCCGCCAGGGCGGCCTTCTCCCCGCCTTCCAGGAACAGCTCATCCACCGCGCCATCGACCTCAACCACGTCACCGTCCGCGAAATCATGACCCCCCGCGGCCGCATCTTCTGCCTCCCCGCAGACATGCCCGTCGAGCTCGCCTCCGCCCGCATCGTCGAAGAACAGCACTCCCGCGTCCCCGTCTACGACCCCGCTCTCGGCACCGAGCACATCATCGGTATCGTCTACAGCAAAGACATCAGCCGCCTCATGCACTTCCGCCGCGACCCCCGCCTGCCCTCCGCCTATGGCAACGCCGTCGTCCAGCTCCGCACTGTCATGCGCGACGCCCTCGTCGTTCCCGAAACCAAGCTCGCCGCCGAACTCCTCCAGGACTTCCAGCAGCGCCGCCGCCAGATGGCCATCGTCGTCGACGAGTTCGGCTCCACCGTCGGTCTCGTCACCGCCGAAGACGCCCTTGAAACCATCGTCGGCGAGCTCGAAGACGAGTTCGACCTCTCCGGCCGCGCCATTCCCCAACCCAATGCCCAAGGCACCCTCGAGCTCGAAGGCACTGCCACCCTCCGCGATCTCACCACCCAGCTCCACTGGCGCTTTCCCCGCGAACCCGGCGTCGAAACCCTCGCCGGCTTCATGCTTGCCCAGCTCGGCCACCTCCCCCAACCCGGCGAATCCTTCACTCACAGCAACCACCGCTTCACCGTCCTCGACCTCGATGGACGCCGCATCCGCCGCATCCGCACCGAACTCCTCACGCCCGTCCCCGACCTCCA
The DNA here is from genome assembly GCA_964244665.1 of uncultured Terriglobus sp. Taxonomy (GTDB): domain Bacteria; phylum Acidobacteriota; class Terriglobia; order Terriglobales; family Acidobacteriaceae; genus Terriglobus. The sequence continues at coordinate 2,765 of CAXTJO010000006.1, forward strand.
CGCCGAATCCGACACCGAAGCTGCGTAATTGACTAATTGCAACCACGATAAAAACGCTCCGGGCACATGATGGTGTGTGGCCCAAGCACTATCCGACGACTCAAAAGTACTGGGCTTTTCGGAGGGGCACGGCTTTAGCCGTGCCATAAGTTGCTTTTAATGGCGGGGCTTTAGCCCCTGAGGTCAGCG
>CAXTJO010000006.1:2963-80432 GCA_964244665.1 uncultured Terriglobus sp.
TTCTCCGTTCGTGTTGAGCGAAGTCGAAACACGTCCTTCGACTTCGCTCAGGACGAACGGTGCTGCTTTGGATCTGGTCAGCGATTTCCCTGCCATGCCGCGGCTTTCTCGATTCGTCGGAGACTGCTTGGTCTTGGTCAATCCTCATGCTGGCATAATCGTCAGACACCGCATATCAACTCCTATCCATCCGGACCCGGCATTGACCACAATAACCACCATTCCGCGTACGGAACGAACCCAGCGCATTCGGGCCCTCCTCCAACGCACCGCCCACATCGCCCGCCGCGTCCTGCTCACCCTTCCCGTCCTCTTCCTCGTTGTCTCCTTCGTCTTCCTTCTCATCCATCTCGTCCCCGGCGACCCCGTGGCCCAGGCTCTCGGCGAAGGCGCATCCGCCACCGACCTCACCGCCCTCCGCCACGCGTACGGACTCGACCTCCCGCTCGGCACCCAGTACCTCCATTACTGGCGCGGCATCCTCCACGGCGACCTCGGCACCTCGCTCCGCACCCACCAGCCCGTCACAAAGCTCATCGCCCAGCGCTACCCCTACACCCTGCTGCTCAGCGTCGTCAGCATGGCCCTCGCCCTTCTCCTCGCCATCCCCGCCGGCGTCACCAGCGCCCTCCACCGCAACCACGCCGCCGACAAAACCATCGGCATCCTCTCCCTCGTCGGCCTAAGCTTCCCCAACTTCGCCCTCGGCCCCATCCTCATCATCCTGTTCTCCATCCGCCTCGGCTGGGCCCCCGTCTCCGGCGCCGGCACCGGCTCGCTCCTGAGCCTCGATACGGCAGAACACCTCGCCCTTCCCGCCATCACCCTCGCCCTCTCGCTCGCCGCCATCCTCACCCGCATGGTCCGCACCAGCATGCTTGAGGAGCTCTCGCAGGACTACATCCGCACCGCCCGCGCCAAAGGCCTGTCTGAAAACCAGGTCCTCTACCGCCACGCCCTCCGCAACGCCCTCGTCCCCGTCCTCACCGTCATTGGTCTCCAGTTCGGCTCGCTCCTTGCCGGCGCCATCGTGACGGAAACCATCTTCTCCTGGCCCGGCATCGGCCGCCTCACCCTCTCCGCCATCTCCAACCGCGACTACGCCGTCGTCCAGGGCTGCACCCTCGCCATCGGCCTCACCTACCTCGCCGCCAACCTCCTCACCGACTTCGCCTACACCCTCGCCAACCCCCGCATCCGCGCCTGACCCAGCCTCTCTCACACTGCATGTTCTTGATGAATTTCCCGACAGGTAAGCGGCTGAAGCGGACTACGTGCAATCCGCAACGCTCTCCTTCACCGCAGCCGTCAACATTTTCGAACTTGCCGTTCAACGTCATGCCGAGCGAAGGTATGAGCTTGTTCGATTGGTGCGAAGCCTGCTCCACGTACCGACCCAGTAACGCGAACCGTGAAACCAACCGACGGCAGGAGGCTGAGGCAACGCCTTCCAGACAAGGACAATCTCCGCAGGATCTGTATCCTGGGCCTCCCAAGGTCTGGTCCGTGCAGACCACGCATATGGAAGATTTCCATCGAGCTATGAGTGACCTGTTTGCGCGCAGGTCAACCAGGGGAACTCAACGGCGGTCGCTTTCCTGCCCCGCGCCACCGCAATCCAGGCGCAGTGCACACCGGAGTTCCGTGCGCGCGGCTGCAAGTTCCTGCTGAAAGCGTGGGGATGTTTCCAGCGCACCGAAGAGTGCCAGCGCCACAGTGTGGCTCGCTTCCACGTCCGAGGGATAATGCACGCCGCAGACCACCCGGTTGGCTGCAAACTGTCGAGCCCGAGCCAGGATCGCATCCTTGCGCTCCGGCAACATCTGGACCAGGGCAAACGCTTCAAGGTAGCCCACCATCGAGTGCCCGCTGGGATAGGCCATGCTCGCGGTCTTTTCACATACGGGACGTAGAGAGGGATCTGACACAAACGGTCGCGGCCTGTTGAAACGAAGCTTTAAGGCCGGCCCCACCACCGCGGATTCCTGTCGCAGATGCAATGATAGGGCGGTACTGAGCGGCAACCTGGACGCCTGAAGCTCGGGGCCGACGACGTCTGCAAACGCGAACATGCTTTCCTCTGCATCGTCCGCCTGCGCTTGTGCAATCTCGACCTTTGTCCGGCTTTGCTCCGCTGCGTGTATAACGGCGAGTTCGGCGCGCTGCTCCTCCGACCCGGTTGCAGGCGGATCGGGAATCAGAGCTCCGTAATCGGTTGTGGAAGCAGGCAGATAGCGAGAAGCGGAGTGCAAATGCGGTTGACCCGCCTGCGCAAGCAGACCAGCCGTCCCTAACATGCAAACTACGCCGAATCGCCTTGTCTTACGCACGAGCAACTCCCACTAGAGCCTGGTTGACGACGGAAGTTACCGTCCCCTACCGAAACCAACTACTACAGACATGGTGATGCTGCGCCCAGGGAGTAATCCAAGCGCATCACCCGCGGCCGGGGTAAAAACCGTTCCAGCATTCGCCGCTGTTACGCCGACGATGTTTCGCGTATCCATCAGGTTGTTCAAACTCAGGCGGAGCTTCGAGTTGTTGAAGTGTGACGACGAACCCAACGTGTAATTCACATACAAATTCGTCACGTTGAACGGGTCGATAGGGATAACCTGGTTCGCCGTGATAGACGTGTTGGTGATTGCACCATCGCTGAAGGTAAGGGGAACCGTCGCTTTATTGTCATTCCACATCGGTCCGATTCTTTTGTTAAAGAGACCGAGATCGAAACCGTGTCGCTGATAAGTAAGTCCGAAGGTCTCTGTATTACCCGGCGCGTTTGCCGCCAGCTGTCCGTAGTTTGGATTGCTGTAGCTTCGAGAACCCTGTGGGATGTACTGGCTAACATAGCGGTCCGCACCTACCGTTCCATTCAGATAGATGCTTAGCCCAGAGACTATCGCAATATTCGTATCGCCTTCAAAGCCCTTGGTGCCGGAGTCGCCCGAACTCTGATATTCCTGCGCACCGACCGCGTTCGGATCAGGAGAAGCCGTGTAGGCATTGCCGTACCGCACGTAAAAGGCATCGGCACTCAGTGTCATGCGTTTCAGCTTAACCACAGTCCCGCCCTGGTAGGTCTTCGCGTAACTCGGCTTGGGCGGGTTCGAAACGGGATTTGGGATCAACACGCCCGCTGCCGTCACATTGGCGACATCAAATACGCTGGAAGGGGGAATAACGCTGCCTGTGGCGAACTGTCCGTAAATCGACCAGTTCTCCTTCAGGCGGTAGTTCACGTCACCCGACGGCAGGTACGAGTTATAGCTGGTTGTGTGGTACACCGCCAACACGCCACTCGGCAAGGTGCCTATGGCTCCGCCGTTATCAGAGTACTGCTTTGAATCAAAATTGTAGTGCGCATACTTGATTCCGGGCGTAAGTGTAAGGCGCGATGTGGGGTGCCACTCGTACTCCACAAACGGCTGGTACGTCGTAGTAATAAACTCCTCATTAAAGTTTGGCAGGATGGCATCCTTCTGGCTGACAGGGTCCTGCGGGATCTGGTGGCGGCTTGTCGTCGCCCACTCATACCACACACCCGCGCGCAAAATGCCGTGGCTGGAAACCTGACTGAACGTGCTTGTATCGCCATACTTGCGATAGCTGTTCAGCTTATCGGTACCGCAGCTTTGTTTTCCCACCGGTGCACAGTTTGCCGTACTGACTATCCCTGTTTTCGGTGTAAGCGCGTAATTCTGTTGGTTGTAGTAGCTGTACGTGTACTGCTTGGTGTCAAGGTGCCAACTCCGCCCCAGCCCGGTCTTGTAGCCGACGTACTCGAAGTCCGTGGGAATGTGGTAGAAGTTATACTTTGCAAAGTCTGACCGGGTAGCGTCTGTGTTCTGCAAAAGATAGTTGTACTGCGTCAGGAACTGCGCGCGCGTTGGCCCCTTTGTGTTGGGCGTGTTGCTGTCAGGCAAAACGACACCGCTGAAACCGGCCAGCGATCGATTTTCATTGAAGTCGTACTGTACCTTGATGCCGCCTGCCGAGCGCAATTGCGAATTGAACGTCTGGAAGCCGTCGGACGTAAGATGGTTGAAGTCCGCCGTGAGGCGTGTCTTCTGGTTTGCACCAAGCCGCCCGGAGTCCGCTTCAACGTTGGTGAGAACTGTGTTGAATGAGCCGTAGGACACGCCGCCGCGCACATTAAACGCGTTGGACAGGGGTCGAGACAGAAGGTTGATCGATCCACCAAACGGCGTTGGTCCGATGGTCGAGGCGTCACCCGGCGAACGATCGAAGTCGATCCCTCCGATCAAGGGAGAAGGGAAGAATGCCCAGGAGTGGTGGGTCGGCGAATTTGTATCTTCAAAAGGGGTGCCGTCGAAGGTAACGTCGTAGTTGCCGTCGGCAAATCCACGAAAGTAGACCTTGGCGTCCCCAAGGCCCACGCCATTGGCGTTCACGCTGAATGCGCCCGGCGCGTTCTGGACAATTTCGGCATAGTCCGCAGTGGGTGCGGTGAAGTTGCGCACGTAGTGGTCCATGATTTCAGTGCGCGCCGAACGCTGATCCAACCGGGAGTCCAGCGGTGCCAGCTGGGCTGCAACCGAGTTCGACGCATCCGCCTCCACCGTCACCTGCTCGTTAATGTCAGAGATGCGTAGAGACAGAGTCACACGAACGCTCGCTCCGCCAGCCAGGACGATGTTCTGCCGTTGTGTCACGGCAAATCCCGGAGCATCCACATCCATTTCAAAGCTGCCATCGGGCAGTCCGGTCACAGAAAAGTACCCGCTGGCATCGGTTTGCGTGTGCCGACTCGTTGCGACCTTCTAAAAAGCCCAATAAAGGATTGGCGTCCTTCAGCCAGGCGTAAGGCTTGGGGGTCAGGTTCTGGTGCATCCGGGATTAGTCATTTCGTATGCTGAGGACAAGACGCGAAGCCGCGCAAACTCCAGCTTGGCTTAGGCGGTCCCCGCCATCTCCCGTGTTACAAGGCGTCCGGTCTCATCGAATAACAGGGGTATGGCCGTGAAAGCCGGCCTTCTTCAGCTTTCCTTAAGCCTGCTGTTTTAGGGTTGCTGGATGTCGTCCAACATTTTGCTGTTTGCTGCACTCATCTTGTGCCGGCCTTCTATAGCGCCCGCGCAGCAGGTTGCGGCGACTGCCGACGCTGTTCCTGTTTCATTGGACCAGGCCATTGCACGTGCTTCAGCAAACGAGCCGGCCTTTGCTGCGGCCCGTGCGGAGCAGCAGGCGCTGGCTCTCGACCGCAAAAACGCAAAGGCTGCCTTGTTGCCAACGGTGACCTACCACAACCAGGCAGTTTACACAGAGCCTAACGGCGTACCGGCAAGCCGAATTGGCCAGACCACCAATGCGCCTGCACCCATTTTTATCGCGAACAATGCCGTGCGCGAGTATTCGAGCCAGGGCGTGGCGAATGAGACGCTGGGTTTCGCGCAGGTCGGCGCTGTTCGCCTTGCGAATGCCAATGCGTTGCGGGCAGAAGCGGAGCTGGAGATCGCCAGGCGTGGGCTGATCGCGACCGTCGTCAGCCTGTATTACGGCGTGGGTGCCGGTGATCAAAAGGTAGCCGTGGCAGACCGTGCGCTTGCCGAGGCAACGAACTTCGTCCGTGTGACACAGGCGCGTGAGAGCGCCCGGGAAGCTGCACACGCGGATGTCCTGCGAGCGCTGCTTGCGCAACAGCAGCGCCAGCGCGACTTGAGCGAGGCGCGTCTTGCGGAGCAGAAAGCGCGGCTGGAGCTGGGCGTCCTGTTGTACGCCGATCCATCGACACCCTATACCGTCGTCGTGGACACTGCACCATCGCTGTTGCCGGACCGCGCCGCGGTCGACACATTGGCCTCACAGAACAATCCCGAGATTCGAAGCGCCTTTGCCGGTTTGCAGGCAAGTCAGGCGGAAAGCTACGTCGCGCGGGCAGCGCTGTACCCGGAGCTTGCGTTGACCGCGGCCTACGGCATCGATAGCACAAATTTCGGCGTAAACGGGCCGGACGGCATTCACAATCTCGGCTACTCGCTGGGCGCAACGCTCGACATACCGGTGTGGGACTGGCTCATCACGGAGCGCAGGATCAAGGGCAGCCGGCTACGCGAAACAGCCGCAAAGGCGGTGGTCTCTTCCTCGCAACGCAGGTTGATTGCAGATCTGGCGGAGTTCTATGCAGAGGCGGAGGCAGCTTCACGGCAAATGTCATCGTTCGACGCTTCCGTCATCACAGCGCGTGAAAGTCTGCGACTGGTAAACCTGCGCTATGTCGATGGGGAGAGCACCGTGCTCGACGTTGTGGACGCACAGAACACGTTGTCGGGCGCCGAGACCGCACAAATCGACGGCCGTATGCGCTACCAGCTTGCCCTCGCCAACCTGCAAACCCTGACTGGAAAGCTATGAACCGAATCCGCGCCTTGGCGATCTCGGTCTGCGTCTTTCTTGTGCTCCCGGTCGGGTGCAGGAGCAACGTTGCGGATGCTCCCGAGCTTGCTGTGACGGTGCAGGCCGCGCACCCGGTGCAAGGCGAGATGTCGGAAAAAATTGAGGTGGATGCAATCCTTGCGCCCCTCTCGCAGGCAGCACTGGCAGCCCGTATCAGTGCACCCATCCGCGCGGAGTTTGTGCAGCGCGGCGCTCGCGTGCGCAAAGGTCAGCTGCTGGTGTCGTTGGAAGATCGCGACCTGCAAGGCGGTGCCCTCGACAGCAAGGGTTCCCTCGTGGTGGCAAAGGCGAACTACATCGCAACGACGGACGCAACAATTCCAGAGGATTTGAAGAAGGCAGAGTCGGACCTGCAGCAGACCCTGTCCGCGCGCGACGTGGCGCAGCGCACCGCACAGGAGCGGCAAAAACTCTTCACGCAGGGCGCACTTTCCGGCAGGGATGCCGACGGCGCTGCGTCTGCGGCGGTGCAGGCAGAGGCAGCGTACGAGAACGCGCAAAAGCACCTCGAGTCCCTCCGCCGCACGACGGGTAAAACGACCAGGGAAACAGCGCAGGGACAGGTGGAGTCCGCGCGGGGCAAGCTGGCGTCTGCCGAGGCGCAGGTCAGCTACGCGGAGCTACGCAGCCCGATCGACGGTGTGGTAACGGACCGCCCCTTCTTTCCCGGCGAAACGGCACCCGCCGGAACACCCGTGATCACCGTCATGGACACATCCTTCCTGCTCGCCAAGATTCATGTGGCGCAGGCCACGTCGCAAAAACTGAGCGTAGGCCGCAAGGCGGAGCTGCAGGTGCCGGGTGTCGACCAGCCGCTCGTCGGCACGGTGGTGTATCTCAGTCCGGCGCTGGACCCAGGTTCGACCACGATCGAAGTCTGGGTGAAGCTGCCGAACGCAGACGGCCGCCTGAAGGTGGGCACGCCTGTCCGCGCAAAGATCCTGGCGACAGCGATCGCGAATGCGCTCCAGGTGCCGAAAAATGCCATCCTGCCGGCGCAGGACGGCACCAGCGCGGTGATGGTCGTGGGCGCGGATGGCAAGGCGCACAAGCGCACGGTCAAGGTAGGTATCCGCACCGACCAGGCCGTGCAGGTCACTTCAGGCCTTGCTGCGAACGACATGGTCATCACCTCTGGCGCCTATGGGTTAGGTGACGGAGCCACGGTAGAGATCGGCAAAGCAGGCGCGGCGGAGGACAAGGACTGATGCCGGCCTCACAGCCAATCCCGCGGCAGGCCCCGCAAGGCGTTATCGAACATTACTGGCTCGCGAAGTCCGTTCGTACTGTCCTCTTCCTGGCCGTGGCGCTCACCGTGGCCGGCATCTATGCCTCCTTCAAAACGCCCATTGCCGTCTTCCCCGAGACGAACTTTCCACGCGTCGTCATCGGCGTCGACAACGGCGTGATGCCGGTCGAACAGATGCAGGTCACCATCACCAAGCCGATCGAGGACGCCGTGAACAGCGTTCCCGGCCTTGCCACGGTGCGTTCCACCACCAGCCGCGGATCGGCCGAGGTGAGCCTGTTCTTCGACTGGTCGGTCGACATGTTTCGAACGCTCCAGCTGGTCGACGCCGCGCTTGGCAGGGCGCAGCAGAGCCTGCCCTCCACCGCAAAGCTCACGGCAAACCGGCTCACCTTCGCGACTTTTCCCATCCTCGGCTACAGTCTCACCTCCAGCCGGCTGTCCCAGGCAGACCTGTGGGAGCTGGCGACGTACACGCTCAAGCCGCCGCTCAACCGCGTCAACGGTGTGAGCACGGTCACGGTCCAGGGCGGAGCGGTCCCCGAGTTCCACATCGTGCCGAACATGGCGAAGCTCCAGGCGTCCGGCATCACCATTCTCGACCTGACGAATGCCGTGCAGACCTCCAACATCATCGATTCGCCCGGCTTGTATCAGCAGGATCACCAGCTCGTGCTGGCCTTGGTCGGCGCGCAAGCGCATGACATCGACGGGCTTCGACAACTGACCGTAAAGACGACGAGCAGCGGCGTACCGATCCGCATCGGCGACATCGCCGCCGTCATCCCGTCCACGATGCCTGTGTATACAGCGGTACGCGCAGATGGGCAGCCTGCCGTGCTGTTGAACATCACCCGACAGCCCAACAGCAACACCGTGGCCGTTGCGGACGCCGTGGAAGCCACGGCCACGCAACTGCGCATCAAGCTGCCACGCGGCACGGATCTTGTGCCGTACTACGACCAGTCCGGCATCGTGCGCGAAAGTGTACGAAGCGTGCGCGATGCCATCCTCATCGGCCTTCTGCTCGCGTGCCTCATTCTCTTTCTTTTCCTGCGGGACTGGCGGTCCTCTCTCATCGCAGGGCTCGTGATCCCGGTCACGGTAGCCGTCACGGTGCTCGTGCTCTGGCTCATCGGTCAAAGCTTCAATCTGATGACGCTCGGCGGCCTCGCGGCAGCCATCGGCTTGGTCATCGACGATGCAATCGTCGTCGTCGAAAACATCATGCTGCACCGCGAATCAGGCCAGGGCAGGGTCGAAGCCATTCGCTCGGCCCTGCATGAGATCGCCCATCCGTTGATCGGGTCCACCATCACACCGGTGGTGGTGTTCCTGCCGCTCGTGGTTGTTACCGGGGTCACCGGCAGCTTCTTCCGCGCGCTCGCCATCACCGTGTCCATCTCGCTGCTTACGTCGCTTCTGCTGGCTGTCACGTTCACTCCGGCCCTGTCGCTGCTGCTGCTCAACAAACCTGTACCGAAACACGACAAGAGCATCGGCCCAAACAGCGATGCGAGCGGACACGCACTGGACCGCATCCTCGGTTGGCATCGACGCGGTTTGGCTTGGTCCCTGCGCAGGCCCATGCTGCTCGGTGTGTGTTGCCTGGCGCTGGTCGCAGCGACCATCGCTGGCTATCGGGGCCTCGGCTCGGACCTGCTGCCGCAGATGGACGAGGGCGGCTTCATCCTGGACTACATCATGCCTGCCGGCAGCTCGATCGAGTCCACCGACCGGGTATTGACGCATGTTGAAGACATCCTCAAGAAGACGCCGGAGGTGGACCACGTCAGTCGCCGAACCGGTCTGCAGATGGGCTTGGCCGCCGTCACCGAGGCCAACACCGGCGACATCACGGTCAAGCTCAAGACCAACCGCAAGCGCGCAATCGACGAAGTGATTGCGGGCATTCGAGCCGAAGTGAAGCAGAAAGAACCCGCGCTGGACACGGAATACATTCAAGTGCTGCAGGACAATATCAACGACCTGTCGAACGCGCCCGAACCGATACAGATCAAGCTTTTCTGCGAAGATCCCGCGCTGTTGGCCAACGTCGCGCCACGTGTCGCCGACCAGATCGCCACCGTCAAAGGTGTCGTCAGCGTGGAGAACGGGATCGAGAACACGATCAGCGGACCGGCCACAAACTTCCAGATCGATCCGCACCTCGCCGCGCGCCTTGGCTTCACGCCCGTCGAAGCCGCGGAAGATGCCACATCCATCCTCGATGGCGTTACCGTCAACGATCCCGTCATCGCGAACGGCAGGCCCTACACAGTCCGTGTTCGCCTCGGCGACGAGACCCGCCGTTCGCTCGAAACCATTCGCGACACGGTCTTCAACTCGTCTTCCGGTCACACCGCGTCGCTCGGTTCCATGGCGACGGTCACGCAGCTACCGCCCCAAAACGAAATTCGCCGGGAGAACCTGCAACGCCTCACCGTCGTTACCGCCCAGCTTCAAGGCACTGACCTGGGTACGGCCGTCAAACTTGTACAGGCCAGGGTACAGGCAATGCACCTGCCCCAAAGCGTGCGCGTGGAATACGGCGGCACGTACCAGGAGCAGCAGAAATCTTTTGCCGACCTTCTGCGTGTACTGCTGCTCGCACTTGTGCTGGTCTTCGGTGTGCTGCTTACGGAGTTCCGCAACTTCGCCGCGCCGGTCGCAATCCTCACGTCGTCTGTGCTGTCGATCGCGGGTGTGGTTGCCGCACTTTTAGTCACCGGCATGACCTTCAACGTGGCTTCGTTTATGGGCCTCATCATGGTCATCGGCATCGTTGCGAAAAACGGCATCCTGCTGCTGGACGCGGACGAACGTTTCCGCAGGGAAGGGCAAAGCGCGCGCGAAGCCATGGTATCTGCGGCACAGCGCCGTCTGCGTCCCATTCTTATGACCGCGCTTGGCGCCATCACAGGCATGCTGCCACTGGCCCTGGCGCTCGGTGCCGGCTCCCAGATGCTGCAACCGCTTGCCATTGCAGTCATCGGCGGCGTAGTTGTTTCCCTCGCGCTCAGTCTAATCGTCACGCCCGTGCTCTACTACCTGCTTACGCGCAACGAATCAGCCCAACCGGCCTGGGTTGGCCCATAAAAAACATCGCCCATCTCCGACGCGAATGTACGCGGCGGAAACGGGCGAACCTGCAGCCTAATGGACTTACCGACCCACGACGATGACCGTAAACGTGTCTGGCATCACTTGCGGGCGCGGGTGCGGAGTCGCCGCCGTTGCCGCCGGCCTCGGTCCAAATTCAGCGTCGACCAGGTACACGCGATCCGTCAACGCATCGTAGGCCATTGTGCGTGCACCCTTCTGCGTCGGCAGCGTCTCGATCGTCTTGTACGGCGCCTTCGCCTCCACCACCGACAGCGTTCCATCCCCACCGTTGGAGCTAAAGGCGAGCTCGTGCTTTGCATCGAAGTCGGCCGCATCCGGACCCGCGCCGATACTCGGCAGTCCGAGCACCTTGCCGGTCTTCGCATCCACCACGACCATCTTGTTGCCATCGCACACAGCAAACAGCCGCGCCTTGGCCGCATCGTAAGCAAGCCCGGATGGAGACTCACAACCCACTACGGCCCAGTTCTCCGCCAGCGTTTTTGTCTTTGCATCCAGGCGCACGATTGCGTTCTTGTCTTCAATGTTCACAAAGACATTTCCCTTGCCGTCTGCGTGTGCAAACTCAGGCTTGCCCGGCAATGCAATCGTTGCAATGGCAGTGCGCGTTGCCGTATCCACAACCGTCACATCGTTACTGCGGCCGTTGAACGCCCACACGGTCTTCGTCACCGGCTCGTAGGCGATGCCGTCCGGGTTCGTTCCCGCCGGCACAGTGCCAAGCGTCGCAAACGTCTTCCGATCGAACAGGACAACTGCATTCGCGCCGCCATCACTGATATAACCGACCTTTCCGTCAGGGTCCAGCGCGATGCCGTGCGTCCCCTTCAACCCTGTAATCGCGCCGGCCGCTTTGCCGGTCAAGGTATTAATCGCTTCGACGCGCGGCCCGTGCGTCACATACAGCATGTGCGCAGACGGATCGGCCAGCAGGTAGTCCCAACCGCCCGTGCCGCCAATCTTCCAGTGATCTAGAACACGGTACGGCCCCTGTGCTGCGCTGCTGACCGCAAACGCGCCCAGCAGCGCAATCGTGCAAAGCATCGGCTTCTTCATGTGAGAAACTCCCAGCCTGAGTTGTAGCGTAGGCAGCTTAAGCCTGGCTGAAGATGACAACAAATGTCGTTCCTGCCCCGGAGCTGCTCGCAACGGAGATCGTTGCACCTGCATGGTCAGCAATCGCTTTGCAGATCGATAATCCAAGTCCGGCACCGCCTGTCGCGCGCGAGCGGGAGGTGTCCTCCCGGTAAAAACGTTCGAACACATGAGGCAGGGCAGCTTCTCCTATCCCCAGGCCATGGTCGCTCACCTCAAGTTGAACCTGCCTCCCTACGGTCTTCACCGCGGCGCACACAGCAGCACCAGGCGCCGAGTGCTGAATCGCATTCATCAGCAAGTTCGAAACCAGCGCGCTGCCGTGCTCCGTCTGCAACGGCACCGTAGCCGGGCTTTGCAGCTTCGTTTCGATTCGAACACCCCGAGACTCCGCAAAAGGCAATAAAAAGGCGCACACTTCCACCACAACCTGCGCCAGATCCACCGTCGCTCCTTCCAACGGGCCCGCCTCTTCAGTCCCGGCCAGCCGCAGCATCTGCGTCACCAGCGCTTCCACGCGATCGTTATCGGTCAGCGCGCGCTCCAGGCCTGCCTTGTATTCCGCAACCGATCGTTCCCGCAACATAAGCACCTGCAGCGACGACCGCACCACGGCAATGGCAGTTTTCAGCTCATGTGCCGCGTCTCCAAAAAAGCGCTTCTCGTTCTCAAACGCAGCGCGCAGACCGTCTACCGTGCTCGTCAACACATCGCCGAGCGGCTGCAGTTCACGAAGCTTTAGTACGGAGCGGGGTGCTTCAAAAGTCAGGTTCGTGGGTGTCACCTCGCCAGCTGCCAGCACCAACTCCTGCAAGGGCCGTAACGCCCTTCCAAGCAGAATCAAAACAAGCGCAACAGAGCAGGCTGCGGCAAAGGCGATAGCGATTAGGCTGTAGCTTGCCGCCTCCAGCACCTCGCGCCAGATCTGGCCTTCGGCAGAGGCGTACAGGATGATCACAGGCCGCCTCAGACCGACACCTCCGTTTTCGCTTCGGTCGATGATGCGCATCGCCGAACGCTGAAAGACGCGGTACGACACCCCGCCTGCTCGCACGGAACGTGCCCCATCTGTCTGCAATTGGATCAGCGGCGCAGGAGCGTTCACTGACGTCCCGATCGATCGTCCCGTCTGGTCGTACACGGCGTACACATCCGCCAGCGGCAGCCTGAGCTCTGACGGGTCGACGATGACGTTGTCCCCAGGGTCTTCCGCATCCTGGATCGCGCCCAGCAGTGAATCGGAACGGCCCTGCATCTGCACGTCGAAGGCGCGGGTACGCGTGCGATACTCATGGGCCAGGGTAGCCGCAGCAAGCCCCAGCGCACAACAAAGCTGGGCCACCAGCACAATCGTGGCAATCTGTCTGGAAAGCGACCGTTCCCCCACACTCTTGCTCACAGCGGCATCAGCCGGTAACCCCGGCCTCGTGACGTTTCCACAACATCGGCCTCCTGGTTCTGCTGCCGCAGCTTCCTGCGCAGGTTCGACACGTGGGCCTCGATCACATTCGAGTGGTGCTGCCAGCTAAAGTCGTACATGTGCTCCAGCAACTCCTGTTTTGAAACGATAACGCGCGGCCGATGCATCAGGTACTCGAGAATCCGGTACTCCGTAGGCGACAGTTCCACCTCTTTGCCCGCGTGCGTCACGGTCTGCTCGCCCGTCCTCACTTCAATCGGGCCATGCCTCAGCACGGGGTGGGCCGCACCCTTGCCGCGCCGGATCAGGGCACGGCAACGCGCAATCAATTCTCCAAGGTCGAACGGTTTTGCCAGGTAGTCGTCCGCTCCCAGGTTCAGCAGGTCGATTTTTCGGCCGGTGTCGGCGATGGCTGTAAGTATCAGCACAGGCGTCACCTCCCTGGCTCCCCGCAATTCACTCAGGATGCTTTCTCCGCTTCGGCTGGGCAGCATCAGGTCCAGCACGATCAGGTCATACTTCCCGGTCCGGCAAAAGGCCATGGCCTCCTCTCCATCATGCGCCAGGTCAATGGCGTAGCCGGATCCCTCATGCAGTCCGCGGGCTATATTCTCCGCCAGCCGAACTTCATCTTCCACCACCAGAACACGCATCAGCAATCACCGAACCGCGCCGCATTCGCCAACGGATACAACATCGGTTCCATAAGAACAAACAGCATACCCTGGTGCATGTGCGCCTTCTCTCTGCAATCTTCGCTGCCGCCTCAGTACTTCTCGCGAAGTTTGGCGTCGAAGGGTTTAACGCCAGGCGGGCAACTGCGGTGCGCACGAGTTGCGTCGTTCTGTTTGCCCGGACCATTGCGCCCGCAACCGGCGCGCACAGTGGCATTATGCGTTTCGGGATCCCACGACATGAAGTCTGTTAGGTCCGCGCATGGCGTTTGCGTCACAACTGTGCCTGTTCTTGCGTCAAGAACGGTGAACAGCCCGTTTTCATGACTACCGACAACCGCTGACTCGCTACTTTCCCGTAAACCATCCGTCCACCCCACACGTCTCTTCACAAAGTGCAAACACGCCCCCTCACACTCCTCGTCGCACTCCTCACCCTGCCCCTCGCCGCGCAGCAAACTCCCGAACTCCACGAACACCCCAGGCCCCTCACCCCTCGGGTTCCGCACCTTCCCGCCCGCGGCCTCACCGACCCCGCCGAACCCGAACACCCCGACCCGGCTACCGCCCGCCCCTTCACCGACGGGAAGTATCACGTCAGCTTCACCGTCCCCGCCGGCTGGAACTTCGAGCAGAAAGACGGCCTCCTCTCCAACTTCGGCGTAGAAACCCCCACCGCCCGCCGCCGCACCGACGTTCGCGGTGTCGCCGCCATCAACTTCAATCCATGGCCCGTCTCCACTTTTGCCGGTGCCCTTTTCTACTACTCCGTCCTCCCGCGATCCACTGCCGCCCAGTGCGCCGCCCAAACCACCACCGTGGGCGTCAAGCCCCTGCCCGAAAGCACCGTCGACAGCACCACCTTCCATCACGGCCACGACCATCGCGGCAAGGTCTGCATTGAGGCACGCGACGAAATCTTCACCAGCATGCAGGGCCACGCCTGCCTGCGCTTCGACCTCGTCGTCAACACCTTCTGCTCTGAAACCAGCGGCGTCCAGGAAATTACCCCCGACCAGCTCGCCGACGTCGACCGCCGCCTCGCCACCCTCCTCGGCTCCGTCCACCTCGGCACCCACGGCGACCCTCATAGCCACTAGGAAGTGTCTGGCGAATCTGGATGGGTCGGATTCGTCGGAGGGGCGCAGCTTCAGCGGTGCCATAACTTCACCAAAACAGCGGGGCTTTACGCAGTGTCTGACGAATCCAAATCGTCGCTTTTCCGGAAGGAGCAGTGGCCTTTAGGCCACTGAATAACCTCCAAAACGAAAGGGCTTTAGCCCTGGAGATCTTTTTCGGCGCTGGCAAATCCTCACAAAAGCATTCGTCAGACACTGCCTGGCCCTGACGTTTCGCTTTTTGCTCCCACTCAAAGCCCAGCCGATTCGTCAGACACTGCCAGCGCCTGCTTTTTACCCTTCCAGCACCCGCAACTCCACCGTCAACACCCCACCCCGCACCACTCCAAACGCCATCGACACCGGCAACCGGAACCGCCGCGCTCCCACACTCCCCGGATTCAAAAACACCACCCCGCCCTCCTCCCGCACTAACGCCGCGTGCGAATGCCCACTCACCACCATCCGCACCCCCGCCGCCACCGGGTCGATATCCAGATCCGCCACCGAATGCACCAGGTACGCCGTCAACCCCGAATCGCCCAGCCCCACCATCTCCGTCGCGGGCAACAGAGCCACCACCCCGGCAACATCCACGTTTCCACGGATCGCCGTCACCGGCGCAATGGCCCGCAATCCCTCCAGCACCGCCTCCGTCCCAACGTCCCCCGCATGCAGAATCTGGTCCACTCCCCGCAATGCCTCAACGACCGACGCCCGCAGCAACCCGTGCGTGTCACTCACAATCCCAATTCGCCAATCCCGCTCGCCACTGCTCATTCGCTCACCCCGACGCCATTCGCCATTGCCGCTGCGCACTAAATCCGGTACCACTCAGGTTCGCACCCGCTCCATCCGTCCCGGCATAAGCCCATAATCAGACTCCGATGCACAACTCAGGCCACAGACCGGTCTTGGAAACAGTCCCAGACACGATGGAGCCGGCAGGCGACCTCACCCTTATCCGTGAGTTCCTTCTCACCCTTCGCGTCGAACGCGGCCTGCGCCCCCTCACCTGCGCCAGCTACGGCAAAGACCTGGAACAATTCTCTGAGTACCTCAGCGAGAACCACAAACTCCTCCTCACCGCCACCCACGCACACGTCGCCGGCTGGATGCAGCACCTCCGCACTCACGACCGTACCGACCGCTCTATCGCACGCAAGCTCTCCTGCCTCCGCGGCCTCTACAAGTGGGCACTCCTCGACAAGCGCCTCGCCCACGACCCCACCCTCCTCGTCGAAGCCCCCGGCACCTGGAAAGTCCTCCCAAAATCCCTCGCCGAACCCGAAGTGCGCGCCCTCCTTGAAGCCGCCCACACGGCGGCGACCCACCCGCAGTCGACCGCCCTCCACCTCCGCGATCACGCCATCCTCGAGGTGCTCTACGCCGGCGGCCTCCGTGCCGGCGAAGTCGTCGCACTCCGCGTTGAAGACCTCCAACTCGACACCGGCCGCGCCCAGGTCCGCGGCAAAGGCGACAAGGAACGCATCGTCCCCCTCGGCACCGCCGCCCTCGCCGCCCTTCGCACATACCTCGACGCCGGCCGCCCGGCACTGGTATCCAAAATCGCGAAACGCGGCCTCCAGCGCACCCTCTTCCTCTCCCACACCGGCCGCCCCCTCACCACTCAGCGCATCTGGACCGTCGTCAAATCCCGCAACAATACCGCCAGCCCCCACCGCCTTCGTCACTCCTGTGCTACCCACATGGTCGAACACGGTGCCGACCTCCGCAGCGTCCAAACCCTCCTCGGCCACGCCGACATCGCCACCACCGAGGTCTACACCCACCTGGCTCTCGGCCGCCTGAAAGAAGTCCATCGCCTCCACCACCCCCGCGGCAAACGCCGCCTAACACAAACAGCATGAATGTCTTGCATCCAAAACCTAAAGCTAGAGCTAAAGAAAATTACACCTCGCCTGAGCCTCTTCGGACCTCGGACCATCCCTCTTTAGAAAACGCCTCCACCCCGAAACCCTGCCAGCCCCAGCTCCTCGCCACCCAGTACCTCCACGTCCTCCAGCACGAACGCAACAGCAGCACCCACACCCTCCGCGCCTACACCCGCGAACTCACCGACTTCACGGCCCACCTCTGCAAGCACAAAGGCCCTACCCTCCGCATCGAGCACGTCGAACATACCGACATCCGCGCCTACCTCGCCGTCCTTTATGACCGCGGCCTCACCCGCGCCTCCACCGCCCGCGCCCTCGCCGCCATCCGCTCCTGGTTCAAATGGCTCGCCCAGCAGCACCACACGGAGCAGAACCCCGCCAAACTGGTCAGCACCCCCAAACTTCCCAAACACCTCCCCCGCGTTCCCAGCGCCGAAGAAGTCAACCGCGTCCTCGACACCTTCCCCGAAACCGTCACATCGAGGCCAACCGGCACATCCAGGCCAACCGGCACCCGCATGAAACGGGCAACCAGAAACGCAGAGACTCCCGCGCCCGTCCTCTGGTCCGCCCGCGACCGCGTCATCTGGGAACTCCTCTACGGTTGCGGCATCCGCAACTCCGAGCTTGTCGGCATCGACCTTCCCGACATCCACTGGGCCAATAACGCCATTCTCGTCCGCGGCAAAGGCCGAAAAGAGCGCTACGTCCCTCTCGCCGACGCCACCCGCGAAGCCCTCGACCTGTACCTCCCCGCCCGCACGGAGCGCCTCCGCACCCACAACAAACTAGCCCTCGACCCCGCCGGCCCGCTCCTCATCAACCAGGCCGCCCGCGGCACCGCCCGCCTCACCACCCGCTCCGTCGGCCGCATCGTCAAGGCTATCGCCATCGCCCGCGGCCTCGCCGCCGACGTCCACCCCCACACCCTCCGCCACGCCTTCGGCACCCACATGCTTGAAGAAGGCGCCGACCTCCGCGCCATCCAGGAACTCCTCGGCCACGAACGCCTCTCCACCACCCAGCGCTACACCCAGCTCACCACCACCCAGCTCCAGGCCGTCTACGACAAATCCCACCCCCGCGCCTGACGCAACTCGTTGCGATACCATCGCTCACATTGATACCAGGACATCACTCAAGGTCTACCCTCAAATGGCATCTCGGCCAGCTTGACTCGTTGCGCGGCATTGCAATTCTTCAAGTCATGCTTGTCCATGCGGTGTACTGGGGCGAGGACCGTACACTCAAGTTGCCCTCCGTTGTACTCGCCATGTTTGCGTTCGCCGGCCAGCGCGGCGTGCAGCTCTTCTTCATCGTCAGTGCTTTCACGCTGTTTATGAGCGCGTCCAACCGCACCGGCACGGAACGCAACCCTGTCCTGAACTTCTTTATCCGTCGTATTTTCCGCATTACGCCCATGCTTTATACGGCAGCGGCAATCGCCTTCTTCGTCTGGCGCGATGGTATGGGCTCGCCCTTCCACATCGCCCTCTCCCTCGTGTACCTCGGCGGCTTCCATTCCTCGACCATCAATAGTGGTGCCATCGCGTCCTGGTCTATTGAGACCGAAGCCGTCTTTTATATGCTCTTCCCATTACTCTTCCGGTTCATAAAGACCCCCTATCGTGTCATCGCTGGCATCGCTGTCGTCGGTGCATTCAACTGGTTGATCCTGGGTCGCTTAGTGTCTATGGCTGGCGCTTCGCGTGGTTTCTGGTTTTATACGTTCATTCTTCCCAACCTGCCTATCTTCGGCCTTGGTATCCTCGGCTTCTTCATCTGGGATCGTTTCATTCGTCCTACAGATGGCGAACTCTCCGCGATTGCCGGCCGTAAAACCCTCTCCGCCGCGCTCCTCCTCTGCACTGTCGGGCTTTACGTCTACAGCTTGCCCTTCTACATCGAAACCATGATGGGCGAGAGCATCATTCTTCTTCTTTTCGTCCTGTCTGTCTTGATCTATCCCTGGTCATTCTTCGTCAACCGCTTCACCATCATGGTCGGCAAACTTTCCTTTAGCCTCTATCTGCTCCACCCCTACGTCTCCCACATCATCGAACCCCATCTCGACCGCTTCGGCCTCGCCCATCACTGGGCAGCGTCACCGCTCTTCTTATTCTTTGCGGAATACACCCTGTGCATCGGCATCACTCTTCCGCTCTCCGCGCTTACCTACACATGGATCGAGGCACCCGCGATCCGCTTCGGCCAGCGCCTCATTCGTAAATTGGAGGGTCGTGGTGCCCGACCGGTCGACACCATGTCCAGCCTGACGCAACCGACAGATATCCCCGCCGCCCAATTCTAGAAAGTACTCCGTGCTCCGGTGCAACACGCTGAAATACAACACCGGCAGACGCTAGGTCTCAGCTACAAAGACACGAGCCTGAGCGCGATATACTTCAAGGTAGCGTCCGGCTACCCTTACGCCGCGCTTTTCTCGCCAGCATCCCCGGCGAAAGGAACAGACACCTTTGATCAACTCCGTACTCAGCAAAGTCTTCGGCACCAGCAACGACCGCGCCGTCAAAAAGATGCAGCCCCTCCTCGAGCAGATCAACAGTCTCGAGAGCGCCATCACCCCGCTGTCCGACGAAGACCTGCGCGCCAAAACCGCTGACTTCAAAGCCCGCATCGCCAAGGCGATCGACGGCCTCACCGGCAAGGACGAAATCCACGCCGCCGAGCGCGCCGCCCTCGATGAGCTCCTGCCCGAAGCCTTCGCCGTCGTTCGCGAAGCCGGCAAGCGCGCCGTCGGCATGCGCCACTTCGACGTCCAGATGCTCGGCGGTGCTGTCCTCCACCAGGGAAAAATCGCCGAAATGCGTACCGGCGAAGGCAAAACCCTCGTCGCCACCCTGCCGTGTTATCTCAACGCCCTCGCCGGTCACGGCGTCCACGTCGTCACCGTCAACGACTACCTCGCCAAGCGCGACGCTGAGTGGATGGGCAAAATCTACGGCTTCCTCGGCCTCACCGTTGGCGTCATCGTGCACAACCTCGACGACCGCGAGCGCCGCGCCGCCTACGCTGCCGACATCACCTACGGCACGAACAACGAGTACGGCTTCGACTACCTCCGCGACAACATGAAGTTCGAGCTCTCCGAACTCGTCCAGCGCGGCAACTATTACGCCATCGTCGACGAAGTCGATTCCATTCTCATCGACGAGGCCCGCACCCCCCTCATCATCTCCGGCCCCACCGACCAGACCACCGACAAGTACGAGCGCGTCAACGTCATCATTCCCTCGCTCGAACTCGGCGAGTTCACCGAAACCATCGACGAAAAAACCTACACCGGCGACTACACCGTCGACGAAAAGGCCCGCGCCGTCACCGTCACCGACGAGGGCTGGGAAAAGATTGAAGGCCTGCTCGGCATCGGCAACATCGCCGACCCCGAAAACTGGGACCTCAAGCATCACGTCGAAGTCGCCATCAAGGCGCACTCCCTCTACAAGCGCGACGTCGAATACGTCGTCAAAGAGGGCGAAATCATCATCGTCGACGAGTTCACCGGCCGCCTCATGCCCGGCCGCCGCTGGTCCGACGGTCTCCACCAGGCCGTCGAAGCCAAGGAAGGCGTCGCCGTCCGCAAAGAGGATCAGACCCTCGCCACCATCACCTTCCAAAACTATTTCCGCCTCTACAAAAAGCTCTCCGGCATGACCGGCACGGCAGAAACCGAAGCCGCCGAGTTCGACAAAATCTACAAGCTTGAAATCACTGTCATCCCCACCAACCGCCTCATGCGCCGCACGGAGCACCAGGACGTCGTCTATCGCACCGCCCGCGAAAAATACATCGCCGTTGCCGACGAAATCGAGCGCCTCAACGCCCTCCGGCAGCCTGTCCTCGTCGGCACCACGTCCATCGAAAAGTCCGAGCTCCTCTCCGGCATCCTCAAGAAGAAATCCATCCGTCACGTCGTCCTCAACGCCAAGTTCCACGAGCGCGAAGCGGAAATCGTCGCTCAGGCCGGCCGCCTCGGAGCCGTCACCATTGCCACCAACATGGCAGGCCGCGGCACCGACATCCTGCTCGGCGGCAACGCCGACTTCATGGCCCGCCAGGACCTCGCCAAGTCCGGCGCGGCCAAGGCCCTTTCCACCCTTGAAGGCGAAATCGAGCCCATCGCCGGCCCCGGCCTCACCCGCTTCTACTACTCCAACCAGGAGTATGAGGTTCCCACCGACAAGTGGGACGTGACCCTCGCCCACTACGAGCAGGACCGCCAGCAGGATCATGACGAGGTTCTCGCCGCGGGCGGCCTCCACATTCTCGGCACCGAACGCCACGAATCACGCCGCGTCGACAACCAGCTCCGCGGCCGCGCCGGCCGCCAGGGCGACCCCGGCGACTCCCGCTTCTTCCTCTCCCTTGAAGACGACCTCATGCGTATCTTCGCGAAAGAATGGGTCGGTACCCTCCTCCAGCGCATGGGCATGCAGGAAGGCGAGCCCATCGAAAGCGGCATGATCACCAACCGCATTGCCGGTGCCCAGAAAGCCGTCGAAAGCCAGAACTTTGAGTCCCGCAAGCACGTCCTCGAGTACGACGACGTCATGAACAAGCAGCGCGAAGCCGTCTACGGCCTCCGCCACTCCCTGCTCGAAGGCATCGACCAGAAGGAACTCCTCCTCGAGGACTACACCACCACCGAACTTTCCAACATCCTCGACGCGGAAGCCCCTGAAAAGGTCCACCCCGACCAGTGGAAGATCGACGAAATGAAGGGCAAGCTCGTCGACCTCTTCGGCACCGACTTCCCCTCCATCGATCCCTCCACCCTCAACCGTCACGAGCTCGGCAACGCCCTCTTCAACGCCCTCAAAGAGCGTTTCGAGGTCAAGGAAACCATCCTCACGCCCGGCACCCTCCGCTACCACGAGCGCGTCGTCATGCTCACCGTCCTTGATGGCCTTTGGAAGGACCACCTGCTCCAGATGGATCACCTCAAGGAGGGCATCGGCCTGCGCGGCTACGCCCAGCAGGATCCGCTCGTCGCCTACAAGCGCGAAAGCTTCGACATGTTCGAGCTCATGATGTCCCGCTTCCAGCAGGACACTCTCCGCAACATCTTCCGCATGCAAATCCTCGCGCCCAACGGCACGCCCATCGAGTCGCTCGACCAGCTACACGCCCTCCAGCAGCAGGGAAGTGACGCCATCCAGGAAGCCATCGCGCCCCCCATCCCCGCGCTCCCGCAAAACCCCTTCCGCAACACCCACGAGCAGCGCCTCGACGAGCCCGCCTCCGCCAACTCCGACGAGCGCAGCATCGACCCCTTCACGAACGGCAACGGCCAGAACGGCAACGGCCAAAACGGCAACGGCCAGAACTTCGCCCCCACCAAAGGCCGCCGCAGCCAAAAACCCAAACGCACCAGCCGCCAATAGAAAAGCAGTTAGCACCCGCCCCATGTAGTTCCTGACGACTCCGATGGACTGGTGTGGAAGGGCGCGGTCTTGGCCACGTCATAACCTCGTCCGAACTAACGGGACTTAAGTAGAGTATGACGAGTCCAAACGGACCGGCTTCTTCAGAAGTTACGCTTCATCTGCGCCATGAACGCGGCCTTTCAGGGCCAAAGGCCCGTCGCATAACAGCCTGAGCCGAAGGCCCAGGTAGGCATTCTAAGTAAAGCTCAAGCGCTGAAGGCGCGGCGCATCGACTCGCCCGATACCTGTCAAAAAGCCCTTCAGGTTCTCCAAAACATCACACCCCACCCGAACCTACTTCTGCACATCATCCAGCAACACCTTGGTCTTCAGCGCCAGCGTGTGCGCCCCTTCCACATCCGCCGTCTTCCACGCATCCTCTGCGTTCTTCAAAAACCGCCGAGCCTGCTCGACTTCCGTCGGATGCGCCAGGATTGAAGCCGTCGGCAGTCGCTCCACCCGGACCTTCTGCGCGGCCAGCAGTTGCTCCGTCTCCGTTCGCAACCCGTTTCCCGTATCGCCCCCGGCACTCAACTGCCCCAGCGCAATCGGTGCCGCTGCCGGCGTCGGTGCTTCAATCGCTGCCACCTGCACCGGCGGCGTGGGCGGCTGCACCACTTTCTTTTTGTGCGGCTTCCGGGGCGGTGTCACCACCGGTACCGCCGCCTCCAGTGCGGGTTCCGCCGGCTCGGGCAGCGGCTCCGTCGGGTGCGTCGGCGGCGGCACGCTCACCACAACCGGCGTCACCGCGGGCGGCGCGGGTGCCACGGCCACGGCCTTCACCGTCCTGTGCCGGCAACCGGCCATCGTAACCAACGCAACAAACACCAAAGCCACAGCAGAACGACGCATCATGCCCCTACCTCAAGCCGCGACTCGTGGACCGGAGAAGGGGAAAGCCGTGCAGAGATCGGCAAACTCACAGTAAACAGGGTCCCGCGGTCGACCGCTTCCGGGTCGTCCACTGAGTGTACCGTGATCGTCCCGCCCATCATCTGTACCATCCGCCACGTCATCGCCAGACCAATGCCGCTTCCCTCCGGCTTGGTCGTGAAGTACAGGTGAAAGATCCGCTCCAGCGCCTCGGGCGCAATGCCGCTGCCTGTGTCTCGCACGCCGATCAGCACCGTCCCGCGCTCCCGCGTCAAAGTTACCGTTAGCCTGCCGTTGCGGTCCATCGCATCCATCGCGTTCAGCACAATGTTCAGCAGGGACTGGTGCAGCATCTCCCGGTCGATCCGCGCCCGCGCACCCTCTGACGCATCCCGGATCATCACATCGATGTCCCGCAGCGCCGCGTCCACGCTCACCAGTTGCAGCACGCTGTCCACCACACCCCGGATCGGCAGGTCGCGCAGCGTCGGCTCCATCGGCCGCGTAAAGTCCGCCAGCACCTGCACCACCCGGTCCAGCCGCGTCATCTCCGTCGCCAGCACGTCCACATGCCGCCCCGCGTCGTCGGCCTCCTCCGTGCCCAGCTTGCCCCGCAGCAGTTCCAGGTGCAGCACCATCGCGTGGATCGGGTTCTTCACCTCGTGCCCCACGCCCGCCGTCAGCCGCCCAATGCTCGCCATTCTCCGGCTTACCTCGATCTCCCGCTCCAGCTCCTCGCGCGCCGCCGCGTCGTGCAGCGTCAGCATCGCACCCGCCGGTGCCATCCCTTTTGCATTGGGCGCCGCAAAGTCCAGCGACAGCTCGATCTGCCGGTCATCGCTCAACTCCACCACAACGCCCCGCACGCTCTGCCGCGTCCGCAGCGCATCGTCCAGCAACTCCGCCATCCCCGTCTCCGGCGCAAACAGCAGCGACACCGGCGACCCCACAGCCACCACCTCCGGCAAAAAATGCCGCACGGAATCGCTCATCATCGCAATCGTCCCGTCCGCCTGCACCAGCATCACGCCGTCCTTCAGCGTCCCCAGCATCTGCGACAGATTTGTGGCCTGCTGCTCCGACCTCTGAATACGACGATCGATCTCTGCAATCGTCGACGACACCCGCGCCTCCGCGTCCCCCTCATCCGTCCGCACCGCCTCGGCCGCCGCCTCCCGCCGCGACACCGCCTCTAACTGCCGCGAAATCCGTTCGATCGGCCGCAGCGCCAGCGACGACAGCAACACCGCCGCACCCAGCGCGCACAGCAGCGCCAGCGCCACAATCGCACCCGCCTCCCGCAGCCAGGGCAGCAGCACCGTCCGCAGCAGCGACGACCGCACACCGATGTGCGCATACAAAAACTGCCCGCCGTTCCGCTCCAGCGGCAGCGCAAAGTCCAGCACCTCCGGCCTGCCGAACACAATTGCCCACTGCTGCGGCAAGCTCGCGTTCAACAGCGTGCTGAAGGTCCGCCGCGCCGGCGGCCTCTGCCCCAGTTGCGCAGGATCGGTACTCACCAGCACTTGCCCGTTCGCCGCCGTCACGCTCACGTCCTGCACCGTCAGCGAGTACGACACGATCGCGTCCATCGTCTGCCGCAGCGCCGTGTCCTTCTGCAGCGTGTCCGTCACAAACCGCTCGAAACCCGCCTCATCGCTCGCCGCCGCGCCGCTCGCCGCCCCGTCCACCAGCGCCCCACGCATGCTCAACAACAACTGGTGCGCCAGCACAACGTTCGCCGCCTGCGCCTGCGACATCCGGCCCTGCAGCAACTGCGTAAAGAACACACAACACAGTGCAGCCGTCAGCAACACGGTAAATACCGATGTGGCCAGAACCAGCCGTGTCTTCAACCGCATCCGCCGTCCTTCTCTGAAGCCGTATCGCGCTTCCGGGTCCGGCTCAGGCCTCAGTTCACCTGCGATCCGGCACCCGCATATTCCTTCAGCTTATTCTGCAGCGTCTTTGAACTGATGCCCAGAATCTCCGCCGCCCGTGTCTTGTTATTCCCGGTAGATTCCAAAGTCTTCAAAATGAGTTGCTTTTCCGCCGCATCCACCGTTGTCCCAACGGATACCTCCACCACCCCCGCCCGCGCCGCAGCCACGCTCGCCATCACCGGAACCGCATGCGGCACCGCGGCCATCACCGGCATCTCCTCATCGAAATGCACCGGCAGGTGCGCCACCGTCAGCCGCTCGCTCCCCGCCAGAATCACCGCCCGCTCGATCGTATTCCGCAGCTCCCGCGCATTGCCCGGCCAGCTATGCTTCTGCAGCCGCTGCAGCAACTGCGGACTGATCCCCGGCACCGCCGTCCCATGCCGCGCATTCATCTCCTCCACCATTGCCGCCGCAATCGCCGGAATATCCTGCGGATGCTCCCGCAGCGCCGGCATCTGCAAATGGAATACATTCAATCGGTAATACAGATCACTCCGCAGCAGCCCCTGCGCCACCGCCTGATGCGGATCCCGATTCGTCGCCGCAATCACCCGCACATTCACCGGCAGCTCTTCCCGCGCACCCAGCCGCCGCAGCCGCCTGTCCTCCAGCACCCGCAGCAGCTTTGCCTGTGTCGCCGCCGGCATCTCGCCAATCTCGTCCAGCAGCAGTGTCCCTTCCTCCGCCAACTCAAAACACCCCAGCCTCCGCGCCTCCGCCCCGGTAAACGCGCCCTTCTCGTGCCCAAAAATCTCGCTCTCAATCAGCGTCTCCGGAATCGCCGCGCAGTTCACCGCCACAAACGGCTTGTTCCGCCGCCCGCTCAGCAGGTGCAGCGCCCGCGCCGCCAGCTCCTTGCCCGTCCCGCTCTCGCCCGTAATCAGCACGCTCACATTCGTCGGCGCAATCCGCTCAATCGTCCGGAACAGCGTCTGCATCTCCGGCGAGCTGCCCACCAGCGCCCCCACCCTGTCGGCGGACGCCACCTGCGCCACGTCCCCCCGCTGCGCCGCCGGCTCCTCCACGCTCGCCGCCGCCTGCTCGCTCGCGTTCTTCAATATCGTTCGCAACCGCGCCGTATCGATCGGCTTTGAAATGTAGTCGTACGCCCCCATCCGCATCGCATCCACCGCGCTGTCGATCGCTCCGTGCGCCGTTACCACCACCACCGCCACCGGCTCACTCAGCTCCCCCACCCGGTCCAGCAACTGCAATCCATCCATCCGCGGCATCATCAGGTCCGTCAGCACCACCGCCGGCGACCAGCGCTGCACCATCTCCAGCCCCGCCGCGCCGTCCGCCGCCGTCTCTGTCCGGTAGCCCCAGCTCGTCACCAGCTCCGCCAGCCCCGCCCGCGCGTTCGGCTCGTCTTCCACAATCAGCACCTTTGTCTGCGCCATCTTCACCCTCACACCCAGTCTCGTTCATGGGACGATACATCCACACCCACGGTATCCTGTCCCTCATGCTCGACCCAGAACTCACCCCCGCTCAGTTCGTCGCCCTCTGCACCGCCAACCCCACAACAACCCTGCTCGATGTCCGCGAACCCTGGGAGGTCGCCACCGCCTCCATCCCCGGCTCGCTCGACATCCCCATGGGCGACATCCCCACCCGCGCCCACACCGCCCTCGACCCCGACAAGCCCATCGTCGTCCTCTGCCACCACGGCATGCGCTCCCTCTCCGTCACGGTGTGGCTCCGCCGCGAAGGCTTCGACCACGCCCAATCCCTCAGCGGCGGCATCGACCAGTACGCCCGCGAAATCGACCCCACCATCTCGTTGTATTAGGTAATGTCATACGAGTCCGAATGGACCGGATTCTTCGAAGGGGCACGGCTTTAGCCGTGCCATAAACCGACCCAAACAGCGGGGCTTTAGCCCCTGAGGTCAGCTTTCTTTGTCCTCATCAAGGCTTCAATTCAGATCGTACTGAGGTGGCATATCGTATATACAATGGCGATATGGACGTGTTCTCGACGTCAGACGGCCAGCTCTTGTTTGGGATCGCGACAAAGCTTTAACAAACGTTCAGAAGCATTGCGTCCATGTTGTCCGGCAAGGCGACATCGTCCGCATTCTCTCCGCCCGTCTCGCGGAACCGTCTGAAAGGAATCGTTATGAAGATGAGTGACCGCACTCAGCGCAACATGCAGCCCGGCAAACCCATGACCCTGATCTCCCTCCGTCTGCCGGACCACGTCATCGACGACTTAAAAGAAGTCGCCCCCACCCTCGGCTTCGGCGGCTACCAGGCCCTCATCCGCGCCTACATCTCCAACGGCCTCCGCCAACACCTCGCCGAACGCGAAACCGAGCGCACCCGCAGCAACGCCGTCGAAGAGTTCACCCAGCGCCTCCTCGCCCACGGCGTCCCCGCCCAGGCCATCCAGCAAGCCGCCCAGGAAATGTCAGCCTCAATCTAGCGCGATCGCTTCAAGGCTTGCGCAACGGCACGCATTCATGGAATCGTCAGCCATGCGCCGCTTCGTCCGTGCTCTGTTCCTGCCTGCGTTAGTATGCTCATCCTTTTATTCATCCGCGCAGCAACCTGACGGTCCCGACCTGCGCACGGCCTTGCAATCAACGTCCCTCACCAGCGGCAACAAATCCTTCCACGCCGTGCTCGACATAGGCTCATCTCCATCGCCCTACACCGGCAGGCTGGAAGTGTGGTGGTCCACGCCCACCTTGTACCGTATTGCCCTCACCTCGCCATTATTCTCTCAAACGGAGATCGTCAACGGCGATACTGTCCAGCAAACGAATCAGGGCGACTTCTATCCCCGCTGGCTTCAGGACTTCCGCCTGGCTCTTCTCGATCCCGCCGCCCTCGCTCCCAACTTCGATGGACCGCCGCTGCCGATCACCAAAGGCAAGCGCTCCTGCATCTCGCGCGATGACCGACCCGGAGGAATCACCAATCAACTCACCTGGGGGAACATCTGCTTCATCGGGCAGCAACCGCAACTCACCTCCATCTTCACCTTCAACCATTCCATGCAATTCAGCGACTTCGCCAGCTTCCAAGGCAGACAAATTGCCCGTATCTACCAAACCGACGTAGAAGGTTACGAGCCCGTCACCGCTCATCTCACCGCACTCAGCAACCTTGATCCCTCACCAGAACTCTTCACAATAACGTCACCGACCTCACCTTCCACCCGTATGGCGACGGCATTCCTCCCGACAGCCAAGGCCGAATCCCTTATCGACCAAGCTCCCGTTATCGAGTGGCCCATGGTACGCGAAGGCAAAACGGACGGCTACATGATCGTCTACGCCCGCACCGACCGCACCGGCCAGGTGCGCGAAACCGCAAAGCACAACTCCGACCAGCCCGGCCTCGAAGACTTCGGCATACAGCAGGCCTTGCTCTACAAATTCAAACCGATCGCGATCGCCGGCATTCCACAGCAAATGGAAACGCCCCTCGTCCTGCACTTCACATCACACATCGCGGACGCTCTGCCAGTCCTCTCCGTCGAAGACATGCGTCAGCAAATACTCTTCTGCCCCCCTGCAAGAACCGTTGCAGGCGACCAGGATCAAAGGCGCGTCAGCCTGCTCGTCAGTGTCGACGAAAGTGGAAAATTCGCCGGCGTCGCCGCACCGAAAACTACAGCCAATCAACAAACGCTCGTAAGCGCCTTTTCCGCAATCCGGCAATGCCGTTTCAAGCCCTATCTTGTGCAAAATAAGCCCAGCTTCTACAAGGGCACCCTCGATGTAATTGTGAATCCGTAACGAACGCGAATCTCCGCACTGAGCCAGTCATTCAAAGACAAACAGGTCCACAATATGCCCGAATCCGCCCTCGAGTCCGCCCTCGCCTTCGCCCAGCAAAACCAAACCAACGCCATCGAAGAACTCAAAGCCTTCCTCCGCATCCCCAGCATCAGCACCCTGCCCCAACACGCCGCAGACGTCCAGGCCGCCGCCGCCTTCCTTGCCGCCGAGCTCACCCGCATCGGCATGCACCACGTCGAGGTCATTCCCACCGCCGGCCACCCGCTCGTCTACGCCGACCACCTCCACGCCAGCGGCGCACCCACCGTCCTGCTCTACGGCCACTTCGACGTCCAGCCGCCAGACCCGTACGACGAATGGCTCAGCCCACCCTTCGAACCCGACATCCGCAACGGCAACATCTACGCCCGCGGCGCCGTCGACGACAAAGGCCAGCTCTGGATGCACGTCAAAGCCCTCGAGGCCCTTCTTGCATCGGGTAACGGCACCCTCCCCGTCAATATCCGCCTCATCGCCGAAGGCGAAGAGGAAGTCGGCGGCGAAGCCATCGCCCACTTCCTCCAAACGGACCCCGAACGTCTTCAGGCTGACGTCGCCCTCGTCTCCGACACCGACATGTTTGCTCCCGGCCTGCCCACCCTCTGCGTCGGCCTTCGCGGCATGATCTACACCGAAATCGAAGTCCGCGGCGCACGCACCGACCTGCACAGCGGCATGTACGGCGGTGCCGCACCCAACCCCTTTGTCGCCCTCGCCCAGATCATCGCCCAGCTCAAAGACACCGACGACCGCATCCTCATCCCCGGCCTCTACGACAACATCCAGTCCCCAACTCCCGCCGAGCTCGCCGCCTGGCGCACCCTGCCCTTCGACGAAACCAACTACCTCGACCACGAGGTCGGCTCCAACGCCCTCACCGGTGAGCCCGGCTACACCGTCCTCGAACGCCTCTGGTCCCGCCCCACCCTCGACGTTCACGGCATCGTCGGCGGCTTCACCGGCGTTGGCGCAAAAACCGTCATCCCCGCCAAGGCAACGGCCAAGGTCTCGCTCCGCCTCGTCCCCGGCATGACGCCTGCGGACACCTTCAGCAAACTTCAGACCTACGTCGCCCACATCACGCCCAAAGGCACCACCTCCGAAACCCGCCTTATCCACTCCGGCGATCCCGCCGTCCTCGATACCGACAACCCTTTCGTCGCCGCTGCCACCACCGCCATGCAAGCCGTCTTCAACAAAGACACGGTATTCGTCCGCGGCGGCGGCTCCATCCCCATCGTCGGCGACTTCAAACGTCACCTCGGCATTCCCACCCTCCTCATGGGCTTTGGCCTACCCGATGACAACCTCCACGCCCCCAACGAAAAATTCCACCTCGCCAACTTCCACAGCGGCACCGCCAGCATCATCCGTTTCATCACCCTCGCCGCTGCCCAGTGCCCAGTGCCTGTTTCCTAATGCCTGCGTCTCACACCATTCCACCTCCGCCGGTGCTCACCCCCTACCTCCTCGTCGGCGGCCTTTCCACCCGCATGGGCACGGATAAAGCTTTCCTCGTACTTCACGGCCGCACTCTGCTCGAACACGCCCTCCATCGCCTTCAAACCTTCGGCCCTGCCACCCTCCTCAACGGCAATCCAGCGAATGAAAGCCGCCGGCAGCAGCTCGCCGCCTACGCTCGCACGGTCCCCGATCGCACCCCCGACGCCGGCCCCCTCGGCGGCATCGACGCCGCCCTCCACGACTGCCAAACTGTCTGGGCCCTCATCCTTCCCATCGACCAGCCCAACCTTCCAACCCAGGTCCTCCAGCACTGGACCGCCGAAGTCCTCGCCACCGGCGCGAAAGCCTCATGGCTCACCCAGCCCACCGGCCCCGAGCCCCTGCCCGTCCTTCTCCATCGCTCTCTCGCCATTCCCATCGCACACGCCCTCAACCAGGGCGACCGCAAGCTCATCCCCACACTGCGCCGCCTCGCAGGTCCCTCGCTTCTGGCAAGTCCGCAACATCACCCGGAATGGTTTCTCAACCTCAACCAACCCCGCGACCTCGCAGACGTCCCGGCCCCTGTGGAAATCTCGCCCTCCAAAAACCTGTCAAGCCCCCAACTGCCCTAACGTCATACCCAACAACAACTTCCGCCTGGCACGATATATATGCCCGGCCCTCTACAATAGAAACAGCACACAAAACAGGCTTCTTTACACACGCGTAAGTTCTTGCGAATGACGATTTTGCGTCTAAGTCCTGCAATATGACGATTTTACAAACCTTGCCCAATGGAATGAGGAATTTAGCTCACCAGGGGGAGGGGGGAGGGGGAGCCGCCGCCATGGCCGAAACCGAACAACCCGCAGCAGAACACCACATCGATCTTGGCCAGCAGCCAGGCGAGCACCTCGTCGCGCCCGCCCTCGTCGCTGACGAAGAAGCCCTCAACAAGCCCCTCATCGAGGAAGTCTCCGAAGACGTCCAGCAGCAAGTCGGCGACTTCATCGCCGAAGCCGCCGAGCAGAATGAGCAGCCCGAATCCGGGCCCGACACCAGCTACATCGCCTTCGATCACGTCTCCAAGTCCTTCGGCGACTTCCACGTCCTCAAGGATGTCACCTGGTCCGTCAACCACGGCGAGACCCTCTGCATCCTCGGCCGCTCCGGCGTCGGCAAGTCCGTCTCGCTCCAAATGCTCATGGGTTTCCTCAAGCCCGACAAAGGTTCCATAAAGGTCGCCGGTGAGGAAATTGCCGGACTTTCCGAGAAACAGATGCAGTCCATCCGCCGCAAAGTCACCATGGTCTTCCAGAATGGAGCCCTCTTCGACTCCGTTACCGTCGGCGAGAATGTCGCCTTCCCACTCCGAGAAAAAGGCGAACTTGCCGACGAGCAGATCCGCCAGGTCGTCAAAGGCCTGCTCGAGATGGTCGGCGTCGCCGGCATGGATGATCTGCTGCCGAGCGATCTTTCCACCGGTATGAAGCGCTCTATCGCCATCGCCCGTGCCCTCGCCTCCCAGCCCGAAGCCATCCTCTACGACGAACCCACCACCATGGTCGACCCGCTCATGGGCCACCTCCTCGGCGATCTTATCGAACGCCTCAAGCGACAGCTCCACCTCACCAGCATCGTTGTCACTCACGACATGCGCTTCGCCCGCAAGCTTGCCGATCGCGTCCTCTTCCTTCACGAAGGTAACGCCCGGTTCTTCGGCACGGTGGACGAGATGGAACGCACCGAAGATTCGGTATTGAAAGAGTTCCTTACGATGGACCAGCTGCTTCTGCCGACTTAGCCGCTTCCTGTTTTATTCTGGGAACTTTGGTGCCTATTCACGACTTTCTTCTACGCTCGTGTCTCTATTGGCATAGATTTGGGGTAATTCTGGGTTGTCTCGACTGATAGTGAGCTGCAGCCCAGATCTTAGACATACGCCATTCTGGCCGTTGAACCACAGAGGCTCATGTCGACAAACCAAGCCGCCGAGCAGATTCGCCCGATGGATCGCAGCTATCACTCCGCAGTCGCCTCGGCGCCAGCCGGATTCGCCCTGTTCGGTCGTCCGTCCATGACAGGCCTAACCTGGGCTGCCCTTGATATCGCCACCACACTCATCGCCAGCATGATCGCCCTGCGCTTCCGCAGCGACGTCGCCGAAAGCAGTGGGGTGACGACCACCGTTCAGATCACTGGCGAGCTCTGGGGAACGTTCGGCATCTATCTCGCCTGGTTCGCGCTTTGCCTCATCTTCTTTACTCGCTCGTACGGTCTGTACGGTCCCATCCAGAACCGCAGCGGCCTCAACGAACAGCGTATGACGATTCAAGCGGCGCTCGTTGCCGGCCTCATCCTCTGCGGTACCATTTATCTCTCACGCGGTGAGCAGGTGTCCCGCATCGTCGTCGTTCTGTCGGTGCTGCTCACCGGAGCCATGTTGTGCGCCCGTCGCTCCCTTTGGAGATCGCTCGTCTACAGCCGCTACCGCGACGGCATCGATACCCGTAATGTTCTTATCATCGGCTCAGGTCGTGTCGCACACGCCTTGCGAAACCATCTTGAATCACTTCGCCATCTCGGCTTTCGCTTCAAGGGTTTTATCGCGTTGGATGACCGGGAGCGCGCATCTGGCGAGCCAGACACTATCGGCAGCGTGCACCAATGCGTCGCCCTCGCCCGCGCCCTTTTCGTAGATGAAATCTTTTTCAGCGTTCCTGCAGAGAAGGACCTCGTCATCAGGCTTGTCGCAGACGCGCGTGCGGTAGGCATCGACGTCCGCGTTGTTCCAGACCTTTACGACGGTCTCGCCTGGAACGCCTCCGTTGAATATGTTGGCCAGTTTCCAACAATTCCGCTGCATCGCCGTGAGTTTCCCATTGGCTCGTTCATGATTAAGCGCGTTCTCGACCTCGTCCTGTCATCTATTGCGCTAGCCGCCCTGCTTCCAGTGCTTGCAACTGTCGCGGCGGCGGTCCGAATCGACTCTCGCGGTTCCATTCTGTATCCAGCTAATCGCATCGGTCGCAAAGGACGCACGTTCCGCTGTTATAAATTCCGCACCATGGTGCAGCATGCCGATCAATTACACGCCGACATGAGCCACCTCAACGAGCGCGACGGCGTTCTCTTCAAGGTTGCGAAAGACCCGCGGATCACCCGTATCGGCCGCCTTTTGCGTAAATACTCGCTCGATGAGCTGCCGCAGTTCTGGAACGTGCTGCGCGGGGACATGAGCCTGGTCGGCCCGCGTCCTCCAATTGCCTCTGAGGTGCAGCAATACGATCTTAGCCACCTTCGCCGTCTTGACGTCCTTCCCGGCATCACCGGCCTCTGGCAGGTCGAAGCCCGTCAAGACCCCTCCTTTGACAGCTACATCTCGCTCGACACAGCGTATGTAGAAAATTGGACACTCTGGCTCGATCTCAAGATCCTCGTCCGAACTATCAGCGTCGTGCTTGGCGGGACTGGCACATAGTGCATTCGCCGCTGCTCTACAAGACTCGGTAAACTGGACTTGTGAAGATCGCACTCGCTCAACTGAACCCCATTGTCGGGGCCTTTGCTTCCAACACCGACCGTCTGCTTGACACTGCACGCAGGGCCGCAGAAAGAGGTGCTCGACTTGTAGTATTCCCGGAACTCTGCACAAGCGGCTATCCGCCTGCCGACCTGATCGAGAAACCCGAGTTCCTTATGGCTGCTGAAGCCTGCATGCACCGCATAGTTCGTGCCACGGGCGTTGCCGGTATGCCCGCTGTTCTTTTCGGCAGCGCTCTTTCGTCAAGTGCCCGCCCTGGCAAGCCGGCCCGCAATGTTGCTGTACTGTGCGACGGGGGTGAAATCATTCACGTCCAGCAAAAGATGCTCTTGCCATTTTACGACGTCTTTGACGAGCAGCGCTACTTTGAACCCGCAGTCTCGCAGACCCTGGCTGAGTTAGACGGTGAGGTTCTTGCAATCACTATCTGTGAAGACGCATGGAACGACAAGGAGTATTGGCGCGACCGTCTCTACACCGTCGATCCGGTCGAAAACCTTATGGCGCAGCGCACGCAGGATGGCCATAAAGCAGACTTCATCCTCAATCTTTCCGCTTCGCCTTTCTGGCAGGGTAAGCAGTCCGTTCGAAGGGAGATGCTGGCCGTCCTTGCCCGTCGGCATGCCGTTCCCGTGGCGATGGCGAACCAGGTGGGGGGGAATGATAGCCTGCTATTTGACGGTGCCTCATTCGCGCT
Organism: uncultured Terriglobus sp.; assembly: GCA_964244665.1. Taxonomy (GTDB): domain Bacteria; phylum Acidobacteriota; class Terriglobia; order Terriglobales; family Acidobacteriaceae; genus Terriglobus. The sequence continues at coordinate 37,704 of CAXTJO010000006.1, forward strand.
CAACCCTGGCGGTGACGTTATTACCGTGGCTGGCTCCTTCAACGAGGACACTGTCTTCTTCGACACTACCCAACACACTGCCGTCCCCTCACCGCTGCCCACTGATACTGAACTTGTGTGGCAGGCTCTCCGCATGGGCATTCGTGACTATGTGGCAAAGACCGGATTTCGCAGTGTTCTCGTCGGTTTAAGCGGCGGCATCGACTCTGCCGTTGTCGCCGCACTTGCGGTGGATGCCCTCGGTCCCGCCAACGTTTATGGCGTTGGCATGCCCAGCGAATACTCATCATCTCACTCCATCGACGATGCGCAATCCCTCGCCGCCAACCTCGGCATCCGCTTCGAACTCCTGGCTATCCGTAACGGATTTGAGACGATGGCCCGCACCCTGGAACCACTGTTCGCCGGTACCGATTTCGGCCTGGCCGAAGAGAACCTGCAATCCCGGCTTCGTGGTGTGCTGCTCATGACGATCTCCAACAAATTCGGACACCTCGTGCTGACCACAGGCAACAAGAGCGAAATGTCCACGGGCTACTGCACCTTATACGGTGACATGGTCGGTGCGCTTGCAGTGATTGGCGACGTCTGGAAGTCTCACGTCTATCAACTTGCGCATTATGCGAATCGCGACCATGAAGTGATCCCCCAGAATACGATTATGAAGCCGCCGTCGGCTGAGCTTCGTCCCGGCCAGGTGGATACCGACTCTCTCCCACCGTATGAAGTCCTCGATCCGCTGCTTGAAGCCTATGTCGAGCGGTACGAGTCCGCACAGCAGATCGCGAGCTCGCAAGATCTGACACTCGATCGCGTGCAGCAGGTGATCTCTCTCGTTGAACGTAGCGAGTACAAGCGTCAGCAGGCTGCGCCCGTGCTAAAGGTCACACGTAAAAGCTTCGGTACAGGCCGTCGTTTTCCCATCGCCGCCAGCTTCGTTCCGGGCCTGTAGTAGGGAGTGTTACGCGACATCCAGATAAGTGGCTGTGCACCAGGACCACTTATCCAAGATTAGTTACTCACAGGTTAATAGAACTATGACGTTATTGCTGAATGCACGACATCTGAAGTATTTTACATTCACCAACCAACAACTCTCACCAAAGTAAGCCCACATAGGTTTAAATTGCGCGACTACTCTATGTTGCGCCTGTTAAGTCTGTTTGATCTTTGCGTGTCTCCAAAAGATGAAGCCACAATTCATTCATGCCACGGTCCTGTTTTCCCATTTTGGCGCTGCATGCAATAACCGCATCGACACCCAAATCTCGCTTAAGCAATGCAATCGATTTTCCTAAGTTGTTACTTGATAACCTGTCACTCTTTGTGCCGACTACTACAAAGTTTCGTCGTACCGACCTGAGAAAATCGATCAACTTCTTGTCATTTTCTTGCGGAGGAATGTTCGTGTCCACCAAACAACAGCACAGTGCCAGCGCTTCACGATCAGCAAGATAGGGATCGATAAACGTAGGCCATTCCGCCGAGATCGATTTGGAGATTTTCGCGTAGCCGTATCCCGGCAGGTCGGCAAAGATCACTTCCGGCCTTTGCCGCATTTGCCCGGCCGACATCAGCTCATGAAGCGCAAAGAAGTTGATCGACCGGGTTCGGCCTGGAGTCGATGACACGCGAGCCTGCAGTTCGCCGAGCAGCCCATTGATCAAGCTCGACTTACCTACGTTCGACCGACCAAGGAAAGCGATCTCGGGTGCCTCGAATGTGAGCGTTGCAGAAGGAAACTGGTCCGCTGCAAATGCGGAAAGCAAGAATTGGGCACGCAGGCGCATTCCTAAGTCTAAAACCCGCAGGGGCCAAACTGCACGATACACTTTCGTGCATGATTGCCAAGCTTCGCCAGCAGTTTAATGCGCAGTACACCGAGGCCAAATACCAGGCGCTGCTCCGAGACATGGACGCGCGTGCCCGTGCGAGCATTTCCATTCGCGTCGCCGAAACTCCCGTCTTTCTTCCTTCTACTCTTGTCCAGAGAATGGTTGACGCTGGCACCGCGATGACGTTGCAATTGGTAGGCGACACGGCCTACCTTGAAGCTGCTGCCAAAACTATTCCCGTTGCCTTCCGCTTCGCCAAGCAGACCTCGCATCCTCATTTCATGACCGTAGACTTCGGCCTTGTTTATACCGGTGATGGTGAATGGAACGGCGATCCTGATCTTCTTGAACCGCGCCTTGTCGAGTTGCAGGCGTTTCCGTCGGTTTACGGTTATCAGGCGGTGCTCGGTGAGTGTTACCGCTCAGCTTTCGAGATTGAACATGCGCTGTCTTCGTTCCTGGGCGGCCTGGACTTTGCAGGCTACTGGAATGCCATGCGTCGCGTGATTGTTGGCGATCACGATCCGGAAAACGTCATCCTCATGGAAGTCGCCCCAGAGCAGCAAAAAACATTGCCCGACTTTCACATCCATCAAGACCGCCTCGGCATTCGAACCGTCGATGTCGCCGATGTAAGGCAGCACGGAGCAAGCTTGTTTTATGACCGTGACGGCGTGGAAATCCCGATTCATCGCATTTACAACCGAGCGATCGCTGACGAAATGATGAGTAAATCTGTCCGTCCCGGTTTCGATCTTACTGCAGACTTGGAGGTCGAATGGGCCGGCCATCCAAACTGGTATTTTCTGCTCAGCAAATTTTCCCTGCCCTATCTGCGCCAAAAAGAAGTTCCCTCCGCCGTCTTCCTCGATGCGTTCCTGTGTGGAGAGGGTAGCGACCGGCTTCCGGAGGATCGTACTCAGTGGGTGTTGAAGCCACTCTTCTCGTTTGCGGGCAAGGGCATTGCATTTGCGCCTACCGATCAACTGCTTAATTCTATTCCTGAACAGGATCGCCCCTATTATTTGTTGCAGCAGCGCATGCATTTTCAACCCGTCATCGCCACGCCCTACGGCCTTACACAAGCAGAGATCCGCATCTTATATCTCTGGCCCGATAGCGGAACCCTCTCAGCCGTCAACACACTGGTACGCCTTGGCCGTGGTGCCATGATGGGGGTGGACCACAACCACGATCAGCAGTGGGTTGGCGGCTCAGCTGGTATGGTGTTGGGCAAAGTGCTCTAGGTTCGGACATAATGTCCCCACGCACAATGAGCTACACTTCGGCTGGTAAGCGGACCGGCACGCGGGAGGATATATATGCGGCTAGATCTTGTGGAAACCGACGATTCAAAACCTACCGGCGACTCTCAGCCCATGCGCGCCGCAGTGCGCTTCCCGTTGCACCTGCCAGTCCGGCTCCGCACCGATCGGGGTCTGGTAGATGCAGTGACCGAGGATATTTCATCGGTTGGTGCGCTTTTTCTGACCCAATCCGCTCCCCAAATTGGGTCCATGCTGGAGTGGAATCTTCGCTTTCCTGCTTCGGTTATGGGCACACCCGCCGATGTAGAGGTGGAGTGCGTGGGGCGTGTCGTCTGGACTCGCCAGGAAACTGATGGTGTGCATCTGGGCGCGATCATTGACGACTACCTGCTCAAGGAGGAGCACCCATGACCGATGCCTTTCTGGATGAAGCCGTTATCCCAGCGGCCGACCCGGAGACTGATGCCATCCGCGTGATCCTCGCAGATTCACAGGCCATCTACCGTGTTGGCATGCGTAAGATCTTCGCCATTGAAGATAATATTCGCGTCGTAGCACAAGCAGAAACACTGGCGAACTTGCTCGTCGCACTGCAGCGTTTCCCCGCCGACATCGTCGTTCTGGAAGGCGAACTCCTTGCCGGCACCGTCGACGCAATTCCTGACCTCGTCCGGCGCGCACCCGACGCCAAGATCATCGTTCAAGTTGTTGATAAGGATGAGAACCACACCGTTGAACTCTACCGCCGTGGCGTGCGTGGCGTGGTTCCGCGCTCCATCTCGCCCGACATGCTGATTAAGTGCGTCCGCAAGATCGCTGCTGGTGAAACCTGGATCGATAATCGCTCTGTGAGTTGGGTAATCGAAGCCTATCGTGCTCAGGCTGCGGCTATGACCGGTCCTCGCACCCAGCCCAAGCTCAGTCCTAAAGAACTCCTGATGATTACCTGTATTACCCGCGGCATGCGCAATAAGGAGATTGCATATCAGGTCGGTACGACCGAACAAGTCGTCAAAAATTATCTTCGCAAAGTCTACGACAAACTCGGTGTCAGCGATCGCTTGGAACTTGCGCTGTACTGCATGCACCACCAGTTGCTTAAGCAGTACCCACCGCAGGAGGTTCGTCTCGCCGCCGTACCTGCCTCGAACGGCATCGAGCGGAATCACTAATTTCGCTCAAGCACCAGCCTCCGTGCCTTCCGGACCGTGGAGGCTAGTGAACTTGAGCCTATTTCTCGACTTCCAGGTCGATTGTGAACTTTACGTCATCTCCCAGTACCGGAGCGCCGTACTTCTGCCCGAAGTTGAAATCTTTGCGGCTCAACGTTCCCGTTGCGGAAAAGCCGCTCACTGCTTTGCCGCCCTGACCTTTTTGCGGTGCTGCCGGCCCATCAACGTCCAGTGTCACTGGCTTGGTCTGTCCGCCGAGCGTCAGATCTCCCACAATTTGCAGCTTGCCCTCGCCATTCCGTTTCACGTTGGTCGACGTGAATTTTAGCGTCGGGTACTTTGGCACATCGAAAAAGTCTGGGCTTTTCAGATGCTCGTCCCGTTTCTCCTGCCCTGTGTTCAGCGTTTTTGCGTCGATCACTGCATCCACGTGCGATGCCGCTATGTTTTTGTCATCCCATGCCACCGTTCCAGTCACTCCCGCAAAGCTGCCGCGGACGGTGCTCACACCCAAATGCTTGATCTGGAATTCGATACCCGAGTGCGCCGGGTCGATAGTCCACGTAGAACTCTGCGCTACGAGCGGCGCAACCATCAGCATGGCTGCGCTAGTCAATGCAAACCGAGACAACTGATTCATCCATATTCTCCGTACCTGCGATGGCGCAGGATGTCTGCCGTCGCCCCGAACGTTGGTCGGCGCGTTGCGGTCATGTCAACAGATGGCGCACAATCCTGCCGCGATTCTAAATAGTTCGAAATCGTATTATCTGCGTTGCCAGTATTGCGCGCCCATCTGCTGAGCAGCCGGCTTGCAATGCGTCGCGCCGAAGCTCCTAGGGTGTGCGAGGATGGCACATTCCCATGGCAAACCTTCGCGCAAATCTGAGCCGCCTGACGCCCCCCCAACGCAATGCTTTTGTCGCCTGCTTTCTGGGCTGGACGCTCGATGCTTTTGATTTCTTCATTCTGACCTTCTGCCTGACCGCAGTTGCGAAGGATTTCCAGGTGGGAACAAAGCAGGTCGCTGAAGGCCTGTTCTGGACACTAGCCATGCGCCCCGTCGGTGCACTCCTGTTCGGTGCCATGGCCGAGCGCTTTGGCCGCAAACCTACGCTGATGGTGAACGTGGTTAGCTTTGCCATCTTCGAATGCGCCTCTGCGTTTGCTCCTACGCTCGGTGTCTTTCTTGTCCTGCGTGCTCTCTTCGGTATCGCCATGGGCGGTGAGTGGGGCGTTGGCGCGGCTCTCACCTTTGAAACACTGCCTGCGGAGGGCCGTGGCTTTTTCTCCGGCCTGCTGCAGGAAGGCTATGTCTGTGGCAATCTGCTCGCCGCTCTTGTCTACTGGCTTGTCTTCCCCCACCTGCACGGCACCGGCATGCTGACGAACTGGCGCGTGATGTTTCTGCTCGGGACTCTTCCAGCGCTGCTCGTGTTCTTCATCAGAGCCAGGGTTGAAGAATCGCCTGCATGGCTCGCCAGCCGCAAAGCAGACCAGATTCAGACACAATCCAATTCTGCCAGCCGCAATCTCCTTTGGCGGAACGTCGGCACTTTTGCCCTGCTCGTTTTGCTTATGACGGCCTTTACTTCTTTCAGCCATGGCACGCAAGACCTTTACCCCACCTTTCTCGAAAAAGGCAAACAGTTTGAGCCCGGTACTGTTGGCAAGATCGCCTCCATCGCCAGCATCGGTGCACTTTTAGGCGGCATTGCGTTCGGTACCCTCAGTGAAAACTTGGGCCGCCGCCGCACGATTATTCTCGCCGCACTCCTCGCCGTTCCAATGATCCCGCTCTGGTCCTGGTCTCACACGATAGGTTTGCTGGCGCTCGGCGGCTTTGTGATGCAGTTTATGGTCCAGGGGGCTTGGGGCATCATTCCGGCCCACCTCAATGAGCTTTCCCCACCGTCGGTTCGCGCCATCGTTCCAGGTTTGGCGTACCAGTTGGGTAATCTACTATCGTCCCGCAATGCAGTATTCCAGGCAGGTTTGGCGACAAGCCTATTCTCTGGCGCACTTCAACCCGTCCTGGGTTACACCGTTGTTTTTGTCGCGATGGGCGTTTGCCTGATGACACTGCTCTGTGGAGAACGCAAGGGCGAAGTTATTTCACCTACCCAGTACACAGTGCCGAACTCGCACCAAGCTGACCAGCCAGCGCGGTAACTTGCTCCATGCTGCTCTTCAGTAGAAGATAGATATATCACCGCCATGCCCCGCATCCAGTTTCACCTGCAGCTCGCGATTTTAAAAGACAAGCTGCTGGTAATGGCCGCGTTGTCTCAACAGGCACTTGAACTGTCCGTTGAAGCTTTTCTTACTCGCGACGCTGGCCTTTGCGACCACGTCGTGGACATCGAAGAGGCGATCAATCTTGCTGAGCGTGAAGTGGACGAAATGGCCTATGAACTCCTTGCCAAGCAGCAGCCCATGGCCGTTGACCTCCGTTTTCTGCTTGCTGTGATTCGCATCAACGGTAATTTGGAACGCATTGGCGACCAAGCGGCCAACACTGTAAAACAAACCCGCGCGCTGATGGAAGTAGAGCCTGCCGGCGCCAATCCGGAAGACCTGCCCGGCGACATTGCGGGTATGGGCGACATTGCCCGGCGTATGATCCGCAATGCCCTGCGCGCCCTGCTTGATGGTGATCCTGCCCAAGCGGAACGCGTTCTCGTCATGGATGATGAAATCGACCGGTTAAATCGTGAATCGCAGGGCGCATTATTGCAATCCATGCAGCAGCGGCCGGAATGCACCGACCAGGCACTGAACTCCATCATCGTCTGCCGTAATTTGGAACGCAGTGCAGACCACGCCACCAACATAGCCGAGGACGTAATTTTTTGGGTGCGTGGTGCGGATGTGCGGCATGCCACCGGTGTCGGTGGTCACGGTACCGAACAGTTGCAGATGCATGGAGAGCAGTATGCGTGATGACAAGCAGGAAACGTTTCTGGGTGATGCAGCCGAGGGTCTCGACAAGGTGCCCGCCATCAGCCTCAAGGAAACCAAGACACAAAAGGTAGAACGCCTTAAGCTGGAGAAGAATCCCTGGGACGCCTGGTCCGAAGTGCGGCGCTTTGCCGCTGAAGGTCGCGAAAGCGTCCTGCCCGAGTGGGCCGGCACTTACTTTAAATGGTGGGGCATCTACACCCAAGGCGACGGAGTTGGCGCTATCGGTGGCGTCGGTGGCGAGGGTAAGACCACCGAATATTTCATGATGCGCGTTGGTGTTCCGAACGGAATTCTTACCCCTTTGCAACTGCATACCATCGCCGACATCACGGAAAAGTATGCCCGAGGCATAGGAGACGTCACTACCCGCCAAAACATTCAGATGCACTGGCTCACCATCGAGAGTCTGCCCCTTGTTGTCGACGCGCTTGAGTCGGTTGGGCTCAGCCCCAAGGGTGCCTGCGGTGATGTTGTCCGTAATGTGACCGGCTGTCCGCTCGCCGGTGTTGACAAGCACGAGTTGCTCGACGCCGCACCCTTGGCTCAGCGTGTTGCTGCCATCATGACGGCGAACCCGGAATTTGTGAATCTTCCACGCAAATTCAAGATAAGCATTACCGGCTGTCCTGTGTGGTGCAGTTATCCCGAGATCAACGACATTGGTCTCACCGCTTCAAGTCGCACCATCGAAAGCAGGCAAGAAGTCGGCTACAGCATTCGCGTCGGTGGCGGCCTGTCAAAGGAACCTCATGTCGCCCTCCGCCTTGATGCCTTTATTCGACCGGAAGAGGCTGAGCAGGTCTGCATCGAGATCGCACGAATTTTCAGAGACGCGGCGGGTCTGCGCGAAAGCCGGAATCATGCACGGCTGAAATTCCTCTTTATGAGGCAGGGTTGGACCGCCGAATCTTTTCTCTCCGAGATCAACCGCCGTTTGGGATACGACTTGGCTCCCGCCGGTGATGAGATCGTGCCTGACGATGTTTATCGCGACCACACCGGCGTCAGCGCTCAGGCTCAGTCCGGCCTTTCCAGCATCGGTATATCCGTCCTGCGCGGCCGACTCACCAGTGAGCAGCTTCATGCGCTTGCAACTCTCGCAGAGCAGAACGGCACGAATGGTGAACTTCGTTGTACCGTACAGCAAAACATCTTGCTCGTAAACATACTGAATGAAAAAGTGGCGCAGGTTACAAAGAGCATCATTAACCTTGGCTTGCATGTAGAAGCCACGAACTTCTGGCGCGGTACCGTGGCCTGTACCGGCACCGAATTCTGCAAGCTCGCCATCGCGGAAACCAAAGGCTTCGCCCGCTGGCTGACAGATGAGATGAACGACCGAATGCCCAGCTTCGATCAGCAGTTACGAATCAATGTAACCGGGTGCCCCAACAGTTGTGGTCAGCATTGGATCGCCGATATCGGGCTCGAAGGTAAGAAGATAAAGGTCGACGGGCAAATGGTCGATGCCTTTTATTTCTGTGTCGGCGGCGCGGTAGGAACACATGCCCGTTTTGCACGCGCTGTTGGATATCGCGTACCCGCAACCGAGGTTCCTGACGCCATGGAACGGCTCCTGCAGCGCTACCTTTCCCAGCGGCTACGGCAGGAGAATTTACGCGCCTATTTTGCCCGGCACAGCGACGAAGAGCTTCGACACCAGCTCGCCGGAACCGTTGTAGCGGCCGTCGCGCGCGACCTGCCCACCGGTACCGTTCCAGCGAACGTAGGTTGAGGGGCGGGCTGTATGAGTCTCTTTCCAATTTTTCTTAAACTCACCGGTCGCCGCTGCCTCGTTGTAGGCGCCGGTAACATCGCCCAAAGCAAGATTTTGAGTCTGCTTGAAGCTGAGGCTGACGTGTCGGTAGTGGCGCTTGATGCGTTTCCCCGCATCCACGAACTCGCCGCGGAAGGTGCTCTTACACTTCATCTCCGCGCCTTCACTGAGCGCGACGTCGACAGCAGCTTCCTCGTAGTTGCCGGCACAAACATTGCCGAAGTCAATCGTGCCGTGTTTGCCGAAGCACAGCGTCAGAACATCCTCGTTAATGCAGTGGATGATCCACCTTATTGCGACTACTATTTCCCGTCGATCGTCCGGCGCGGCGACCTGCAGATTGCCATCTCGACCGCGGGTGAAAGCCCCGCGCTTGCGCAGCGTTTGCGCAAGGAACTGAATGAGCAACTTCCACGCGATCTTGGCCCTTGGCTGCTTGAACTCGGTCGTCTTCGCCGTGAGGTCATCGGCATGGAACCTCTTGGTGAGCCACGCAAGCTGCTGCTGCACACTCTTGCTGCGCGTGAAGTTTGCGGTGCTGAAGCCTGCCCGTCGCGCCAGATGGCCCGCGCCCACGCCCACAAATGGTACCCCGAACAGAATGGGGAGTCTTCGTAATTACAGCTTCGGAGTATTACGTTGTCCAGCATAACCATTGCACAGCAGGGAACCGTTTACCTTGTCGGCGCGGGTCCCGGAGATCCGGAACTGCTGACGATTCGTGCCGCCCGCCTGCTTGCGACTGCCAATGTTGTTTTCTACGACGACCTTGTACCCACAGTTTTACTTGAGCTATGCGGCGACGCTACCGAACAGGTGAGCGTCGGCAAGCGTTGCGGCAACGCCCGTATCACTCAATCGGGCATTCACACCCTGATGATTGAGGCGGCACGCGCTGGCCGAAGCGTGGTGCGTCTTAAATCGGGTGACCCGCTTATTTTTGGACGTGCAGCCGAGGAACTTGCCGCTCTCGCACTTGCCCACATTCCCGTTGAAATCGTTCCAGGCATTACGGCCCTTTTCGCAGCGGGTGCGGCTCTTCAGCTTCCTCTCACCGATCGCCGCACTGCGTCCCGCCTCATCCTTTTAGCAGGCCACCACGCCGCCGATAAGACCGACGCCAGTCCACTGTGGCCCGGTACCCTGCCAATTGATGCAACGGTGGCCATCTATATGCCAGGCCGTGACCTCGCCCGCCTTGCGCAGGCCCTGCTTGCCGCCGGTTTACCGCCGCAAACCGCATGTGTCGCTATCTCCAGAGCTGCGACGCCGTACCAGCAAGTCGCTGGATCGCGCCTGCATACGCTGGCAGGTCTTCACGCCGGTCCTGCGCCGCTGCTCGTTATCGTCGGTCCCGCAGTGGAGCCCGCGCTTCAGCCCTCTCACGATCACATCGCGCAAAGTTAGGTATGCTCACGCCATGCAGGTTCACCTTGTCGATGGCACATACGAGCTCTTCCGGCGTTATTTCGCCGTGCCGAAAAAGTTCGATTCTCAAGGTCGCGAGTGTGGTGCCGTGCGTGGCGTTCTCGCCTCGTTGCTCTCCATGACCCGCTCCGGCGCGACCCATCTCGCAGTCGCCACCGATCACGTTATAGAGTCGTTCCGCAATGACCTGTACCCCGGCTACAAGACCGCTGCCGGCGTACCCGCAGACCTGCTCAGTCAGTTTCCTTTGCTGGAACAAGCCGTGAAGGCGCTCGGCTTCGTTGTTTGGCCCATGATCGAATTTGAAGCGGATGACGCGCTTGCCGCTGGAGCTGCGTTGGCCGCCGCGGACGAGCGCGTGACGCAAGTGTTGGTTTGCACGCCGGACAAAGACCTGTCTCAGTGCGTCGTCGGAGACCGTGTTGTGCAGTTTGATCGCAGGAAAAAAGAGCTGCGCAACGAAGCAGCGGTTGTAGAAAAGTTTGGAGTCGTTCCAAGGTCCATTCCCGACTATCTCGCCCTGGTGGGTGACACCGCGGATGGCTACCCCGGGCTACTTGGTTGGGGTGCCAAGTCCACAGCGACGGTCCTCGCAAAATACGGCCATCTTGAGGCGATCCCGCAGCATGGCACCAACTGGTTGGTTCGCGTAAGTAATGCCGGCGGCCTTGCAGAGACATTGCACGAGCACTATGCCGATGCCGAGTTGTATCGCACTCTCGCCACGCTGCGGACAAACATTCCGCTCTTCACGAACGTCGACGAACTGCTATGGAGAGGCCCAACCGCGGACTTTGCCGGCCTGGCTGAAATACTTGATGCAGAGAGCGGCGGAACACGATCCCGCCAACCTATTTGGCGGTGAACTGCTCGGCAGGCAAAATGGTCGTTGGCGAAGTCGGCGGCAAGTATCCATAGAGCATCGCTTTTGCGCGTCGTGCACGAAAATCGTTCAGCGTTGGTTCCCATCCAGCTTCGATGGCGTGGGGGTCCGTGCCGGCGATAAGCGCCTTCATCGTCGCGTCATTCAGAAGAATGCCGCGCGCCTTCTCCAACTGAAATTGCTGCGGGTACTGCGCGTGCAGCGCTGTAAGAAGCTCCAGACCGAATTCCGCGGCGTCGAATCGCTGCCGGTCCGTTACTGTAAAATGCAAACCATGCACCCGTTGATCTGCAAAAATGTATGGCTTTGCTGGCATGAAGCTAACAGGTGCAATTTCAATGCCGTTCAGTTTGCGCGCCGTCAGGGTATCGGTAAGCCTTTGAGCGTCGGCGTCACTTGTAATCCATGTAGCTCCTAGCTGCTCAAAGGGTTCGTCCGTTCCACGTCCGACCGAGATGTTTGTGAACTCAAGGAACGCCAGGCCGGGATACAAGACCGCCGCCTGTTGGGTCCGCAGATTTGGGCTGGGATTGACCCATGGAACGCCGGTCTCGTCGTACCACAGACCACGCTGGTACCCCTGCATAGGAACCACGATCAAGTTCACGCCAAGGTTCTTGCCCTGATTGATGAAGCGTGCGAGTTCGCCCAGCGTTAAGCCGTGCTGCGTTGGCTCCTGCATGTAGGCGATGTATCGCTCGGTACCGGCGTCGTTGGTAGGCCCGTTCGCCACCACGCCACTCACCAGCGAAGGCCGGTCAAGCACCACTACAGCAGGATGGTTCGACGCGCGGGCTGCCGCTTCAAGAAAATACCCCAAGACGGATTCGTATGTGTAGAACCGCACACCGGCATCCTGCAGATCGATCACAACTGCGTCCAGCCTCTCCAGATCAGCGATTTTTGGCCGGCGATCTTCCGGCGTTGCGCCGTACAGCGAGAGTACCGGCAGCTTCGTCTCGGAATCGAGACCATTTGCAACGCCTTCCCTGTCCTCCACACCGGCCAGGCCATGCTCCGGTGAGAAGAGCATCGTCAGACGGATCCCCGGTACAGCCTCCGGCAACGCCTTTGCGAGCACGTCAATCGTCCGTCGTCCTGCGGTGTCGACGCCGGTGTTGTTGGTCAGCAGGCCGAGCCGGAGGGGTTGTCCGGCTTTCGCCTGCAATGATTTCAGCGCCGAAAAGTGGGTTCGCTCCAGCACGTCGACGCCAGGAACGACGGGCATGTCAGTTCCCGATATGATCATGTCGCAAGCGGTGACGCCGTTATTACAGCGGCGCAGGCTGGCAGTACTTTTTCCGTTGGGTGCGGTTCCATAAAGGCGGAGCGCCTGCGCTGTTGCCGTAGCTACTTTGCCGCGCAGCCCGCTGATCGCAGCCCGCCCACGTGGATGGATCGCATTGCTTAGTAAAACGACATAGGTGTTCGACTGCGGATCGATCCATAGTGATGTGCCTGTGAACCCAGTGTGCCCGAAGCTGCCAACTGGAAACACAGTCCCACGTGGACGAGAAAATGGAGAGTCTATATCCCACCCAAAGCCGCGAAGATACTTTCCGCTCGCAGGCTGCTCCGGCTCGCACATCAGCCGCAGGGTGTAGGTCTTGAGCGGGAACGTACTGGGCTTGCCGGCCAGCCGGTCCAGCAGCGCCTGCGCGTACAGCGCAATATCCTGCGCAGTTGAAAAAACACCCGCGTGCCCAGCGACGCCCCCCATGCGGCGAGTCGTCGGGTCGTGCACCACCCCGCGCAGCAACTCATCGTGTGTCATCGGCTTGTCGTCGTTGTGCGCGGTCGGCGCCACGAGCAATGCGATAGTTTGCGAAGTTAGACCTGGTGAGAGATGCTCGTCGCAATGACCCTGCAGTGTGTGTGAATCGGCAGTGTAGAGCGCAGGGCAGTGTGGCGTTAAGTACCCGGTGTGGATCATGTGTAACGGCGCAAAGATGTGCTGCTCGGCATAGACATCAAGCGGCTGCCCGCTCAGATGTTCAACGAGCGCGCCAAGCGTGATGTAGTTGATGTCGGAGTACTTGAAGGTCAACCCTGCGGGACCATACGGAACACTTGCAAATGCACGTCGCACGCCCTCTGCTTTGCCTTGCCACACGTCGGTCAGCACCACGTCCTCGCTCAGGCCGCTGTAGTGTGTCAACAGCTGCCGAATCGTTATTGCGCTTTTTCCATTTGCCGCGAAGTCCGGCAAATACTTTGAGACAGGATCGTCGAACTGTAGCTTGCCGTTTTCGTACAGTTGCATGATGGCGGTTGCAGTCGAGAGGCATTTCGACAACGACGCCATGTCGAACACTGTATCTTCCGTCATTGGTTCTACTACCGGGTCGATGGCGCGGTTCCCGAACGCCTTGTGGTACGCACTTTGGCCGTCATGACCGATGACCAGTGCCGCCCCTGGCAGTTCATTGTGCGCAATCGCGTCGTTCAGCACGCGATCTACGCTCGAGAAGTCTGCCGGTCCCACCTGCCCCGTGCATGTTTCTGAAAACGTTAGCAGCAATAAAAGCATTGCGACGGTGACCGCAACTCTGCGCCTGGGCAGCGCCCAACTCGCAAGTGCACCACAGGCAAACGTCACGACCGACCCGATCAGCACGTACCACGTGAAAGCAATCGCGGACAGTGCCAGACCGCCGACATGCAGCGAGGGCACTCGTGGGAACACCCTCGGCAGATAGCAGACGAGATTGAGCGCGAAGCCGCACACCATCCCGACAATCGCCCCACTTTCGGTCGCGAACTGCGTTAACGTACCCAGCAAAAATACTCCCAACAGCGCCCCGTAGGCGACGGACGCGATCGATAATCCGGTTTCCACCACATGTCCCTTACCGCCGTTTGCCACGGAATACACAGCAATAGCAAAGAGCACCAACGCCCACATCACCGTACTTGCGCGGCTCAACAGATTGCGTACGCGTTCGGTACTGTTCGGTCGTAAACGCAGGTAAAAATCAACAATCGTTGTAGACGACAGGGAATTGAGCGCCGCCGACAAATTCGACATGGCCGCTGCCAGAATCGCCGCAACAAGAAGTCCTGCAATGCCGACCGGCATCTGTTGCACGATAAAGGCAGGGAAGATGCGGTCCGATCCGCGTACCGTGAGCATCTGCGGATGCTGACCATAAAACGCAAACAGGCCCGCACCAATGACCAGAAACAGCGTGAACTGCAGCAGCACTACGCCGCCTGAGGCCAGCAATGCGACGCGTGATTCCCGCAGGTTTTTCGCTGCTAGCAGGCGCTGCACCATTAATTGGTCTGTGCCATGCGATGCCATCGTTAAAAAAGTGCCGCCAAGCAAGCCTGCCCAAAACGTGTATGTCGTTGATAGATTCAAAACAAAGTCGAGCACTCGCAACTTGCCCGCACCTGCCGCTGCTATGTAGATCGTCGGCCATCCACCCATTACCTTCGAACCCAGCGTGAACAGCGCAACCAGTGTGCCGCCGATATATAACCCCATCTGCACCACGTCCGTCCAGATCACCGCCGTCATGCCGCCCTCAAAGGAATACACCACTGTCAGTGCCGTAATCAGCGCAATGCTGGCGATATCATTCGTTCCAATCGCAAGCCCCACCACGATGGACACGGCAAATACCCGAACACCCTCGGCAGCAGCGCGCGTAAGTAGAAACAACGCTGCCGTTACTTTGTGAAGCACCGGTCCAAAGCGGCGATCGATCAGTTGATACGCCGTAAACATTTCGCCTTGGAAATAACGCGGCAAGAACAGCACACACAGCACGATACGGCCCACCATGTAACCGAACACCAACTGCAGGAACGTGAAATCCCCACCAAACGCAATGCCCGGTACGCTGATGATCGTCAGCGTACTCGTCTCCGCTGAAACAATGGACAGCGCAATTGCCCACCAGGGTGCCTTTCGTCCAGCAAGGAAATAGCTTGAGAGCGATTTATCCCGCGAGCGAAAGCGAAGCCCGAAGAGTGTGATGCCCAGCAGGTATACGGCTATCAGGACAAGGTCGAAGAAGTGGAGCCGCGTCGGCATATCATGGAGTGTAGGGGATAAGTGCATCGTGGTTATCGTACGTGTGTCTAAGACACAAACACCCCGCGCACAAAGCACCCGGCAAAACCACCATCGGCACGAAAAACTGTCAGACTTGCCTCACTTCCTGCATGAAGGTCTTCGTCCGCAAGGCCCAGCATACGCGACGGATTAAGCGTCGCCAGCCTCACCGCCGTAGAGAGCGGCACGCCCGTAAACTCCTGCACATTGGCCACCGCGCGATCCATCGTTAAGACCGATCCCGCAAGCACGCCGCCGCTGGTGCATCGCCCGCTTACAACATCCACATCCAGCCCACCCAGCTTGTATTTGCCGTCAGGCATGCCTGTTGCGGCCATGCCATCAGTTACCAGCATTGCGCGTTCCCGGCCCTTGCTCCGTAGCCAAAGACGCACCGCTTCTTCTGTTGTGTGGATGCCGTCGCAGATCAACTCGGCATAGAGTGCCTCGTCGTCCAGCACCACACCCAGGATGCCCGGTTCTCGATGATCCAGTGCGCGCATCGCATTGAAGGTGTGGGTTGCCGATACAGCTCCCGCGGCAATGCCCGCACGCGCCTCGACTGCGAACGCATTGGAGTGCCCCAACGACACTCGCACTCCCATCCCAGTTGCGTACGTAATCAGTTCCAACGCACCCGGCAACTCCGGCGCAATCGTCATAAGCCGTATGCTGCCGCGGGCTGCCTGCCAAAAACAATCGAACAGCTCGATTGACGGTGGTTGCAATTTGTCCGGCGGGTGCACGCCACGCTTCTCGTGCGCCAGGAACGGGCCCTCCAAATGTATGCCCAACGGTCGTGCCGCAAGAATATCCGAATCGTGTTCCGCTGCGGTGGCAATGCCATCCAGTCCAAACAGTGTTGCGTCGATGGAAGCTGTGACTGTCGTTGCGAGATACCGGGTCGTGCCATGGCGGGCCAGCATGCGTCCAACAGTGTCGACCGCCTCTGCCGTGCCTTCCATCACGTCGCGTCCACCCGCTCCGTGTACATGTACGTCTAAGAATCCAGGCGCAAGCGTGGCACCGGGAAAATGTAATGTCCCGCGCGGGGCTTCTGTTTCTGCCTGCGTCGTGACGCGCTGTACGTTCGGACCTTCCAGCAACAGCAACGGACGGTCTAAAACACCGGTCGCCGTAATCAGAGTATCCGCGGCAAGTGCCATGGGTGCGTTCATGGCGTGGTTGTCGTCGGCGTTGGGATACCAAGTTCCGACGCAGGCGGCAATGTTCCAGAATCGTTCCACGCACGCCGCGCCGCGCGCACTTTGTCACCCCGCTGAATCCAGGTGTCGACCGCCAGCGTATATCGCTCGCTCATGTTGCTTAAATAATAGGGGTGATAGCTTTTCAACCAGGCAGCTTCATACAAGTCACGCATCATGCTGTAACTATTCCGCAGGTCTTCCATCTTGCCCTGAACGGAGTTTGGGTGCGCAATGTCGCTCAACGCACGAATAAGCTCCGCACGGTCTGTTCGCACTTTGCTGGTTTGTAAAGCGTAGGCACGCGCATACTCTGCCGCGATTTCGTCCGCAATCTGAAATTTGAGCCCGATAAAGTCGATCCGACGTGCAGCAAGTTCCATGACGTCCAAGGCGTCTGGTTCACGCAGCGACGCTGTGTTGCGTGCCTCGCGTACCAGCACCAGGGCCCGTTCCGCATGCAGCCGCAGGTTATGGTTCAGCGGGCGCATCGTTGCAGCAAGCTTCCGTCCCTCGGGCGTAAACGGGTCCATCCAGAAGATGAAATCGTTCGCGTCGGCACCCTTGGCGAAAGAATCTTTCAGCAGGAGGTGTGCCGCCATTAGCTCCTTTTCCGCTTCGTCGACTTTGCCGGTGGAGTCCCCGTGGAACACTCGGCCATACGTTCGCTGGAATTGCGGAATGGAGCTTGGGCCGGGTTGCCAGGCCGCAGCTGCGCCGAAGAGCACCCCGTACCAGTTGGCGTTGAATAGGGCTTCACCGTCGTCATCCCACACGGTGTTCAACTGGCCGCCACACCCTGAAAGTTGCCCTTGTGCTGTGAAGCCCTGGATGTTCTCGAGGGCTAGATTGTTATCAGGAAAAACACGATTCCAGTTGTTCACGCCCGGTGCTACCCAGCAGGGCAAGCTGGCGTCAGTGTAAGGCTTGACGTATGGTACAAAGCTGGCATGGGGACTATATTCCCATGCGACAGCAACGGTGCTACGTTTAAAATCCTGTGGCAATGCCTTTACCAATGCAGGCTCCTTTTGTGCCACATCGCCCCAGAACAGAAAAGTCCGGTTCAGCGGCTTCAAGTCGGCCACGATCTTTTGCATAAAGTCCAGGTACACTGCACCCAAGCCGCGGGCATCCACCTCGGCTTTCGTTGCGCCTTTGCCCAGCTCGAATGTCTCGTCCGCACCCAGATGCAAAAACGGACCGGGATATTCCTGCGCCAGTTCCTTGAACATGCGGTCGATCAGCGGGATGGCGCCCGGCGCACCCGGAGCGATGACATGGCCGTGTGGCGTTTCTGCCAGTGGCGCATAGAGTTCCTGTTCAAGCATGAAGTGCAGGTGCCCAAAGGCTTCCTGCTCGGGCACGATGGTGACATGGTATTTCGCCGCGTATGCCACCAACTCACGTGCCTCTGCCGGGCTGATAGAACCCCCGGGGGGAGCCGCAAGTGGATCGCTGACGTACTGCATCGTGTTCTCGAAGTAGGGTGAGTAAATGTTCGCTTTGTATGCTGCCAGCGTACGTATCTGCTTTTTTTGAAAATCCAGCGTGGGCACCGGCCCTCGTGACAGGTCGTCGTGCAATCCCCGGTACCGCATTGCCGGCCAATCGCGAAGCGTCACGATGTGCAGCACCTTGCCGGCTGCGCCATCTTCCACTAACTGCTTTGCCGTTTGCGCACCGTAAAAGACGCCTTCCGGCGTAGCACCTATGACGGCGATGCCGTTGCCCCGCGGAACAATTGCATACCCTTCCGCTTGCATGGTCGGTGTGATCTGGACGCTGCCAAGCGCCTGTCGTCCTTCCAGCGCCCCGGATCGGATCAAAGATATGCTCAAGGGCGCTTCAGCAGTAACCGCCACACCCATGGCCTTCAACGACGAACGCAGATCCTCCGCCGCAAAGCTATCCGCTGCATCGCAGCCGGTGCAAAGCACAGATACGCCGTTGTTCAGTGGCAATACTTTTTCCTCGCGTACCTCGCGCGGCATCGGCAACATTGTGAGCTGGGCCTGAATTGCCGACGCAGCAAAAAACATAGAAACGACAACATGCGGGAGAATCGCGTGAAGAGCAGGACGGAACGCGCGGGAGCGAGCAGGCATACCACGAAACTAAATCAAGCAGCCCCGGCCTGCGACCGCGATGCGTCTCGCCGGCATGCAGCTCTTGATTCCTGCTGCAATTTCGTTTGCGTCGCGGACCAACGCGCGGAATTTGGTAGGCTTGCTGTGCCGCAGCCATGCAATCCGTTCCGTCGCCAAGGCGAGTGAGCGCGGCAAAGGTGGACCACCGGACCATGCTGTTGCACGACGACAGGCTCTTTCCCGCAGACCCGGCCAGCCGCGATGTGGCACGCCGCCTCTATCAAGTTGCTCGAGCGCTCCCCATTCTGAGCCCGCACGGACACACCGATCCCGCCTGGTTTGCCCACAATGGACCATTCGCAAATCCAACGGCTCTGTTCATTCAGCCGGACCACTACATCTTTCGGATGCTGTACTCGCAGGGCATACAACTGGAGTCGCTTGGTATCGGGGGTGCTCCTGTCGATCCCCGGGAGGTATGGCGCATCTTTGCGCGGAACTACTACCTGTTCCGCGGAACGCCCACACGCATGTGGATCGACTACGCTTTTCATTCGAACTTCGGATTGAACGAGCGTTTGAATGAACACAATGCCGATGCCTTTTACGACACCATAGACCGCGCGCTTGCCACTCCGGCGATGCGCCCGCGAGCCCTGTTCGACAGCTTTCGGCTTGAAGTTCTCGCGACCACCGATTCGCCACTGGATTCGCTCGAACTTCACCAGCAAATTCGTGATTCCGGCTGGAATGGACGCGTTTTGCCGACCTTTCGACCTGACTCTGTCGTTGACATCGAATTCCCAGATTTTCACAAAAATCTGACCAGGCTCGGCGAGCTTACCGGTCAGGATGTTGCGACCTACGCCGGCTATCTGGCCGCTTTGCGAAACCGGCGAGCATTCTTTAAACGCATGGGAGCTACTGCTACAGATCATGGTCATCTGACTGCGAATACGGCAGACCTGAGTACTACCGATGCCGCAGCGCTTTATGTGAAAGTGTTTGGCGGCACGGCGACGATCGCTGAAGGTCGTTTGTTCCAGGCGCAGATGCTTACAGAGATGGCGGGCATGAGTGTTGCCGACGGTCTCGTCATGCAACTGCACCCCGGTTCGGTGCGCAACCACAACCTGCCGTTGTATGAGCGCTTTGGCCGGGACAAGGGAGCTGACATTCCTGCGTCGACCGACTTTGTCGGTGGCTTGCGTCCGCTGCTCAACCGCTACGGCAATGATCCGGACTTTACCTTCATCCTGTTCACGCTGGATGAGAGTACATATGCCCGTGAACTTGCACCTCTTGCAGGTCACTACCCCTGCCTGCGTCTGGGCCCGGCTTGGTGGTTTCACGACTCGCCTGAAGGCGTGATGCGATATCGCGAGCAGGTCACAGAGACAGCCGGGTTTTATAACACCGCAGGCTTCAACGACGACACGCGGGCGCTGCTTTCCATTCCGGCCCGCCATGATGTAGCGCGCCGCGTCGATTGCGCTTTCCTCGGCCGGCTTGTTGCTGAACATCGTTTGGACGAAGAGGAGGCCTTTCAGCTCATCGATGACCTTACTGTAAATCTCGCTCGAAAGACTTATCGTCTGTGAGCACGCTTCTCAGCGTCGGTTCGCCGGAAGCGGAGTTGACGCTGACGGACATGAAGCAGCACCTGAACACGGTCCTCGACCAAATTGGCCCGCGCAAAAAGGTTCTTGCGATCCCACCGGACTACTCCCGCGCCCATTCCCAGGCCGGCCGGCTTACGGAAATGGTTTGGCGCTACTACGGTTCCGCTTTGGCCGATGTGCTGCCGGCGCTTGGAACGCACCGGCCAATGACGGAGCCGGAAATCGAGACTATGTTTGGAGCTACGCCACGGAATCTTTTCCGGGTGCACGATTGGCGAACCGATGTCGTCACGCTGGGTGAAGTACCGGGCAGCTTCATGCACAACGTGAGCGAGGGCAAACTCGATTACACCTGGCCGGCTCAAGTGAATAGGCTCGTCCGGGACGGCGGCCATGATCTCATCCTGTCGATCGGCCAGGTTGTGCCGCATGAAGTCGTCGGCATGGCCAATCACAACAAAAATCTTTTCGTTGGCACAGGTGGAGTTCTGGGCATTCATCGCTCGCATTTCCTCGGGGCTGTATATGGGATGGAACGAATTATGGGACGCGCCGAGACTCCCGTCCGCGCTGTCTTAAACTACGCTTCGGAGCACTTCGCCCGGCAGCTCCCAATTGTGTACGTACTGACCGTCGTGGGCAAAAACTCTGCGGGGAAGCTTGCCGTTCGGGGGCTTTATATTGGCGATGACGCGGATTGTTTTCAGCAGGCTGCGGCACTCGCGCTTCAGGTGAACTTCGTCATGATGGACAGGGAAGTGAAGAAGGCTGTCGTTTACCTCGACCCGCACGAGTTCAAGTCCACATGGCTGGGCAACAAGAGCATCTATCGGACGCGCATGGCGCTTGCGGATGATGGCG
Organism: uncultured Terriglobus sp.; assembly: GCA_964244665.1. Taxonomy (GTDB): domain Bacteria; phylum Acidobacteriota; class Terriglobia; order Terriglobales; family Acidobacteriaceae; genus Terriglobus. The sequence continues at coordinate 58,872 of CAXTJO010000006.1, forward strand.
AGTTAATCGTTCTGGCGCCTGGCGTGCAGGAGTTTGGTGAGGATCCAATTATCGACAAGCTGATTCGGCGGTACGGCTACTATGGCACGCCCAAGACGCTGGAGTGGACGAAACAGGATTCCGAGCTTGCAGCAAACCTGAGCGCCGCCGCACACCTGATTCACGGTTCCAGCGAGGATCGTTTCAATATCACTTACTGTCCTGGCGGCCTGTCGCAATCGGAGATAGAACATGCCGGATTCGACTATGCCGACTTAAACCAGATGACACAGAAGTACGATCCCAATGTCCTGCAAGATGGCTGGAATATGGTTGACGGTGAAGACATTTTCTACATCTCAAATCCCGGTCTTGGCTTATGGGCGTACCGCGAACGCTTCGGCACAAGTGGAGCCGCCCGATGAGCGCGTCACCGCAGATTTTTGTGATAATGGGAGTCAGTGGCTCCGGTAAAACCACCATCGGTCAATTGCTCGCTCAGCGATTGGGTGTTGAATTTCTTGATGCCGACGACTTTCATCCGCAGGTGAATAAAGACAAGATGCACGCCGGTATTCCTTTGACGGACGATGACCGCTGGCCCTGGTTGCACACCTTGAATGGACTGTTACAGCAGCACCAGAACAGCGGCTGCGTCCTTGCCTGTTCCGCGCTTAAGCAGGTTTACCGCGACGTGCTGCTTAAGGGGATCGCGCCGGAGCGACTCGACTTCGTGCTGCTCGCCGGTTCGAAACAGATGATTGCCGATCGCATGGAGCATCGTCACCACGAGTTCATGAACAGTCATTTGCTCGACAGTCAATTTGCCACGCTGGAAGAGCCGAAAGATGCAATTAAGGTCACCAATGACCGCCAACCGGACGCAGTGGTAGATGAGATTCTGCGTCGTGAACATCTCTCTCCCACGGAAGGGAAGTAAGTGCCCAAAAATATCTTTGACTTATCAGGAAAAACAGCAGTCGTCGTCGGCGGAACATCCGGCATCGGCCTGGCACTTTCCATAGGCTTAGCGGACGCGGGAGCGAACGTCATTGCCAGCTCTCGACGCGAAGAACAGGTCAACGAAGCTGCGGACAAGATTGAGGCCACGGGTGTAAAGACGCTTCGCGTCACCTCGTCGGTAAGTGAGCGACCTTCCTTGCAGCACCTGCATAATGAAGTTCTTAAACGTTTCGGGCAAGTAGACATTCTGGTGAACTGCGCTGGCAAAACCAAACGTGAGCCCACACTCACGCTGAGTGAGGAGACCTGGAACGACATCATGGACACGAACGTGACGGGAACCCTGCGTGCCTGCCAGGTTTTCGGCACGACCATGCTCGACCGCGGCTACGGACGCATCATCAACATCGCCTCGCTAACAACTTTTGTTTCCTTCATGGAAGTGACGGCCTACTCTGCGAGCAAGGCTGCCGTTGGCGCGCTGACGAAGTCGCTGGCCGTGGAATGGGGCAGCAGGGGTGTGACGGTGAACGCCATTGCGCCGGGTCTTTTCCGCACCGCGCTGAATGCTTCCCTGCTCGACGGATCGGACCGCGGCCGCGAGCTCAAGATGCGTACACCCATGGGCCGATTCGGTCAGACCGAGGAACTTGTAGGTGCGGCGGTTTATTTGGCAAGCGATGCGGCGGCGTTTGTGAACGGAGAGATTCTCACAGTCGATGGCGGGTTTCTTGCCAGCGGCGTGAACCAATAGCTTGGAAATGCGCATGTCAAACGTCACTGTAAAGCCGGCCGGTACCTGCCAGTGGGATTTCCTTTCGCTCGGCGAGGTCATGCTCCGCTTCGATCCGGGCGAGGAGCGCATCAGTACGACGCGTCACTTTCGCGTGTGGGAGGGCGGCGGTGAGTACAACGCAGCACGCGCCTTACGCCGCTGTTTTGGCCAGCGTACTTCAGTGGTTACGGCGCTGGTCGATAATCCGGTCGGCCGCCTTGTGGAAGACCTGATGCTGCAGGGCGGCGTCGATCAATCACACGTTGTGTGGCAGCCATACGACGGCATCGGCCACGACAGCCGGAATGGTATCTATTTCCTTGAACGCGGTTTCGGCGTGCGCGGTGCGCTTGGTAGCATGGATCGCGGTCATACCGCCGTGTCGCAGCTCAAGCCTGGCGACATCGACTGGGACCACATTTTTGGCAACGAGGGCGTGCGCTGGTTCCACACCGGCGGCATCTTCACCGCGCTCAGCGACACGACGATGGCCTTGGCAGCAGAGGCGATGGCCGCTGCGAAGCTCTGTGGAACTGTCGTCTCGTATGACGCGAATTATCGGCCGTCGCTTTGGAAATCACGAGGGGGGCGACTTGCCGCTGCCGCCGCAAACGCGAGCCTGATGGAACACGTCGATGTGCTCTTCGGCCACGAAGGTGATCTGTCCCTGGAGCCGATCGACGCCTCGCATGGGCCGCCGTCGCATACGGCAGAAAGCTACGCCAGCATGGCGGCGCGCGTGCAGGCTGCACATCCGTTGCTCCAACTGATGGCAACGACGACCCGCAAACCCCGCACTGCAAACCGCAATGACTGGGGCGCTTACGCGTTTGACGGCATTGGCGTTCACGCCGCGGTGGAGATGCAAGAGCTTGAAATTTTCGATCGTGTGGGCGGGGGCGATGGCTTTGTCGCAGGACTTGTGTATGGGCTGCTGCAGGACTGGTCCCTTGCTGAAGCGCTGCAGTGCGGTGTCGCGAGCGGCGCCCTTGCCATGACTACACCCGGTGACAGCAACTTCGCTACGCTGCAGGAAGTGCAACGCCTGATGGTCGGAGCGGGCGCCGGCGTGCAACGATAGAGTTCACCATGACTGAAGCAAAGGCCATCCACCTCGACAGCAAGTTCCACGCTTTCTCAGACCAGTGGCAGCCGCGCGTCGTTGCGGAACTGAACGGCCAGGAGGTGAAAGTCGTCAAGATTCAGGGCGAGTTCCCGTGGCACCACCACGAGGACATCGACGAGTTGTTCCTTGGCTGGCATGGCACGTTTCGCAGAGACTTCCGCAGCTACTCCGTGAGCATTGGGCCGGGCGACATGCTTGTGGTGCCGCGCAGTAGTGAGCACCGTCCTGTGGCGGAGCAGGAATGCGAGATGCTGCTGTTTGAGCCGGCGGGTGTGCGGAACACCGGCAACCTGGACGATAGCCCGTTTCTGGCGCAGAACGGTGTCAAGCTGTAGCGAACGGTACAAGGAAATCAATGACAAAGCTCGAAGTTTTGAAGCGCATGCAGCAAACCGGGTTGGTGCCGGTCCTGCGGGCCTCGTCCACCGGTGAAGCGCTTGCGATTGCGCGAGCCATTGCCGCCGGCGGTGTAGACGTGCTGGAAGTGACGATGACGGTACCGGGTGCGATGGATGTGATCCGCACGCTGGTTCGCGACGAGCCAGAGATGCTTGTAGGTGCGGGCACCGTGCTCGATGCGGAGACAGCACGCGCGTGCATGCTGGAGGGTGCGCAGTTCATCGTGAGTCCCGCGACGAATGTGAAGACGATCGAGATCTGCCAACGCTATGCCTGTGCGGTTTTGCCGGGCGCGCTGACGCCGACTGAGGTCGTGACGGCGTGGCAGGCGGGGGCGGATGTGATTAAGATCTTTCCGGCGAGTGCGATGGGCGGCGCAAAATACCTAAAGAGCTTGAAAGCTCCGCTGCCACAAGTGGAGCTCATTCCCACGGGTGGGGTTTCCGTTGCAACCGCAACGGAGTTTCTGGAGGCTGGCGCGTTTGCACTTGGCGTTGGCGCAGATTTGGCCGACAGCAGAGCCATCGTCGAGGGTAAGCCTGAGCGCATCACGGAAGCCGCGCGCGCGTATCTGAGAACGATTGCCGCGTGGCGTGAGACCAGTGGCAATCGTGCACCGGATTAGGAACTGGACATCACGTTCTAATCGACGGTTTGCGAGGAGAGGTGACGGCCTGCTTTGGTGGAGAGCCGGGCCGGAACAAAGTTTGGTCTATGGACTAAGCTCGCCGGGTGCGCCTACACTTCTGCGCATGACTTCTCTGACGCGCCGTGATGTTCTGCGTGGTGCTGCGACCGTCGCAGCAGCCTCTGTCGTGCCTGCTGTGGCGCTCCGTGCAACTGCATCGCCTATCAAACTCGGCCAGTGTTCGTATACTTTCCGCAATTTTAGGCCTGACGCAATGGTCGGGATGTTGCGCGAACTCGGAATCACTAATCTGAACGTGAAAGATATCCACCTGCCGATGCAGCCGCTGGCGGATGTGCCTGCACGCGCCGAAGCCTATCGTGCTGCGGGGATCCAGTTGACGGATGCGGGTGCGATTTACTTTAAAGTGGATACGGACGAGGCGATCCGGCCCAGCTTCGAGTACTTGAAGGCTGCGGGGATACCGCGATTCGTCGGGGCGCCTTCGCGAGAGGCGTTGCAGCGGGTCGCGAAGTTTTGCGTGGAGTACGACATAAGGATGGGGATCCACAACCATGGTCCGGAAGATCATGAGTGGCCGTCGCCGTACGACATTCAAAAAGTAATCGAGCCGATGGATCACCGAGTGGGGTACTGCATCGACCTGGGGCATACGCTGCGGACGAAGACGGACCCGGTGGCGGCCATCCGGATGGCCGGGGCACGGCTGTATGACATTCACATGAAGGACCTTGCGGACCCGCTGGTGAAGGAGAGCCAGGTGGCTGTGGGAGACGGTGTAATGCCGGTGCGGAAGATCTTCGAGGCGCTGGTGGAGATCAGGTACGGCGGGTACGTGGACCTGGAGTACGAGATCAAGCCGGAAGACCCGATTCCGGGGGTGCGCAAGAGCTTTGCGTATATGCGCAAGGTGCTGGCGGACATGGGATACACCGCGTAGCGCTACAGTTTTGCTAGGAAGGTCGTGATCTCGGGGCTTGTCCAGTCCTGCGGGCCGATGAACTTGCGGCGGATGAGTCCCTGGCGGTCAATCACGTAGCTTTCGGGGACCTTGACGCTGCCGAATTTGAGATTGCTGGCGGTGGAGCCGTCGCGGACGCTGAGCAGGCTGATGCTGTATTGCTTGAGAAAGGCGTCATAGGCGGGTTTGTCGTCGTCGATGGAGACGGCGACGACCTGCACACTGGGCAGTTGTTTTTGGAGCTGCTGGAGGCTGGGGAGTTCGTCGAGGCAGGGAGCGCACCAAGTGGCCCAGAAGTTGAGGACAACGACCTTGCCTTTGAATTGGGCGAGGCTAACGGTTTCGGGGCCGTCCTGGACCGTGAAGTCGGGTGCGGGCTGGAGCACCTGCTGGGGGTGGTCCCCGCGATTGCAGGCGGTCAGGCATGCCAGGCACAGGAAAGCCGCGAGGCCGCGTAGGAGGTGAAGACCTCTCATGCTGCCGCGCCGCTGGTGGCCAATCGTCACGCACTCTATCCTACTAGCGTGAGCGATGCTGGGCAGGGAAATGGGCGGGAAGAGACGCGGCATGGTGATGAGCCGGTAGTTGAAGCGTCGACGGGTGAGGGTTTTGCGCTGCGGCTGGATGGGAGCGCGCCGGTGGGGCGGAGGCAGGCAAAGTCATATGTCGAGCTGGAGGTGGAGGAGCCTTCGACGCACGATTTGTCCGTGTTGATTCCGGCGCGGAATGAAGAGGCGAATCTGCAGGGATGCCTGGAATCGCTGGTGGCGCAGTCCGAGCCGGGTTTTGTGCTGGGCGAGCATTGGCACCTGTTCGTGATCGACGATGAGTCGACGGACGGGACGGTGCGGGTGGCGCAGAGCTTTGCGGGGGTGCGGGTGTTGCGGGCGCCGGAACTGAAGGTGCGCCGGCATGGGTTTACGGGCAAGAACGCGGCGCTGTGGTTTGGGGTGAACCAGCCGGTGGCGCGGACTGCGAAGTGGCTGCTGTTTACGGATGCGGACACGCTGCATGAGCCAGGTATGGTGCACCGGGCGGTGGCGGAGGCGGAGCGGCATGGAGTGGGGATGCTGTCGTACTCGCCCCGGCAAATTGCGGCAAACGTGGTGCAGCGGGCGGTGCTGCCGCTGGTGTTTTCGGAGCTGGCGAGTACGTACCCCCCGAAGGCCGTGGGAGATCCGGCGAGCCCTGTGGCGGCGGCGAATGGGCAGTTCCTGCTGGTGAACCGGGCGGCGTACTTCGCGGTGGGCGGGCATGCGGCGGTGGCGGACAGGGTGCTGGAGGATGTGGCGCTGGCGCGGCTGGTGAAGCGGCGGTTCCCGATCCGGCTGCGGTATGCGCCGGAGGCTGTTTCGGCGCGGATGTACCGGACGACGGGAGAGATGCTGGCGGGGTGGACGAAGAACCTGGCGCTCCTGTTTGGGAGGCCGTTGTTTCTGGCGGCGTCGCGGTTTTTGGATTTCCTGCTGCTGGTGGGCTTGCCGGTGGTGGCTTTCGGGATGGCGTGGGTGGTTTGGCAAAGGGCGGCGTTTCTGATCCTGTGGGCGCGGGTGTTGCTGCGGTACTGGACGCGGGTGCGGCGCTCGAATGCGGGTGCGGCGGATGTGGCGCTGTCGGTGCTGGGGCTGCCGGTGTTTGCGTACCTGCTGGTCCGGTCGTGGCAGCAGGTGAACGTGGTGAAACGGGTGGAGTGGAAAGGGCGGGAGTATCCGCAGTAGGGGTACCCTCCCCCTCCCCCCTACGCTAAATTCGTCATTCCAAAGGGCGAGGGCTGTAAAATCCTCATTCGATTTGGGTTAGACGCAAAATCGTCATTCCAGAAGAGTTAGGACGGGTTGCACAGGTTTTGGGGCACCCACTTATTTTTGAGTGGATGGTGTGCTTTGGGCGGAAACCCGCGGGCGATTTGTTGAAGGGAGGCCCATGTTCTAGATGCGGGAGATGGGGCACCCGCCGTTGTGGGCTTGGTGGAGGGTGAAACCCATGTCCCAGAAGCGGGACATGGGGCACAGGGTGAACACAGGGTGAGGGTGGAGCTAGTCTTCGCGGAGGACTTCGAGGGGTTTTTGGCCGAGGACGCGGAAGCTGGCGAGCCAGCCGGTGGCGACGGTGAGGAGGGCGACGGCGAGGAGGGCGAGGAGGTTTTCGCCGGTGAGGAAGTGGTAGTCGAGCTCGAGCTTGCGGAGGAAGAAGATCGCGCTGATGTTGGCGAAGAGAAGGCCGACGAGGCCGGCGACAAGGCCGAGGGTGGCGAACTCCACAGAGAAGATGGCGGCGATGCGGGAGCGGGTGGCGCCAAGGGTTTTGAGGACAACGACCTCGCGGATGCGGCGGTAGCGGGTACCGGCGATAGCGGAGGCGAGGATGACGAGGCCGGCAAAGATGGAGAAGCCGGCGAGGAACTGGACGACGAGCGAGACCTGGAGAAGGACGCTGCGGAGACTTTCCATGGCCTGGGCGACGTTGATGACGGTGACGGTGGGGTATTTGGTGTAGAGGGCGCGCTGAAGCTCGCCAACGCGGTCGGGGTCGGAGTGGACGGCGCCGTACCAAACGACGGGCAGTTGGGCGAGGGGCGCGGGCGGGAAGATAAACTCTGCGCGGGAGTAGGCGTGCTGGCCGTCGGAGCGGATGATGGCGGTGACTTCGGCGTCGACGGGATTGTCGGGGTCGCCAGCAGCGGAGAAGGCGATGTGGGAGCCGAGATGGACGCCGAGGCGTTTGGCGTGGCCTTCGCCGATGGCGACCTGGGCATGGGTGTCGCCGGGATGCCAGAAACGGCCGGAGACGACCTTGGTGCCGGCGGGCAGACTGTCGGCCCAGGTGAGGGTGATGGACTGGAGCATGCGCTGCGGAAAGTTTTTGAGTTTGAGTTTTGCCGCGGGAACACCGTCGACGGAGAGGATGCGGGAGGCGATGACCGGCAGGAACTCCGGCGTGCCGTGGACGGTGGGCTGGGCGTGAAGGAGCCGCTGGACGCCGTCGATTTCGTTTGAGGCGATGTCGATGAGGAAGACGTTGGGGAGGGTGGGATTGGTAGAGAGTTTGAGCTCCTTGGTGAAGGCCTGGCCGAGGAAGAGGACGATGGCAATCTGCATGACGCCAAGGCCGAGGGCGGCGAGGAGCGCGCTGGAGGGGTTGCCGGGACGGTAGAGGTTGGCGAGGCCGTGGCGCAGGACGGAGGGGAGCGCGAGGCGGGTGCGGGCGAGGAAGAGACGAAGCGCCCAGAGCAGGAGGGCGGCGGTGGCGAGAAGGACGAGAAGAACGCCGAAGAGGCCGACGGTGAAGATGCGGCCGACGAGTTTGCTCTCAGACAGGGTGGTGGCGATGACGGCGAGGCCGAGGAGGATGACAGCGATGGCGGCGATTTGCGCACCGGAGGCGCGGAGGGTGGCGAGGGCGCGTTGAAACCAGGCACGGCCATCCTGTGCTGGCTCGTCGACGTTGCGGCGGAGGATGAGGATGGGGCGGACGGTGCGGATGTCGAGCAGGGGCGGGAGGGTAAAGAGGATTGTGATAACGAGGCCGGTAGCGAGGCCGGCGAGGATGGCGGAGCCGGCGATGTGGAGCTGTGGCGAGATGCCGAGGAGCTTGCCGAGAAGGAGTGGAAGGACGAACTGGACGCCGACGCCGAGGATGACGCCGACGGCACCGCCGAGGAGGCCGAGAAAGACGGTCTGCAGGGCGTAGATGCGGAGGATGGAGCTGCTTTGCGCGCCGAGGGACTTCATGATGGCGATGCTGTCGAGCCGCTCAAGCAGGTGGGTGCGCATGGCCATGGCGACGCCGACGGCCCCAAGCACGAGGGCGACGAGCGACACGAGGGAGAGGATGCTGGTGGAGCGGTCGAGCGCGAGGGTGATGGCGGGGTTGGTTTCGCGGTAGTCGGTGACCTGCGCTTCGGGCAAGGCGTCTTCGACGGCGGCCTTGAGTTTGGCGACGGCAGCGTCGTTTGGCTGGGGAAGTTTGAAGAGATAGCGCTGGCTGGCGCGGGAGCCGGGGGCGAGCAGGTGGGTGCTGCTGAGCTGCTGCTGGGTGAGCAGGACGCGGGGGCCAGCCGCAAAGGCTCCCGACAGGCGGTCGGGCTCGCTGCTGACGATGGCGGCAATGGTAAAGCTGGCGTCGCCGATGGTGATGCGGTCGCCGACTTTGAGCTTGAGGCGGATGAGGAGGTCGTCGCCGACGGCGACGTTGGCGCCGCCGACAGCCTGCTGCAGGGGCATGCTGGGCTGGAGGGTGACGGCGCCGTAGTAGGGGTACTGGGTGGGGTCGATGGCTTTGAGGCCGACGAGGAGCGGGTCGAGGGAGTTGAAGGCGGTGGACATGGCCACCATCTCGGTGACGGGGGTGATGCGGATGGCGGTGCCGGTGGCGGCATCAAGCTTTGCCTGCTGGGCGGTGGTGGGTTGCTGGAACATGCGGGCGCCGAGGTCGCCGGCGAGGATGGAGCGGGCGCGGACGAGGAGGGTCTGGCGGAAGGCGGAGGAGAAGCCACGGACGCCGGTGAGGGCGGCGACGCCGATGGCGACGGAGAGGATGACAAAGGTGAACTTGCCGCGGGCGTTGCGGAGCTCGCGGGCGGCGATGCGGGCGGCGGTGGGCCAGGAGAGGGCGGCCACTAGACGACCGCCGTTGCCGGTGCGTGCCGGGGGGTGTGGGGGAGGTCGGAGAGAATGCTGCCGTCGCGGACGGTGAGGATGCGGGAGGCGTTTGCGGCGACGGCGGGGTCGTGGGTGACGAGGACGAGGGTGGTGCCTGCGCGGCGGTTGAGGTCGAGGAGAAGGTCCATGACCTGGGCGCCGTTGGTGCTGTCGAGATTGCCGGTGGGCTCGTCTGCGAGGACGATGGGCGGCTGCAGGATGAAGGCGCGGGCGAGGGCGACGCGCTGCTGCTCGCCGCCAGAGAGCTGGACGGGGTAGTGGTCGGCGCGGTCTGCGAGGCCGACGGAGCTGAGAAGGGCGCGGGCGCGGTCGAGGCCTTCGCGCTGAGAGGCGGAGCTGTTGAGCTCAAAGGGGAGCAGGACGTTTTCAAGCGCGGTGAGGGTGGGGATGAGCTGGTAGCTCTGAAAGACGAAGCCGATGAGGGCACCGCGAAGGGTGGCGAGCTTGTCTTCGGCGAGGTAGGAGATGGGTGTGCCCTGGAGGATGACGTCGCCGGAGGTGGGGGTGTCAAGCCCGGCGAGGAGGCCGAGGAGGGTACTTTTGCCGGAGCCGGAGCTGCCCATGATGGCGACGAACTCGCCGGGGGAGACGTCAAAGGAGAGGCCGCGCAGGATTTCGACGGTGCGTGTGCCGTTGCGAATGGTCTTGGTAAGGCCACTGACGCGGATGCTGGGGGTTGCGGTCGAGGTCATCACGTGTAGTATCGCGCGAATGGCGGGTGCGGCGGCAGGGAGGTTTCTGCCACTGCCGGGCGGTTTTGTAGAGTTGTGGGTGAGATGAAGTTGTGGAGAGTGCATGCGTAGATGGCTGGTGGTGCTGTGGATGACGGCGGCGATGGTGGGGTGCAGGGCGACGCAGGTCAACGAGACCGGGAACGGGATGGCGACGGCGGCGCGAACGGAGCGACAGCCGTCAGAAGAGGTGACAGCGGTGGAGAAGGAATCGACGCCGGATGGGCGGCCGGTGATTGCGTGCTTTGGGGACAGCTTGACGGCGGGGTATGGGGTGGAGCCGGAGGAGAGCTATCCGAGCCGGTTGCAGGCGGACCTGGACCGGGCGGGGTACAAATACCGGGTGGTGAACATGGGTATTAGCGGGGAGACGACAAAGGATGGCCTGAGCCGGGTGGACCGGGTGCTGGCGCTGAAGCCGGCGCTGGCGGTGGTGGAGTTTGGCGGGAATGACGGGCTGCGGGGCATACCGGTGGCGAGCTCGCGGGCGAACCTGGACGCGATGGTGGCGCGGCTGCACGGGGCGGGGGTGCAGGTGATGCTGGCGGGTATTACGCTGCCGCCGCAGTTCAGTGGGGCGTACATTCAGCAGTTCAACGAGACGTATACGGTGATTGCGAAGAAGTATGGGGTGCCGCTGTATCCGTTTTTGCTGAAGGGTGTGTATGGGGTGCAGGGGAGTATTCAGCAGGATGGAATACACCCGACGGCGCAGGGGTGCGTGCAGGTGGCGAAGAATATGGCGGGATTTTTGGAGCCGAAGCTGAAGAGGTGAGAGCGGCTGTGGATGGGCTGTTGTGGAGGTAAGAAAGCTGACCTCAGGGGCTAAAGCCCCACCCGCTTCGAGTGTTTTATGGCACGGCTGAAGCCGTGCCCCTCCGAGGTGTGAGCGGCTGTAGATTCGTTCGACAGGCTTAGAGCAGGTTGAGGTGGGGGTGGATGAGGGTGCCGGCGATGCGTTTGCCGATGGCGGCGAGCTCGCGGGGGGAGGCGAAGATGCGGACGAGAGGCGCGGTGGAGAAGTCCGGGAGGTTGACGGCCATGCCGTTGCGGAGGCGGGTGAGGGCGGCTTCGTCGGCGGTGACGGCAGGGAGTTCGGGCAGGACGGTGCGGGGATGAGGGAGCAGGCCGGGGACGGTGCCGGTGTTGCTGGCGTGGATGAGTTGTTCGCGGGTGATGGCCTGCTGTAGCGAGAAGGGGCCGGCGGCGGTGCGGCGGAGAGAGCTGAGGTGGGCTCCGCAGCCGACGAGCTGGCCGAGTTCGTGGGCGATGGCGCGGACGTAGCCGCCGGATGAAACGGTGATGGTGAAGGTGGCGAGGTCGGCTTCGAGAGCGGCGATGGTGAAGCTGTGGACCGTGATGCGGGCGGGCTTGACGGGGACGGGTTTGCCCTGGCGGGCGAGTTTGTAGGCGGGGACGCCATTGATTTTTTTGGCGGAGAAGATGGGTGGGGTCTGGTCGAGGGTGCCGTGGAAGCGGGTGGCGAGGGCTTGCAGGTCTGCGAGCGATGCGGTGAGGGGTTGGGGTTCGGTGGTGGGTGTGCCTTCGGCGTCGAAGGTGTCGGTGGCGAAGCCGAAGCGGACGGTGCCGGTGTAGGTTTTGTCGGCGGTGTTGAAGAAGGGGGCGAGGCGGGTCCACTTGCCGAGGAGGAGTGGGAGGACGCCGGTGGCCATGGGGTCGAGCGTGCCGAGGTGGCCGATGGAGCGTTCGCCGGTGGCGCGGCGGGCGAGGGCAACGCAATCGTGGGAGGTGAGGCCAGCGGGTTTATCGAGGATGAGGAGGCCGTTGAGCGGGGTGAGAGACGGTTTCATGTGCTGGATCGATTAGAGCAGAGGGCGTGTGCGATGGAGGCCGGTGCGGCTGCGGTGTGGCTGGAGTTGGCCGGTGACACGGTGGGTCGAAAGCGCATCAGACTACGTCTACACCGGATTAGAGGGACTTCGCTGGCATGTGGATTGTTCGGCTGGCGCTGCGGCGTCCATATACGTTTGTGGTGGTCTCGTTGTTGATGCTGTTGCTGGGTGTCGGCACGGCGATTACGGCGCCGAAGGATATTTATCCGTACATCAACATTCCCGTAGTGACGATTGTGTGGACGTACACGGGGCTGCCGCCGCAGGACATGGAAGGCCGGATTGTGACGGTGTGCGAGCGGGCGCTGTCGACGACGGTGAACGACATCGAGCACACGTCGAGCGAGAGCTACCAGGGTGTGGCGGTGATCCGGGTGTATTTTCAGCCCACGGTGAAGGTGGAGCTGGCGCTGAGCCAGATTACGGCGGTGGTGCAGACGATTTTGCGGCAGTTGCCGCCGGGGACGTATCCGCCGAACATCATCAAGTTCGACGCGTCGAGCGTGCCGATTTTGCAACTGGCGCTGAGCGGGCAGGGGCTGACGGAAGAGGATCTGTACGACCTGGGGACGTCGTTTGTGCGGCCGCGGCTGACGACGGTGAAGGGCGTGTCGATTCCGCTGCCATACGGCGGCAAGGTGCGGCAGGTGCAGGTGGATATCGATCCAAATCTGCTGTATGCGAAACATATGTCGGCGACGGATGTGTCGACGGCGTTCAACCAGCAGAACCTGATTTTGCCGGCGGGCGTGGCGCGGATGGGCGACCGGGAGTTCATTGTGAAGCTGAACTCGTCGCCGGCGGTGGTGAGTGCGCTGAACGACCTGCCGATACGCGCGGCGAACGGCGCGGTAGTGCAGGTGAAGGATGTGGGGCAGGTGCGGCTGGGATATGCGCCGCAGGTGAATATTGTGCGCGAGGACGGGAAGCGAAGCGCGCTGTTGACGGTGCTGAAAAACGGCGACACGTCGACGCTGGATATTGTGAAGGGCGTGAAGCAGTTGCTGCCGCAGGTGAAGGCGGGGCTGCCGCCGGCGCTGACGATTACGCCGCTGTTCGACCAGTCGATTTTTGTGTCGAACTCGATCAGCGAGGTGGTGCGGGAGGCGACGATTGCGGCGGCGTTGACGGGGCTGATGATCCTGCTGTTCCTGGGGTCGTGGCGATCGACGCTGATCGTGTGTACGTCGATTCCGCTGTCGATTGCGACGTCGCTGGTAATCCTGTATGCGCTGGGCGAGACGATCAACGTGATGACGCTGGGCGGGCTGGCGCTGGCGGTGGGCATCCTGGTGGACGACGCGACGGTGGAGATCGAGAATACGCACCGGAACATGGCGGAGGGTAAGCCGCTGGTGCGGTCGATTTTGGATAGCGCGCAGCAGGTGGCGTCGCCGGCGTTTGTGTCGACGCTGTCGATCTGCCTGGTATTTTTGCCGGTGCTGCTGTTGACAGGGCCGGCGCGGTTTCTGTTTACGCCGCTGGCGATGGCTGTGGTGTTTGCGATGCTGGCGTCGTATTTTTTATCGCGGACGCTGGTGCCGACGATGATGCACTACCTCCTGGCGAGCGAACTGGGGTTGTACCAGAGCCCGGAGGCGAGCGAGAAGGAGGCCGAGGAGAACTGGGTGTGGCGTTGGCACAGCCGGTTCGACGAGTGGTTCGAGCGGAGGCGACAGCAATACAAAAAGGTTTTGGCGTGGACGCTGGACAACAAGGGGCTGACGGTTGCGTGTTTCGGGTTGTTTGTGGTGTTGTCGCTGCCGCTGGTGTTGCTGATTGGGCAGGACTTTTTTCCGTATGTGGATAGTGGGCAGATGCGGCTGCATGTGTACCCGCCGGAGGGCATGCGACCGGAGGATGCGGAGATCTATTTCGCTTCGATCGAGCGTGAGATCCGCAAGGTGATCCCGGTGGAAGAGGTAAAGCTGATCCTGGACAACATCGGGTTGCCAAACGGCGGAATCAACCTGGCGTTTGGCGCGACGAGCGTGATCTCGGATTCGGATGGGGACATTCTGATCTCGCTGCAACCGGGTAAACGAAACACACAGCTGTACATGCGGGAGTTGCGGCAGGACTTACACGCGAAGTATCCGGAAGCGACCTTCTTTTTTACGCCGGCTAACATTACGAACCAGATTCTGGACTTTGGATTGCCGGCGCCTATCGATTTACAGGTAAGTGGGCGGGCGAAGCAGAACTTTCCGCTGGCGCAGCAGTTGTTGAAAGAGGTGCAGGCGATTCCGGGTGTGGCGGACGCGCACATTCACCAGCAGATTGCGCTGCCGGCGATCAACGTGAATGTGGACCGGCTGAAGTCGAGGCAGATTGGGCTGACGCAGCAGGATGTGGCGCAGAGCATGCTGATTTCGCTGACGGGAACGGGGCAGACAGCGCCGAACGAGTGGCTGAACCCGATCAACGGTGTGAACTACCAGGTGGTGGTACAGATGCCGCAGTACCGGGTGGATTCGCTGCAAAGCATGGCGCGGATTCCGTTGTCATCGCCCGCCGGAAATGTAAGTCAGTTGCTGGGGAACGTGGCGAATTTTGAACGGGATATTACGCCAACGATCATCGACCACTACAACATTCAGCCGGTGTACGACATATATGCGGATGTGGATCAGCGGGACCTGGGCGGGGTCGCGAGCGCAATTCGAAAGATCATGGCGACGCAGAAAAAGAGTGTGCCGACGGGCACGCAACTGGCGCTGCGCGGCGAAGTGCAGACGATGACGGATTCATTCGAGCGGCTGGGACTAGGCATCGTGTTTGCGATCATCCTGGTGTACCTGCTGATGGCGGTGAACTTCCAAAGCTGGCTCGATCCGCTGATTATTTTGATGTCGTTGCCGGTGGCGTTCAGCGGCATTTTATGGATGTTGTTCCTGACGGGGACGACGTTCAATGTGCCGTCGCTGATGGGTGCGATTATGACGATCGGCGTGGCGACGGCGAACTCGATTTTGATGGTGGTGTTTGCAAACGATGAGCGGGCGCTGGGCAAGAACAGCCTGGATGCGGCGGAGAATGCCGGGTTTACGCGGCTGCGACCGGTGGTGATGACGGCGCTGGCGATGATTATCGGCATGCTGCCGATGGCGCTGGCACTGGGCGAGGGTGGCGAGCAGAATGCGCCGCTGGGGCGGGCTGTGATCGGGGGCCTGCTGTTTGCGACGCTGGGCACGCTGTTCGTGGTGCCGATTATGTATTCGTGGCTGCGGACGGAGCCGCCGAAGGATTTTGCGAAGGAGATCGACGAGGTGTACGCCGAGGAGCAGGCAGCGAAGCAGGGCGGTGGTGGTGACGCGGCTGCTGACGGGAAACAGGCAGGCGGCAAGGCAGCGGCCGGCAAGGCTACGGGCGGCAAGGCTGCGGGCGGCAACACCGGCGGCATGCAGCCGCAGAAGGCATAGCGGGTTAGGGAGACGATGAGCGACGACTTGCAGCAGAGGGTGTATCCGGAAGACGAGCGGCTGCGCGCGATAGAAGAAAATCCCAATCGCCACATGACCCGTGCCGAATGGGAGCGCGAGGAGAGCGCGGCGCGGCAGGCGGCGCACAAGCGGCACGAGAGTGTGGCGCACGATCGCGAGGTGCAGGGGGCGTTCGACAAGAAACGGAAGCAGACGCACCGCAACTGGGGGAAGATTTTTTTGTGGGTGGGCGTGGGCATGGCGGTGATGCTGCTGGTGTTTGTGCTGGGATACCTGCCACGGCATGCGCGGAATAAGAAGACACAGGCGGAGGCACAGGAGCGCGAGCAGGAGCACCCGACGGTGGAGGTGATTCAAGTGCACAGCACGCAGGCACCGGGAGAGTTGACGGTGCCGGGAACGACGAGCGCGTTGACGGAGGCATACCTGTACGCGCGGGCGAACGGGTACATCCGCAAGCGGTATGTGGACATTGGCGACCGCGTGGTGAAGGGGCAGTTGATGGCGATCCTGGATGCACCGGACCTGGACCAGCAGGTGGACCAGGCGCGGGAGCAGTTGCGGCAGGCGGAGGCGCAGACGGGTCAACAAAAAGCGCAACTGGACCTGACGCGGGTGACGTGGGAGCGGTGGCGGACGCTGGTGGCGAAGGGCGTGTTCAGCCGGCAGGATGGGGACCAGAGGGAAACGGATTTCCGGGCGCAGGAAGCGATTCTGGCATCTGCCGAGCGGAACACGGAAAGCTACCGGGCAAACCTGCGACGGGCGATTGCGTTGCAGAGTTATGAGCGGATTACGGCTCCGTTCGACGGCGTGGTGACACAGAGGAATGCGGACGTGGGAGCGCTGGTGGGATCGTCAGGATCCGCGATGAGCGCGCCGAATCCGACGCCGCAGACGCCGGCGGGCGGGACGAGCGCACCGGCGAGCGCGAACACGAATGGAACGAGCGGGTCGGCGAATCAGAGTGCGTCGATCGGGCAGGGGACGTCGCAGGGTGGGCCGATTTTCGCGGTGGCGCAGATCGATGTACTGCGCATCCTGGTGGCGGTACCGGAGGGGTACGCGACGAGTGTGTATGCGGGGATGCCGGCGAAGGTGTTTTTGCAGGAGAAGATGGGCGCGCCGGTGAGCGGGTCGGTGGCGCGGTCGGCGAATTCGCTGGACCAGAACACGCGGACGATGCTGACCGAGGTGGATGTGGACAACCGGAACCGGAGTTTGTATCCGGGAATGTACGCGGTGGTGTCGTTTGAGCAGGTGCGCGGGAAGGCACCGCTGACGGTGCCGGGGGACGCGGTGATTGTGCGCAACGACCGGACAACGGTGGCGACGCTGGTGCAGGGGAACAAGGTGCATCTGCAGCCGGTCGAGATCGGGCGGGATTACGGGCCGTCGGTGGAGATCGTGAGCGGGTTGCGCGAAGGGCAGACGGTGATTACGACGGTGACGGACGGTGTGCGCGAGGGGAATACGGTGCAGCCGCAGCAGAGCGCAAAGGCGAGCGCGGACGCGACGGGAAGGACCCCGCAGCCGCAATCGACTTCGGAGCCGGATAGCGGGCCAAACCAGTACGGGGACCAGTCGATCGTAAACCAGCAGTTGGGGGGGACGAACAACCAGGGCAAGAAGGGGCAGGCGAACGGCACGTCGCACCTGGGGCAGGACACGAAGGGCTCGGGGCCGCAACAGAAGACGAAGGGTAGCGGTGGCGGCAAGTGAAGCGAGTTCTTGCAGCGGCGGCGGTGATTTGGAGTGGGGCAGTGGTGGCGCAGCAGCAGGTGCCGCCGACGCCACCGCCGTATACCGCGCCGGCGCCGGTGGGTTTGCCGCACGATCCGAATGGGGCGCAACAGCCGCCGCCGTATACAGCGCCGGCGGTGCCGTTGCCTGCGGTGGAGCAGTCGCCGGGGCAGGGCGCGGTGCCGCAGCAGCAGAGACCGGAGGTGCTGCCGGCGGGCGCGCCGGATGCGCCGCTGCCGCGGACAAACGGGTCGACGGTGGATTTGCGGGAGGTAAAGCCGCTGGCGAAGGAGACGGTGTCGCCGATCGGGAGCGATCCGCAGACGGCGGCGGCGGCGCGGAGTGGGGCCAGGCCGCGGGCGGAGGGCTTTTCAGGGATTCAGACGAGTGCGATCCGGCTGATTGCGCCGTATCGGGCGGCGAAGGTGCCGGCGCTGCCGGGGGTGAATGGGACGCGGCTGGCGGGGCTGGTGCGGGATGGGAAGCTGTACCTGTCGCTGCGTGAGGCGATCGAGCTTGCGGTGGAGAACAATCTGGACGTGGAGGTGAGCCGGTACGATCTGCTGCTGGCGGATACGGACCTGCTGCGGGCGCAGGGGGGCGGCAACCTGCGGGGTGTGAATACGACGATTGCGCAGACCGCGCCGGGTGTGGGATCGGTGACGAGTCCGCTGCTGAACACGGCGAGTACGACTGGCGCGGCGGTGGTGAATGTGAACGTGACGGACCTGTCGCAGGTGACGCAGACGGGGAACACGACGCAGCAGAATTTGAGTACGAATGGGACGTCGACATATGCGGCGGGGCCGGCGATTCCGCTGTTCGATCCGCAGGTGACGGCGGAGGTGGGGTACTTGCGGCGGTCGGACCAGACGTCGCTGGTGGCGGATACGACGACGGGGACTGCGGGGACGGGGACGGGTACTGCGGGGACGGCGCTGGTGTCGCCGCCGGTGAGTTACATCAACACGGGTGTGGATTATCAGCAGGGGTTTTCGTTTGGTGCACAGGTGGAGGCGTTTGTGAGCAACGCCCCACAGGTGCTGTATGCGAATGGGTCGCAGTATGACCCGTTCCACTCGCCGAGTACGTCGGTGACGGTGACGCAGCCGCTGCTGCGGGGCCGTGGGCGCGAGGTAAACCTGCGGTTTGTGCGGATTGCGAACCTGGACCGGCAGGTGTCGCGGCTGGTGTTCGAGCAGCAGTTGCTGGAGACGGTGTATGGGGTGTCGCGGTTGTACTACGACCTGGTATCGCTGGGGGAGAACATCGGGGTGAAGGAGGAGTCGCTGGCGGCGGCGCAGCGGCTGTATGACGACGACCGGGCGCAGGTGGAAGAGGGGACGCTGGCGCAGATCGAATTGATCCGGGTGCAGGCGCTGTTGTCGGCGAGCCGGCTGGATCTGATCCAGGCGCGGGGCGAGTACCGGCAGCAAGAGGTGATTCTGCGGGAGCAGGTTCTGCGATCGCTGGTGGACCCGGCGGCGCAGTTTGCGTCGATTGTGCCGACGGACCGGATCGATGTGCCGCAGGCGGTGCCGGTGCTGGATGTGCCAGCGATGACGGCGGATGCGTTGAGCACGCGGCCGGACCTGGCGCAGGCGGCGCTGGAGGTGAAGGCGAACGAGGTGAGTGCGAAGGCGACGGCGAACGCGGTGAAGCCGCTGCTGAATTTGTATGCGAATGTGCAGACACGGGGGACGTCGCTGGCTCCGTTTCAAGCGCTGGGGTCGACTGGGACGGGACAGGTACAGGTGCCGGCGGCGCTGACGCAGGGTGGGCTGCGGCTGTCGACGATCTACCAGGGCGGTATCCAGTTGAACCTGCCGCTGCGGAACCGGATTGCGCAGGCGGATGCGGCGCGGGACACGGTGCAGCTGCGGCAGTCCGAGGGACGGACGGCGAAGCTGGAGAACGATGTGCGGCAGCAGGTGGAGCAGGCTTCGATTGCGCTGGAGAGCGCGCACCAGGCGTATGGGGCGGCGGTGGAGAGCCGGAATTATCAGCAGCAGTTGTTGCAGGCGGAGATCGACAAGTTTTCAGTGGGGGCGAGTACGAATTTTTTGATCGTGCAGGATGAGGCGTACCTGGCGCAGGCGCGGTCGACGGAGGTGGCGGCACGGTCGGACTACCAGAAGGCGCAGCTTTCGCTGGACCGGGCGCTGGGGGATCTGCTGCGGAAAAACGGGATCGAGCTGGACCGGGCGGTGGAGGGACGGCTGCCGGGGATCGATCCGCCACCGCCACCGGTGGTGCCAGTGCCCGGTGCGGCGGGGCTGCCTGGGGTGTTGCCGCGGCCTGTGTTGCCGGTGCAGCCATGAGGTGGATCGGGGCCGCAGAGGGGCTTGAGGGCGGTGCTGGAGGCCATTGGGCGGGGGAGTGCGGTGGGATCAACGCCGGGAAGAATCGGTGTTTGCAGCTGTTACCTGAGGAGGCTATGCTGAAATCAAATCGTGTAAAAGCAATCGGCGCCGTTTGGCGGGCGGGCTCTGAGGCTGTGTGTGGGTTGCAGTGCCTGGGCTATGGTGTGGACCCCGGTTTTTGGGTCGAATGAGTGATGTAGCGCAGCAACAACGGGGAGCAGAGAGGCATGCAGTTGCAGGAACAACTTGGAACGGACGGGGTGGGGCCTTGTTGTCCTGAGCCGGACAGCCTTTTTGAGCGTTGCGGGTGGTTTTATGCCCTGTGCCGGGAGCACCTGTTTCACGACCACTCCGACGAGATTGGGCGGTCGTTGTGGGACGGCGAGGAACCGGTGGCGGACACGCACATTCTGGAGCTGGGGTGCGGGCCGGGGTTTTATGCGTGCCGGTTTGCGGAGAGGTATCCGAAGATCCGGACGACGGGGATTGATCTGTCGAGGAATTTGCTGTCGCGGGCGCGGACGCGGGCGGCGCAGATGCGGTTGACGAATGCGGGATTTCACCTGGCGGATGTGCATGCTCTGCCGGCGTCGATCGGGACTGTGGATGCGATTGTGATTTCGCGGCTGTTTCTGGTGGTGCCGAACCGGGATTCGGTGATGCGCGAGGTGTTCCGGGTGTTGCGGCCGGGCGGAAAGTGTTTTGTGGCGGAGCCGGTGTCGAGCATGCGGACGCAGTTGCCGCTGAGCTGCATGTGGATGCTGGCGAAGCTTTCGTCGTTTACGAAGACACCCTATATGGAGCCGCATCGCGTGACGACGATGAGTGAGGACGAGTTCAGGACGCTGGTGTATTCGCAGCCGTGGGCCGACGTACAGATCGAGCAGGCGGGCCGGTATCAGCATGCGGTGTGCACAAAGCCGATGGCGGCGGTGGAGCAGCCGGTGCTGCCAGAGGAGCGGGCCGTTGCCTGAGGACGTTTTGACGCAAGTACCGGGTGCGGGGCCTGTGTCCGGGTCTGTGTTCGGGTCTGCGATGTACACGATGCTGGACCCGGCGGTACGGCGGGAGGAGCTTGCCGGGCTGTGCGCGCTGGCGGTGATGGCAAAGGCACCGCGCGCGGGCAAGGTGAAGACGCGGCTGGCGCCACCGTTGACGCTGGAGCAGTCGGCTGCGCTGAATATCTGTTTTTTGCGGGATACGACGGCGAACATCCAGGTGGTGAACGGGGCTGCCGGGGTGATCTGCTATACGCCGGTGGGGGATGAGGCGGCGTTCGACGGCCTGCTGCCGGAAGGGTTTCTGCTGGTGCCGCAGAGGGGCGACGGCTTTGGCGAGCGGCTGCTGCTGGCGGCGGAAGACCTGTTGCGCTGCGGGTTTGGGGCGGTGTGCCTGATCGATTCGGATTCGCCGACGCTGCCGCACGCCGCGCTGCGCGAAGCGGTGGACGAATTGGCAAAGCCGGGGGACCGGGTGGTGCTGGGCGGGTCGGATGATGGCGGGTATTACCTGATTGGGATGAAGGCGGCGCATCCGGAGGTGTTCGACCGGATCACGTGGAGTACCGGGTCGGTGTTTGCGGAGACGGTGGAGCGAGCGCGCGAGGCAGGGCTCGAACTGGTGGAACTGCCGGTGTGGTATGACGTGGATGACGGCGCGACACTGCGGGTGTTGGCGGCGGAGCTGCTGGAGGGTGTAAAGCCGGCGTTTGCGACGGTGGCGGGGTTCAATGCGATCGAAACGCGGGCGTTTTTGCAGAAGCTGGCGCACGAGGGGATGGTGGGGGGCGGAGTTGCGCCGTGGGTGGCCGGGACTTGAGTTCGGTGACGCCGGTTGTGCCGTTGGTACAGAGGAGAAGTGAGGCGGGGACGCTGGCGCGGTTTCGTGATCTGGACGAGGCGTTCCGGGCGGCGGA
>CAXTJO010000006.1:80442-84020 GCA_964244665.1 uncultured Terriglobus sp.
GGTCGCCGCTGCTGACGAACGCGGCGCTGTGCGTGCTGGGCGCGGTGGTGTTGAAGGTGGCGCAGCACCTGCCGGTAGAGTTCGAGAACTTTGTGTACGGATACTCCGAGACGTCGATGACGGCGATGGCGGCGGCGGTGGGTGCGGCGTGGATCGTGTGGAAGCAGCCGGTGAACCGGTGGACGCTGTGGATCATCGTGGCGTTTGCGGTGCTGAGCCGGCTGACGCTGCTGACGTCGGACCCGTCGCTGTCAACGGACGTGTACCGGTACGTGTGGGACGGGATGGTGCAGCACCACGGGGTGAATCCGTACCGGTATGTGCCGGGGAACGCGGCGCTGACGGCGCTACGCGACCAGGACATTTACCCCAACATCAACCGGAAGGACTATGCCCCGACGATCTATCCGCCGATGGCACAGATGTTTTTCTTTTGCGTGACGTGGATCGGGAGCACCGTGGCGATCATGAAGATCGCGCTGATGGCGGCGGAGGCCCTGACGGTGCTGGTGCTGGTGTGGCTGCTGGAGTCGATGGGGCGGAAGCGTGAAGAGGTGATCCTGTACGCGTGGAGCCCGCTGTGCATCTGGGAGTTTGCGTCGAGCGGGCACCTGGATGCGACGGTGATCGCGCTGGTGTGCCTGGCGCTGCTGTTCCGGTGGCGGGACAGGCCGGCGCTGACGGGGTTAGCGCTGGGTGCGGCGATCATGGTCAAGTTTTATCCGTTGGTGATTTTGCCGGCGCTGTGGCGGCGTGGCGACTGGAAGATGCCGGCGACGGTGCTGGGGGTGATTGCGGCGGGGTATGCGGTGTATGCCGGCGTGGGCATGCGGGTGTTCGGGTTTGCGGGCGGGTATGTGGCGGAGGAGGGCGTGGACACCGGGACGCGGTTTTTCCTGTTCGATCTGGTGCGGCTGTGGCCGGGTTTGCACGGCTTGCCGACGGGGGTGTACCTGGGGTTTTGCGTGCTGTGTTTTGTGCCCTTGCTGGTATGGAGCTGGCGGGTGAGCGGGCGTGGCCGGCGGGTGGGCGAGACGGTCGCGGAGCGGGCGGTGTTTTTGCAACCCGCGGCGGCGCTGGCGTTTACGATGATGCTGCTGTTTTCGCCGCATTATCCCTGGTATGTGGCGTGGCTGCTGCCGTTTGTGCTGGTGGCTCCGAATCTGCCGATGCTGGTGTACACGTACAGCGTGTGGTGGTGGCTGACGACGGAGTACTCAATGCCGGGGCCGAAGCTGTTCTATGCGAATAAGTGGATGTATGGACTGACAGCGGCGGCGGTGCTGATGGCGGGGCTGTGGCATTTTGTGCCGGCGCGGGTGCGCGGATACCTGCAGCCGGGGGTGGCGTAGCTGTGCCGGTGAGTGTGATTGTTCCGGCGCTGAACGAGGCGGAGTCGATCGGATTTGCCGTGAGCGAGATGCCGTGGCAGCAGATTGCCGAGTGCATCGTGGTGGACAACGGGTCGACCGATGCGACGGCGGAGGTGGCGGCTGCGGGCGGCGCGCGGGTGGTGAAGGCGCCGCGGGGGTATGGGTCGGCGTGCATGGCGGGTGTGGCAGCGGCCGCGGCGGGCAGCGACATTCTGGTGTTTATGGATGGGGACGGCAGCGATGTGGTGAGTGCGCTGCCGCAGCTGGTGGGGCCGATTGCGCGGGGTGAGCAGGATTTTGTGATGGGCAGCCGGTTGAGTTCGGTGCGGCGGGATGCCGGGTCGATGCTGGGGTCGCAGGTGTTTGCGGGGCGGATGGTGGGACTGGTGATCCGGCTGGTGCACGGTTTCCGGTATACGGATATGGGACCGTTCCGGGCGATCCGGCGGTCGTCGCTGGAACAGCTGGGAATGCAGGAGCGGACGTATGGGTGGAGCCTGGAGATGCAGATCAAGGCGGTGCAGCACCGGTTGCGGATCCTGGAGGTGCCGGTGGGATACCGGGCGCGGTTTGGTGGTGTGTCGAAGGTGGCGGGCGACCGGCGGGCGTCGGTGAAGGCGGCGACGCGGATTTTGGAGGTGTTGGTGCGGGTGACGTTGCAGGGGCGGCGTGGGCAGGGGTAGACGTGCGAAGAGGATGGCGGGAAACTTCTGTTGCAAACGTGTGTCCAAGTGGAGGGTGAGTGGTGTCGTTTCCCGCTTGCGTCGAGGATGCAGATGCAGAAGCAACGTGTGCGGCAGAGATTGAGCGGATTGGCATTGGCGGCAGTGATGACGGCGGGTGCCGTTCCCGCGATGATGAGTGCGCAGGGTGGGGCGAGCGATGCGCAGGTTGAAGCGAATGTGCTGAAGGGGCTGGCGGCGGATAGTACGCTGACGAACCAGCCAATCCAGAGTTCGACGGCGTTTGGCGTGGTGACGCTGACGGGTGCGGTGCCGGACGACGCGACACGCGACCGCGCGGAGAAGATTGCATCGCGGACGGCGGGTGTGAAGAAGGTCGTGGACCAGCTTTCGGTGGGTGCGGCGGCGGTGGCGGCGGCTTCTGCGCCGGGCGGTGGGGTATCGGGCAGTGCGGCGCAGGGTGGGCAGGATTATGATCCAGCGGCGCAGAACGTGCTGCCGGGGGACAATGCCGATCAGCAGGCGGGTGTGCCACGGTATGCGGGGTCCGCTTCGCAACAACAGCCGGGGGCGCAGTACCCGTTGCCGGGACAGGGCGATGGGCAGGTAGGAAGTGTGCCGCAGCCGCCGCAGTATGCGCAGCCGCAGGGGCAGTATCCGCAGCAGCAGGGGGCCCAATACCCGCAGCAGGGGCAGTACCCGCAACAGTTTCCGAGGGGCGGTTCGTACCCGCAGGGACAGTATCCGCAGGGACAGTATCCGCAGGGACAGTATCCGCAGCAACAGGGACAGTATCCTCAACCGCAGGGACAGTATCCGCAGGGGCAGGGCGCGTATGACCAGGGCTATCCGCAGGGGCAGGGTTCGCAGGGTCAATATCCGCCGCCGCAGGGCTACCCACAGCAGGGTGGGCAGCCGGCTCCGCGGGTGTATCGGCGGGATTGGGAGCGGCAGCAGGCGCAGGGGAATGGTGCGGTTGCGCAGGGTCAGCCGGGTGGGCAGGCGGTGACCGTGCCGCAGGGTGCCGTGCTGCCGGTGCGGATTACGCGGTGGGTGGATAGCCGCGACGCGCAGCCGGGGTCGCAATTTACGGCGGTGGTGAACAACGACATTCTGGCCGGCGGGTTGATTGCAATTCCGCGTGGAGCGGAGGTGCAGGGAACGGTGGTAGAGGCCAAGGGAGCGGGCGTGCTGAAGGGCCGCGGCGAGCTTGTGCTGCAATTGAATACGCTGGACCTGGGTGGGCGGCAGATGCCGATCCTGAGCGACACGTTCCGGGTGAATGGGCGTGACAAGGCGGCGCGGTCGGTGAATTCGACGATCATCGGCGGTGCGGTGGGTGCGTTGTTGGGCGCGGCGGTGGGAGGCGGTGAGGGTGCTGCGATCGGCGCGGGTGTGGGCGGTGCGGCGGGGTTGGGTACGGCGGCTGCGTCCGGCGGTGGGCAGGCGGCGATACCGGCAGAGGCGCTGTTGCAGTTCAAGCTGGAAGCACCATTGCAGGTGCTGACGGGGAGCGAGGCGG
>CAXTJO010000007.1:0-8329 GCA_964244665.1 uncultured Terriglobus sp.
CACCCTCGCCCACCACACCGCCGCCGCCCGCGTCCGCACCCTCGAGCAACTCTGCGCCCAGGTCCTCCTCGCTCAACCGGAACCAGCCCAGCCCGAACCGGCCCCGCGCCTTCCACCCCGCAAACCCACCCCCCTGGAGACCACCTAGATGTGGGGCATCATCCCCGCCGCCGGCCTCGGCAGCCGCATCCAGCCCCTCGCCTTCTCCAAGGAACTCCTCCCCGTCGGCAGCACCACCGACGCCGAAGGCAAAGAGCGCCCCCGCGCCGTCAGCGAGTACCTCGTCGAGCGCCTCCTCGCCGCCGGCTGCACCAAGCTCTGCTTCGTCATCTCCCCCGGTAAATCCGACATCCTCGCCTACTACGGCTCCCGCATCTGGGGCGCCGACATCGTCTACACGGTCCAGCCCACCGCCGGCGGCCTCTGCGACGCCCTCTTCCGCGCCGCCCCCGTCGTCGGCCCCCACGAACCCGTCGCCATCGGCCTGCCCGACACCGTCTGGTTCCCGCAGGACGGCCTCGCCCGCCTCCCCGCCGACACCCTCAGCTTCCTCTTATTCCCCACCGACCACCCCGAACTCTTCGACGCCGTCGTCACCGACGACCACGGCCACGTCCAGACCATCGAAGTCAAACATCCCACTCCCACCACCCACTGGGTCTGGGGCGCCCTCCGCATGCCCGGCACCACCTTCCACGCCCTCCACGCCCTCTGGCAGCAGCCCAACCGTAACGACGAATATCTCGGCACCCTCGTCAACGCCTGGCTCCGGCAGGGCGGGGAAGCCACCGCCCTCAAAGCCGGCGAAGCCTACGTCGACACCGGCACCCTCAACGGCTACCGCGCCGCCATCAAACTCCTCACCGTCTGACAAAACTCCAGCCCTGTATTCCCACCGTGTGCCCCATGTCCCGATTCTGGGACATGGGTTATCACGCCACAACCTTCCGCAGCAGCCCTCCTCACCCCAGCATCCCCGCCACCCGCCTAGCAATCACCCCATTCTCATCCGCCAGCATCACCCGCACCTCCACGCCCTCGGCGGAGATCACCCCCGCACCCCGCAACCCCTCATTCAACCCCGCATCCACGCGCACACCCACCACCCCCAGCATTCCGCACACCCGCGCCCGCACCGCCGCGCTGTGCTCGCCAATTCCTCCGGTAAACACCAGCAGATCCACCCCGCCCAGCACCGCCGCAAACCCCGCCACCGTCTTCGCCACACCCCGGCAAAACACCTCCACCGCCAGCACCGCATCCGCGTCCATCCGCGCCACCAGCGTCTGCATATCCGCCTCGTCCGCCAGCGCCTTCATCCCGCTGTCTTTGTTCACCACCCGCTCCAACTCATCCGCGCCCAACCGCCCCACCTCGCGCTCCAGCAGCAACGCCACCCCCGGGTCCAAATCTCCCGTCCGCGTACTCATCGCAAACCCGCCCGTCGGGCTCACCCCCATGCTCGTATCCACGCTCCTGCCCCGCAGCAGTGCACACGCACTCGCGCCGCTTCCAAGGTGCGCGGCAATCATCCGCTCCGGCACGTCCACACCCAGCGCGTGCACCACGCTTTCGTACGACAGCCCATGAAACCCATATCGCCGAACCCCCGCATCCCGGTACTCCTTCGGGATCGCATAGGTAAAAGCCTCCGCCGGCATCGTCTGGTGAAACTCCGTATCGAAGCACGCAAACTGCGCCACTCCCGGAAACTCTCCCTCCACATGCCGCACCAGCTCCAACGCCGGCGGAATGTGCAGTGGCGCAAAATGCACCGACTCCTCCAGCACCCGCACCACCTCGGCCGTCAGCTGCTGATCCGTCGTCAACCGCGGCCCGCCATGCACCATCCGGTGCCCGATCGCCCGCACCGGTCCCACACCCTGCTCCAGCATCTCTCGCACCGCCGCCGTAAACGCATCGTGCACATGCGCGTACGTCGCCTCGCTCTCACGTACCGTGGACCCATCCGCTCGCGCCACCTTCAGCTTCGCCGCAGGCCTCCCAATCCCGCTTACCGACGCCTCCAGCAAAAGCTCCTCGCCATTATCCGCATACAGCCCCAGCTTCAAACTCGACGACCCGCTGTTTACCGTGAGTATCGCCATCTCTACACCGGCTCCTGCGACGGCGACAACGGCTTGCCGGCTGAACTCGGCTGCCCGGCAGCGCTCCACTTCCACTCCCGCACCTCCGGCATATCTTCGCCGAACTGCGACACATACAACTTATGCTCCTGGATCTTCTCGCTGTGTAACTGCAACACGCGCTGTACCTGGTCGGCCATGCGCGGTGTATTTGTCACCGCATCCATTGCCAGCGTAAACCGGTCTAGCTTATTCAGCACCGTCATGTCGAACGGACTCGTCGTCGTCCCCTGCTCAATAAATCCGCGCACGTGGAAGTTATCGTGGTTGCGTCTTTTGTAGGTCAACTTATGCACAATGGTCGGGTACCCATGAAACGCAAAAATCACCGGCTTGTCCGTCGTAAATATCCGGTCGAAATCCTCATCCTGGATCCCGTGCGGATGTTCCCCCGGCATTTCCAGCGTGAATAAATCCACCACATTCACAAACCGCACCTTCAGCTCCGGCACCCACTCCCGCAGCACAGTTACCGCCGCCAGCGCCTCCATCGTCGGCACATCCCCCGCGCACGCCAGCACCACATCCGGCTCACCGTCCGTATTGCTCGCCCATGTCCACTCGCCCAGCCCTGCAATCACATGCCGCGTGGCCGCCTCAATGTCCAGGTACACCGGCGCGGGCTGCTTCCCGGCGATCGTCAGATTGATGTAGTTCCGCGTCCGCAATACATGGTCCGTCACCGCCAGCAGTGTATTTGCATCCGGCGCTAAATAAATCCTCACCGTGTCCGAA
Organism: uncultured Terriglobus sp.; assembly: GCA_964244665.1. Taxonomy (GTDB): domain Bacteria; phylum Acidobacteriota; class Terriglobia; order Terriglobales; family Acidobacteriaceae; genus Terriglobus. The sequence continues at coordinate 2,883 of CAXTJO010000007.1, forward strand.
TGCTTGTTCGCCACATGGTCGATAAATCCAGGGTCCTGGTGCGAAAACCCGTTATGATCCTGCCGCCACACATGTGAACTTAGTAAGTAGTTCAACGACGCGATCGGCTGCCGCCACGGTAAGTGCCTGCACTCCTGCAGCCATTTCGCATGCTGGTTGAACATACTGTCAATAATGTGGATGAACGCCTCATAACAACTAAAATATCCATGCCGCCCTGTAAGTAAATACCCCTCCAGCCATCCCTCGCATAAGTTCTCGCTCAACACCTCCATCACCCGCCCACTTACCGACAGGTTTTCGTCCACATCCTCATACTCGGCATCCCACCGTTTCCCACTGACCTCGTACACCGCCTGCAGCCGGTTCGACGCCGTCTCGTCCGGCCCGAATAACCTGAAATTTGCCGACTGAAGGTTGCCCTTCATCACATCCCGCAAATATTTGCCCATATTTGCTGTCGCACTTACCTCTTCCCCAACACCCGGCACATCCACGGCCACCGCGTACTTCCGGTAATCCGGCTGCACCAGCGGCTGCAGCAACGCCCCGCCATTTGTGTGCGGATTCATCCCCATCCGCAGATTTCCCTTCGGTGCCAGTGCATACAGGTCCCCGCGCAGGCAACCGTCTTTGTCGAACACCACCTCCGGCTTGTACGACCGCATCCACTCCTCGAGTTGCTTCAAATGCTCGAAGTTTGTCCGCACTTCCTCCAGCGGCACCTGGTGTGCCCGCCACGTTCCCTCCACCGGCTTGCCGTCCACCACCTTCGGCCCGGTCCACCCCTTCGGCGTCCGCAGCACCAGCATCGGCCACAGCGGCCGCGTCGCGTCGTTGTTGTCCCGCGCCTTCTTCTGGATCGCGCGAATCTCCGCCACCATCGTGTCCAGCACCTCCGCCATACCCTTGTGCATCGCGACCGGGTCATCCCCTTCCAGAAAATACGGCGTGTACCCGTACCCCTTGAACAGGCTTTCCAACTCGTCATGGCTGATCCGCGCCAGCACCGTTGGGTTCGCAATTTTGAACCCGTTCAGGTGCAGAATCGGCAGCACCGCCCCGTCCGTCACCGGGTTCAAAAACTTGTTGCTATGCCAACTCGTCGCCAGCGTCCCCGTCTCCGCCTCGCCGTCGCCCACCACGCACGCCACCAGCAGGTCCGGGTTATCGAACGCCGCTCCATACGCATGCACCAGGCTGTATCCCAGCTCGCCACCCTCGTTGATCGATCCGGGCACATTCGGCGCGTCGTGGCTCGGAATCCCATACGGCCAGCTGAACTGCCGGAAAAACGCCTTGATCCCATCCCGGTCCCGCTCGATGTTCGGGTAAATCTCCGTGTACGTCCCCTCCATGTACGTGTTCGCCAGAATGCCCGGCGCTCCATGCCCCGGCCCGATCAGGTACATGATGTTCGCTTCCTGCTCGCGGATGATCCGGTTCAAATGCACATACACAAAATTCAGCCCCGGCGTCGTGCCGAAATGCCCCAGCAGCCGCGGCTTGATGTCGTCCGGCGTCAGCGCCCGCTCCAGCAGGGGATTGTCCTTCAGGTAAATCTGCCCCACCGACAGATAGTTCGCGGCACTCCAGTACTCGTTCATTGCCGCCGCCTGCTGATCCGTAAGCTGTGCCATCGTTCTCTCCCGACCTGCGCGATCTATCCGATCCGTATTCAAGCGATCCGTGTCCTAGTCTGATGCACACCGCGCGCCCGCGCCGTTGCGTTTCACCTACCCGTCACACTCGCCTCGCATCTCCGTCCCAAACCTCAAGCCCGCACCGCATCTGCCGATAATTCCTAGAGCGAGTCGCTCTGCTGCAGGCACCCGTTCTGCCGCCTGTTCGCCACGGCGCTCCAGCTTCGTCCGCACCAGCCCAGGGTGTGGTGTCGCCTACAACCAACGGGCGCACAGGGCAAAAGAGAGCACGGCCATCGACATCGCGGCACAACCGGAACCAGCGAAGCTCCCGCCCGCTCCCTCCCGCGCCGGCCGCGTCACGCCACAAAACCGCGTCACGCCACAAAACCTCAACGCCATCTCCAGCCTCCGCAGCCTCATGGGCACCACGGTCAAACTCGCCGACCTCCTCCTCCTGACCGCCGCCATGGGTGCCGTCCTGCTGCCCTCGTACTTCCGGCGAAGCGTCCACGATCCCCGCGTCTTCCTCAGCGCGCGCATCTCCGTCGAAAGCCTCCTCGTCCTGCTCGCCTGCTGGGCGCTCTGGTCGGCCATGCTGCACCTCTCCGGTGTCTACCAGCCGCAGCGCGTCGTCAGCCGCCGCAACCTCCTCCTCCGCCTTTACACCGGGGTCGGCGGCTGCTCCCTCGTCGCCCTCATCCTGCTGCACGTCCGCCACGTCGGTGGTGGCGTCGTTGAGCCGCTGCTCCTTTTCTTCGCCGGCTCGCTCGCCCTCACCACCGTCACCCGCGTCGCCGTCACCGGCTTTGACGTCTTCCTCCTTCCCCATCTCCGCCGCCCCTGCCGCGCCCTCATCGTCGGTACCGACGCCCGTGCCCAGGAGCTCGCCGTCAAGCTCGCCCGCGACCGCAACTTCCACTACCGCATCGTCGGCTTCGTCGACCCGCACCGTGTTCCGCCCCACACCATCGCCGGCCACACCCTCCTCGGCACCATCGCCGACCTGCCGGATCTCCTCCTCCGCGAGCACATAGACGAAGTCCTCGTCGCCCTCCCCGTCCGCTCCTTTTACGAGGAAATCCGCCAGGTCCTTACCCTCTGCGAAGAAAGCGGCGTCCGCTCCCAGTACTTCTCCGACCTCTTTCCCACCTCCGTCACCAAGCGCCGCGCCTCCCAGGGCGACAACGCCGAGCGCGTCGTCCTCCACATGGTCCACTCCGACGTCCGGGAGTTCATCAAGCGCGGCGTCGACCTCACCGGCGCCCTCCTCGGCCTGCTCGCTCTCTTGCCCCTGCTCGGCCTCATCGCCCTGCTCATCCGCCTCACCAGCCCCGGCCCCGTCTTCTTCTCCCAGGTCCGCTACGGCCTTAACAAGCGCCGCTTCCCCATGTATAAGTTCCGCTCCATGGTGCCCGACGCGGAAGCCCGGCAGGCCACCCTCGAACACCTCAACGAAGCCGCCGGCCCCGTCTTCAAAATCCGCCACGACCCACGCATCACCCCCTTCGGCCGCTTTCTCCGCAAAACCTCACTCGACGAGCTCCCCCAGCTCTGGAACGTCGTCCTCGGCGACATGTCCCTCGTCGGCCCCCGACCCCTCCCCATGCGCGACGTCAGCAACTTCTCCGACCTCCACCTCATCCGCCGCTTCTCCGTCAAACCCGGCATGACTGGCCTCTGGCAGGTCTCCGGCCGCTCCGGCACCACCTTCGAGAGCTGGATCAAACTCGACCTCTACTACATCGACAACTGGTCCCTCATGATGGACGCCCACATCCTTTTCCGCACCCTCCCCGCCGTCCTCCGCGGCTCCGGCGCCAGCTAGCCCAGCACTCTCCCCGCCAAAGCCCAGCACCCTCCCCGCCAAAGCGAGCCGCCGCTCCACGCCACATCGTCACCCAAACCCCCATCCGCTAGTCTCACGGATAGACATGCCGCCACCCGCCACGACCGCCCACCTCCAGCGCATCGCCACCGCGGTCCCGCCCCACGACGTCCACACCACCTTCGTCGACTTCGCCCAGCGCATGCTCACCGACGCCCGCACCCGCACCCTCTTTCTCCGCATGGCCGACCGCGCCGGCATCGCCCACCGCCACTCCGTCCTCGACCCCACCGGCGGCACGCCCAACGCCCACAGCTTCTACACCCTCGGCGCTTTCCCCACCACCGCCGCCCGCATGCAGCTCTACGAGCAAACCGCCCCCACCCTCCTCCGCAGCACCCTCGACAACCTGCGCCTCACCGAGCAGGAACGCGGGAGCATCGGCCACGTCATCGTCACCACCTGCACCGGCCTCGCCGCCCCCGGCCTCGACTTCCTCACCGTCGACCACCTCGGCCTGCCCCGCTCCACCGAGCGCACCGTCATTGGCTTCATGGGCTGTTACGCCGCCATCAACGGCCTCAAACTCGCCCGCCATCTCACTCGCTCCGAGCCCACCAAACGCACCCTCCTCGTTAACCTCGAGCTCTGCACCCTCCATTTCCAGCAAACTGAATCCCTCGCCGAAGTCCTCAGCTTCCTCGTCTTCGCCGACGGCTGCGCGGCCTCCCTCATCGGCGCCGACCCCATCGGCCTCGCCCTCGACAGCTTCGAAGCCATCGAACTCCCCAACACCCGCGACCTCATCACCTGGGCCGTCCGCGATTCCGGCTTCGACATGGTCCTCTCCGGCCAGGTCCCCCTCGAGATCGGCAAGGCCCTCGCCACCCTCAAACCCCGCTTCGCCGGCACCGATCTCTGGGCCGTCCACCCCGGCGGCCGCTCCGTCCTCGACGCCATTGACGAAGCCCTCGACCTCCCGCCCGCCGCCCTCCATGCCTCCCGCCAGGTCCTCTGCCGCCACGGCAACATGTCCTCCGCCACCGTCATGTTCGTCCTCCAATCCCTCATGCGCACCGCCAGGCCGGGCCAGCAGGGAACCGCCATCAGCTTCGGCCCCGGCCTCACTGCAGAAACCATGCGCTTCCACGCCGCTTAACGCCGCAGCCTCCACATTTCCATGCCGCACCGCCAATTCAACCCCGGCAACGGCCCCATCGTCGTGCAGCGCAGAATCCCGCTCCCACCTCACGCCCGGCCTGCATCCCACCGCAAGATCGCCATGTCCCCATCCCCCCCCAAATCCGCCCCGCTCGACTTCACCTCCCGCGCCACGCTCCCGGAGCTCATGGACGAGCCCTGCACCTACGCCGACTTCCGCGCCTGCCTGCTCTCCCTCCGCCGCTCCAACATCGTCACCCTCAACTACCGCCCCACCCTCCGCTGGCTGCACCAGTTCCGCGCCACCCGCACCCCTCTCCACATCCTCGATGTCGGCTCCGGCGGCGGCGACATGCTCCGCCGCATCGAGCGCTGGGCCAAGCAGTACCGCAGAGACGTTACCCTTACCGGCACCGACCTCAACCCCCACGCCACCCGCGCCGCCCGCGAATTCACCCCCGCCGGCAGCCGCATCCGCTTCCTCACCGGCAACGCCTTCGATACCCCCCTCGACACACCGCCCACCCACATCGTCAGCTCCCTCTTCACCCATCACCTGCCCGAATCCGAAATCGTCGCCTTTCTCCGCTGGATGGAGCAAACCGCCACCGCCGCCTGGTTCATCAGCGACCTCCACCGCGACCCCGTCCCCTACCATCTCTACCGCGTTCTCGCCCGCCTTCTCCGCCTCCACCACTTCGTCCAGAACGACGGCCCCGTCTCCATCCGCCGCGCCTTCCGCACTGCCGACTGGGTCCGCATGCTCACCGCCGCCGGCCTCGACCGCACCGCCACCATCTATCCCCTGCGCCCCG
>CAXTJO010000007.1:8339-66941 GCA_964244665.1 uncultured Terriglobus sp.
TCTGCGTCTCCCGCGTCAAACCCCCCCCCGCCACCACCGTGCAACACCAACTCACACCCCAAACCGCCACCCTCCATGCCTAACCCCCCAACACCCCACCCACTCACCCCCGGCGTGCCCCATGTCCCGCCTTTGGGACATGGGACCAACCCACCCGCACAATCAAACGAACCCCCCGCCGACATCCTCATCATCGGCGGCGGCCTCGCAGGCACCTCCGCCGCCATCCTCCTCGCCCGCGCCGGCCTCCGCGTCACCCTCCTCGAACGCACCAAATCTCCCCACCACAAAGTCTGCGGCGAGTTCCTCTCCGCCGAAGCCCTCGGCTACCTCCACCACCTCGGGCTTAACCCCGCCGCCCTCGGCGCCACCCCCATTACCACCCTTCGCCTCTCCCATCGCCATCGCACCACCCAGCAGCAACTCCCCTTCGCCGCCGCCTCCCTCACCCGTCACACCCTCGACGAAGCCCTCCTCCACCACGCCGCCCACGCCGGTGCCACCATCCTCCGCGGCCACACCGCCACCTCCCTTACCCCTACCGAGCAGGGCTGGACCGCCCACACCACCACCGGCACCGTCCATACTGCCAGCCACGCCCTCCTCGCCACCGGCAAGCACGACCTCCACGGCCACACCCGCACCGCCCCCACCGCCCGCAGCCTCCGCCGCCACGACGGCCTCCTCGCCCTCAACCAGTATTTCCGCCTCACCCCCACCCAGACCGCCGCCCTCCGCTCCACCGTCGAGGTCACGGCCTTTCCCGGCGGCTACTGCGGCCTCCAGCTTGTGGAAGACGGCACCGCCAACCTCGGCCTCCTCCTCCGGCAGACCCAATACCAGAGCTGGCCCCGCCTCCTCGCCCACCTTCGCACCCACTCCCCGCTCCTGTCACAACGCCTGCACGACGCGGAAGAAGTCCTCCCCAAACCCCTCGCCCTCGCCCACATCCCCTATGGCTTCCGCCGCCCCAGCACCGCGCCCAACCTCTGGCACCTCGGCGATCAGGCTGCCGTCATCCCCTCCTTCTCCGGCGACGGCATGTCCATCGCCCTCCACAGCGGCGTCCTCGCCGCCCGCGCCATCCTCGCCGGTCAAACCTCTAACGCCTTCCAGCGCCACCTCGCCCGGCAGCTCCGCACCCCCGTCACCCTCGCCACCCTCGTCTCCCGCCTCCTCGTCCACGCCCCCGCCCTCACCCGTTTCGCCACCCCCACCCTCCTCCGCCACATCGCCCTTCGCACCCGCGTCCCCGTGTAGCAGCATTTTGTGCCCCATGTCCGGATCTTCGGACATGGGTTCGTCCGCTCTATAAATCTCGGCTCTCCCATCGGGTTTTACAGCAGTACAAATCCAAACGGGCCGGCTCTTCGGAGGTCCACGGCTTCACCCCTGCTATAGACCTCATAAATGGGCAGAGCTTTAAGTAGCGTCTGACGAATCGACATGAGCCGTTTTTCGGAGGGGCACGGCTTTCGACCGTTTTCGTTAAAGTATGGCTCTGTCATTTCGACCGGAGCAGGACAGCTTTACCGTCCTGCGCAGCGGAGAAACCTGCTTTCTTCCCCGTTCAGAACTACACCTCAAGGTAAACCGGTCTAGCCATGCCGTAAAAACTCAAAACAGCGGGGCTTTAGCCCCTGAGGTCAGCCCCGTTCACCATAACCGAAACTTTCCATCTGTCAAATACCACCTAAACCTCCGTGCCCCATGTCCGGATTTTCGGACATGGGTTCATCCACCATGCACCCCCATGTCCCTCTCCTGAAACATGACTTCCAACAATCGCACGGACACTCCGCTACACTCCCAAAAGACCACCATGTCCCTCCCCACCGACTTCGACTCCATCGCCGCAGAGGTCCTCACCCGCCTCGCCGCCACCAAACAGCGCCCTGCCGTCGACATCGATCTCGACACTCCCCTCGAAGACCTCCAGGTCGACTCCCTCGACAAAGTCTCCCTCGCCTTCGACATCGAAGAGGCCTACAACATCTCTATCCCCGAGTCCGCCCTCAGCACGATTCGCACCCCGCGCAACATCGTCACCGGCATCCAGACCCAACTCAAAAAACAAGAGACACCCACCGAATGCGCGTAGTCATTACCGGCTTTGGAGCCGTCACCCCCCTCGGCCTCACCGCCTCCGCCTTCCGGGAAGCCCTCTTCGCCGGCACCACCGGCATCTCCCCCATGGCGGCGGACGATCCGGCCTCCAGGGGCCTCGCCTTCCGCGAAACCGGCCGCGTCTGTGGCTTCGACCCCGAGGCCTATCTCACGCCCCAGCAGATCGCCCTCTCCGAGCGCGGCTCCCAAATGGGCCTTGTCGCCGCCACCGAGGCCCTGCACCACTCCGGCCTCCTCGGCACCCTCCCCGGCGACGAAATCGCCGCCATCATCGGCTGCTCTACGGGTGGCCGCTCGGTCGAAGAACCTGAAACCGCCAGGCTCTACACCAAAGGCACCCGCGTCCACCCCTTCACCGTGCCACGCGTCATGGCTTCCAGCGGCACCAGCCTCATCAGCATGCAGCACGGCATAACCGGCCCCGCCTACGCCGTTTCTACCGCCTGCGCCTCCGCCACCCACGCCATCGGCCAGGCCTTCCACCTCATCCGTTCCGGCGCTGTCACCGCCGCGGTCTGCGGTGGCCACGAGGCTCCCCTCACCTGGGGCTTCCTCCGCGCCTGGGACAGTCTTCGCGTCGTCTCCCCCACCCGCTGCCGCCCCTTCTCCGCCGACCGTGACGGCATGACCATCGCCGAAGGTGCCACCATGCTCGTTCTGGAAACTGAAGAAAACGCGGCCAAACGCGGCGCAACCATCTATGCCGAGCTCGCGGGTTTCGGCATGTCCGCCGACGCCCACCACATCACCCAGGCCAGCACCGAAGGCCCCGCCCGCGCCATGCGCATGGCCCTCCGCGACGCCGCCGCCTCCCCCGACGATGTCGGCTACATCAACGCCCACGGCACCGGCACCCTCGTCAACGACCGCGTCGAAGCCTCCGCCCTCCACGCCGTCTTCGGCCCCCGCGCCGGCACCATCCCCGTCAGCTCCACCAAGGCTCAGCACGGCCACGCCATGGGAGCATCCGGTGCCATGGAGGCCCTCGCCACCGTCTTCGCCCTTCATGACCAGCGACTGCCCACCACCACCGGCGTCACCGGCAAGGGTCCCGGTGCGGTCGACCCGACCCTCCACCTCAACGTCCTCACCGGCAGAGCCCAACCCGCCTCTGTCACCCTCGCCCTCTCTAACTCCTTCGCCTTCGGCGGCCTCAACGCCGTCCTCGCCCTCCGTCACCCCTGACCTCTACTGTCCGTTCCCCGGCACGGATCACCACACCTGTCATCTCATCGCAACCGGGTCTATACCCAGCTCATACCGGTCCCACACCCGCAGACACTTCTCCCTCGTTCTTGGCATCACACGGTACAAATGCTGATCCGTGCCGCCGTCCTCGCCACTCTTCTTGCCGCCCCTCTCGCAGCTTCCGCCGAGTATGCCCCCGCCGCTCCTCCAGCCGAAGGCCTTCTCGGCTTCTGGTCAACCGACGCCGGATCCGTGCTCCACATCGACAACTGCGGCCCTAACGTCTGCATCACCATCATGACAATCTCTCAAAAAGCACCGGGTGTCATCGATGAACGCAACCCTGATGCGGGCCTGCGCACCCGCCCCATCTGCAAGCTCGTCATCGGCACTGCCTTCGACCTCAAAGACCCCACCCACGCTGAAAACGGCCGAGTGTACGACCCCGAAAGCGGTAAGACCTACAAGTCCGCCATGTCGAGCGACGGCAACACCCTCCATCTCCGCGGCTATGTCGGCTTCAAAGCCCTTGGCCGCACTGAAACCTGGATGCGCACGCCGGCCAGCTCCGCCACCTGCGTCGGCACCACCCACCGCTAAAATAAGTGGGTGCCGCAATTCTTGTGCAAACCATGCTAACTCCAGTCGTTTGACGATTTTGCGTCTAAGTCCAATCGTTTGACGATTTTACAAACCCGCCCCTTTAGGATGACGAATTTAGCCACAGGGGGAGGGGGGAGGGGTACCCCAACATGCGCTACGGCTACTGGATGCCAGTCTTCGGAGGCTGGCTCCGCAACATCGAGGACGAGGGCATGGAAGCCACCTGGGCCTACACCAAACGCCTCGCCCAGCGCAGCGAATCTCTCGGTTTTGACCTCTCTCTCATCGCAGAGCTCAACCTCAACGACATCAAGGGCGTCGACTCCCCCTCGCTCGATGCCTGGTCCACCGCCGCCGCCCTCGCCGCCGTCACCGAAACCCTCGAATTGATGGTCGCCGTTCGCCCCACGTTTCATCAGCCCGCCCTCTTCGCCAAGCAGGCCGCAAGCGTAGACCGCATCTCCGGCGGCCGCCTCGCCCTCAACGTCGTCAGCAGCTGGTGGAAGCAGGAAGCCCTCATGTACGGCGTCGGCTTCGACGCCCACGACGACCGCTACGGTCGCACCTCCGAGTGGCTCGACGTCGTCAACGGCGTCTGGTCCCAGCCCGCTTTCACCCACACCGGCCGCTACTACACCACCGACGCCACCGTCATGGAGCCCAAGCCCCTGCGTACGCCACGGCCCCCCATCTACGCCGGCGGCGAAAGCGAAGCCGCTAAAAACCTCATCGCCCAAAAATGCGACGCCTACGTCATGCACGGTGACTCCCCTCTACACGTCGCCGCCAAAATCGCCGACATGCGCGCCCGCCGCGACCGCCTCGATCTGCCGCCCATGCAGTACGGCGTTGCCGGATACGCCTGTGTCCGCAACACAGACTTCGCCGTCCAGTCCGAACGCGACCGCATCACAAATGTCAACAGTTCAGCCAAAGGCTTCGCCAACTACGAGCAATGGCTCAGCGGTACGCTGCTCGAACAGCGCATGTCCGTCGAGGAGTATTCCGTCTCCAACCGCGGCCTCCGCTCCGGCCTCATGGGCACCCCTGCCCAGATCGCCGACCGCGTCGGTGCCTTCGAGCAGGCCGGCGTCGATCTGCTCCTGCTCCAGTTCAGCCCGCAACTTGAAGAGATGGAACGCTTCAGCGACGCTGTCATTCAACCCTCCGCAAGCCTGGTCCGCTAAGACTCGGGTACGATTGCGGAGACTCGTTTCGCCAGGAGGTTTACATGCCTACCCTCGCCCCCGCCCCGCCCCGCCTTAGCTTCATCGCACCTTCCATCGTCCAATCTGAAATCCGCGCCATGTCCGTCGAATGCGACCGCGTTGGCGGCATCAATCTCGCCCAGGGTATCTGCGACACCGAAGTCCCCCCGCCCGTCGAAACCGGCGCCATCGCCGCCATCCAGGACGGCCACAACATCTACACCCGCCTCGACGGCATAGCCCCCCTCCGCGAAGCCATCTCCGCAAAGCTCGCCAGCTTCAACGGCATTCAGGCAGACCCTGTCACCGAAATCCTCGTCACCAACGGCGCCACCGGCGCACTCTACGCCACGCTGCTGGCCCTGCTCAACCCCGGCGACGAAGTCCTCGTCTTCGAGCCGCTGTACGGCTACCACGTCAGCACTCTGCTCTCCCTCCGCATGGTACCCAGGGCCGTCGCCCTCACCGCACCCACGTGGTCGCTCGACCTTGACGCCCTCCGTGCCACCCTCACCGACAAAACCCGCGCCATCATCATCAACACCCCCTCCAACCCGTCCGGCAAGCTCTTCAGCCGCACCGAGCTTGAAGCTATAGCCGCCGTCGCGCAGGAGCGCGACCTCCTCGTCATTACCGACGAAATCTACGAGTACTTCATCTACGACGGCAGGGAACACGTCTCCCTTGCAACCCTGCCCGGCATGCGCGACCGCACCGTTACCATCAGCGGACTCTCCAAGACGTTCAGCATCACCGGCTGGCGCGTGGGCTATCTCACCGCACCCGTTGCCCTCATCCCCGCCATCGGTTACTTCCACGATCTCGTTTACATCTGCAGCCCATCTTCCGCGCAATACGGTGCGCTTGCGGGCATGCAGCAACTCGCCTCTACCACCTTCTACACCGACCTCGCCATTAGCCATCAGCAGAAGCGCGACCAGCTCTGCGCCGCCCTCACCTCCGCCGGCTTTACCGCGCCTCGCCCGGACGGTGCCTACTACATCCTCGCCGATGCTCCTCACCTGCCCGGCACCACCGCCGCTCAGCGCGCCCGCAACCTGCTGCAGGCCACCGGCGTCGCCGCCGTCGCAGGCTCCGCCTTTTTCACAAATGGTCGAGGCGAAACTATGCTCCGCTTCTGCTTCGGCAAGCGCCAACCCGACCTCGACCGAGCGTGCGCGGCACTTTCCTTGGCGCTTGGCTGAGCGTTGCCAAATGCTCAGCCAATTCGTCGACCGTTAAAGCTTGTGTGCCGGCGCTGAGCGCCAGAGCGTTAGCTTCAGGTCGGCAGGATGACCGCCGCTGCGGAATCCGCGTAGCTATTTGGATTGTCCGAACCGACACGACTTTACCCGTGCGCAGCCTTATCATCTGCAGCGTCGCAGGATGCAACCGGCTTGGGGTGGCTGTCGCCAAATTGAGTGATCTTGCATTCGTCGAAGATGGAGCAATAGCAGGCGCTGGCGTGCAAATTGCGTCGAGTTTTGTTCAGGGCTTCCCACTGGACGAGTGCAGCTTGGCTGGCCGGTTTGGGAAAACGGAACACGCTACGTTCATCGCCGCTCCGCATCAGAGTAGCCGAGATCTGCTGGGACATGAACGAGGCAGTCGAGTCCACTTTGGCCAACCGTTCGTAGAGCGTTCCGCCGGAGTAGTCGATTCCGTCGGAGTCTGCCACGTGGAGCCACGCAATGCGTGCCGGACCGGTACCCACGTTGCTCAGAGTCATGCTGATAACCGGCTTGCCGTCACTCAGATTGCTCGTATCCAGCATAAGCAACGGTGTGGATTGAGCGCTCACCAGCCGACTATTCTGCTCCACGAGTGCGTGCATCGACTTTTCAGATTGCAGCGACGTCAGGAGCGATGCGATCGAGATGCACAGTACGGCGACCGGCACGATGAAATCGAACCAGGGTATGCCGGTGGGGTGATGGTGCAGTTCCGGTTTTTCAGGAGCTTCAATCACCGCTTGCGCCTCCGTCTCGCTGGATGCCGTCTATGCTTGTGCTTTGAGCAGCGCCTCATATTGCGCGATCTGCTCCAGCGTAAAGGCATGCATGTCCTCGCCTCGTTGCTGCGCTTTGTACCACTCCACCAGCCACTCGAGCGTCGTGCCGATATGGAGCGCCGGGTGCCAGCCAAGTTCCGCCCGCGCCTTGCTCGCATCCAGCTTCAGATATCCTGCCTCGTGCGCTCCCGGATCGGGGTCCAGGGTCCACTTCGCGCCATCACCCCACACTTGCACCATCTTCTCGGCAATGCGGCTTACCGGCCAGGCATCGTCATCTGCCGGTCCAAAGTTCCAGGCCGTCGCGGCGGATGCATTCCCCTTGAAGATTTCCTCAGCGATGCGCATGTAGCCCCACACCGGCTCGAGCACATGCTGCCATGGACGGATGCTTTGCGGTCTGCGTATTCGCACATCGTCGCCGCGCAAAAAGCCGCGAACCAAATCAGGAATCAGGCGGTCATCGGACCAATCCCCGCCACCAATCACATTGCCGGCGCGTCCGCTCGCGATACCGCAGCGGTGGTCTTCAAACCTGCTTACGTTGAAAAACGATTGCCGGTACGCTGCCGTCACCAGTTCTGCGCAGGCTTTCGAGGAGGAGTATGGGTCATATCCGCCAAGTGCCTCACTCTCGCGATAGCCCCAGTGCCATTCCTTGTTCTCGTAGCACTTGTCCGTAGTCACAGACACGACCGCTCGCACTGACGGCGACTTACGCACCGCCTCGAGTACATGCGCCGTTCCCAGCACATTCGTCGAGTACGTCCCCAGCGGATCGACATACGATAACCGCACTAACGGCTGCGCTGCCATATGGATCACGATGTCCGGCCTGAACTCGGTCATGCTTTTCTCAAGGCGTTCGCGGTCGAGGATGCTTCCACGAACATCCTCGATTACCGACCCGACCTTCGCAGCTTCCAGCAGATTTGGCGTCGTATATGGATCGAGCGCATAGCCCCGCACGGTCGCTCCAAGCTTCGCCAGCCATAGCGACATCCAGCCGCCTTTGAAGCCGGTATGGCCGGTCATGAACACACGCCGGCCTTGCCACACACTGTAATCGGGGGCGGTTACCAGAGCTTCCACGGCGCCTTGCCTTTCGACCACAGATCTTCCAGGTGGTGCTTGTCGCGCAGGGCGTCCATCGGCTGCCAAAAACCGTGATGGAAGAACGCCTGCACTTGACCCTGCGCCACCAGCGCCTCCATCGGTTCGCGCTCAAACATCCAATCGTCGTTCTTCAATTCCTCAAGCACGCGCGGCGACAACACAAAGAATCCGCCGTTAATCCAACCGCCCTCGTCCTTCGGCTTTTCCTGGAACGCGTAGACGTCGTTATTCTTTAGGCCGAGCGCCCCGAAGCGCGCTACCGGCTGCACGGATGTGAGCGTCACTTCTTTGCCGTGGTTTTTGTGGAACTCAATCAGTTCCGTGATGTTCACATCGCTCACGCCATCGCCGTACGTCATGCAGAACGGCTCGTCCGCATTCAGATATTTGCCGACCCTCCGCAGTCGTCCGCCGGTGCCGGTAGAGTCGCCTGTGTCCACGAGCGTAACCTTCCATGGTTCGGCAACCGATTCATGCACCGTCATCGAGTTGTCGGTCATATCGAACGTTACATCTGCCATATGCAGAAAATAGTTGGCGAAGTACTCCTTGATGACGTACCCCTTGTATCCACAGCACACGATGAAATCATTGATGCCATAGTGGGAATAAATCTTCATGATGTGCCATAAGATCGGCCGTCCGCCAATTTCGACCATAGGTTTTGGCCGCACGGAGGTTTCTTCGCTGAGCCTGGTGCCCAAACCACCGGCTAGAATCACTGCTTTCATGGTGCTCGTCCTTAAGGGCGTGGGTGTTGGTGACTCGGCCATGCCCGCTGGCCTGCTGTGGCGGCAGCGCGAATGCCGAACAAACCCACCTTACCTTAACTCGCTCAGGCTGTGGGGCATGTATCCTGTTCTCAGATTATGACTGAGAAAGCACAAGCCCTTCGAGAGCAGATTCTTGCATTGACACAGCAGTTTCAAACGGAGGCTTTTCCAGTTCGCGAGTTTGTTCCTGGTGTCTCAACGGTTCCAGTATCCGGGAAAGTGATTGACGGCGACGACATTAGCGCTGTGGTCGACAGCGCGCTGGATGCCTGGTTTACGACGGGGCGATGGGCCAAGGACTTCGAGAAAAAGCTGGCCAAATTCTTCGGCCTGCGGTCGGCTTCGCTGGTCAATTCCGGATCGTCTGCGAACCTGGTCGCGTTTTCTGCGCTGACTTCGCCCAAACTCGGCGACCGGCAGATCAAGCCGGGGGACGAGGTAATCACCGTGGCGGCGGGATTTCCGACTACGGTGAATCCCATTCTCCAGAACCGGTGCGTGCCGGTGTTCATCGACGTGACGCTGCCGCATTACGAGATCGATGTAAGCAAGCTGGAAGAGGCACGCAGCGAGAAGACAAAAGCCGTTATGGTGGCGCATACGCTGGGCAATGCATTCGATGCAAAAGCCATATCGGAGTTCTGCAAGAAGTACAACTTGTGGCTCGTGGAAGACTGTTGTGATGCGCTCGGCACGACGCTGAATGGCCAGAAGGTTGGCACCTTCGGCGATATTGCCACTGTCAGTTTCTATCCCGCGCACCACATCACCATGGGCGAGGGTGGAGTTGTGTTGACGGATAAACCGGCACTGAAAGTCTTGATCGAAAGCTTTCGGGATTGGGGCCGCGACTGCTGGTGCGAGCCGGGCGTGGACAACACTTGCGGAAAACGATTCGACTGGCAACTTGGAACTTTGCCTTGCGGCTATGACCACAAATACACCTATTCGCACATTGGCTATAACCTGAAGGCGACCGACATGCAGGCCGCTTTGGGTGTGAGTCAACTTGAGAAGCTTCCCGGCTTTATCGAAAAGCGCAAAGCGAATTTTGTGTATCTGAAAAACGCGCTGAAGGATGCGGAGCGTTGGCTCGTACTACCCGAAGCGACTGCAGGATGCGACGCAAGCTGGTTCGGCTTTCCCATTGCCGTGAAGCCCGAGGCGGGCTTTGGCCGAGACCAACTCACCCGTGCTTTGGACAACGCGAAAATCGGTACGCGGCTGGTATTCGCGGGAAATCTGCTGCGACAACCGGCGTATGAAGGCTGGGAGCACAGGGTTATCGGCGAACTGAAGAATACGGATTATGTGATGAATCAGGTATTTTGGTGCGGCGTGTATCCTGGCCTGACCGAACCGATGCTCGACCATATCGCGAAGACGATTGTCGATTTCTGCCACAATCCCAATCCCTTGCCCATTACGCAGTAGCGCTTTCCGCCGGCATTGCACGCTGATCTTTATTGCAAGAACGAAAGGACCACATCCGGATGAATAGCCGCGAACGCAAAATGCTCGACCTGCTGAACAAGGGACGTCAGGAGTACGGCTACGTTGCCGTGAAAGCAGAGTATGAGGCAGAGGGTACACGTGTCGATGAAATGCTGCGGCTTGTAGAGATCTGCCGGAAGGCTGGCTTGAAGCTGGCCATCAAGATCGGCGGCTGCGAGGCGATGCGTGACCTGATCGAAACTAAGCAGATCGGCGTAGACTACATTATCGCGCCGATGATTGAGAGCCGTTATGCCCTGTCGAAGTTCGCAGAGGCTGTGGATAAGGTGTATCCCAAGGAAGAGCAGGGTGACACAGATTTTCTGTTCAACCTGGAGACGATCAACGCGTTTCAGGTCTTGGAGGAGATGACCGGCTTTGCGCAGAAATCCCCTGAGATTGCCGGCGTGGTCTTTGGCCGAGTCGATTTTTCGTTGTCGGCCTCACTGGGCCGCGACGCAATCAACGGTCGGGAAGTGACGGAGTATGTGCTGAAGACGGCTGCAGCGGCTAAAGCGAAGGGCTTGGATATGGTCGTAGGCGGTGGTGTGTCAAGCGATTCCATTCCGGTACTGAAGGAAATGGTGGCTGTGCACCTTACTCGGTTTGAGACGCGCAAGGTTGTATTCGACGGCCAAGCCGCAAATGCTGTCCACATCGATCAGGGACTTTTGAATGCCGTGCACTTCGAACTGCTTTGGCTGCTGAACAAACGAGATTACTATGGTGCCATTCAGCAAGAAGATGCTAAGCGCATTGACATGCTTGAGAAGCGCTGGGCAGTGCTAAACAAATGATCGTGCGGCATCGGCTTCTGGTGTTTGGCGCAAGCGGCGCGATAGGCAAAGCGATTTCTGCGGATGCGGCAGGCCGTGGTTGGAGCGTGACTGGTGTGGCGCGCAGGGAGCCGGAAGAAAAGATTGAAGGAGTGGACTTTTACGCCCTCGATCCTCTTATCGACGATCTGGACGGCAGTTTTCTTGCGCGGGTAGAGCCCTTCGATGCGGTGTGCTGGGCGCAGGGAGCAAACGTTAATGACGCCATCGCGAACGTCGATTTGGCACAACACCTTGAGATATACCAAGCCAACTGCGTGTACATTCTGGCGACCCTGCAAGCAATGTTGCGCCTGGACAAGCTGCGTGCGCCGGCCAGGCTATGCGTAATTAGTTCCATCTGGCAGAATCTCGCACGGCAATCGAAGCTGACCTATTGCATGACAAAGGCCGCTCTGCAGGGTTTGATCTTATCTTGCTCGGCGGATCTGGCCAGCCACGGCCATGTCATCAATGCAGTCTTGCCGGGCGCGCTCGATACACCGATGACACGGCAGAACCTGTCTTCCGAGCAGATCAATCGCCTGACTAGCGCGACGCAGTTTGGACGATTACCGTCCTTGCACGACGTATCTTCGACCGTACTGTTCCTTTGCTCGCCGGAGAACACCGGCATTACCGGCCAGTTCATAGCGGCCGACCTGGGATTCAGCCATGTCCGCATCGTTTGAGGTCCAGTCATCGACCGGGCCGTACACCGTACATGTGGAGTCGGGTGCGTTCTCGCGGTGGCTAGGCGAATTTGCCCAGAGCGCAGTAATAAGTGATGCGTATTTCAGGGCCAAATTTGAGCAGCAAGGAATTGCGGCGACATTCATCGAGGCGATTGAGATGAATAAATCCCTGGAGGCGTCACCGGGCGTCATCGAAACCATGCGGAAGACGGGGGCGAATCGAAGTACGCATCTTGTTGCTGTTGGCGGCGGTATAACGCAGGACCTGTCTGCCTTCGTCGCGTCGGTGTACATGCGCGGGCTTAAATGGACGTATGTGCCTACGACTGTGCTCGCGATGGTGGATTCATGCATCGGCGGGAAGAGCTCGATCAATGTGGGTCCGTACAAGAATCTAGTAGGCACCTTCCACTCGCCGGAGGTAGTGCTCGTCGATGCGGAGTTCATCCGAACGCTTCCCGCAGACCAGCAAGCGAGCGGGCTGATTGAGGCGGCAAAGATATGCTTCTGTCGTGGCGATGAGGCGTTCGAGACGCATCTGGCTACAGATCCCACTGTTAACATGCCGGCGGCTCAGCTTGAGGCTTTGATCTTGAACAGCCTGCTGTCGAAAAAGTGGTTTATCGAGATCGACGAGTTCGATAAAAAAGAGCGATTGCTGCTTAACTTTGGGCACACATTCGGCCATGCCATGGAAGGTGCGTCACACTTCGCCATCGCGCACGGGATTGGAGTGGGGATAGGTATTCAATGCGCTATCGCATTTCAGCAACTGCGTGGCGTAGATTACGTCGGTGTGCCGAATGTCGCGCGGCTCTCGGCGCACTTGAGGCAGATGATACGTAGTGACCGGACTGCGGTCGCTCATTTGAAGAAGCTGGCCCTGAACGATGTATTGGACCGTGTTGCGTCGGACAAGAAGCACGGTGCGAGCTTCTATGCTCTGGTCCTGATCGCGCCGAATGGCAGCGTCATGCTGGAAAAGCTGCCGAAGACACCGGAGACTTTAGCGCAAATCCGGCAGGCAATCGAACATGTGGTGGAGAGCTGGGCATGACGAAGAAGTACTCGGACGTACTGGCTGAATGGCTGGTGGAGCTTGGATACACGCACTGCTTCTTTGTGGCAGGCGGTAACATCATGCATCTGCTGGAGAGTTGTAGTCACCGGATGATCTGTATCCCGGTGGTACACGAGGTCGCGGCCGGCATTGCGGCGGAGTATTTTAACGAGGTGCATTTGGGCAGCAAGGCGCTCGCCATGGTGACGGCGGGCCCAGGATTGACCAATATCGTCACAGCGCTAGGTGGCGCATGGTTGGAAAGCCGCGAACTGCTTGTGATTGGCGGTCAGGTAAAAACGGCGGATTTGAACCGTGATCAAGTCCGGCAGCGGGGTATTCAAGAGATTGATGGCGTAGCGATTGCCGGACCAATAACCGAGAAATCGCTGCTGATGGACAGGGTAGTGGACCGTGGCACGTTTACCCAAATGACCTACTGTGGATTGACCGGGCGCAAAGGACCGGTCTTCATTGAAATCCCGCTGGACGTGCAAGGTGGTCAGGTGGAACGCGAGACATTGGACACGCCTATCGTTCCGTTGCAGCCTGCGTTCGAGCCTCTTTCTATGTCGCTGCTGGAGACGATTGCACAAAAGCTGAAAAGCGCGAAACGGCCTGCGTTATTACTCGGCGCAGGCATTGACCGAGAGACTTCGGCTGGTGTGCAGGACGCGCTTGCTACACTTGGTGTTCCCGTATTCCTAACGTGGAATGCCATGGACCGAATGGGCAGCGATCACCCGATGTATTTTGGCCGGCCTAACACCTGGGGTCAACGGTATAGCAACATACTGTTGCAGCAGGCGGACTTGCTGCTGGCGCTTGGAACGAGACTGAGCATGCAGCAGACCGGGTTTAACTGGCAAGGCTTTGCGCCTGTGGCTGAAGTGGTCCATGTCGATTGTGATCGTGAGGAATTGGAGAAAGGGCATCCCGTTGTGGATTTGCCCGTATGTGGCGATGCGAATGTTGTGCTGCAGTACCTGGCGAAGCAGCCGGCGGGGGATTATTCGGAATGGAGAGCGTTCGCGCATGAGGTGAGGGCGCTCTTGCCATTAGTGGAAGGCGGAAACAATACGGGAGAGGGCTATCTTTCCCCGTGGGTCTTCGCCGACAGGCTGGGTGCGCTGACAACGGCGGACGACATTATTATTCCGTGCTCGAGCGGCAGTGCATTCACCATCATGATGCAGACCTTTGCGCAGAAGGGCGGCCAGCGGATTGTGACGGACAAGGGTCTCGCCAGCATGGGCTACGGCCTGAGCGGCGCAATCGGCGCGGCGACTGCCGGTAAAGGCCGACGAACGATCCTGGTGGAAGGGGATGGAGGCTTCATTCAAAACCTGCAGGAACTCGGCACAGTCGCGGCGAATAAGCTGAACCTCAAAATCTTCATCTTCGACGACAATGGCTACGCTTCAATTCGCATGACCCAGATCAACTACTTTGGCGGGCGTTATGTGGGGTGCGACACATCGACCGGCCTTGGCATTCCCAAGTGGGAGCACTTATTCGCGGCCTACGATATTCCCGTGATGAGGGTGGGCCTCGATTTTGAAAGCGACCCGGACTTTTTAAACCAGATGGAGGCTAAAGGCCCGGCAGCGTTCCTTGTGCACATCGACCCTAAGCAGACATATTTTCCGAAGATTACTAGCCGTGTAACGGCATCGGGCAGCATGGAATCGAACCCGCTACACCGTATGTCGCCGGATCTGGATGAGGCGACCGCCGCAAAGGTCTTCCGGTATTTACCCACCTGAACGATGCGCGCAGCCAAGCCTATAGACGAAGCCGACCTTCGCGCGGTGCTGGCGCAGACTGAGCCCCTGTGGCAGGTGATGCGTGGGGAACGCGTGTTTCTGACCGGCGGTACCGGATTTTTTGGGGCCTGGCTGCTGGAGAGCTTCGCGTACGTAAATCGGCAGCTTGGGCTGGGTGCAAAAGCCGTCGTGCTGTCGCGCAAGCCGGAGGTGTTTCGCGCAAAGATGCCTCACCTTTTTGTCGAGGGTGACATTGAACTCCATGCCGGGGATGTTCGTGACTTTGTGTTTCCGGGGGGCAGGTTCGGTTTTGTGGTGCATGCGGCTACGGAGGCAAGCGCAAAGCAGCTTGCGGAAGAGCCGACGGAGATGCTATCTACAATCCTTGCAGGAACACAGCGCACGTTAGATTTCGCAGTACAGGCCGGGGTGCGTCGCGTGCTGCTGACCAGTTCCGGCGCCGTTTATGGACGCCAGCCGGAGGACGTCGTTCACCTCCCTGAAAATTATGCCGGCGCTCCTGATTGCACGCAGGTCGGCAGTATTTATGGTGAGGGCAAGCGTTCGAGTGAATTGCTGTGCGCGTTATATGGAAAGCAGTACGGCGTAGAGTGCGCGATTGCACGCTGCTGGGCTTTTTGCGGACCGCACCTCGCGCTCGACGTTCACTTCGCCATCGGCAACTTCATTCGAGATGTACTGGCAGGTGTACCGATCCAAATTGGAGGCGATGGGACGCCTACGAGGTCATTCCTCTACGCCGGGGATTTGGCGGCGTGGCTTTGGACGATGCTGTTCGCGGCCCCGACACAGCGTGCTTACAACGTCGGTTCTGCAGAAAGCCTGAGCATTCTGCAACTCGCCGAGGCTGTGCGCGATGCACTGGGTAGTACGCTGGAAATTCAGGTTGCTAAAAGGCCGGTGCAGGGTGCGGCAGTGTCGCGCTATGTGCCTTCGGTAGATCGCGCTGCTGCCGAGTTGAACCTGCATGCGACCGTCTCGCTGGCAGAAATGATCCGCCGCACCGCTGCGTGGTACGGTTGGACGGGAGCGGCTTAGCCGCAATGCGCCGGGCCACAACAGCAGGAAGCATCACTCCACGACGGGAGCAGAGGCCGTGAAAAAGATTAGTGTCGTTAGCCCGGCGTACAACGAATCGGGCAACGTGCAGCCACTGGTTGAGCGCGTCCGTGCCGTGTTCGCCGCGCTGCCGCAATACGACTACGAACACATCATCATCGACAACGCTTCGACCGATTCAACCGTCGATGAACTTCGTGCGTTGGCAGCCCAGGACCGGCGTGTAAAAGTGATCGTGAACGCGCGCAACTTCGGCCACATCCGCTCGCCGCATCACGCCATGATGGAAGTCGATGGCGATGCAGTGATCGTGCTGTTGAGCGATCTGCAGGACCCGCCCGAACTCATCGCCGAATTCATCCGCGATTGGGAGCTTGGATGGAAAATTGTCGTTGGTGTCAAAACCACGTCTGAGGAAAGCGGACTGATGTACAGAGTCCGTACGCTGTACTACAAGACTGTGGAAAAACTGACCAGTGTGCAGGTACTGCAGCATTACACCGGCTTCGGCCTGTACGACCGGCAGGTAATGGATGTCATCCGCCGTTACGGCGATCCCTATCCCTACTTTCGCGGCATGGTCGCAGAGGTGGGCTTCCCCATTAAACAGATAACCTATGGCCAAAAGCGGCGCATGCGGGGCATTACCAAAAACAACTTTTACACGTTGTACGACATGGCGATGCTGGGTATAACCAACCTGTCGAAGGTGCCGTTACGGATGGTGACCTTCGGTGGATTCGTGTTCGCGGCCATCTCATTGATGCTCGGGCTGATCTATCTGCTGGCAAAATTGATTTTCTGGAACCACTTCGAGCTTGGTCTTGCTCCGACGATGATAGGCCTGTTCTTCTTAGGATCGGTCCAACTTATCGCGATCGGCATCATCGGCGAGTATGTCGGTTCGATTCACACCATCGTGCAAAACCGGCCGTTGGTGACGGAGAAGGAACGCATCAACTACTAGCATGTCCTTGACCAATCACATTCCCAAGGGCGAGGCGTTGCGCTTTCTTTTGGCAGGCGGCGGCAACACACTGTTTGGTTTGGCTGACACTTTTGCGATGACCTTTGCGTGCGTGCAATTGAATCCGCAGCATGCCGCACTGATGACCAGCGTTGCAACATTGCTCTCAACGCTGGTCAACATCACCGTATCTTTCTTCAGCTACAAGTGGTTTGTCTTTCGCAGTAGCGGCAAGACCTTACACGAGTACGCGCGTAGTTTCGTCATATACGGCCCAAGCCTGCTCGTCAGCGTTCTGGCCGCAGCCCCGCTGGCGGCGACGTTGGCGCATTGGTTGCCGCAGCCGCGGTTTGCGCCGTATGGCGCGCAGGCGATCATCGTCGCAGTTGCCATCATTCCGCAGTTTCTGGGCCATAAGAGATTCACCTTCAAAACAAAGGTGTCGCCCATTGAGGTTGCCGCATCCACTGAAGAGTCGAATTAATAATTTCGAGGTATCTCATGCGCAACGTTTCAGCTGTTCTGCTTTACATCTGTTGCTATGCGCTTTCAGCGCAAACGACCAGTTCCGCGCCTGTGCAGTATGTCAACACAACAGCGATGGACCAATCTCAGGACCTGCATACGCCCACACCGTTATGGCCGATGGGCGCGCCCGGCGCACTCGGTAAGGCAGAAACAGATGTGCCCACAGTCTCCATCTATCTGCCGTCGGCAAACCCCACCCGCACCGCGGTGGTGGTAGCACCTGGCGGCGGCTATGAGCATCTGGCCATGGATCATGAAGGTTTACAGGTGGCGCAATGGCTCAACGCGCACGGCATCGCGGCGCTCGTATTTAAGTACCGCCTCGGCCCTGCGTACCACAATCCCGTTCAGCTGCAGGATGCGCAACGTGCCCTGCGCTACGCCCGTTCGCATGCTGCTGCTATGGACGTACAACCGGACCACATTGGCATGATGGGCTTTTCCGCCGGGGGGCATCTGACTGCCACGGCAGGCACGAAGTTCGACAGCGGCAATCCCGCCGCGACCGACCCGATCGATCGGGTTTCTAGCCGGCCTGACTTTCTCATTCTTGCCTACCCCGTGATTTCAATGGAGGACGGTATAACGCACGGCGGCTCGCAGCAGAATTTGCTTGGCAATAACGCTCCCGCATCGCTGAAGTCTGCTTTGAGTGTCGATGAGCAAGTCACCTCTACAACGCCGCCAACGTTCATTTTTTCGACCACCGATGATGCTGTCGTGCCGGTCACGAATTCGGTTCTTATGTATCAGGCGCTGATCAAAAACAATATTCCAGCCGAACTCCACATCTTTCGCAAGGGACATCACGGAGTCGGCCTTGCGCAGGCTGATCCGGAACTGAGTGGCTGGCCGGACCTTTTGTATCGCTGGATGCACGAGAACGGCTGGGCGCAGTAGCCGCTACTCGTAGCGCAACGACTCCGCTGGCGGAATGCGTGCCGCCGCTCTACTGGGATACAGTGTCGCGAGCAGTGCCGTGGCCAGTGATACCGCCGTTACCAGCACTCCATCGCTCGCACGCGGTGCAAACGGCAGCGTGTCGAGTGAATACACCTCCGCCGACAGTGGGATGAAGTGGTAATGCCCGCCTGCCCAGCTCAGCGCGTATCCCAGCACAAGTCCCGCCATCGTTCCTGCCAGCGAAATAAGCAAACCCTGCGCAAGAAAAATCCGCCTCACCTGCGTAGGCTGCACGCCGAAGCTCATCAGCACTGCAATGTCCCGCGTCTTTTCCATCACCAGCATCGTGAGCGCAATCAGGATGTTCAACGCCGCCACACATACAATCAGCGCGATCACAACAAACGTCACCACCTGCTCCAGCCGTAGCGCCCGGAACAGCTCACGATTTTGATCCATCCAATTTGTTGTCTGAAATCCCGGCCCGGCGCTTTCTTCTAGTTGTCGTGCCACCGCCGGTGCCCTGTATAAATCGTCGATCTTGAACGACAGCACAGACACCAGGTCCGGCTCGCTGAACAACCGCTGCGCATCCGTCAGCCGCAGAAACGCGTAACTCGCGTCGTATTGAAAAAACCCCGAGTGGAAAATTCCGACAAGCCGGTATCGCACAAACCGCGGTTGCAGTCCTAGCGGTGTCAGTTCCCCTTGCGGACTTGTCACCAGAACGCTGTCCCCGGGCTTGGCACCCAGGGTTTCTGCCAGATCGCTACCCAGCACCAACGGCGGCAAAGCTCCAGCACTTGCCGGCTCTGACAGCGCTGCTGCCGAACCCTCCCGCACCGTCTGCAACAAGTCCGACACGGCGCGCTCGTCTTCGGGCAGTACGCCCTCAATCAACGCACCGCCGCTACGCGGACCACGGGACACCAGTACCTGTCCGTACAGCCCCGGCGCGGCGGCTATCACGTGCGGCTGCGTGCGAAGCCTGTCCAGTAATGGCCGCCAGCTCTTAATGCCATCTCCCGCTACCCGCATCATTTGGATATGTGCGGTCGACCCCAGCAGCCGCGCCTGCAGATCCCGCCGCATCCCATTGGTGATCGCCAGCGCGATGATCAATGCAGCCACACCCGCCGCCACACCCAGTACAGAGATCCCGGTAATCACACCGATCACAGCCTGCCGCCGCTTGGCTCGCAGATATCTTGCGGCGATAAAGAGTTCGAACCTCATCGCACGCTCACTTGGCGATGGCCTTCGCTGTCACAGCATTTTCGTACCGGTCAAAAACACGGATTGCCAACGTATGCTCCCCCGGCCCGCTCACCGGTGCGTCAACCGAATATCTCTCGCTTTGCGCATCCGATAGCTTGCCGACCGGCTCCAGGTATTGCCAGGGTCCCGCGTCTATCGAAAACTCGGCGTGCGCAATCGCGCTCGTCGCGTCACGGGCCTCAAAGTTAGCTGTTAGCCGTCCACCTTTGAGTGACGCCGTCAACGGCCCTGCAATCGGCGGCGTTGTATCCAGCGTGAACGGTGCAGATACCCGTTCCCCTTCCAGTGCGTCACCCAGGTTGTGCACTGGTGCGTCCGACGCAACGACCCGCAGTTCGTACTCCCCATCCGGCAGCAGCCCACTGTCAAAGCTCCACGCCCGCTCGGTCAGCTTGTCCTTCAGCGGCCGCCATACTGCTTCATGCGTGTCGCGCAGGTACAGGCTGAAGGTAAGGTCGTCGTTGTTCGGATCGCGTGCAAGCCATCGCGCTGTTACCGCCGTCCGGTCGCGCTGTGCCAGCAGTGGCACTGGCACCGGCTCACCCAATGGGGCGGCGCTGACCGAACTCGGTCCCCGGAAGGCGACCGATACTGTGCTGCTGGGCGCAGGCGGCCCCGCGTTCGGCAGCCGCGCTCCTGGTTGTACCACGATGTCTTCTACCTGCGGGGGCAGGTTGCGCGGCAGATAGTTTACGGTCAGCGCGTCTAGTTGGGCACCTGGCCGCAGTATCGCTTTCCACTGCATGTAGCGCGCCACGGGCACCGGAAGCGGCGTTTGCCCAGGCCTCACCGCCACCCACGGCGACCACAAATCTCCTAAGGCCCCGCGCACGTTCTCCACATTGCCTGACCGCGCAAACATCTCCACGCCGTTTGACGAAGTCGTTGGCTCTAACCGGCCCCACAGTGTCGCCGTCTCTCCATCGAAGACGTCTGAAACATACGTCGCGTCCAGCGCAGCGGCATCGTCCAGCTTCACGACTTTGCCGCTGTTGGCGGTCGTCACCAGTAGCCCATCTGTCACCTGCGCCAGCGCGACGGCTTGATTTGCGTCGACGTGCGCCACATCGGTGTAGACCCCCGGGTGCTGGGGATCCATCCGGTACACGTGACCATGGTTGCCCGTCGCAACTGTCAGCGTACCGTTGCGAAACGCCAGGGCATACGCCAGTTCATCCCGTAGCGTCATCAGCCGTAACGGCGTGCCATCCGGTCCGATCCGGTCGATCTCCGATCCGTCAGGAACCAGCGCATTGACCGCGGCGGAAGCTGACGACCCTGGCTGTTGAAAGGTAATCGGAACGCGCGGCTCGCCTGCGGCAGGCAACTGCGGCAGCACCGGTGGCCTGCGATCGCCCACGGCGGCGAGATACAAATTACCCGCAGGGTCGAGAGCCAGAGCTGTGATTTCGTGTTTCGGCGCCGTATATAACGCAAAAGGCCTATCATCCGCGCCTACCCGATACACAATGCCCGCACCGTCCGAGCCCACATAAATCGTGCCGTCCGTCCCGACCAGTAGCGTTCGCAAGTGCTGGTCGCCTGTCCGGAATACTACGCGCGGCTTTGTGTCACCCTTCAACGCCACGCGATACAACACCGCCGGCGCACCTGCTGCCACTAGCAAATTGCCGTTGTGCTCGACAGCAATACTCCAAAGATATTTCGGCTTTTCGGCGGTGCTCGTGCTGTCGAACACCACCTCAGGCTTTGCGGCCGCCCCTGCTCCACTGGCCGGCACGCGGTACACCTTCCCATCCGGAGACGTCGCTACCAGCATCGATCCATCCGGTAACGCCGCCAAGGCCTGCGCATTGGTCTCCTTGAACTCCGCGATGACGGTGCTCTTGCCGGCACGATCAAACTGCAGCAACTGCGATCCGCCCGTCACTGCACCGGTGCCTGCGTAGACCGCTCCGGCGGTGCCTGGCGTCACCGACCAAAGATACGTCGCTGTGCTTGTGCCCACTGCGTGCAGCGCCGGTGCCGCCGTCAACCGGCCGTCGCTCCGCAGTGCAACATTCTGCGGCGTACCCCGCTCAAAATCCTCGAAGCGACTCGTCGTCCACTGCCGCGTGCCTTGCGCAACGAGCGGCGTAGGCGTCAAAAAGCTCATCGACAAAGCCAGCACGCAACCGAGCGTGGTGAACAGGTTGCGGGTGCAACAGCGTTGGCACAAACGAATCGGCACGTCGGGTCAAACCTCTTTGGAATGTAGAAAACTCAGCGAATGCGAAGCGTGAGCACCTGCGATCCACTCACAGCGGCGTTGAGCGGAACCGAGCCAGCGGTTGTCGCAGTCTCGGACGTGAAGGAGATCTCGCGGCTCTCGCGAAGCGGCTGTAGCGCATTCACCATGGATGGCGGTAGCGATGGCAGTGCCTCCACCGAGGTTACAGCCTGCGTCTGGTGATCTAGCAGCGTGACGTACAGGCGATCGTTCGGGTGTGAACGATTCAGTTGTGCAATCGTGTCGGCCACGCCAAGCGGGTGCGCGGCAGCAGCAGGTGGCGGCGCAGTTACACGGTCCAGTGACGCCGCATCGCCCACAAGAATACGCACCGGGCCTGGCTCTAACGTCGTTGGTAGCGTAACGATTTGCCGGATCACCTTTGCCGGTTGCTGCCACGGCCTCACGGTCGCCTCCACGACTACGCTGTCGCCGGGATGCGCTTCGTCCGTACTTAGCCGCGCGCTCTCCACCTGTACCGACTGGCGCATTGGAACCAGGTCCGCGTGCAGCCTGACGCCGGTGATTGCCGATTGTTGCAGCGTATTGGCATAGACCCGCGCGAATCTCTGCGCGACGAAAACGGCTGCCTGCCCCGCCGCCGCGCCATCTCCGGACGACAGCACTTGTTCGATATGGATGTCTGAATAACCGGCTACGCTGACCGTTCCGGTGAGCCGCAAACTCATCTCCGTTCCCGCCGTATCCGTCCCGCTCAGTGCCTGAAAAATCCCCGCCAGCATCACCTGCGCTGTGAGCTCGCGATTGTTTAGTACTTCAAAGTGCAGCGAGCGCGGCGGCAAGCCTGATCCTGCAACCGGCTGCACATCTACCGACACCGGGATCATCGGCGCACTCTGGCCGAACCGGCCTGCAATTGCGTTTTGCCGGTCCTCTGTGAATGCACCCACGGTCTCGGTTGTGTTCACAATTTTGAAAGCATTCATTGGCGAGGGAAGTGTCGCCAGCACCTCGGCCTTTGTCATGGGCATGTCGATGGTGCCGTACTGTGTGATGGGGTGGCCGCAGGCCAACAATTGCTTCTCGTCCACGTATGTCACTGTGCAGGTCGCGGCGATATTCAAGTCGCCGCGTGCAAGCACCGCGGACACCGCAGATCCCGGTATGATCGGGTCTTTCGCCGCCTCTGCCAGCGTTGCGGAACCCGTTGCCGCGGCTGAACCTAACCCCGCCACGGGCTCCAGGCCCAGCTTTCGAAAGCCATCGCCATATTGTTCCAGCGCCTGTGCACTGAATCCGCTGAACACCAGCGGCGTGGCGATTGGCTGCGCGCTCTCAACGGTTTTCGACGTATCTGGCCGCGCTTGCGGCAGGTCGCGCACTTCAAACATGAGTCCAATGGGCGTGATACCACAGATTGGCTCCTTGCTGAACTGTCCGATTCTAAAGCTCAAAGCGCCCAGCAACTTGCCGTCCACATACACCGGCGATCCACTCATGCCAGCGACCACGCCGGTGAACTCCGGCTTGGAGCCATGCAGCCGTCCAAGGATCATGTCTTGCCCGGGCCCGATAGAGTCCTTTAGAACGCCAAGAATTTCCACATCCATCGGCTCTGGCACTGTGCCCTCAAACACCGTCCATGCCGTGCCGTGCATACCGCGCCGAACGTCAGCCAGTGGAAACATCGGTGCATGCAGCGGTGGACCGACCGGGGCTTGCGAACGCAGCGATACGCCCGACCCAACACCAGCAAGTGCACAGTACAGAAGGGCAAGGCACGAAGCCTTTTGCGGGGTAGCCACGTCTACAGATTAGAGGCGCAGAGCGGCAATGCCAACTGCGCGTCCTGCTGCCTTTGTTCATCGCACACAGTCCGTACCACGCCGGACGCGGTAAAGTTTTCTCAAGAGGGATCCATCGAGTGATGTTTTACCTTCGCTCTGCCACCACCGCCGCCTTGGTAGCACTTACGCTTGGCACCACGATCTTGTCTGCCCAAACTGTGCCCACACCCAGCCGGCCTCCGGCAACCACGCCGGACGACAATGGTCCCCAGCAGGACAACGGCCCAATCATTTTGAAAAAGAAGAAGGAGGGTGCCGAAGAACCGCCGCCGTCCGCGCCCGCCGAAGAGAAGATCAAAAACCCGGACGGCCTCAGTAATTACTCGCTACGCGTGGATGTTCCGGTCGTCACGGTCGACGTAAGCGTGCAGCTCGACAAGACCCGCCAGTTCGTCCCGGGTCTGAAGTCGGGTAATTTTCGCGTTACGGAAGACGGCGCGCCGCAAAGGGTCACCGACGTCCAGACCCGCCAGGCTCCCATCACAGCTGTCATGTTGCTGGAGTTTGCCGCCAACAGCTATGCCTTCATCCGCGATATGCAGGAGTCGTCGTATTACTTCTTCCGCACACTCAAGCCCGAAGACTACATCGCAATTATTACCTTTGACCTGCGCACCCACATTCTCACTGACTTTACGCGCGACAAGGACCTTACCGCGCAGGCCCTGCGCACGCTCACGATTCCCGGCTTCAGCGATACGGATGAATTCGACGCACTGTATGAAACGCTTGACCGCACGAGTCGCATAGACGGTCGTAAATACATCATCCTCATATCGAGTGGCCGCGACACCTTCAGTAAGATCACTCTGGACACCATGCTCAAAAAGGTTCGGTCCACGCCCAACGTGAGTATCTATACCATCAGCACCGGCGGCCTTGCCCGCGTTCTGGCTGATAGCTACGGCCGCCAAGGGCCTGAATCACGGCTCGATTATCTGCAGGCTGACAACCAGATGCGCACCTTTTCGTCCCTGACCGGGGGCAAATCCTACTTCCCGCGCTTCCAGGGCGAGTTGCCCGACATCTTCTCCGAAATCAATCAGTCGATTCGCAACCAGTACGTGCTGACATACCGACCTACCAACGTCGCGCAGGACGGCACGTACCGCAAGATCAAGGTTGAGCTTGTCGACAAGGAAGGCTTGCCGCTTGCCATGGTCGATGAAAAGAATAAAAAACTGAAGTACACTGTGACGGCTCGCGACGGGTATCGCGCCCGCAATCCCGTGGAATAGGCTGGTTATCCCGTTAAAGTTCAGTCGTAGCGACGTACTATCTTGGGTTCAGTCACGGTATCGCGATCCACGACCAACACGGCCTCCCGTTCCGATGCCGCGATGACCACCAGTGCAATGCCCAGAAAGAGCACGCCCTGCTCCACCGCCGTCGACCACCGATGCCTCGCGTTGAAGTCTTCGCGCAACGGCGAACCTGGCATCAAAGACTCAATCTGCCCGCCTGCCAGGATCCGATCATGCTCCATCGGCCCCACAATCGATCGATTCGAGATAAAAGTCAGTACCATCATCCCAAAGGCGAGCCCGATCTGCACAAACGGCAGTCGCGCACTCTGCCGGAGCAGCCGCACCGCAATGATGATCAGGACGCCGCACCACAGCCCTATGCTATGCAGCGTCAGCAACGACGCGCCGATCAGTGTGCCGAACTCCGGTGCCTTGCCCAAAATCCGGAATGCGTTCGGAGCCAGCACCGCGCCGAAAAACAGAATGCCGCCCAACCAAAAGACCAGCGCAAGCGAACGCAGCGTACGTGCCAAAGTCTGCATAGACTAAGTGTACTGAGTGCCGCCCTATGAATGCATTGCAGCGCACCACCGCCGAGCTTTGGATGGCCCTTGCACTCCAGAATGCGTGCGCATCCGGCACGCTTGCCCTGGCTGAGCAGACGAGTGATATCTCGCTGGCCTTCGCCTTGGCTTGTTTCGGCCTCGGCGGCACATGCCTTCTAATCTCTCCAACGAAAGATGCCGCTCGCGCTGCCTCGCGGACCGGCGCGGTCGATTTCACTGTGGACTCACTCCCCGAAGCTCTTCGCATCTTGAAGAACGAACTGCGCCAGCGCCGATCCATTGGCGTTGCTCTTATCGGCCCGGCGGAGCGGTACGCCCGCCAGATGCTTGAGCGTGGCGTGCAGCCCCAGTTCCTTGGATCGGATGGGCAAGGCTTCAAGTGCCAGTCCACGTTCGTCGCGCGTGGCGCACGCGACCTAGCCTTGCGTGAACTTGAGGCGAAAGCCTCAAGTGACGTCTCGCAGCACGGACTTACTATTGCCCGTCACACCGCGGCTACACAGGCAGAACGCCGCGAGGAAGATTTACGCCTGCGGAAGGTTTTTCCCGCCACAGTTTCTGGCGCAGCCCAGCATGCCGCGAGACAGTGGATAATAGCCGCACCGCGTCTCTTTCCGCGCGACTGCGAGCGCATCTTCTGGCAGCAGGATGAAAGCAAGGACAGCGAATGAACGGTGTCCGTCTCGACAAGTGGCTATGGGCCGCACGCTTCTTTAAGACTCGCACCCTCGCCGCGCGTGCCTGCGACTTAAACCGTGCACGCATCGCAGACCAGACTGCGAAATCCTCGCGTGAAGTTCGCGTCGGCGATGCTCTTTCCATCCAAACCGAGACCGCCACTTTTGACATCGAAGTTCTTGCTCTAAGTGACATGCGTGGTCCCGCAAGCATTGCGCAAACACTCTATCGCGAAACTGATTTGAGTCGGCAAAAGCGGGAAGCGCAGGCTGAACAGCGCCGCCTCATGCCCAAATTCGAGGTTTTGCACGAGGGCAAGCCCAGCAAAAAGGATCGTAGACGGTACGACGGCTTCCACAATCGCTAAGTACTTACGCTTGCATCGACTCTTCCGACGACCGCAGCCGTACCATTCGTTCGACCGCATATGGCGTCCGGCTGCTGCCGGAGTGGAAATGCCTAACCTGGAGCTCGCCAAGCAATCCAATCCCCATCACTTGAATACCGGCAAGGATCAACACGCCCGCAATGATGAACATCGGCCCATGCGCCTGCAGCACATGGCCACCCTGCACTACCTTCAACAGCAGTAGCCATAACGCCAGGCCACCACCGGTCAAAATGCTCAGCGCGCCAAAGCTACCGAAAAAATGCAAGGGCCGCGTCAGGTATTTCAGTAGAAACCTGATGGTCAGCAGATCAAAAAAGACCCGGAATGTTCGAGAAATGCCGTAGTGGCTTTTACCGTGCAGCCGTGCGGGATTTGAGATCGGAACCTCGCAGATGCTTGCCCCATACCACGATGCGAGAGCCGGGATGAATCGGTGCATCTGTCCATAGAGCGGGATACTCTGTATGACCTCGCGCCGGTATGCCTTGAATGTGGTTCCGAAATCATGGATGTTTACGCCGCTCAGCTTCGCCATCAGCCAATTCGCAGCAAGGGACGGCATGCGTCGTAAAACGAAGTTATCGCCACGTTGCGACCGCCACCCACTTACCACGTCATAGCCTTCCTCCAACTTTGCCAGAAAGCCAGGGATTTCCTGCGGATCATGCTGTAAATCACCATCCATCGCCAAAATGTAATCGCCGCTCGCATGATCGAATCCCGCAGCAAGTGCGCTTGTCTGGCCGAAGTTTCGCCGCAACTTTATCACCAGCACGCGGCTGTCCACGGCTGCAATTTCTTCCAGCAATCGATATGTCCGGTCACGCGATCCGTCATCGACAAATAAAAGTTCAAACGGCTCGCCGACCTGTTCCATCACATCTTTCAAACGATCGTACAACGCAGTAACGTTCTCTTCTTCGTTGTGGAACGGGACGACGATGGAATACTTTGACACAGTTAGATTCTACGCCATCGACCCCATTCACCTGTTGCTCTGCCGCTGGCACTGCAGTCTTTCGCCGACTTCGTCAGTGCGGGTTGTAAATCGGCAACAGCTGGGGGATCAATGTTGCATGATGCATCTATTTACCGGTCATGCGCATGTCCGCCAGGGAGCCATTCTGCGGATCGGAGTGTCGGCACGCTGGTCCAGCCCTACGATGCTACCGTTGAAGGCAATGGCAAAGCGGCTGATCGTCATCCTGTTCCTTACATTGGTGGTCGCTGGCTTTGCCAGCTATGCATACGATCGTTACCGATCGGAACGTCGCCCAAATGTTGGTGAAATTGTAGACGAAACCGGTTCGTCGGTAGCATCCCAAAGTACATTGCCCGCCAGGACTCGCGTGCGTTCGGACACGGACGAGTTTTCGATTGGTCGAAGACCTACACCGGCCGCTCAAAGCACCACAGCCCCATCGTCAGGGTCTTCGTTGTTAGATCAACGTCCGTCAGAGATTCAATCGCTTACTCCTGAAATCGATAGAAGGCCGAGCACCTCGTCTGCGCAAGCCGTCGCAGCCGGTACCGGTAAATTTGAGTTGTACCGTCAGGGCGATCTCACATGGCGGCTGAACACAGAAACCGGCAGCACCTGCATTCTGTTCGCAACGGAAAAGGAGTGGAAGAAACCCCTCGTCTATGACAATGCCTGCATTAATCGATATCGCTCTAGTACGTGGAAATAGCCTATCGGCGTTAGCTGCGGTCAAGAGCTGATCGAAAGATAAGGTTGTATATCTCTGCTGGTGGGCTCTCCTGCTTGAAGGCTCTCCAACTTCGAGAGGTCTCGAGGCCATCACTGACTAATTCTTGCTGCTAGGTAGTTCTCGACTGATGCTTCCGCTCACCTCATGTATCTCTCACGCCGCTATCTCTTACGAGTTAACTGACATGCACTACGGGCCGTTTGTTTGGATCGTGCACTGCCCGTCGTAGAACTTCCTGCGTGAGTGGCGCGGTGTCACCCTCACCGTTGAAGAAGAACCGGCCTAAATTCGCGACAGGGCTGGCTTCCGTCCACCGGAAATAGACATGGGGCACCTGACCGGTGCGGTCGCGTAAGTAAAGCAGCATTGCTGCGATCGAGTTCGCCACCACAGGACTACTCGCGCTGAGTATGCTGTACCGGCCCACTTTCCGCCCCGTCACGGTGATGGTTTCCGTAAAGTCAGACGCATCGCCCCGATTTACCTCAAAGAAGATCAAGCATTCTTCGGCGCTGAGATTATGAAAATAGCGCACCTTTTTGTCAGAAAATTCGAGTTTGTCTTCTTCATCGCCCGCCTCCGGTCCGCGTGCAACCAGCCGGATCAGCTGATCGTCGTCTGCCGCAAGAATTTCATGTGCGGCATCGTCCAGTGTCACCTCTGTGATCCGTAGCTCGACGGAGCGAACCGCTCGGGAGTAAATGGACGTGACCAGGATGGACAGGATAAAGATGGAAGCGATCTTTAGACCTTCAGGCCGTTCGAACATGTTGACGACAGTGGTGTACACAAAAACCAGGGTCGTCAAAATGAAAGCTATACGTAAGCGCTTGTTCTGCCAAACGCTCAGCATGACCGCCACGGAAGCGGATGTAATCAGCACAAGAACGCCCGTCGCATATGCTCCGCCTTGCGCGTCCACATCCGCTCTGAATAGTAGCGTCACAATGGTCGCAATGCCCATGAATACCAGCACTAGCGGACGCGATGCACGTGCCCATTCTGGTGCCATACCGAATTTCGGCAGATAGCGCGGGATGAGATTCAGCAGACCTGCCATTGCCGATGCACCGGCAAACCCTAGAATTAAAATCGTTGAAACATCATAAGCAGAACCCAACGTCGGTCCGAGATACTGGTGTGCCAACCATGCCATCGCACGGCCGTTTGCGTCACCACCCGGCGCAAACTGCTTGGCCGGGATCAGCACAGTCGTCACAACGGACGTCGCCATGAGGAACACACTCATGATCACGGCTGCTGTGATCAGCAGGTGCCGTGCGTTACGAATGCGCTCTTCGGTGTTTGCTGCCTTAATCAGCGGCATTACTGCGACACCTGTCTCAAAGCCGGATAGGCCGAGTGCAAGTTTTGGAAACAAGATGATGCCGATTGCGAACATCTTCCAGTAGCTTTCGTGCATGCCGATAATGCTCAGGTGCCACCGCGTAAGCGTCTCTGGATGATGCATGATTTGCAAAATTGCTGCGACCACAACCACTGCGTTCAGCACCAGGTATGCCACTACCAACACAGTTGCAATGCCGATTGCTTCTTTAAAACCCTTCAGAAATATGCCGCACAATACGGCCAGAATAAGCAACGTCACTATGATTGGGTGATCCATCCAGTGCGGCGTCACTGGATTGCCGATGAAGTGCGCTGCCCCGTCAGCCGCGGACAGAGTCATTGTGATCACAAAATCAGTAGTTGCGAATCCGAGCAGGACGAGGACGAAGAGTTTTCCGCCCCAGGCGGGAAAGATCTTCTGCAACATAGCGATAGAGCCTTGACCGTAAGGACTACTTTGACAAACGCGTCTATATACAGGCAGCGCAGCGAGTAAGGTCACGAGAACAAGGATCAGTGTCGCTAAAGGACTCAAAACATTGGCCGCTAGAAACGCAATTCCGGGCTGGTACCCGAGAGTCGAGAAGTAGTCGACGCCGGTAAGGCACATAACGCGCCACCACGCGCTTTGCGATTCCGGCTCCTGCTCGGCGTCTTTCGCGCTTGGGACCTGGAGGTCCGCTAACAGCCATGATTGCAAGCTCATAGACCGTGGGAGTCGCGTGGCGAGGGGAAGGTTGGCTCGCCGGCGACGGGCTGTGCGTCGGGCGGATTCATCGTGTGTTCGCATTTTATGGCAGCAAGTGCGCTAGGCTCGGCAAGGGCGAGGAAATCGTTCCTGAACGGGAGGAAGTCGAGTGGCGCAGACGGTTTTTGTGCTGGAGGACGACGCCGATATCGCCAAACTGGTCGCGTTGCATCTGCAGGGGGCAGGGTACGAGGTGTTGTCTTTCGTATCGGCGGTGGACGTAATGCCCGCGGCGGAGAAGGCGGCACCAGCGGTGTTTCTGCTTGACATCATGGTTCCGGGCGGGGGCGGGCTGGACCTGTGCCGAAGGCTGCGGGCGAATCCGCAATTGAGCACAGTGCCGATCATTTTTCTGACCGCGCTTGCGACCGAGGCGGACCGGGTGCAGGGGCTCGATCTGGGAGCGGACGACTACATTACGAAGCCGTTTAGCACGCGGGAACTGGTGGCGCGGGTGAAAGCGGTGCTGCGCCGGTTCGAGCGGCCGGAGACGCCGGAGACGATACGGTTCGGCGACATTGAGATCGACGGCGGGGCGATGCTGCTGCGGGTGCGCGGCGAAGCCGTGACAACGACCGCGACGGAGTTCCGATTGCTGGATTATCTGGCGCGCCATCCGGGACGGGTGTTTTCGCGCGATCAGTTGTTGGATGCTGTGTGGGGTGACGCGCGATTCGTGACGCCGCGGTCGGTGGATGTGTATGTACGGCGGATTCGGGAGAAGATCGAGGACGACGCGGAAGATCCGCGCTACCTGAAGACGATGCGCGGCGCCGGGTACCGCTTCGAGCGGGCCTAGAGAAGCATTGCAGGTGCGAGCGGTAAAGGGTACGAGCGACTGAAACGCGTGGACTGCAACCTGTGACAATGGAGACGGGTATGCACGGGAGCGGCAACCCAAATCGGGTCAAGAGGAGCGTCGCGCAGTGAAAGCAGTGTCCATCTCGCCGCTCGCGTTCGTTCTGATGTGTGTGGTGGCCATTGTGGCCGCAGTCGCTGGAGCGAGCCTGGGAGAAGTATGGACCGTCCGCTGGCTGCTGGCGGCAGCCGGTCTGCTGGTGCTTGCGGGTACGGCGACGGGGGTGCTTCGGTGGCGACTGCGAGCGGAGTCCGCCAGGGTGGAGCGAATGATCGCCGAGCCGAGCAGCAGCAATGAATTGGGGGTGGAGTTTGCCGGAGTTTCGGGGCAGCTGAGACAAAGGCAGGCGGAATTCGAGCGGCAGCTTGCGACGAGCGACGAGAGCCGGCACCAGTTGGAGGTGCTGCTGGAAGGCATGCAGGACGCGGTGTTGGGTGTGGACGCCGCCGGTCGTGTGCAATGGACCAATGCGCAGATGACGCGCGTGATGGAAACACATGGGGCGGGTGGGGCGGTACGGCTGGGCCGCAGTGTGGCGCACACGCTGCGCGACCCGGTTCTGCGCGGCGCGGTGCGGCAGGCGGTGGAAGAGCGCATCGCGAGCGAGGTGCGCAGCCCGACGCTGCTGCCGGGCCGCATCTTCGACGTGAACGCGACTCCTTTGCCGGGCGGCGGTGCGGTTGTCGTGCTACGCGATGTGACCCGGGCGGAAGCGGTGGAGCGGACGCAGCGGGAGTTCGTTGCGAATGTGTCGCATGAGCTGCGCACGCCGCTGACATCCATCGTGGGCTATGTGGAGACACTGCTGGATACCGAGCCGCTGGAATCGAACGCCCGGGAGTACCTGGAGACGGTGCTGAAAAATGCGAGCCGGATGAGCCGGCTCACGGAAGACCTGCTGGTGCTGGCGCGCGTGGAGAATACCGACCAGAGCCTGCGGTTGCAGACCGTGGCTGCAGATGGACTGCTGCGGGAAGCGATACTGGTGGCGGAGAGTGCACCGTTTGGCGAGTATGCCGCGTTCGAGTTGGAACGGTCCACGGCTGCCGCCGTATTTGCAGATGAGCACGCCATAGGTCAGGTACTGGGAAACCTGATGGAAAATGCAGTCAAGTACGGCGGCGGTGGCCGGGCGGCACGTGCACGAGTGGTATTGGCCGCAGTGGTACGGGACGAGAACCGCACGGTGGAGTTTACTGTGCGGGATTTCGGGGCAGGGATTGCGCAGGAGCACCAGGACCGCATCTTCGAGCGGTTTTACCGGGTGGACAAGGCGAGATCGCGCGAAAGTGGAGGGACAGGTCTGGGACTAGCGATTGCGCGACACCTGATTGAGGAGCAGGGCGGGACGCTGCGCGTGACAAGTGCGCTGGGCGAGGGGAGCACATTTACCTTTACCCTGTCGCTGGCGGACTGACGCCGGCCAGATATGGGCCAAACGTCGGTTCCTGGCCAGATGCGGCGCGTCAAGATTGACCTGATATTCATGCAATCGCGGTAGGCTAAAGGCAACGTATGCATGCCGCTTTGACAATGTCGAACACCCCTGACCGGTTCCAGCAGAAGGCGGTACATGCATGCGAGATGGCGAAGGCGGTCCAAACACCAGAGATGCAAGCGTATGTTGCGCGTCAGATCCGACTTCTTGGGACGGGAGTAAGTGCAGGGATCCGGACCAGAGCCGGACTGCAGAGTCCAGACGACGTACAAGCTACGTGCTCCCGCTACGGGATGGAGGCACACAAGACTATGTGGGCGCGTGTAATGCCCGTGGTGTTGCCGTTCAATGGTTATGGCGTGCTGTTGCCAGAGTTCGCTCAAACCGAACGAACTAAGACGGCATCGGACGCCAGGTGCACCGGCATAAGAAGGTCTGGGAGGTTTGCCTGATGCGCACACGGTTTCATCAGTCGCTGGACGAGCTGAAGGAGAAGTTGCTGATCATGGCGGGATTCAGCGAACAGGCAATTCAACGTGCGATCGAAGCGTACCGCACGCGCGACGAATCGCTGGTGGAACTGGTGCGTCGGACGGAAGGTGCGGTGAATCGCCTGGAGCGTGAGATCGATGCGGCGGCGCTGGACCTATTGGCTATGCAGCAGCCAATGGCTGTGGACTTGCGGTTTATCCTGTCGGTCATCCGGATCAATGCGGACCTGGAGCGGGTGGGTGACCTGGCGGTGAACATCGCACTACGCGCACGTGAGATGAACGCGTTCGCGAACACGGACTTGCCGGTGGACATTCCGCGCATGGGAACGCTGGCGGCGGCGATGGTACGCAAGTCACTGGATGCGTTTATCGACGGGGATGCGTTGCTTGCGGAAAGTGTGCTGCTGCTGGATGCCGAGGTGGATCAGATCAACCGGACGGCATTCCGGTCGTTGAGCGACCTGATCAAACGCGAGCCGGAAACGACACCGCAGGCGTTGAACGCAATCATGATTGCGCGGAACTTGGAGCGCGTGGGCGACCATGCGACGAATATCGCGGAAGACGTGATCTTTTGGGTGCGTGGGAATGACGTGCGCCACAACATGAGCAGCGCAGCCTAGCTGGTACGCTCCCCGGCGCTCAAAGCATCTATGACGCTGTTCGGCTGATAAGGCCATGCGTCAAGGTGCGGCAGCATAGGGTGGTAGAGCGCGAGCATGACAGGCGTACCTTCAGGGTGCGACCGAAGCGCGAGGGTCGCGTAGTTTTGCAGGTGGGCGGCGTAGCGGTCGCGTTCTCGCTGGAGAAACTGCTCGCGGGCTGAGCCGGCGTGGCTGGCATCGCGGTAATCCGCGGTCTTGTAATCGACAATCCATAAGACGGAGCTGCCGAAGCTGCCGGGGGTGGGCCCGGCGAGAAAACTACGATCGAAGCGGAAGCGCTGGATCCGCCCAGTGGCGGTGTTCGAGTCAAAGAGCTCGCCTTCGTTGATGGCGCGGGGGTGAGGCTGGAGAAGCCAGAGACCGAGCGGATCGCCGACGGTGTTGCGGAGGGCATAAAGGCCGTCGGCACAGACGCGATCGGCTTCGGGCGCGGGGAGCCCGTAACCGCGGACGAGGGCGCGGATGCGGGAGGGCCAGAGTGTGACGTCAAGCGGGGTGTCGTCGCCGTTGGCGATGGACTGAGCAAGGTGTTGGAAGACGGTGTGAACGGTATTGCCGAGTGCGCGGGCGGCAAGGGAGCCGGTGGGTCGAAGTGACGCTGCTGAAGTATGCGGATCAGGATGCTGGTCTGCGGGCAGGTGCGGGATGGGTTCCAGGAGACTGGCAAGCGGGAGGCGGTGTAAGGGAAGAGGCGCCCGATTTGTATCGGATAGCTCGCCAATGGCGCTGTCCGCATCCTGGGTGAACTCGTTATGATGGACGGCAACGGCGGCGAGGGCGAGGCCTGCAACTGGCAGGGGAATGGCGACGGGAGATGTCGCTGCAGATTGGTGGAGTTCTTGCTGCGCTGCTGGCCATGCGGCGCGAAGGAGTGAATTTGGGAGGACAGACGGAGTTCCGTCCTGTTTGGTCGCGGGGGAGGCGAAGAGCTGGAGCGTGCTGCGGGCGCGGGTGCCCGCGACGTAGACGAGGCGCTGGAGCTCGGCTTCGAGGGCGTCGGTGCGGGCCTTGCGAAGAAAGCGGTTGAGGTGGGAGGGGTCGTCGCCTCGCTTTTGGATGGGTGCGAGAAGGATTTGGGGGTGGCCGTTCGGGTCGAGGTCAGGGAGTTCCATCCAGTCGAGGAGCGGTGTGCCATTGGTCTGGCCGATGCGGTGCAAGCTGGGGATGAGGACGTGGTCCCACTCAAGACCTTTGGCTTTGTGGATTGTGAGGACTTCGACGATGCCGGGGGCGGTGTCGGGTTGGGCGTAGAGACGTGTGAGGCGGTCTCGAAGAGAATCGGCGTCGATGGATTGGTGGGCGGCTTCCATGCGTTCGAGGAGTTCGAGATAGGCGCGGACGTTGCGGTGACCAAAGGCGTCAACGGTGTGATTGGCGAGGAGAGCGTGCCAGGTACGGTCGACGTCGACGGAGAGGGGAGCGCGACCGCGGTGGGCGATGGCACGGTCGAAAACATCGAGGGTGCGAAGCAGGCGGGTTTGGGAGTCCGGCGGCAGGAGCGGTGCACGGCTGCGCAGGTGTTGACGGAGGGCCTGCTTGCGCCGGCTGCGGTCGTCGCCGGCGGCGAGGGAGTGGAGGTCCGCGAGCGAGAGGCCGCACCAGGGGGCGCGAAGGACGGCAAGCCAGGCGGTGCGGTCGGCGGGGTGGAGCAGGGCGCGGGTAATGGCGAGGGCGTCGAGGACTTCAGGGCGTTCGCCGAGTTGTTCGATGTCGACGGCGCGGTAGGGGACATGGGCTTCGGCGAGCTTGCGCAGGACGAGGGTGGCGTGGCTGCGAGAGCGGACAAGGACGGCGGTCGTGGAGTGCGGGTCGGAGCGACGGCTCTGCCAGGCGACAGCGGCGATGGCTTCGGCTTCTTCGCGATGGAGGCGGTGCTGGTCGGGAGTGATACCTGTTTCGGTGCCGGGGAGCGCGGGCGTGAGATGCCAGACGAGTTCGTCTTCGGGTGAGGCGGGGCGGGCAGGCTCGGCGGGGATGTAGCCAATGGTGGCACCGTCCGCGAAGATGGCGGAGAAGGTGTCGTTGAAGCGATCTACAAGGTGGGCGCCGGAGCGGAAATTGCGCGTGAGGCGGAGGGTGTGGAGCGGAATGCTGCCGAGGGTGCGGGTGCGCATGCTGTGCAGGAAGCGCTCGACCCGCGCCTGGCGGAAGAGATAGATGGACTGCTTCGGGTCGCCGACGAGGAAGACTGTTTGTGTGATGCCGTCCCAATTGGAGGTGAGGGCTTCGAGAAGTTCGTACTGGGCGGAGGAGGTGTCCTGCATCTCGTCGACAAGAAGGTGTTCGAGGCGGATGCCGAGGGTGTCGGCGACGGCTTCGCCGTTGCGCAGGGCGGCGCGTGCGGCGATGGAGAGTTCGGTAAAGTCGCAGACCTCGCGGGCGGCGAAGAGGAGCTTGAGTTCGATCAGGGCATGGTGAAGGAGAGTGAAGAGAGCTTTGACGACAAGCCATTGGTCGTCGGGAAAGTGAGCGGGGGGCAGGTCGCGGATGCCGCAGAGCAGGTCCTGGAGCTCGTCGTTGGGGCGGAGTTCTTCAAGGGCGTGGCTGAAGCTCGACTTTTGCGGGATCGTGAGGCGGAAGCCGACCTGATTAACGTTGAGGCCTTTGCTGCTGCGCCAGGTGCCGCTTTTTGTAAGCAGCAGGTCGGCGAGGAGTTGCCAATGACGCAAGTCGTCCGGTGCGGTTCCGGGTGGGTGGGGGAGCGCGGTGCAGGCCGCGAGCGGGTTGGGATCGGCGCGGTAACCCTCCGCATCGGCGACCTGATGCGCGAGTGCAGCGACTTGCTGCAGTAGGCCGGGACTGAAACGTCGATGCACCTTTGTCATGGCGGCACAGAGGGCTGTTTCGAGGGCGGCGTCAAGTTTAGGCCGGACGTCGCGGTCGAACTGGGCGTCGTCGAGCGAGGGGGAGCGCAGGGGGATGAGATTGCCCCATTGCTCGCGGGTGCCGAGCATTTCAGCGAGGAGCTTTTCACAATCGAGCAGGTCGGCGTCGCGGTGGAAAAGGATGGTCTCAATGGCGCGGCTAAGTGTGAGGTCGGAGCCGCCGAGTTGCAGAAGGACCGCGCGGGCGGCGTCGCGGTAGAGAGGATTGGCGTCGGGGATGGGCGTGGCCTGGCCAATGCCGCCCGAGAGGACGGGCACGCTGCGGGCGATGTCTGCGCAAAGGGAGTCGATAGTGCGGAGATTGAGGCGGTGCGGCTGGGAACGCAGATTCCATCCGAGCGCAGCGTCACGTTCGAGGACGGTCGTGGCGATGTTCCAGGTGTCGCGCTGGTAGGGATCAGCGCCGGGGGGGAGCGGGGCTGCCGCTGCCTGGAGAGCTTCAAGGACCCGGTAGCGCATTTCGGCAGCAGCCTTATTAGTAAAGGTGAGAGCGAGAATGGCGTCCGGCTGGTCAACGACGGTGAGCAGCTTGAGAAATCTTTGGATGAGCAGGCCGGTTTTACCCGAGCCGGCGGGCGCTTCGACAAGGAAGGAGCGGTCAACGTCAAGCGCATCACGGCGGGCCTGAGTGTCGGCAGTGGACGGAAAGGCGAGTACGCTCACTCGGCGGGTGCCCCTTCTTCAACCTCGTCGGCCAGAGCAGTGAGCGTCTCGGAGTCGAGCCGGCAGAGCATACGCTGGCCACAGTGGGTGCAGGTGGTGGGGTATTGTTTGGGGCCAACGCGAGCATCTCCTGCGGCGAACTGCTGGCTGAGGTGCTCCATGACGGTGTGCCACTCAGACAGGAGGGTCTCAAAGTCTTCGCCGCGCGCGCGGGTGCCCGTGGGAACCAGGGCGGTGGGGTCGTCTGCGACGGCTTGCAGGCCGAGGGTTTTATCACCGGCTTTGACGGTGGCGAACGCGATGGCACCGACGTGTTCGATGCCGGCAGCGACGGCGTAGAGCGGAAGCTGAGGTGCCTCGGGCCGGTCGGTCTGCCACTGGGCTTTGTTGGCGCTGCCGCTCTTGTAGTCGATGAGAGCGCGCGTTCGGTCGCCGCCGGACTCCACCTCGTCCACGCGGTCGACGCGCAGGTCGAAGCGAAGCGGACCCACGGCGACGCCGGGAACGGAGCGTTCGGTATGCAGGACCGTGAAGGGCGGCCGCTTCGCCTCGTACTCAAGCCAGCGACGCAACAAACTGTGTAGGCGGCTGCGCTGTACCGCGATGTAGGCACCGTTCCATGGGCCGTTTGCAGGCGGCAGCACGGCGTCGATGTGGTGTTGGAGTGTGCCGTCGAGCGCGCCGGTGGTGCGGAGGCGAAGGAGTTCCGTATGGGTATGAGTTGCGGCCCAGAACTTCTCTAGAACCTTGTGCAGCAGGTCGCCACGCTCGCGTGGGGAATAGCCAAAATCGGGTGACTCCGGCGAGGTGGAGTAAAGACGGCGCTCCGCAAAGGCGCGGAATGCGCAAAGGGCTTGGCTTTGCAGGACTCCGACACCGCCGGGCACTGTGCCGGCCATGGTGAACGGTGGTGCAGTCTCGTCGGCGTAACTCTCAAGAGCGGGGGATTGATCGTTCGGCTGACACGGTGGTGCGACGACCGCCGCCATAGCTCCGATTTGCCCGAGAACGGGAGCGGGACGCAGGTCACCATCAGCGTTGGTCGCGCTGTAGCTGAAGGCTGCGCGGGGTGCACTGCGGGCGAGGCGCTCAGTGAGTCGCAGGTGGTCGGCAGCGTCGCGCGCGGGATCGATGCCGGGCATGCCGTGAGCGGCTTGCAGGGACCAAGGCAATAGAGGCGAGGGGTGTTGCCGCGCATTCCAGTGGCTTTCGTCTGCCCCTGCGAACCAGAGCAGGTCGGCGGTGCTGCCCGCGGCTTCGTGCGGGCTGATGACC
Organism: uncultured Terriglobus sp.; assembly: GCA_964244665.1. GTDB lineage: Bacteria > Acidobacteriota > Terriglobia > Terriglobales > Acidobacteriaceae > Terriglobus. The sequence goes on from CAXTJO010000007.1 coordinate 46,961, forward strand.
TGTATGGGCGCACCGGTATTTTCCGGTGCAAAGCTGATGTCCTCCGCGCCCGCTTGCAACAGGTCGAGGAAGTCGCGAAAGCCGAAGGTCTGGCCGAAGATGCCGAGAGACGAGAAGCCATCGAGGAGATCGGTCCAGCGGTCGACGAGTTGGAATTCAGAGGTGGTGCGTTCACGGGTGCCCGGCCAGCCGGCGGCATGGAGGAGCTGTGGAACGGCTTCCACCCACGCGGAAACGGAGCGGGGCCCGCGAAAGTCTTTCGCGGTTTGAAGAATGCGAAGAAGAGAAGTATGCAGTCCGGGTTCGTGGCAGGCGGCGGCAAGATCGGCCATGGACCACTCCGGGCGCAAGCGGCCGGGGGCGCGAAGAATGTTGGCGTCGAGCTCACCGGCGTGCTCGCTGCCGAGCTGCAGATCGAAATAGGGCGAGCGCAGAAGCGGACCGATAGCAGAGGTCGGAAGCGGGCGGCTGATCCAATGCAGAAGGCTAAGAGCGTCGGCTGTGAGGGGCAGTGTGCTGAGAGGCTGGCCGGAGGAAAACTCCCACGGCGTCTCGACAGGTGTGCCGATGGGCTGCTCCAGCTCTGCGCGGAAGGTGCGTTCGAGTGCGGCGCGGCTCACTGCAGGGTCGGGTAGGATGACGGCGATGGTACCAGTACCTGCTGCAAGTTCGCTTAGGAGCGCATGGGCAAGTGTGCCCCACTCGTGTGCGCTGTCGGTGCAGCGCTGGACGGTTGCAGGAGTGGGAACGATCTCTGCGGCAGTCGAGGCATCGACCTGAAGGACGGAAGTGCCCGCGTTACGAAAGACGTCGATAAGCCGCTGTTGAACCGGAAGCAGCGTGTCGAAGCCGAGCAGCACAAGTGCGCCGATTGGCTGAGACGGGGTCAGGAGGGCGACGAGCGCTTCGTCGAGCGCGAAATCGGGCAGCAGGCGTTCACGGGTGCAGTGGTGGGTGTGGGAGCGTAGCCAGCCGGCGAAGATAGCGAGGTCGGTGCCGGGGTCGCCGCGGTAGTCGAGCATCTGCTGCATGCCTCCGTAGGAGTGCAGCAGGTACTGAGCCTGCGTGCAGAGCCGGACCATCGAGCGCACAGGGCGAAGAGTATCTGGCTGGTCGGCGTGCAGCACCTGCGCCCAAAGATGCTCGTTTTGAAAGCGGTTCAGGAGTGCGCGGTCGTCCTTGCCGGTGAGCAGGCAGGTTTGCCACTGAGATTCTGCCCATGCAGTCCACGGCATGGCACTGGGGCTAAGCTGAGAGTCGGCGAGGACGAGCCTGTTGCGCCAGAGCCGGGCGGAGCGCTGATTGGGCGTGAGCAGCGTGGCGCCCTTACGGATGTGCTGTTGCAGGTCGCCGAAACGCATTCTCTTTTTATACGCTTTTGGGGTGTGCAACCACGGTCTTGTCGGCCTTTAAGTCGGGGGTCTTTGGGCCGGATGTGGTGGCGCCCATGCCGCGCCGAAAGCTGAGTAGCAGCAATGCCGTAGTGCCTGCTGCCGGCAGCAGAAGCGCGGCGCGAAGCGAGCCGGACGCCGCGGAGACCTGCCCGACCAGCCACGGCAACGCTGCCGCGCCCAATCCGGAGACGGCGATTACCCGGCCCGCCTGCGAAGCGCGGGGAGAGTGCGCAACGAGAGACGATAGAACCAGCGGGAACCACGGAGAAAGCGAGAGGCCCGCAAGAGCCGCGAACAAGGTGATGGCTACCGTGCCGTGCGCGGTGAGCATGAGGAGCAGCGCCGCGATGGCTAACGCGAGACCTGCGCGGAGCAGGACAGTTTCTTGCATGAAATTGAGCAGAACGGGAGCTACGAGCCGCGCCAGAGTGAGGCTGGCCCAAAAAGCCGTGGTGCTCACGGCCATGCCGAGCCATCCGGCGGATGCGGCGTACCGATGATCGAACGTTGTGAGCCAGCCGCCGAGGCTTGTCTCCACACCGCCGTAGAGGAAAAGGAGCAGGCAGAAAAAGATGTAGGTTGGGCGGGGAAGGCCTGCAGAGATACCGGCTGAGGAGACGACCGCGGCAACATCCTGGCGAAAGAACAGCGTGGTGACGAGCCCTGTAGCAAGCAGAGCCGCAAAAGCGAGCAGAATACGGCTGGCAGGCACGGTGCCCAGCAGCTTGAGCAGGAGTGCCGGGGCGGTAAGGGCGCCGAAGCTCCAACTGAAATTGAGCAGGGTGAGCGCGGAGCCACGCCGATGGACCCACTTTTCAGACGCGAGCAGGTTCACCGAGGTGAGTGTCTGGCCGATGCCGAAGCCCAGCAACGCCAATGGCGGTAGCGCCAATGTGAGCCGTGGGAACTGAAGCAGGACGACGGCCAGCAGAACGAATCCCACGGTGGCGGCAGCCAGGCCGCGAAGCATGGACCGGCGCAGCGGGGAACCGGTGGTCCAGCCGCCGAGGAAAGCTCCGATGAATTGGGCAGCAAGCAGGGAGCCCGCACCACCATCGGATAAGCGGAGTTGCGTTGTAAGGGTGGGCAGCATGGGCCCGATAAACACGGTGCCGAAGCCGGTAAGCAGAATGCAGAAGTGGAGCAGGCTCCCGGGCAGATGCGGGCGTGGCACTGAGCCAGCGGACAGAGTGGAATGTGTATCTGGCTGCAGCGAACTTTGAGGGGGCATGTGTGATTACGCTCGCGTCACGGCCTACATGGTCAGTGCGCGTCCGCTGTCAGCGTAGCAGTCCTCGGACACCTGTGCCGGAGGGCGGACTATGATTACAGATGTGACAAGAATTCAAAGAGTAGCTGCAACCATGGTATGCCTGGTTGCCTTGATGGGCGGCTGCAAACGCGGCAACGAGGGGCTGGGACAAGCCGGCGATGGCGATCTGCATGCGTTTCCAGTGCGCGGCAGGGTTGTGAGCGTAGACGCCGCGGCCAATACGGTTGTGCTGGCACACGATGCAGTTTCAGGATTGATGGGTGCGATGACCATGCCCTACATTTTGGGCACGCCGGAAGCAATAGGAGAACTTCACCCCGGGGACACGATCACGGCGCGCATCGTGGTGAAAAGAGATGGCGACGGTGAATACCACGATGCGAAGCTGGACAGAATTGTGACGGTTGGGCAGGGTAAACCGGACTATGTACCAGCGAAGCAGTACCACATACCGGCAGTGGGCGATGCAGTGCCGGATTTTAAGCTGCTCGACCAGAGTGGCAGGACGCTACATCTGGCGCAATTCAAAGGAAAGGCGCTGCTTGTGACGTTCATTTATACGCGATGCCCACTGGGTGATTTTTGTCCGAAGATGAGCAGGAATTTTGCTGAGATTCACAACTCGTTGTCCGCGGACCAGTCTTTGTATGCGAAGACCGATCTGTTGTCGATCTCTTTCGACCCGGTGTATGACAAGCCAGCCGTGCTGAAGAGTTATGGCGCAGCGTATACGGGAAGGTACACGCAAGAGACCTTCGATCATTGGCAGTTTGCGGCCCCATCAGAGGGGGACCTGCCCAAGGTGGAACAGTACTTCAATGTGGGTGTAACAGGTGCAAATGCCTCGCTCACACATTCGCTGTCGACGGTGTTAATCGATGCGTCGGGGAAAATAGCTGCGTGGTACCCCGGAAATGACTGGAAGCCCGTGGATGTGGTGACAAAGATGCATGATGTAAGTAAATCGTAGGTGTTACCGCGGATGTTCGGGAGGTACAGGTTGGCGAAGTTCACGATGGTGTTCGGCGGTGTGTTGATCTTGTTGGGCGTTGGGGTATTCGCGTTTGTCGGTACGCATGCGCCCACGTCGCTTATTCCTGCGTATTTTGGGCTTGTGCTGGTAGTGTTGGGCGCGCTTGCGAATACTGAGGACGTGACGCGGCGCAAGCTGTTTATGCATGTGGCGGTGCTGGTAGGGCTCCTGGGATTTCTGCTTCCGTTTGCGCGATCGGTGAAAGGGACGGTAACGCTGCTTGAAGGAGGCACCGTGCTACGGCCGCTGGCGGTGGAAGAGTCGATGGCGATGGCACTGATCTGCTTGCTTTATACGGGCCTGTGCGTGCGGTGGTTTATTGCGGCGCGGCGAGCGCGTACGGTGTAGCTGCACGGCTGTAAGAAGGCCACGCTGGCGTGGCAGAGGTGAGTGTGCATGGGATCGATGGGGCACGGATTTCACGGAACAGGTGGTAGTCGTGGTGCAGAACGGCCGTCCCGTAATACGGCCCGCGCGGCCTCGGCTGAGATGACGGCGAAGAAGAAGCCAACGCTGAAAGCAGTATGGCCCGAGGTGAAGAAGCTGATGGCACCACGATGGAGCCTGCTGATCGGCAGCTTCTTCGTTATGGTGTTGAACCGCATGAGCGGCCTTGTGTTGCCGGCATCGACGAAGTACCTAATTGATAATGTGATGCGGCAACACCAGGTGAATCTGTTGCTGCCGATCGTGGGAATCGTGGTCGCCGCGACGGTGCTGCAGGGTGTTACTTCGTATGCGTTGACACAACTGCTGAGCAAGGCGGGGCAGCGGCTCATAACAGAACTGCGGATGCAGGTACAGCAGCATATTGGCCGGCTGCCCGTAGCGTTCTATGACGAGAACCGCACGGGCACCCTTGTTGCACGGATCATGACGGATGTGGAGGGCGTTCGAAACCTGATCGGCACCGGCCTGGTCGAATTCCTTGGTGGCCTGCTTACCGCAGGTTTTGCGTTTGCGTATCTGATTTTTTTGTCCGTGAAAATGACGTTGCTGACGTTTGGCATTCTTGTGATGTTTGCGCTGATTCTGCAACGAGCCTTTAAGACGATTCGACCGATTTTTCGCGAACGCGCCAAGCTGAACGCCGAGGTCACCGGGCGGCTTACCGAGTCGCTGGGCGGCGTGCGTGTGATCAAGGGCTACCACGCCGAGGCGAGCGAAGCCAGGGTGTTTGGCGTGAACGTCACGCGGTTGCTGGAGAACGTGATCAGCACCCTGACAGCGCAGAGCGTGATGAGCCTGGCAAGCACGGCGGTGCTGGGCGTGGTGGGTTCGCTGGTGATGTATATGGGAGCGAAGCAGGTCGTGGCCGGGCAGCTTACCACCGGCGGCTATGTCACCTATGTGATGTTCCTGGCGTTCATGATCGCGCCGATTGCGGGCCTGGTGTCGATCGGCACGCAGTTGACGGAGGCACTGGCCGGGCTGGACCGCACGGCAGAAATTCTTCGCGAGACAGAAGAAGATCGAGACCCTAAACGAACGGTCGACCTGGGGCCGCTGCATGGCAACATAACCTTTGACAATGTGAGCTTTGAATATGACGCCGGCAAGCCGGTGCTGCACGGGATCTCGTTCGAGTCACACCCCGGCAGCGTGACTGCGCTGGTAGGGTCTTCCGGGTCGGGCAAATCAACGATCATCTCGCTGGTGTGTGCCTTCCACTCTGCAACATCGGGTAAAGTTCTGGTCGATGAGGTGGACTTATCGACTGTGCACATTGGAAGTTACCGCTCGCAGTTGGGCGTGGTGTTGCAGGAAACGTTTCTATTCGACGGAACGATCCGGCAAAATATCCTATTTTCACGGCCAGATGCTAACGAAGAACAAGTGATGCATGCATGTCGCGTCGCCAGGGTGGACGAGTTCGCAGAGCGCTTCGAGGAGGGATACGAGACGATCGTCGGCGAGCGCGGTGTGAAGCTCTCTGGCGGGCAGCGACAGCGGTTGTCGATTGCGCGTGCGATCCTCGCTGATCCGCGCATTCTTATTCTGGATGAAGCGACGAGTTCGCTGGATAGCGAGAGTGAGGCGATGATCCAGCACGGTTTGAGTTACCTGATGGAAGGGCGCACGACCTTTGTAATCGCACACCGCCTGTCGACCATTCGCAACGCCGACCAGATTCTGGTGGTGGAGCAGGGACGTATCGTGGAACGCGGAACGCACGCCACGCTGCATGCACTGGAAGGTCGCTACCGGGAACTCTACGACCGGCAGCATGGGTTGGAGACGAACCTGTTTCTTGCGCCGGGAGAGGGCGATGCCGTGCCGGAAGCAGTCACGGCCTAGCGTTGCAGGCCTGAACTATGCCGCCTACTCCATGCCGAGTTCACGGAGGGTGAAGGCGTAATCGAGCGCAATTTCTTTCAGGTAATCGTAACGGCCAGAGGCGCCGCCGTGACCTGCGTCCATATTGGTGTGCAGCAATAGCGGCCATTGCGGGTTGGTCTTAAGAGTGCGAAGTTTGGCGACAAACTTTGCGGGTTCCCAATACATGACCTGAGAGTCGTTCAGGCTGGTCTTCACTAGAGTCGCGGGATAGCTACTCTGCTGCAGGTTGTCGTAGGGGGAGTAACTTCGCATGTAAGTGAAAGCGGGCTCCTCATTGGGGTTACCCCATTCTTCATACTCTGCAACGGTCAGCGGCAGGGAAGCGTCGAGCATAGTATTCATCACGTCGACAAATGGAACGTGGCTGAGCACGATGCGAAAGAGGTCAGGACGCATGTTGGCGACAGCGCCCACGAGGAGGCCGCCGGCACTGCCGCCCTCAATGACGAGTTTGTCCGGTGCGCCGTACTTCTGCGCGATGAGGCCTTCGGCGGAAGCGATGAAGTCGGTGAAGGTGTTGCGCTTCTCCATCATTTTGCCCGCATCGTGCCAGGCGTCACCCAGGTCGCCGCCACCGCGAATGTGGGCGTACGCCATGACAAAGCCTCGATCGAGCAGGGTAAGACGCGTTGCGGAAAAGCCGATGGGCAGGGCGTAGCCATAGGAGCCATAACCGTAGAGGTGAATGGGGTTGGTCGCGTCGCGGGAGAACTTGTCGCGGCGGTAGACCAGGGATACGGGAACGCGAACACCGTCAGGAGCGGTAACCCAAAGGCGTTGGGAGGCGTATTGCTCGCGGTCGAAGCTGCCGGGCACTTCCTGCTGTTTCAGAAGGGTGGATCGTTCAGACTTTACGTCGTACTCGTAAATGGATCCGGGTGTGACGAGTGACGTGTAGCTGTACCGAAAGGTGGGAGTATCGAACTCACGATTTGCAGAGAGCCCGGCGCCATAGGCCGGTTCCGGAAAGGTAACAGTCCTGATATCGAGAATGGGTTCGGACTCTGCGTCTGTTTCGTTTCCGGTCTGTAAAACGTTGTTCTTGAACTGGAAAACGCGAAGGCGGTCGAGGCCCTCAACGGTTTCGGAGGCGACGGCGAAGTTCTGGAAGAGATCGAAGCTGTGCAGGGGAATGTTGGGCTGCTCTGGAAGGATTTCGGTCCAGGACTCACGGCCGGGATCGTTGACGGGAGCCGTTACGATACGAAAATTTTTCCCGGTGTCGTTTACGCGGATGTAAAAGAGGCCGGCGCGGTGGTCGACGTCGTATTCCTGGTCGGCAATGCGCCGTGCGATAAGGCGGAAGGCGGCGGTAGGGGTGTTGGCTTCGAGGTAGTAGCACTCCGAAGTGATGTGACTGCCGCATTCGAGCAGAAGATATTTGCGGTCACGGGTGCGACCCACGCCTACGTTGAAACGCTCGTCCGGCTCGTCGAAAACGAGGGTGTCGGCCGTTTGCGGGTCGCCAAGGATATGGCGATAGAGACGATGCTGTCGTTTGGTTTGCTCGTCTTCCACACTGTAAAAAAGAGTTTCGTTGTCGGGCACCCAGACGATAGAACCGACGCGGTCCGCGGTGTCGGGGAGAACTTCGCCGGTGCGTAGCTCCTTGATGTGGAGGGTGTACTGGCGAAAACCTGTGGTGTCGGTAGAGTAGGCGAGCAAATTGCCGTCGGCGCTGACGGTGAACGCCCCAAGCGACATGAATCCGTGGCCTTCGGCAAGAACATTGACGTCGAGAAGAACTTCTTCAGGTGAGGCTTCGTCGTAGGTGCGGTTCGCTGCGGCGTAGCGGCGGCAATGAATCGGGTACTGCTTTCCCTCGATCGTGTGGGTGTAGTAGAACCAGTCGCCGTCGCGGACGGGGAGGGAGGTGTCGGTTTCTTTGATGTGGCTGAGCATCTCGCGATAGAGCGCGGCCTGGAGCTGCTCGGTACCAACGAGGTGTGCGACTGTGTAGTCGTTCTCTGCCTTCAAATAGGCGAGGACCTCAGGAGAATCCTTGTCACGGAGCCAGAAATAGTCGTCTTCGAGCGTTTGACCATGAATGTGAGTGGGATGAGGTTCACGGCGGGCTACAGGGGCTTGAAGGTCGACGGCCATTGGGTAAGGATACCGCTTCGTACGGAATGAATGTGCGGCTGCGATCAGCCTGCCCTTGCCAGCCGATAGCAGCGGCGGAACCTGGCGGAGCTTGCGCGTATCATCGAATGTGATGACCCGTTGGCAATCGCGCGTAGTGTCCTTCGGGATTGGGTTGTGCATGCTGTTGGCGTGCCGCCTTTGCACCATTGCCGAATCGCTGAAGGAGATTGGCCAGCCGACAAACTACGTCACCGATTTGGCAGGCGTGCTAAGCGAGAGCACCAAAGCCGACCTGGATGCGCTGTGCCGCAGTGTAGAGACGCAGGCAAAGGCGCAGGTGTTCGTTGTGATGTTGCACCGCATCGGTGCCGACAGCGACGATGCCGCAGACGTGCAGACTTTTTCGACCGATCTCTACCACCAGTGGAAGATCGGGCAGGTGAAATCGGATCGTGGCGTGCTTCTGCTGTTTTCCGTTGATGATCACAAACGCTGGATCACCACAGGGTATGGCGTCGAAGGCATTTTGCCGGATGGCAAGGTGGGGGACATTGGGCGCGAGATGGTGCCCGATCTGGAAGCGCGTAACTACGACGGGGCGGTGCGCACAGGCGTGAACGACGTGGCGCAGGTCATCGCTCAGGATGCCGGCGTGACCCTGCAGACTGTGCAACACAGGCCGGCACGGAGGACGCAGCAGGGCGGTGGAGGGTTCGGGCTGACGGGTGTGCTGGTTTTTGTGTTCATCCTGTTCATGATTCTGCGCAGCAGCGGCGGTGGCCGGGGCGGGCGCGGGGGCGGCGGTGGGTTCCTGCCGGGGTTGATCCTGGGCGGACTTATGGGCGGCGGACGCGGTGGCGGATACGGGGGTGGTGGAGAGTATGGCGGTGGCGGTTCTGACGGCGGCGGTGATAGTGGCAGTGGGTTTGGCGGTGGCGGTGGTGGCGATACCGGTGGGGGTGGTGCCGGTGGTGGCTGGTAAGTTTTTTCTGGAGGGGTAAGTCCGTGGCACAAATGTTGAATGGGAATGGAGGTTCCGGCATGCGCAAGAGCTATACAGGAATCATTGTGTTGGTGGTGTTGGTGCTGGGTGTGCTGCTGATTGGCGGTAGTTACGTATCGGCGCGTAACACCATGGCGGTAAAGAACAACCAAGTGGATGCGGCGTTCAGCGAAATTGATGTGAACCTGCAACGACGGGCAGATTTAATTCCTAACCTGGTAAATAGCGTGAAGGGCTACGCCAAAGTAGAGACCACGATTCTGACGAACATCGCGGAGGCGCGCAGCGGTTTGCTGCAGGCCAAGACACCGGATGAAAAGCTCGCGGCGAATGACCGGTTGTCCGTTTCACTGCTACCGCTGACGCGCATGCAGGAGGCGTACCCAAACCTGAAAAGCGATGCGCAGTTTCAGAGGCTGGAGGACGAGTTGAGCGGAACGGAGAACCGGATTGCGGTGGCGCGTCGGCGCTACAACGCATCGATCCTCGACTACAACAACACGGTGTCGGTATTCCCGAACAGCCTGTATGCGGGCGCGACCTATCCCAAAAAGACGGGTTACTTTGCAGCGGATCCTACGTCGAAGGCCGCCCCCAAGGTGGATTTCGGTAATTAGTCGAAGTGATGCAGCAAAGCCGTCGCGTATGCGACGGCTTTTGTGTATTGCGGGCTGACTTACCTGGAGTATGAGGCGACTGCGCTTGCTTCGTCGTCTTTGACGTCGAAGACCGTGTAGAGCTTGGTGATTTGCAGAAGGTCGTGAACCTTCTTCGTTAGATTCAGCAGCTTGAGCTCGCCGCCGGCGTTCTTGACCGAGGTGTACGCACTAACAAGCTCGCCGAGGCCCGAGCTATCCATGTAGCTGACATCGCCGAGGTTAAGCAGGATGTGCTTGGCACCCTTGTTCAGCAGGTCGCGGATGGCGTCGCGTATCGTGACACTCCCCTCGCCGAGGGTGATGCGCCCGCTCAGATCCAGGATGGTGATGCCGTCAACTTGGCGCGTGCTTACCTTTATGCTCATTCGTTCTCCTTGAGAGGGTGTTCCTGGATACGGACACCAAACTATGGGTTGAGTGGGCCGGTGGTGCGGTGCTTGATCATGGTGAGCTCCGTGCCCGGGGTGAGTTGGCGAAAGTGTACCTCATCCATGAGCGCACGCATAAGGAAGACGCCGCGGCCGGAGCCACGCAGGATGTTTTCCGGGAGGAGGGGATCGGGTAGAAGGGCAGCATTGAAACCGGTGCCTTCGTCGGCGATGCGTACGGTAAGACCAATGGCCGTAGCCTCGAGCGAGGCATGCACCTGCTTGTCGCGACTGTAGCTATTCCCGTGCAAAACGGCATTGACCGTAGCCTCGCGCACGGCCATAGCGATGTTGGCTGCGTCGTCCTGGTTGAAGCCGTGCTCGGCCGCGAACGCCTCGGCCTCTTGCTCCATACGGTCGACAGTGTCGAGGGTGGAAGGTAAGTCGAGTTGCTGGCGGCCTGTGATGGACTCGTTCAAGAGACCTCAAGAAAAAGCTTGGAATGGAGGGATGCAGACCGCAAAATTTTGCCCGTTACTCGGCAAGTCTGCTGTGCCGAATGCGGAATGTCAAGCACCAAACGCCGGCTGTGCCCAACAATACGACGCGCATGATGCTTTGATTCCGGAGATCCGATGCGATCTTCGCCACAGCGGGACCCGCGCAGGCCGAGCGCCACGGAACGTGCAGTTTACACTGCACTTAGATTGCGGTGCGCTCTGGACGCGCAAGTTCGTCGTCTATCTTGCACGGAGGTGTCGGCAGCATGAGTCACGTGAACGCTCATCACACCACTGTTGCGCTGCTGCAGGGTAGCCCCGTGTACAGCGAGGACGGTACGATCAGCGGACGGATTGCGGAATTTCTGGTGAGCGGTACAGAAGCGACGACGCATGTGTCGGAGCTGTTGCTGACGCGCAATGGCCGCATGCATGGCAAGGACGCCGTGGCCGTTCCGCTTACAAGCTTGTCGCTGCACAGTGATGGATCGCTGCGGCTGCGGGGACCGGTAGAGACACGATCCCCAGCCGCTTTAGCTGCCAGCGTGTGTCTGGAGCGCGACCTGTTGGACCAGCAAATCATCGACGTGCATGGCCACAAGGTTGTGCGTGTAAACGATGTGGATCTGGTGTGGGAGGCGACGGACGAGATCGTCTGCGATCTGCGTATTGCCGAAGTAGAGGTGGGCATGCGGGGAGCTGCGCGACGGCTGCTGAAGGGTTTGCCGCCCAAGGCGGTGCAAGCGATCGCTGGCCGGTTTTCGCCGCGCGTGATTCCGTGGGAGTTCGTCGATTTGATCGACCGCGACCCGGCCCGGCGCGTTCGGTTGAAGGTGGCAGAAGACCGCCTGTCGCGCATGCATCCGTCAGATATCGCGGACATTTTGGAAGACCTGGCCCCGGCGGAGCGCGATGCGGTATTTACGTCGCTCAATGAGGAGGTCGCGGCAGAGGCGCTTGAGGAAGTCGATCCGAAGCTGCAGCGGTCGCTGCTGGAACATATGGACAGCGGCAGAGTTGCCGACATTGTGGAAGAAATGGATCCCGCCGCTGCCGCCGATCTGCTGTCGGAGCTGTCGGAGGAGCGGTCAGACGCTATTTTGCAACACATGGAGCCGGAGGAGCGGCAGGAGGTTGAGGAGCTGCTGGAGTTCGGCAATGACGAAGCGGCCGGCTTGATGACGACGGAATACGTGGCTGTTCCAGAGCTTGGGACGGTGAACGACGCTGTGGAAGCGCTACGCAGGTTTGAGGGATCGCTGGAGACAGTGACAGAAATTTTTCTTGTGGACGGGCAAGATCACCTCAGGGGCATTGTGAACCTGTCGCGTACCCTGCTTGCTTCTGGTGGAGCGTTGCTCGATACCATCAAGGAAGATCGCGTACATTGCTGCAAGCTGGAAGCCACAGGCAAGGAGATTGCCGCGCAGTTCGACAAATACAACCTGCGCGCTCTGCCGGTTGTGGAAGACGACGGGCGGCTTGCAGGTGTGATCCTCGCAGAGCATGTGATCGCGCTTTTGCGGGAAGCGAACTGAGACTGGTATGAAGATTCTGTATGCGGCACCGATCTCGCCAAATGATTCCGCCGAATACCGAAGGTTGGCGTTGATGCGTGCCGGGCATATCGTCGTGCCGTTCAACACTTACGGTTATGGCACGCGTCAGCCGTTGCTGCGCAAGATCGAATATCGTTTAGCCGCCGGGCCGGAGGTGGCACGCATGAATCGGAACTTGCTCGCCGCCGCAGAACGCGAGCGACCCGACCTGGTTTGGTGCGACAAGGTGCTTTGGATGTGGCCGGAGACGCTGAAGCGGCTGCGCGGCATGGGCGTGCGTACCGTGTCGTACATGATCGACAACTTCTTCGGACCAAGGCGCGATCCGGGCTGGCGGCTGTATGCCAGGACCATTCCGGAGTATGACCTGCACTGCACGCAACGTGACGTCAACGTACGAGACTACCGGTCTGCGGGTGCGCGCGACGTGGTCAAAATTCAAACTGCTTTCGAGCCAACAGTTCATTTTCCCGCACCTGCCCGATTCACCGATGTCGAACGTGATCGGGGCGTCTCGTTCATCGGCACCCCGTACGACCAGCGGCCGGCGGTTTTGACGGGGCTGGCGGCGGAGGACTTACCGGTGACGATCAGCGGTGGAGAGCACCACTGGCGACGTGCACTGCCGACGGAAAGTTTTGGCGCACTGTACCGCGAGGGCGAGCTCTATAACGAGCAATACCGCTCGGCGATTTGGCGGTCGAAGATCAATCTAAGTTTTCTGACGCATTCGAATGCGGACGAGTTCGTGCACAAAAGCTTCGAGATCGCGGCGTGCGGCGGCTTTCTTCTGGCAGAACGCACACCCGGCCACGCAGAGCGTTTTGTGGAAGGTGAGGAAGCCGTATTCTTTAGCGACTATGACGAGCTTGCTGCCCAGATTCGGCGTTACTTGCCGGACGAGGCGGCACGCAATCGAATCGCGCTTGCCGGCCAGAGGCGCGCATGGTCTAGCGGCTACGACAATGACACGCAGGTGCGTCACATCCTGGCTCGCGTGGAGCAACTTGCAGCCACAGCCATGCCTTACAAGGCGGTGATCGCATGAGCAGCTGGTGGAAGCAGTGGCGGGTGCGCATCCTGTTTTTCCTGGCTGCGCTCGGCCCAGGATTCATCACGGCCAATGTCGACAACGATGCCGGTGGCATCTTCACCTACTCGCAAGCAGGGGCACAGTACGGCTATTCACTACTGTGGACGATGCTTCCGATCACTCTAGCGCTGATCGTGGTGCAGGAGATGTGTGCGCGGATGGGGGCGGTGACTGGTAAGGGGCTGAGCGATCTGATTCGTGAAGAGTTTGGTTTGAGGGTCACACTTATCTGCATGGTACTGCTCGTCATCGTGAATTTTTTGAACGTGGTGACGGAGTTCGCGGGCATCGCCGGCTCGATGCAGCTTTTTCATGTGTCGAAGTTCATCAGTGTCCCATTGGGGGCGCTGCTGGTGTGGGCGCTGGTGGTTCGTGGAGATTACAAGAGCGTCGAGAAGATCTTTCTGTTTGCGTCCGTGGTGTACCTGGCCTACATTGTGGCGGGAGTGCTGGGGCGGCCGGACTGGCATGCCGCGCTTGCCGAAACGGTGAAGCTGCCGCCGCGCTCCGCCTGGCGCGATCACGCGTACCTGTACTCGACGATTGCCGTGATCGGTACGACGATCACGCCGTGGATGCAGTTCTATCTGCAGTCGTCCATCGTGGAAAAAGGCGTAACGATGCGGCAGTACAAAGCCACACGGATCGATGTGATTGTGGGTTCGATCTTTACGGACATTGTGGCGTGGTTCATCGTGGTGGTGTGCGCGGCCACACTGTTTGTGCATGGCATGCGAAACATCTCACTGCCCAGCGACGCGGCAGAGGCGCTGCGGCCCATTGCGGGCGACTACGCCTTTATCCTGTTCGCCGCGGGTCTGTTCAACGCCTCACTGTTCGCCGCGTCGATCCTGCCACTCACCACGGCGTATACGGTGTGCGAGGGTCTCGGATTTGAGAGCGGCTTAGACCGCACGTGGAAGCAGGCGCCGGTCTTTTACTGGTTCTACACCGTGCTGATCGTGGGTGGGGCCGCAGTTGTGCTGGTGCCGGGGTTCAACATCGTGAGCACGGCAATCCTGGCGCAGGTGTTGAACGGCGTGTTGCTGCCGGTCATTCTGTACTTCATGCTGAAACTGATCAACAACAAGGAACTGATGGGCGAATATACCAATTCGCGCTGGTTCAACCTGGTGGCCTGGTCAACTGCGCTTATCGTTGTGACGCTTAGTTGCGCGCTGGTGTGGGATGCGGTGCGGCCACATGCGGCGTAGCCGAAATTGCTAACAGCCGAACAGCAAGTGGCCCGGCGGCTAGCGGTCGCGCTCAATCACGTAGGCGGGGATACCAAGCAGCGCGCGATGTGCGAGGTTTTTCGGCAACTCGGCAATGGAAAGGCGTGCCGCTTCCGCGTAGGCCCGGGCCGCATCCATGGCGTACTCGATCGAGCCGTGCCGCTGCAAGATTTCCAGAATCATGCCGTGCCGGACGCGGCTGAAATTGCCATCCGCGAGCACAGTCCGGATGCATTCCCGGTCCGCGCCGGTACCCCGCTCCAGCGCATGGATGACCGCGAGAGTGGCTTTACCTTCGCGCAGGTCGCTGGCGACCGGTTTGCCCATCGTCTCCTCGGTGGCTGTAAGGTCGAGCACGTCGTCTACGATCTGAAAGGCGAGACCGAGGTTGCGACCATATTCTCCGAGCTGCTCTTCGATCGTAGCGGATGAACCCGCGAGCGTCGCGCCCAGTTGCATGCTGACCTTGAAGAGACAGGCCGTTTTGCGAAAGATCAAGTCGAAGTACTCTTCCTCATTGATCAGATGGCCCAGCTTCTGTGTCTGAAGCAACTCCCCTTCGACCATCTGCTGCGTGAGGGAAATCAACAGATCGAGCAGGTGAAAGTTCCTCTCCTGCAGGGCGGTCTGGAACGACTGCATGTAGAGCCAATCGCCGGCAAGCACGCACTTTCCCGAGCCCCATCTAGCATTCGTCGAGGGACGTCCGCGCCGGGTCACAGCGGAGTCAATGATGTCGTCGTGTACAAGGGTCGCAGTATGCAACATCTCCACGACGGCACCCATGCGGATACGGCTCTCGCCTTCGAATCCGAGGCACTTTGCGGAAAGCAGCAACAGCAAAGGACGGATGCGTTTTCCGCCGCCAGCCAGCAGATACTCCCCAATCTCTGTGATGACCTCAACGTCAGACTGCGACTGGCGGGCAAACTCCTGCTCCACCCGGGCAAGATCACCGCTCACCAGACTTAAAGCCTCTTTTGCTGACGCGATGGAGAGGGGAAACACGCTTATGTGACTGTAACAGTTCAGCCGAGGATGCTGGCGGCGAGACTAATTCGAACGAAAGTTGGTGAACTGCAATTCCACGCCGAAGTCTTTGCCCCGCAGCAAAGCCATGACCTCTTGCAGGACATCACGATCCTTGGCCGCGACGCGAACGGTGTCACCCTGTATCGAAGCCTGCGCTTTCTTCTTCGAATCTTTGACCAGAGCGGTGATCTTCTTTGCGGCGTCTGACGGGATACCCTGCTTGAGTTTGATCTTCTGGCGAACCGAGCTGTTCGATGCGGGCTCGATTTTTTCGTACTCCAGATTTTTGAGAGACACGTTTCGCTTGACGAGCTTTTGCTGCAAAATTTCTGTGACCGCGCCCAGCGTGTACTCGTCCTGCGACGCAAGCTGAATCGTCTCTGTACCTTCGAGTGTCATCGTCGATTTGGAATTCTTGAGGTCAAAGCGTGCGTTCACTTCCTTCGATGCCTGGTCGAGCGCGTTCTTGACTTCCTGTACATCGACTTTGCTGACCACGTCGAAACTGTTGTCCTGTGCCATGTCGCTTTCCTTTTCGCGGTCGAAACCTGCCGCGTGCTTTCACTGTTTAAAGTAACGGATGCGTGGGCCGGGCGACGGCGTGGTCTCGCATCCCGATCTGAAAAAGGCGCTGAAAATTGGTGGTCGTTGCCGCTGCAAGGCTTTCAAGTGAGATGCCGCGCAGATTCGCAATGAATTCTGCCGTAATGCGGGTATTTGCGGGCTCGTTGCGTTGACCGCGCAACGGCTGGGGTGCGAGAAACGGCGAATCCGTCTCAACCAGGATGCGGTCGAGGGGTACGAGGATGGCAGCTTCGCGGATGCCGGCGAAGCGGTTGTATGTGACGTTACCGGCGAATGAAAGATGAAAACCCAGGTCGAGCGCGCGCCGTGCTTCCGCTGCCGTGCCGCTGAAGCAGTGCATTACACCGCCAATGCCGTACGGCGTCCAGTGCTGTTCCGCGAGACGGAAAAAGTCCTCTGTCGCGTCGGCCAGGCCAAAGCGCGCTTTGGCTTCGGGCGTTGCAAGTTGACTCGTCCGCAGATGAATAAGGATGGGTTTGCGAACCTCTCGCGCAATCGCCATCTGTGCCGCGAGGGCACGCTGCTGGACGTCGACGGCAGGGTTGTCCAGGTGGTAGTAGTCGAGACCGATTTCACCAACTGCCACGACGTACGGGTCGTCGGTGAGCGTACGCAACTTTGCGAGCGCCTCCCCGTCCGCGAATGCTGCTTCCTGGGGATGGATGCCCGCGCTCGCAACGATATGCGGCACCGTACCGGCAAAGCGCACGGCCAGGTCGCGCGCTCGATGCATCGTTGCCGGCCCGTCGCCGATGCCGATGCTTAGGATGGATGTAACCTCTGCCGCGCGGGCGCGGGCGAGCACACCCTCGAGGTCTTCCGCGAGACCGTCGAAGTCGAGATGGGCGTGGCTATCAATGAGGTGCATGGCGATGAGGTGCATGGCTACCGCAACCGTGCGCCAATCTCGATGTCTTCAATAAAGCTGGCGAGCGCCGGGGCGCCGTCGCCGATGGACGCGGCAACAATCATGCCCTGCGACTCCAGGCCGCGCAGCTTGCGTGCGGCCAAGTTTGCGACGATGACCACCTTGCGTCCGACCAGCGTTTCCGGCGCGTAGAACTCCGCAATGCCGGCAAGGATCTGCCGCTGCTCGTAGCCAAGATCCACCTCGAGCCGCAACAGCTTGTCGGATTTGGGAATGCGCTCGGCCACGAGCACCTTTGCGACGCGCAGATCGACCTTTATGAAGTCGTCAATGGTGATCGTGGGCGTATCGGGCTTTGGCGGAGCGGTGATGCCAGTGGCGGGAGCCACATCCACGTCGGAGAGGGTCTGAGGGATGGGCAGGTTTGGGTCGGCTTCGGTCATCGGTGCAAGCTTCTGTGTTTGTGGGTCGTCCTGCGCCTGTGACGCGGGTGTGGCGGCTTTCTGTTCCATGTCGCTCATGCGAGTGATGGTGTCCTTGTCTGCTCGAGGGAAAAGCGGTTGTACCCGGCCAAGACGGGCATGAGGGCCGAAGCCGCCGTGCGTGAGGTCCACCAATTCACCGTTTTGCACCGCGCGATGCAGGCTGCCAAGCCCAAGCTGCTGCCACACACGCTCAGTGGTGTACGGCAGTATGGGGTAAAGCAGCGCCGTGAGGATGCGGATGCTTTTTGCGGCTGTGCGCAGAATCGTCGCAAGCCGGTCACGCTGGGCCGGGTCTTTCGCCAGCTTCCACGGGGCATGTTCACTGATGTAGCCGTCTGTCGCCGAAATGAGCGAGGCGCAGGCGTGTACGGCGGGGGTGAATTGTTGGGTTTGGAGGGCGTGGGTGACGGTGGAGATGGCGGTGGTTGTGGCGGAGGTTAGTTCGGTGGTCAAAGCGCTCTCCGGGATGACGCCGCCGAAGTTTTGCTCGATTAGTTTGAGGGTGCGGCTTACCAGGTTGCCGTAGCCGTTTGCCAAGTCGCTGTTGTAGCGGGCGACGAGAGCGTCGAAGGAGAAGGAGCCATCCTGGCCGAAAGGGATCTCGCGTAGCAGGAAATAACGCAGCACGTCGGCGGCAAACAGGTCCTGCTCGGCTTTGTCGAGTTCAGGCTTGAGCGCGCCGAAACCGTCGAGAATGGTTTCCGTGCGTACGATGTTGCCGCGGGACTTCGACATTTTCGACTCTTCAAACAGCAGCCATCCATGGGCAACGATCTTTTTCGGCAGCGGCAGGCCGGCCGCGAACAGAAATGCAGGCCAGTAGACGCAATGAAAGCGGACGATCTCCTTGCCAACAAGGTGCAGATCGGCGGGCCAGTAGCGGGCGAACATCTCCCGTGCTTCCGGAGCCGGATCGCCGTAGCCGACGGCTGTCATGTAGTTGGCGAGTGCGTCCAGCCAGACGTAAATGACGTGCTTTTGCGATGTGGTGGAGCTTGCCGGTTCCGGAACCGGGATACCCCAGTCAAAGCTGGTGCGGGAGACGGAAAGATCCTTGAGCGCTCCTGGGACGTAGCGCACGCCGGTGTCTGAGACCAGTGTTTCCGCGCCTTCGGCCACGTTGCCGCGCAAAAAGCTGAGGACCTCGTTTTTGCGCGATTCCGGCTCAATGGCGAGCTGGTTGAACTCGATGAGATCGATTAGCGGCTTTTGGAATGCGGAGAGACGGAAGTAGAAGTTCTCTTCGGTGACGGTTTCGGTCGGTCGGCCATCCGGTCCGATGGTGCCTGGCGGGCCTTCGACGAACATCTCCTCCGAGACGCAGTATTGACCGGTGTACTGGTCGAGGTAGATGTGGCCGCCTTGGTAGAGCGCGGTGAAGAGCTGTTGCACGCCGCGCTGATGCCTGGGGTCGGTGGTGCGAATGTACTGATCGTAGGAGATGCCCATGCGCTTCCACAGGCTCTGAAAGGAGGCGGAGACCTGATCGGCGAATTGCTGCGGGGCGATGCCGGCGGCGGCGGCGGAGCGCTCGATCTTTTGGCCGTGCTCGTCGGTGCCGGTCAGAAAGTAGGTATCGCGGCCCAGCATGCGGCTGTGCCGTGCCAGCACGTCGGCGGCGATCGTCGTGTACGCGTGGCCGATGTGGGGACGCGCGTTGACGTAATAGATCGGTGTGGTGACGTAAAACTTTTCAGGCATGGGCTTTGCCAAGTTTAGCAGTGCCAACCTGGCTGCGGCATCACGCCTGCAATGGCTTGCCGAGTGTTGGGACCAGCAGGTGGATGCACCCCAATGCAAGCAGGTAAGCGATCGATGCGAAGAGGAAGATTGTGAGGGGATGCGTGGTGATGTTGTGTTTGACGACGATGGTGAACAGCGCGCCGCCGGCGGCACCAAACGCTCCGCCGATGCCCACGACGGTGGAGACGGCGGTGGTGGGCAGCATGTCGCCCGGCATGCTGAACAGGTTGGCGGACCAGCCCTGATGCGCTGCCGCTGCCAGTGAGAACAGGGCGATTGTGGGCCACAATGTGATGTGGTGGCTGGCCATGAAGGGCACCACCGCAACTGGCAGGACGCAGCAGGCGCACAAGAGCATGGTGAGCTTGCGCGCACGATTGATGCCAAGGCCCGCATGCATGAGCGCGCCGGCAAGGTATCCTGCCGCGATGGAGCCGACCGACGATGCAAGATAGACCACGATGAGGGGCTTGTAGAGTTGCGCCAGCGAGAGGCCGTAGTTCTCGTGGAAGTACTTTGGGAGCCAGAAGAGGTAAAACCACCAGATGGGGTCGGTGAGCAGCTTGCCCGCGGAAAAGGCCCAGGTTCCGCGGTTTTGCAGAATGGCGGTGAGCGGGAGCCGTGTGGGCAGATCAATGTTTGCGGGGGTGGCGATATTGTGCCGGCGCAAACGGGTGTAGGGGAAGGCCAGCCAGAGGCCGAGCCACAGCAGGCCGAAGGAACCCG
>CAXTJO010000007.1:66951-72422 GCA_964244665.1 uncultured Terriglobus sp.
GGCGTGCCAGCCGCAGCGGCCCACCACAAACGGGATCAGGAGAGGTGCCACGATAGACGAGACGTTCGCACCGCTGTTCCAGAGGCCGGTTGCGAGGGCACGCTGCTGCTGGGGGAACCATTCGCTGGTGGCCTTAAGCGCGGCAGGGAAGTTGCCGCTTTCCCCCAGCCCGAGGACGAATCGGGCTACACAAAAGCCGAGCACGGAGCCGACAAAGGCATGGCTGATGGATGCCGCTGCCCAGATGCCGATTGCGAGTGCATAGCCGAGCTTTGTGCCGAGCCGGTCGATGATGCGCCCACTGACCAGCAGGCCGATGCCGTAGGCGATTTGAAAATAGATGAGCACGTTGCCGAAGTTATTGTTGAAGACGGCATGTGCCGGGTCTGCGCCGTTCCAGCCCATGAACGGCAGATCGTGCAGCTTGGGCTCGATCAGGGAGAAGACCGACCGGTCCATGTAGTTGATGGTGGTGGCGAGGAAGAGCAGGCCGCAGACGACCCAACGCATGTTGCCGTGCATGTCTCCGTTTTGGGCGGAAAGTTTGTGGGTGGGGTGGGCGGGTGCGTGCGTTGCCAAGCGGGCTCCGGGGCGGGAGGACGGTGCATCTCCGGCTCGAAGAAAGCATCGGGCCATGCCGGTAGCTCTGTCAAGCGTATGCCGTTGACGAGCCCTTGGCGGATTTGAACGCCGCCGTGGGTGGCCGGTAGAATCGAGAAATCATGAGCGCAGTCACCGTGGTTACCGGCGCCGCCGGCTTTATTGGACGCAACACGGTAGCGGAATTGAACCGGCGAGGCAGGCGGGACGTGCTGCTGGTGGACCGGCTGGGCGTCGACGAGCGGTGGAAGAATCTGGTGGGCCTGGAGTATGAGGACCTGCTGTCGCCGGAAGAGTTTCTGGATGGGCTGCGAGGCGAGGGGCGCAGGCCGCTGCCGGAGATTGAAGGCATTGTGCACCTGGGTGCATGTTCCGCCACGACAGAGAAGGATGCGGATTTTTTGCTGCGCAACAACTACGCCTACACGCGGGAGGTGTGCGATTGGAGCCTGGCGCATGGGGTGAAATTTGTGTATGCCTCGTCTGCCGCGACGTATGGGGATGGCAGCCGCGGCTATGATGACAGCGATTATCTGACGCCGACGCTGGAGCCGCTCAACATGTACGGCTACAGCAAGCAGATGTTTGACGTGTGGGCGCTGCGGCACGAGCTGTTCTGGAAGCAACCGGTGCCGATTGTGGGTTTGAAGTACTTCAATGTGTATGGGCCGTACGAGGACCACAAGGGCGATATGCGCTCGATGGTGAACAAAAGTTTCGGCCAGATCGGGGATGGTGGCAAGGTGCGCCTGTTCAAGAGCCATAACCCGGCGTACAAGGATGGCGAACAGATGCGCGACTTCGTGTACGTGAAAGACGCGGTCGATGTGACGCTGTACTTTTTGGAGCAGCGCAACCTGGGCGGGCTGTACAACTGCGGCGGAGGCGTGGCACGCACGTGGCTGGACCTGGTGACGGCGGTCTATGCGGCCACGGGCAAGCAGCCGGAGGTTGAATTTATCGACATGCCGGAAGAACTGCGGGGCAAGTACCAGTACTTTACACAGGCTACAAGCGCCAAGCTGCAGGCGGCGGGGTATACGAAGCCATTCACGACGCTGGAGGATGGGGTGCGGGAATATGTGACGACGTACCTGGGGCCGCGAGCGACGGTGTAGGGGAGTGGGCACCGGGCGACATGCACTGGGCATCAGGCAGTTGGGGTGGTAGAGTCACGGCGGTTGCTGTAAATGGGGGAAGTCGTTGGCGCAAGGCATTCGAATCGGCATCGACCTGGGCGGGACCAAGATTGAGGGCCGTGCGTTTACGGCGGGTGGGATGGAGTTGGACCGGATTCGGGTGGCGACGCCGAAGGGCAGCTATCCGGGGACGGTGGGAGCAATTGCGGAGACGGTAGAGGCGCTGGAGTCGCGGGCCGGGGCAAAAGGCACGGTGGGTGTCGGCATTCCAGGGACGGTCGTCCGCTCGACCGGGCTGGTGAAGAATTCGAATTCGATCTGGCTGAACGGGATGCCACTGGAGAGGGACCTGTCAAAGCGGCTGGGCCGCGAGGTGCGCTGTGCGAACGATGCCAATTGCCTGGCGATTTCAGAGGCGATCGACGGTGCGGCAAAGGGTTACCCGGTGGTCTTCGGCGTGATTGTGGGCACGGGATGCGGCGGCGGCGTTGCGATCAACGGCCAGGTGCATAACGGCCCAAACGGCGTGGCGGGGGAGTGGGGCCACAACCCGCTACCGCTACAAAGTGCGGGCGAATGGCCGGGTCCGGACTGCTATTGCGGGCGACGCGGGTGCATCGAGCGGTGGATTTCAGGGTCTGGCCTGGAGCGCGATTTTGGGGAGACGACGGGCAAAACGCTGCATGGGCCGGAGATTGTGGCGTTGAGCGAAAGCGGCGACGCAGAGGCGATGGCGGCAATGGACCGGCTGGAAGACCGGATGGCGCGGTCGCTTGCCGGCGTGGTACATGTGCTGGACCCGGACTGTTTTGTGCTAGGCGGAGGGCTGTCGAAGCTAGACCGGCTGTACAGGAATCTGCCGGCACGGCTTTCGGCGTACACGTTTGGCGGGCCGGTGGAAACGCCGATTTTACAGGCGGTGCATGGGGACGCGAGCGGTGTACGGGGTGCAGCGTGGCTGTGGCCGGTGGAGGGCAGGAATTCCGCCGAGGTGTGAACAAATGGTCAGAAACTTCTCTCAAGGCTGGTAGTTTGTTGCAGGCGTGAATTAAAAGATGAAGACAATACCTCATACAATGGTTGAGGTATTTGCCTTATCTGATTGTCAGAATTAGGTTTAGTGCTAAGTGGGTTTTGTACGGCGGATGTAACTGCTTGCAGCTGTTTGACTTAAAACTTCGAATTTTAAGATTGCACCAGATGTGCACCAAAGTGCGAAACGCAGATATTTGAGGAGTTTAGAGCATTTACTTCAACCAGATTTATCGGGTGGGTGCGGGCGTGCCGTCAAGCGGGTCTGCTGGGAGCAAAAAAGGGCCCGTATGAACGATGAACGTCCATACGGGGGAGGCCAGTGACGCAACTTGGGGCGGGGGCGAGATAGTTCTGCCGGTCCGCAAATCTCTTGAGCAACGACTCGTCTGCTCACACCTAGTATGACGCAAGATGGGGGGAAAAGTTTCTTCGATCTCCATTATTTTGCAGAAATCTACAGAAGCTCATAGATTGTGGATCGATTTGAGATTGGATGAAGTCTGGGGAGGAGGGTGTTTGAGGAATTGAAAGCCCTGGGGGATGTAAAGAGAGCTGACCTGAGGGGCCAGGTAGTATCTAACAAATTGGTTTTGGGGGCTTGCAGCGCCGAAGAAGAGCGCCAGGGCTAAAGCCTATTGTTTTAGAGGTCATTCTCAGTGGCCTAAAGGCCACTGCTCCTTCCGGAAAAGCAACAAATCGGATTCGTTAGACACGGCCTAAAGCCCCACTTCTTGAGGAGGTTTATGGCACGGCTAAAGCTGTGCCTCTCCGAAGAATCCGGCCAAGCTGGATCGTCAGATGCGGCTTAGCGGGTGGGTTTGGGTGGGTTGGAGGCGCGGCGGTTGGCGGCCCAGGCTTCTTTGTTGACCTGGCGGGCGCGGCCGAGGGCAAGGGCGTCGGCGGGCACGTCGTCTGTGATGCAGCTGCCGGCGGCGATGTAGCTGCCGGGGCCGAGGATGAGCGGGGCGATGAGGGTGGTGTCGGAGCCGACAAAGACGCCGTCGGCGATGGTGGTGACCTGCTTGCGTGCGCCGTCGTAGTTGCAGGTGATGACGCCTGCGCCGATGTTGACGCCCGTGCCGACGACGGTGTCGCCGAGATAGGTGAGGTGGTTTGCCTTGGAGCCGTCGCCGAGGACGGTTTTTTTGGTTTCGACGAAGTTGCCGACGTGGGCGGCTTTGCCGATGCGGCTTTCGGGGCGGAGGTGCGCGTAGGGTCCGAGGAGGGCGTCGTCGGCGATGGTGGATTGATCGACGATGCAGCCGTTACGCAGGAGGACGCGGTCGCCGAGGGTGCTGTCCTGGACGACGGAGTAGGAGCGGATGCGGCAGTGGCTGCCGACGACGGTGTTGCCGAGAAGCTGGGTGAAGGGTTCGAGGACGGTGTCGGGGCCGACCTGGACGGAGGCGTCGACGACGACGGTCTCGGGAAGGAAGACGGTGACGCCGTTGCGCATGAGGCGCTCGACGGTGCCACGGCGCATGCTGGCGTCGAGATGCATCATTTCGGCGATGGTGTTGGCGCCGAGGACTTCGTCGACTGAGTTTGCGGTGACGGCGACGACGGGTTCGCCGTCTGAGACGAGCATCTCGGCGACGTCGGTGAGGTAGAACTCGCCGGCGGTGTTGTTGTTGCGGAGTTGATCGAGGCAGTGGAAGAGGGCGGTGGTGTGGAAGGCGTAGATGCCGCTGTTAATTTCGCGCAGGGTTTCGGGCTGGGCGAGCTGGGCGGCGGTGAGGGATTTTTGTTCGACGATGCTCTGGACGCGGGAGGAGCCGGGCCTGGCGCGGAGGACGCGGCCGTAGCCGGTGGGGTCTGGCGGGATGGCGGTGAGGACCGTCATGGAGGCGCTGTCGTGGGAGTGGGTATTCCAGAGGGCGGAGAGGGTTTCGGGACGGATGAGGGGGACGTCGCCGGAGAGGACGATGAGGTTGTCGGGCGGGGTGTGGCCGGAGCTGAGGAAGGCGGCCTTGACCATTTGGAGGGCGTGGCCGGTGCCGAGTTGTTGCGGCTGGAGGACGAAGCGGACGCCGGTGGCGGCGACGGCCTGTTGCACCTGCTCGGCCTGGTGGCCGACGACGACGTGTATGTCGGCGGGTGCGGCGAGCGAGAGGGCGGCGTCGATGACGTGCTGGAGGAGGAGCTTGCCGCCGACGGTGTGGAGGACCTTGGGGCGGCTGCTTTTGAGCCGTGTGCCGCGGCCGCCGGCCATGATGACGATTCCGAGCGTACTCATGCCCTTAGGGTACGACGGGCAATGGTGGACGGGGTTGTGGGGCGGGAATTGGCTGTTCTGTTGTGAGACGGGCGACGGGGGGGTGCGGCAATGTCTGACGAATCGGATCGGACTCAATGGGACGCAAAGCGAACCTCAGGGGCTGAAGCCCCGCCGTTTGAGTGTTTTTGTGGCACGGCTGAAGCCGTGCCCCTCCGAAGAATCCGGCCCATTTGGATTTGTCAGGCAGTACCTAAACCGATGTCTCAGACGCGAGACATGGGGCACTCCAATCAGTGGAGGGTTGCCGGAGGTTATTTGGTGTTGCAGGCGAGGTGCATGAGGGTTTGCTGGGCGTCGACGGGTTTGGGGCCGGGGCTGGGGCGGGTGTAGGTGCCGTCGGGGGTGAGCAGCTGCAGCCAGTGGCGCTCGCGCATGGCAGGGTGGTGGGCTTTCGAGCATTCAGATGATGGCAAAGGCTT
>CAXTJO010000007.1:72432-72657 GCA_964244665.1 uncultured Terriglobus sp.
CCGTCGGGGGTGAGCAGGCGGGCTTTGACGGTGTCGTCGAGGTAGAGCTGGAGGATCTGGCGGAGACGGGCGCGGAGGGTGGGGTCGAGGACGGGGAAGACGGCTTCGCAGCGGTCGTAGAGGTTGCGGGACATCCAGTCGGCGGAGCCGCAGTAGACTTCGCTGGTGTCGGGTGGGTTTGGTGCTGCATCTTGTTGGGAGTCGGCGGCGGGTGCCGGCGGGGTG
>CAXTJO010000008.1:0-3362 GCA_964244665.1 uncultured Terriglobus sp.
GCGGCGGCCATGCGGTTGCGTTCGGCGCTAGACATGCCGAGGGCGGCGAGGGTGTCGTGGGCGGTGTGGGCGAGGACGATGTGTTTGCCGGGGATGAAGAAGTCTTCGATGCCGGGCCAGGTGTCGGAGATGAGGGCGGTGCCGCAGGCGGCGGCTTCAAAGAGGCGGCCGGAGGGGCAGAAGCCGTAGGCGGCCATGGCGCGCCGGGTGACATTGAGGGTGAAGCGCGAGGACGAGAAAAATGCCGGATGGGCGGCGGGCGGGACATGGCGGTGGAAGAAGAGATTGGGTGCCCAGGGGAAGGCCGCGGGGTACTGCGCGCCGCCGAGGAGGAAGCGGCTGTGGGGGAGTTCGCGGGCGGGGGCGAGGAAGAGTTGTTCAAGTGCGGGCTGACGGTCTTCGGCGTAGGTACCGAGGTAGGAGAGATCGCAGGCGTAGTGGGGTTCGGGGGCGACGGGATGATGGGAGGTGGGGTCGACCCAGCCGTAGAGCGGGGCAACGGTGCGAGCGCCGAGGCGGGACTGGAGCTCGGTGAGGGCGCGGCCACCGGTGTAGCTGAGGACGAGGTCGAAGGCACCGAGGCCGCCGGAGGGGAGGTAGTCCGGGGTGTGGCCGGAGTTCAGGGCGTCGAGGGTGACGGGGGTGTCGAGGTCGTAGAAGGCCTTGATGGAGGCGTTGGATTGGAGGATGAGGTCGGCGACGGCGGCGCCCTGGGGGCAGTAGCTGCTGTACAGGGCGAGGTCGCAGGTGTCGAGGGCGTGGGCGGCCTCGGCGCGGATGGAGGCGAGGTCGTCGTAGAAGCGGAGGGTGCCGCCGCCGGGCAGTTCGGTGAGGTCGCGGGCGTCGCGGTAGTACTGGACGTCCTGCTCGTAAAAGGTGACGTGGTGGCCGCGGTCGGCGAGGGCACGGAGAAGGCCGCGCCAGAGGGTGGCGTGACCGTTGCCCCAGGAAGAACTGACGGTGAGGCCGAAGAGGACGACCCGCATACCACTCATGAAACGGTGCTCCGTTGGGGGCTGTGTGTGCGTGGTGGGTTGGGGCGGAAGGTGCGACTTACGATGCAGGATACACAGCATCTATGTGGCTTGCCGGATGACCGATGCGGTGATTTGTATCCAAGTAAA
Source organism: uncultured Terriglobus sp. (assembly GCA_964244665.1). Classification (GTDB taxonomy): domain Bacteria; phylum Acidobacteriota; class Terriglobia; order Terriglobales; family Acidobacteriaceae; genus Terriglobus. The sequence goes on from CAXTJO010000008.1 coordinate 1,125, forward strand.
ACCCCGTCGCGTTTCGAACGCGGCGGGGCTGCTGCGGTGCGCCGATCTGCGTGATTATTTTTTGCCGGAGCTTTTTTTGGCGGGTGATTTTTTGGCGGCGATTGTCTTGGCGGGGGTCTTCTTTGCAGCGACCTTTGCAGCGGTTTTTTTGGCGGGGACGGCGGATTTTTTGGCGACGGTCTTTTTCGCCGGGGTGGTCTTTGCGGCGGTCTTCTTGGCGGGAGCGGTGGACTTTTTCGCAGGCGTCTTTTTGGCTGCAGCCTTGGTGAACGCCGTCTTTACGGGAGCTTTGGCGGCACTTGCTTTAGCGGGGACGGTTTTCTTCGCGGCGGTTTTCTTGGCGGGTGCAGACTTCTTTGCGGTGGCCGGCTTGGTGGTGCTGGCTTTCTTCGACGTGGCCGATTTGGTGACGGACTTCTTGGCGCTGTCGGAGAGGTTTTCAGGGTGGACGAATTTGCAGAAATTGCTTTCGGCGCCTTCGGAGGTGACTTCCTGGTAGACCATAGCGAGGCCGCTCTTGTCGAACTTTGCGAAGAAGGGCTCCCAGTCGATTTCCTTCAGGTTGGCATCGTTCGCGTTGGGTGCATCGGGAAATTCGAGCCGGAGGATGCCGGCTTCGTTCGCGGTTTCAGTGCTCTCCACGTCAGCGGGACGGCCGCCACGCTTTTCTGCCCACGCTTTGATTTCGTCGTGGTCCTGTGTTGTTTTCGATAGCGCCATTGCCCTGCCTCCTGAATCGTTTGTGCGTGTGCCGCAGTGCCTGCTTCACACTGCAATGCGATGGTGAATCGTGCGGCTGCGTCGCTTGCGCGCTGAACTTTTTGTGCGTTGGCGATGGGGTGAAGCGCAGGCCGTATGCGGCGGTGATGGGACAGCTTGCGGAGTGTGTGGCGAAGGGAACAGAATGGTGCGGCCAGAGCGATGGCAAGGGAGACGTGCATGCGATGTGGGTGGAGTGCGGTGACGATGCTGGGCGCGGTGCTGTGCTTTGGGGCAGGGCGGGATGTGCGGGCGCAGGGGAATGCGTCGTTGGCGCAGACGCCGGCGATGGGATGGAATAGCTGGAACTGGTTTGCGGGCAAGGTGACGGACAAGGATGTGCGGCAGGCGGCGGATTTGCTGGTGAGTAGCGGCATGCGCGATGCGGGATATGTGTACGTGAACATCGACGACACGTGGGAGGGCACACGCGATGCGAGCGGCGTGCTGCGCACGAACGAGAAGTTTCCGGACATGAAGGCGCTGGCGGAGTATGTGCACGGCAAAGGCCTGAAGCTGGGGATCTATAGCTCGCCGGGGCCGACGACGTGCGCGAAGTTTGAAGGCAGCTACGGGCATGAGCAGCAGGATGCGGACCTGTATGCGGGCTGGGGAATCGATTACCTGAAGTACGACCTGTGCGGGTACCGGAAGATCATGCAGCAGGAAGCGCCGGGAGACATGACGAAGCAGTTCGCGATGATGCGGGCGGCATACGAGAAAATGCACCAGGCGCTGCTGAAGACAGGGCGGCCGATCTACTACAGCCTGTGCCAGTACGGGTGGGACGGGGTGTGGGACTGGGGTACGACAGTGGGCGCGAACTCGTGGCGGACGACGGGAGACATCGACCCGAGCTTCGACCGGATGGCGTCGCTGGGCCGCGGGCAGGCCGGGCTGGAGAAGTTTGCAGGGCCGGGGCACTGGAACGATCCGGACATGCTGGAGGTGGGCAACGGCAAGCTGACGGCGGCGGAGAACCGGCTGCACATGAGCCTGTGGGCTATGCTGGCGTCGCCACTGCTGGCGGGGAACAACCTGAGCCAGATGACGCCGGACACGGTGGCGGTGTTGACGAACAAGGATGTGATTGCAATCGACCAGGACCGGCTGGGGCGGCAGGCGGAACGGGTGTTTGCGGAGGGGCCGGTGGAGGTGTGGGCGAAACCGCTGGTGGACGGCGGGACGGCGGTGGCGGTGTTCAATTTCGGCAGTGAGGTGTCGATGCTGCGGGATGTGGATGCGGCGCTGCCGAGCCGGTTGCTGCGGCCTGAAAATACGCAGATGCTGCTGAAAAGCGGAGCGAGCCGGGAGGTTTGGACGGGCAAGCAGTATGACTCGTTCAAGGCGGCGCTGAGCGAGCCACTGCCGGAGCATGGAGTGCGGTTGCTGCGGACGGCGGGGAGGTAATTGGGGTTCATGCCCGGTGGGCGTCAGTGCTGGGAAGAACCCATGTCCCAGAAGCGGGACATGGGGCAC
>CAXTJO010000008.1:3462-18437 GCA_964244665.1 uncultured Terriglobus sp.
AACCCATGTCCCAGAAGCGGGACATGGGGCACGCGTTCGGTGGCGTGGGTGGGTTAGGCTTTGCGGAGGGCGAGGTAGCGTTCGGTGACGAAGTCCCAGTGGATGACGTTGTAGAAGGCGGCGATGTAGTCGGGCCGGCGGTTCTGGTATTTGAGGTAGTAGGCGTGCTCCCAGACGTCGATGCCGAAGAGAGGCTGGAGGCCTTGGGAGAGGGGCGAGTCCTGGTTGGGGAGGGTGATGAGCTTGAGTGCGCCGTCCTGACCGAGGACGACCCATGCCCAGCCGCTGCCGAAGACCGAGAGGGCGGCTTTGGTGAAGGCTGCCTGGAAGGCGGGATAGCTGGTGAAGGCCTTGTCCATGGCGGTGGCGAGTTCGGCTTTGGGCACGGCTCCGTTGTTGGGCTTGAGAGAGGGCCAGAAGAGGGAGTGGTTGGCATGGCCGCCGCCCTGGTTGCGGACTGCTGTTTTGAGGGAGTCGGGGAGGGTGTCGGTCTGGGCGACGAGGACTTCGACAGGGGTGGCGAGAAGCTTGGGGTCGCCGTTCAGGGCCTTGGTGAGGTTGTCGACGTAGGCCTTGTGATGCTTGTCGTGGTGGAGGGACATGGTCTGGGCGTCGATGAATGGCTCCAGAGCGTCAGGGGCGTAGCCGAGGGGCGGGAGGACGGTGGGGAGATGGGTGGCGACCGCCTGCGAGCTGTCGGCGGCCCAGAGGCGGAGGGAGGGCGTGACGGCGAGGGCGGCAGTGGAAAGCAGGGTGTTGCGGAGGAAATGGCGGCGATCGAACATGGAGTCTCCAGAGGTGAAGATGAGGTCGCTTCCAGATGGTACGCGGGTAGGGTGAATGGGTGTTCCCTGCCCTGTTTGAGTTGTTGAGAGTTATGGAACGGCTAGGTGGGAGGGGTGGTTTCCCATGTCCGAAAATCCGGACATGGGGCACATCGTTGAGGTGTGTTGCAGGTGGTGGGGTTACTGGCCGGAGGCTTCGGTGGCGAGCTTTTCGAGGTAGGCGGCTTCGTCGGTGAGGGCGGCGGAGAGGACAAGGAGTTGCTGTTTGGCTTCATCGAAACGACCGTCTTCGATGGCTTCGCGGACGCCGGGGAGGGTGCTGGCACCGTAGCCGGTGTAGGTGCCGGGGGCGTAGAGGAGGTGCTTGACCCAGGGGCGGCCGGGCAGGCCGTCTGCGCCGAGGAGCTTGCGTTCGGCAACGGCGAGGTCGTTATTGAGGGCGATGCGCTTGGCCGAGGTGAGGGCCGGGGCGCTGCTGCTGCTGGAATCGTAGTGGGTGGCGGCGGCGTCCAGTTTGGCGATGGCGGCGTCGAGCGGGGCGAAGTCGAAGGTGGGCGGAACGGGCAGGGCTGCGGGCGGAAGGAGGGAGAGTTTGGGGTCGTTGGCGAGCTTGTAGCTGCCGTTTGCGAGGGCCTTGTTGCGGGTGTCAGCGTCAGCCGTGAGGGTTTTGAGTTCGGTCTTGAGGTTGTCGGTGTAGCCGTGGACGGTGAGGGCGAGCTCGTTGAAGTGGTAGGGCATGACGTCGGCGTCGGCCATGCGGAGGACCATGAGGCCAGCGGTCTGGGCGAAGAGTTTGCCGTAGGTTTCCTTGCTGTCGGAGAAGGTGTCCCAGTGCCAGGGGGTGTCGTAGCTGGAGTGGTAGGTACCGCCGCGATCTTCACCGCCGTAGCCGATGTTGATGCTGGCGACGCCGAGGTGGTCGATGAAGCCGGCGTAGTCTGAGCCGGAGCCGGCGGGGCCGAGCTCGATGGTGGCGCGTTTTTCGTTGGTTTCGGCGCGGGCTCCGCGGCCGCGGCCTGCAGCCTGGGCGGCTTTTTGGCGGTCGAAGACGGTGGTGCCGGACTCCGGGTCGGTGAGCTGGCGGGTGACGTCGTTCACGAGGAGCTCGACGGACTGGGAGCCCTGGGCGCCGAAGTAGCCGCGGCCGTTCTCGTCGGAGTTGATGTAGAGCGCGCCGTGTTTTGCGAGTTCGTCGGCGTGGGTTTCGGCCCATTCGGTGGAGCCGAGGAGGCCGGGCTCTTCGCCGTCCCAAGCGGTGTAGATGAGGGTGCGCTTGGGCTTCCAGCCCCCCTTGCTGAGTTCGCCGAGGGCGCGGGCTTCTTCCAGAAGGGCGGACTGGCCGCTGATGGGGTCGTCTGCACCGTTGACCCAGCCGTCGTAATGGTTGCCGCGGACGATCCAGGTGTCGGGTTCTTCGCTGCCCTTCAGGGTGGCGACGACGTCGAGGACGGGTTTGGTGTCCCAGTTGGAGGCGACCTGCAGGTGGACTTTGGTGTTGCCGGCGGCGGGGCCGAACTTGTAGGTGAAGGGCAGGGCTCCGCGCCAGGCGGCGGGGACGGTGCGGCTGACGGGGTTGTCTGCCAGGCTTTGCAGGAGGGGTTCGGCATCGCCCCAGCTGATGGGCAGGGTGGGGATGGGCATGATGACCTTGGCTTCTTCTTTGGTCAGCCGTTTTGCGCCGGGGACGGAGCCGACGCCGGGGGTGAGCGGGTCGCCGGCGTAGAGGGTGGTGTCTGCCACGGAGCCGCGTTGAACGCCCCACTTGGGACGCATGGGGCCCTGGGGGATGGTGTCGCCCTGGGCGAAGCCGTCGTCCGCGGGGTCGGAGTAGATGAGGCAGCCGACGGCGCCGTGGGCGGCGGCGAGTTTGGGTTTGAGGCCGCGCCAGCCGCCGCCGTAGCGGGCGATGACGATGGCGCCCTTGACGGAGATGCCGTTGCGGGCGAGGTCTTCATAGTCGGCCTTGTTGCCGTAGTTGACGTAGATGAGGGGTGCGGTGACGTCGCCGTCGGCAGCGTAGATGTTGTAGGGCGGGATGCGGGGGCTGGGGTCGGAGGTGTAGGGGTCTTCGGCGACGACGGGTTCTTCGAGGCGGGCCTTGTAGGGTTTGGGGCCGGTGAGCTCGAGGACACGGGTGCGGGGGGTGGGATAGAGGACGTCGAACTGCTCGATTTTTGCGTCCCAGCCCCAGGACTTGTAATGGGCGACGAGCCAGTCGGCGTTGGCTTTTTGGGCGGTGGGGGTGGGCGGCGAGGACGTGCATGTTGTCGACGATGTGCTTCGAGTCGGGGAGGGCAAGGAATTTTGCTTCAAGCGCGCGCTCTGCCGCGGAGGTGGCCGGGGTAAAGCCGGGGAGAATGCCGGTGGTGGTGGCCTGCTGGGCCAGGGATGTTTGCTGAGCGAGGGACGGCAGAGCGGCGGCGAGGAGGGACAGGACGGCGAGGCGGCGCATGAGGGTCTCCTGGAAGCGGTGCGGCAAGATTTTTGAATTGAGATCAGTTATAGCGCAGGGTGGGTTGCGGAGGGATGCCGAAGGTGGCCGGCTTAGGGCGAGAGGTGTTCCAGTGCCAATCGGACCACACGCGCCTAGCAGATGAACACGTCTGTGGGCAGGGCCGAATGGGCCTGAGTGGCGGCTGAGGCGAGATCGTGCATCTCATAGTCAAGAGGGAACATATGAGCAAGGAAGCAAATATTGCAACGCAGAAGCAGGCGGGCGAGATCGTGAACAGCTACAAGTTTGAGAAGCTGCACGAGGTTTTTGCGCCGGGCGTGAAAGACCACGATCCCGCGGACGACCAGGGTCCTGGACCGGAAGGCTTTGTGAAGTACTTTACGCAGTTCCATTCCGCGTTTCCCGACTTCAAGATCGCGGTGGAGCACCTGGTGGCGGATGAGGACAACGTGGCCTTTGCCTACACGATCACGGGCACGCAGGGCGGACCGTTCAACGGTATTCCTGCAACCGGGAAGAAGATCAAGGTTCGCGGCATGCAGATCTCGAAGTTTAACGCGGACGCGAAGATCGTGGAGCGCTGGGGGGCCTCGCATGAGGTGGGTATTTTGCAGCAGATCGGCGCGATGGAACCGGTGGCGCACCTGGATGAACCGCCCGTGATTTCCGCTCCGGTATAGGAGGGGGCGTTTGGTGGATGGCGATGGGTGGTCTTCAGGTGTGGTCATGCCTGAGGGCCACCTTTTTATTTTGTCTGAAAGCTTTGTTTTATGGCTTCACGTCGACGTTTCCCTTCGGAGAGGTGGGGCAACTCCGATCTGCGGTGTAACTGCGACTGGACCTGTCCGAGATGGGGTATTCTGGAGAAGTCGGCGCGATGCGCTGCCGGGGTTCTCTGTTGCATCTTGCGGAGTTGAGGGCGGGACAGAAGGCCGTGGTAACGGGGGTGGCGGCCGGTGACGCGTTTTGCCAGCTGTGCGGGCTGGGTGTGGTAGCAGGGGCCGAGGTGGAGATTGTGCGGTCGTTGAGCCGCAGACGCATGCTGGTGGTGCGGGTGGATGGGAGCGACGTGGCGTTGAGGGACGGCACGGCGAGCACGGTAAAAGTGCGGCCGGAGTAGAGTCCTGATGGTGTTTAAAACGATTGGCCTGGTGGGGCCGCCGAATGTGGGCAAAAGCACGCTGTTCAACCGGCTGACGGGATTGCGACAGAAGGTGAGCAACTACAGCGGCGTGACGGTGGAGCACCGGAGCGGGACGCTGCGGCGCGGCGGGCAGACGGTGATCGATTTGCCGGGGGTTTGGACGCTGACGCCTTCGAGCGAAGACCAGAGGATTGCCGTGCAGGTGCTGCGGGGTGAGGGCGAGCACCTGCCCAAGCTGGATGCGGTGCTGCTGGTGGTGGACGGCACGCAGTTTCACAAGTACAGCCTGCTGATCGGGGAGGTGTTGGCGTGCAAGCTGCCGACACTGTTGCTGATCAACATGGCGGATGAGCTGAAGCAGAGGAACGGGTTTATCGACCCGCTGGCGGTGGCGCGGGAGCTGGGGACGCCGACGGCGCTGATTAGCGCGGCGCGTGGCGAGGGGATGGACGCGGTCGAGAAGTGGCTGGCGAACGAGCATGGGGCGGCGGCGATTTTGCCGGTGCTGCAGGCGGGCGGGAACGCTGCGGCGTGCGCGCCGGATTGCGGCAGCCTGACGGCGGCGGGGGCGTACCGGCGGCCGGAGCATAGCGCGTTTACGCGGGGGTTCGACCGGTGGGCGCTGCAGCCGGTGGTGGGGCCGCTGTTGTGTATGGCTCTGCTGCTCCTGGCGTTTCAGGTGATTTTTCGGGTGGCTTATCCGTTTGGGCAGTGGTTGAGCAATGGGCTGGGCGAGCTGGGAGTGCGGGCGGGAAATGTGCTGCCGGACACGATTCTGCGGTCAGTGCTGGTGGACGGCCTTTGGAACGGGGCGGCGTCAATCGTTGCGTTTTTACCGCAGATTTTGTGTTTGTTTGTGGTGATTACCGTGCTGGAGGATAGCGGGTACATGGCGCGGGCAGCGGTGATCGCGGACCGGACGATGGGGCGGGTGGGGCTGAACGGGCGGTCGTTTTTGCCGCTGCTGAGCGCGTATGCCTGCGCGGTGCCGGCGATTATGGCGACGCGGGCTATCCCTTCGAAGAGGGACCGGCTGGCGACGATTTTGATTGCCCCCTTCATGACGTGCAGTGCGCGGCTGCCGGTGTATGCGTTGCTGATTGCGGCGTTTGTCCCTGCGCGGCAGGTGCTGGGGGGGCTGCTGGGTTTGCAGGCGGTGACGCTGATGGGGCTGTATGCGGTGGGGCTGCTGGCGGCGCTGGGAACGGCGTGGGCGATGCGGTCGAGCGTGATGAAGGGGCAGGCAGCGATGTTTGCGATTGAATTGCCGAATTACCGGATGCCGCGGCTGCGGACGGTCGGGCTGGCGATCGTCGACCGGACCAAGGTGTTTCTGAAGCAGGTCGCGACGGTGATTGTGGTGCTGAACCTGGTGATCTGGTTCCTGTCGCACTTGCCGATGCGGGGCGGCAAGGCGTCGGAGGTGGGGTCGAGTTACCTGGCCAGTATTGGGGATTGGATACAGCCGGTGCTGCATCCGCTGGGGCTGAACCGTGCGGTGGGGATCAGCCTGTTGACGGCATTTGTGGCGCGGGAGAGTGTGGTGTCGACGCTGAGCACGCTTTACCACTCGGTGCACCCGGGGGACCTGCTGCGGGCGGACATTGGGGTGGCAGGGGCGTTGGCGTTGCTGGTGTTTTTTGCGCTGGCGATGCAGTGTACCGCCACTCTCGCCGTCGTCCGGCGGGAGACGGGAAGCTGGCTGTGGCCGGCGGTGCAGTTTGGATACATGACGGTGCTGGCGTATGCGTCGGCGTTTTTGACGTACAGGGTGGCGCTGTTGCTGCATGTGTAGTTGGCGGCAATCTCTGCGCCGCGCCTTCAGCGCTTGGGCCATTTGATTGATCGCCTACCTAGGCCTGCGGCCTAGGCTGTTATGCGCCGGGCCTTTGGCCCTCAGGTTTGCACCGACATTGGCCGCCAGGTTTGCACCGACATTGGCCGCCAGGTTTGCACCGACATTGGCCCTCAGGCTTGCGACGACATTGGCCTTTAGGTTTGTGCCGGTATTCGCCTTAGGTTTGCGCCGGTATCGATCCTCATGATGGCTACAAGGCGTTGACACCTGGCTTGTACGATCTTTAGCACCAGACTCTGCGCACGTTTGCGTCGGGACTTTGAGGTGGGCTAGAGTCGGGGCACTGCTTCTCTGCCGATGAGGTGTGTTCAATTGCGTTTCGCTTCCCTGCTGCTGTGCCTGTTGCCTACCTGCGCGTTTGCGGCGGTGGTGCGTCCTGTTGTGACTGCCTTGACGGAAACGGAGGTGGGCCGCTGGCAGATGCAGGACGCGTCGAAGGTGGCGGAGGGTGGGGAGGCTGTGTCGTCTGGCGGGTTTGCGGCGACGGGTTGGTACACGGCGACGGTGCCGGGCACGGTGCTGACGACGCTGGTGAACAACGGGGTATATCCGGAGCCGCTGCATGGGGAGAATAACCGGCCGGAGACGATTCCGGAGTCGTTGAACAAGACGGCGTGGTGGTACCGGGCGACGGTGGCGGTGCCGGCGCGGGGTGCGCAACGGCGGACGCTGCTGCATTTCGACGGGATCAATTACGCGTCAGAGGTGTGGGTGAACGGCGTGGAGGTGGGAACGACGAAGGGCGCGTTTCTACGGGGCGTGTTCGACGTGACGTATAACGTGAAGCCGGGACGGACGGCGGTGGTGGCAGTGCTGGTGCATCCGCAGCCGCATCCGGGGGTGTCGCACGAGCACACGCTGCGCGGCGGTATGGGGCTGAACGGCGGGGAGACGGCGAGGGACGGGGCGACGTTCCTGTCGACGATTGGGTGGGACTGGCTGCCGGCAATCCGGGACCGGGACACGGGGATTTGGCGGCGGGTGTACCTGACAAGCGATGGACCGGTGGGTATTGCAGAGCCGCTGGTAACGACGGACCTGCCGCTGCCGCGGACGGACAGTGCGGAGGTGACGGTACAGGCGAAGCTGGTGAACCGGACGGGCGAGACGCAGCATGGGGTGCTGCGCGGGGAGATTGGGCCGATTGCGTTTGCGCGGGAGGTGGATGTGCCGGCGCACGATGCCGCGACGGTGACGTTCAATCCGGCGAGTGTAGGTGCGTTGCACATCGTCAATCCGAGACTATGGTGGCCGAATGGATATGGGCCGCAGAATCTGTACCACTTACACCTTGCTTTTGTAAGTGGGGGGCGGGTTTCGGATAAGACAGAGGTGCAGTTCGGTATAAGGAAGATAAGTTACACCGTTGCGGACTCGGATAACTTGACGCTGAGCGTGAACGGCGTGCGCGTGTTTGTGCGGGGTGGGAACTGGGGGCTGGACGAGGGGCTGAAACGGATTTCGAAGGAGCGGCTCGAGGCGCAATTTCGGCTGCATGCCCTGGCGAATTTGAACCTTGTACGGAACTGGGTGGGGCAGAGTACAAGCGAGGAGTTTTACGAAGCGGCGGATAAGTACGGGATGCTGCTGTGGGACGAGTTTTTTCAGCCGAACCCTAGTGACGGGCCGAACCCGGACGACTTAGAAACTTACATCGCGAATGTGCGGGACAAGGTGGTGCGGTTCCGGAACCATCCGTCGATTGCGGTGTGGTGTGCGCGAAACGAAGGGTATCCACCGAAGGAGATCGACGACCGGCTGCGGGCACTGATGGCGGAACTGGAGCCGACACGGCTGTATCAGCCGAGCTCGACCGCGGGGCACGGGGTGAACAGCGCCGGGCCGTACCACTGGCGGACGCCGCGGGAATACTACGTGGTGACGGAGGCGTTTAAGACGGAGACGGGGAGCATGAGCGTGCCGACGCTGGAGTCGATTCACGGCATGCTGGAGCCGAAGGACTGGACGCAGATTACAGATGCGTGGGCGGAGCATGACTTTACGCGGGGTGCACAGGGCGGGGATGTGTATCCGGCGCTGCTGGCGGCGCGGTATGGGGCGGTGAAGAACCTGCCGGACTTTGTGCGCAAGGCGCAGATGATGAACTTTGAGGCGTACCGCGCAATGTACGAGGGGCGGAATGCGGAGATGTTCAAGGCGACGACGGGCGTGATTACGTGGATGAGCCATCCAGCGCAACCGAGTTTTGTGTGGCAGTTGTACCACTATGACCTGGAGGCGAACAGCAGCCTGTACGCGGTGCGGAATGCGGGGGAGCCGGTGCATGTGCAGCTGAACGAGGCGACGGCTGGGCTGGAGGTGGTGAATAACCGCCCGGAGGCGCTAAGCGGGGCGACGGTGCGGGTGACGTTTTATGGGCTGGATGGGGCGGTGTTAAGCACGCGGGAGATGCCGGTGGGTGCGGCTGGGTCGTCCGTTGGGGAACTGGGGGCGGTGGTGCCGAAGGCGGTCATTTCGCAGGCGGAGCTGGATGCCGACCGCAATGGGCGTGAGGCGACGATTGCGGGCGGGGCCGGGGCTGTTGCGGGAACGCCTGTGGTGCCGAGTGCGCCGATGTACCTGCTGGTGCTGGAGTTGCGGGACGCCGGCGGGACGGTGGTGTCGCGGAATGTGTATTGGCGGAATGGGACGGCGGCGCAGGACGATCTAACGGCCATGGATGCTATGCCGGTGGTGGAGTTGACGGCGAGTGGAAGCCGGGTGGACCGGGGTGGGCAGACGGTGGTAACGGTGGTGTTGAAGAATCCGACGGCGCATGTGGCGCTGATGACGCATTTGCAGCTGCGGGATGGGAAAGACAAGCGGGTGTTGCCGGTGTATGCGAGTGAGAATTATGTGACGCTGCTGCCGGGGGAGACGCGGAACGTGACGCTGACAGCGGAGACGGCGCTGGCAGGGGCGACAAGTACCGTGGCGGTGGATGGATGGAATGTGGCGGTGCAGCCGGGTGGGAGCGGGCGTGTGCGCGTGGCGGCAAACGCGGATGCGGCGGTGACGGCGGTGCCGCAGACGGGGTTGCCGTTTCAGGTGGAGGGGTTGCGGTAATGGCGGTGTGGCTCCAGACGCTTTTGCTCCTCCGTGAGGAAAGCAGGTTTGTCCGCTGCGCAGGACGGTAAAGCTGTCCTGCTCCGGTCGAAAATGACAGAGCAATACCTTAACGAAAGATATGACAGAGCTATACCTCGACGGAAAATGCTTAAGTTTTCCAGGCGGTGAGGGCGGCGTCGATTTGCTGGCGGGTGGGGATGGACGGTTGGGCGCCGTGGCGGGTGGTGGAGAGGGCGGCAGCGGCGCTGGCGAAGCGAAGGGCAGCGGGGAGCGGAATGTTGCGGATGAGGGCGGAGGCGAGAGCACCCGAAAAGGTGTCGCCGGCGGCTGTTGTGTCGCGTGCGCGGACCGGCATGGCCGGGATGTGGAAGGTTTCGCCGGTGGTGGCGCAGACGGCCCCGCGGCTGCCGAGTGTGACGAGGACGAAGTGGAAGCCGGTGTCGCGGAGGGTCGAGGCGGCGGCGTGAGCCTGCGTGGCGCTCTCGACGGGTTGACGGAGCAGGGATGCGGCTTCGTTCTCGTTGACGATGAGGCTGGTCTGGGTGGCGGCAAGGTCGGCCGGGGTCAGATTGCCGGCAGGTGCGTAGTTGAGCAGGACGGGTGTTCCAGCCGCGTGGGCGGCAGCGAGGATGGCCTGGAGGGTGGCGGGGGCGAGTTCGTTTTGTAAGAGGAGAAGGCTGAAGGTGGGCAGGCGGGCGAGGGTGCCGGCGAGGTGACCGGGGGTGAGGGCGAAGTTGGCACCGGGGGCGACGGCGATTTGATTGTTGGCCTGTTCGTCGACGAGGATGACAGCGACGCCGGTTGGTTCGACGGGGTCGGTGCGGGTGCCGGTGAGGTCGATACGCTCGGTGCGCATGGCGTCGAGAACGTCCATGCCGTGGGCGTCGTTGCCGATGGAGGTGACGAGGGTGACGGCGGCGCCGGCGCGGCGGGCGGCGACGGCCTGGTTTGCGCCTTTGCCGCCCATGGCTTGCAGGAAGGTGCCGCCGGTGACGGTTTCGCCGCGAGCGGGCAGGTGTGGCGTGCGGACGATGAGGTCGACGTTGGCGGAACCGATCACAAGGATGCCGCCGGTGCCGGGCATGCTAGGCGACCGCAACCTTGAGGAGTTCGGGGGTGACGGCGTCGGCGAGCGCGGGTGCATAGGCGACGAGAGGGTAGCCGGCATCGCGCCAGCCGTCGAAACCGCCTTTCAGCGGACGGACGCGGCTGACACCGAGCTTCTGCAGGCGTTTGGCGAGGGCGGCACTGGTTTCTTCGCTGGGGCAGGTGCAGTACAGGATGACGTCGCGGTCGCGGGGCAGGAGCTTGCACTGCTTTTCAAGCTCGGCGGGCATGATGCGGACGGCACCGGGGATGACGCGGGGGTCGGGCAGGAAGTCGAGCGGGTGACGAAGGTCGACGATGAAGGGGGGGTGGAGGTTGGCGGCTTTAGCGTCGGCAACCATGCCGTCAAGCTCCTGGGCGGTGACGCGGGATTCGCGAAGGGTCTTGAGGAACGCGCGCTGACGCCAGATGCGCCGGCCGACGAAGCCAAGGACCATGAGTGCGAAAAGTGGCACGGAGAAGCGAATGAGGAAATGGAGCAGCGGGGCGAAGCGCTTGGCGAGATCGCCGAAGAAGCGTCCACCGAAGACGTAGGCCGAGGCCCAGAGGGTGGAGCCAAGGAGGTCGAAGGCGAGGAAACGAGGGTAAGACATGCCGCTTTGGCCGGCGATGGGTGGGGCAACGGCGGAGAGACCGGGCACGAATTTGGCGAAGAGAAGGGTGACGCCGCCGTGACGGCCAAAGAGGCCTTCGGTCTTGCGGACGCAGGTGCTTGCCTCAAGCGAGAGGCGGCAGAGAAGGCGGACGACCTTGCCGCCGTAGCGGACACCGGCAAAGTACCACATGGAGTCTGCGAGGGCGCAGGCGGCAAGGACCGAGAGCATGATGGGCAGGGCGTGCAGGCGGTGCGTGGCCGTGAGCGTGCCGGCGGTGAGCAGGAGGGGCACGGAAGGCACAGGCACGCCGAGCTGCTCCACGAGCACCCAGAAGAAGAGGATGCCGTAGGCGTAGTGCACGAAAAATTCAATACCGAGCGGCATGGCGAGAAGACCTGTGTTGGTAGATGTGCGATATCGGTATGCGATGCGGCTGCGATGTATTTTGCTGCGGATGAGAAAAGCCCCGCCGGCGGGCGGGGCTTTTCAGCTAGGGATGTATTGAGTTACTTGACGTGGATTTCCGGGTCGACGGAGTAGCCGGGACGGAGGAGTTGGTCCTTGTTGGCATCCTGTTCGAGATCGATCCGAACCGGGATGCGCTGCACGACTTTGACGTAATTGCCGGTGGCGTTTTCCGGCGGGAAAAGGGACAGCTTCGAGCCGGTGGCACCGCCGATTTGGGTTACTTTGCCGTCGTAGGTGCGGCCGCCGAGGGCATCGACCTTGATCTCAACTTTTTGGCCCTGGCGCACATGCTGGAGCTGGGTTTCCTTGTAGTTGGCGGTGATCCAAAGGTTGTCCAGAGGGATGATGGTCATGAGATTTTGACCGATGGAGACATTACCACCGACTGCAAGGTTTTTCTTGTTGATGATGCCGGAGATGGGCGCCACGATCCGGGTATAGCCGAGGTTAAGCTCGGCCTGCTTGAGCTTGGCGCGGTTCTGTTCCACGTCCGCGCCGGCGGCGACAGCACGCGCCTGCTGTACCTGAAGCTGCTTCGGACCGTTGCGCTTGGCCTGCTCCTCATCGGAGCGGGCAGAGGCGAGACGGGACTGGGCCTGCCGGACCTGATCCTGCTGACCGATGACATTCTGCTGCGCCTCAAGCAGGGCGGCGTTGGCGGCTGCGGCAGTGGCGACGGCCTGATCGAATTGCTGCTTGCTGATGACGTCCTTGGCGACGAGCGGGGTGTAGCGATCCACGTCGAGCTGAGCCTTGAGGGCATTGGCGCGCTGCTGGTCGACGCGTGCCTGAGCGGCAGCGACGGACTTGGTATTTTGCGCGACGGTGGCAAGGGCGCTTTGCACGTCGGACCCGGAGGTGGAGACCTGGGTGCGGGTTTGAACGCCGGTGATGGGCACGTTGGCGTCAGCCTGCACGAAGCCTGCCTGCGAGTTGGAGAGCTGGGCCTGCGCCTGCGCGAGCTGGGTCTGGAAGTCTGCGGGGTCGATGACTGCGATGACATCGCCCTTGTTGACCTTCTGGTTTTCAGTGACGTTGACCTGAACGACGCTACCGGCGATACGCGCGGAGACGGGATAGAGGTCGCCGTCGACCTGAGCGTCATCCGTGCCCTCGGTAAAGGTGGAGCGGTAGTAAAAGAAGAAGGCCGCGCCCGCGAGAAGAAGAAGGACGATGACGATGAGGAAGTTGCGCCGTGCCTTGGAGGCGGGCGTCGGTTCTACCGGCTTTGGCTTGGAGTCAGCTCCGGAGTCACCGGTGTTCTGGCTTGCGTTCTGGCCGCCACCTTCGGCACCGCCCTGCTGCTGGCCGCTGCCACCTTCGCCCTGGCCACCCTGGGCGTTGCTGTTTTGTTGCTGATCGGTATCTGGCACGATCAATGTCCTCCCGCTAGAGCGTTCTTGTAATTGGTGCCGGCAGTGCCGGTTGCGCGCGCCAGCGTGAGCTTGGCAACATTGTGCTGGTAGAGCGCGCTGATGTATTGGTCGTTGGCCTGCTCGGTCTGCGCCTGAGCCTGGCTGACGGCAAGATTGTTGTCGACGCCGGCACGGAAGCGCTGCTGCGCTTCGGTGAGAGCCTCGTTCGAGAGGTCGACGTTGGACTTGGCGGTTTCGACGAGTTGCTGCGCGGCCTGGATGTCGAGGATGGCGTCGCGAACATCCTGATTAACCTGCTGCACCTGGTCGCTGTACCGGGCACGCTGCTGTTCGAGCGCGGCATCGGCGACGCGGATGTCGCCGCGGGTTTTGGCGATTTGCAGGATGGGCACTTCAATCTGACCGGTGGCGGTGTAGGTGCCGTGGTTAGTGCCGAGCGTGTTGCCGAGCGTGCCGAAGTCGCCATTGACGCTGACGGTGGGATATTGCTCGGCGACTGCGGACTTGCGTTGCAGCTCGGATGCTTTGACGGTCTCGGCATAGCCCTGCAGGTCTTTGCGGTTGGCGAGAGCCTGCTGAAAGGCCTGGTCAGGCGTGACGGCATCGGCAACAGCGTATGGTGTGGTGTCGACAAGGCGGAACTGCTGCTCGGTGGGCAGGCCGATGGCGCGGGCGAGGGCGAGTTTGTCTTTTTCGAAACCGTTGCGTGCCTGGATGAGCTGCTGTTGGGCGTTCTGATAGTCGACCTGCGCGCGGAGCACGTCGAGACGGGGGCTGGTACCGGCGTCATGTGCCGCGGTGGCTTGGTCGAGGGAAACCTTTGCGTTTGCAAGCTCGGCCTCTTCCGCGGTGATGCGGGAGCGGTCCGCGACGACAAGCAGGTAGGCGTTGCCGACGGTGAGAACGACCATGTTGCGGGCGTCTTCCGCTGTGAGCTGCGCACCCTGGAAGTTGTGCTTGGAGGCCAGGTATTTGTCGAGCGAGGAGATATTGAGCAGAGACCACGTGAGATACGCGCGGAAATCGAATACCTGAAACGGGCCAACGATGGGATTAACGCTGGGAATCTTGAGGCCATATGCGGCGAGGTTGACCTGCTGCACGGTGTAGTTGGCATTGCCGGTGATGGTGGGCAGCAGGTTCTGCAGTTGCTGCAGGCGGGCACCGTTGGCATTTTTAACCGTGCTGCCCTGGAGGATGATGCCGAGGTTGTTGCGTATGCCGCGGGAGATGGCGTCATCGAGCGAGAGGTCAAGAATACCGTTTGTGGCGGTACCCTGGACGACGGAACCCTTGTAGTCGTTGGCGGAGGCGGTGCCAGGCGTACCGGTGCTGCCGGATTGACCATTGATGCCGCCGCTGAGTCCGCTGAGCGTTTGCTGCGCTGCCTGGACGGTTGCGGGGCCGGAGGCCTGCTGACCTCCGCCACTGGTTCCCTGCCCGGAAGTGCTGCTCGTAGTTGCGCCCTGGCCATGGAGCATGTTGGAGGCAACGGAGGCTACCAAGAGAAAAGCCACCTCACACATGAGCCGACGGGCTCTAATGCCCGATGAGGTGTTACGCTTCGGCTTTTCAAATACGTTTTGTACGGCCACGCTTGCTCTTACCCTCGAAGCGGCGGTCCGGAGACCGGGCGATATTGCGGCATGATGTGCCGATCGTGTGCTAAAGCCGATTGCTTGTAGGCCGCCGGTTGGCTATCTGATGCAGAGTGCGTGCGGAAACGATGCAGAAAGTTTCTTGTGAACGGTTTAGCCGTTGGCGGCTGGGGCGCGATGTAGTCTTTCGAGTGTGCAGGAGATAGGAGAAGGCGAGATGGCGGCGGACGAGGTGAATGGCACGCCGGTGCGGGTGGGCGTGATCGGCTACGGGCTTGCAGGGCGGGTGTTCCACGCGCCATTTGTGCAGGCGGTGCCGGGTCTGGCTCTGCAGGGCATTGTTCAGCGGCGGGGTGATGAAGCGGCGATTCGGTACCCGGATGCGACGGTGTACCGGAGTGCCGAGGAGCTGTTGGCAAGCGATGTGGAGTTGGTGGTGGTCGCGACGCCGAACGAGTCGCATGTGCGGCTGGCGCGGGCGGCGCTGGAGGCGGGCAAGCACGTTGTGGTGGACAAGCC
>CAXTJO010000008.1:18447-71708 GCA_964244665.1 uncultured Terriglobus sp.
CGATGGCGCCGACGGCGGCGGAAGCAGAGGAACTGGAGCAGGTCGCTGCGGAGCGTGACCGGCTGCTGATGCCGTTCCATAACCGGCGGTGGGATGGGGATTTTTTAACACTGCAGGCGTTGTTGCGGCAGGGTGCGGTGGGCCGGCCGGTGGTGTTGCGATCGCGGTTCGACCGGTTTCGGCCGACGCCGCGCGAAGGTACGTGGAAGGAAACCGCGGGCGTGCAGAACGGGTTGTTGATGGACCTGGGGCCGCATGTTGTCGACCAGGCGCTGCTGTTGTTCGGCAGGCCGCGCACGGTTGCGGCGAGTGTGCGGACCGACCGGGGTGGCAGCGTGATTACGGATGCGTTTGATGCCGTGCTGGAATTTGAGTACGACGGACAGCCGGTGCGCGTGGAGCTGGGAGCGACGATGCTGGCGGCGGTGGCGGAGCCGCGGTTTCGGCTGCGGGGGACGCGCGGGGAGTTTGTGAAGTTTGGGGTCGATCCGCAGGAGCCGAAGATTGTGGCGGGAGCGGTCGTGCCCGCAGTAGGAAGCGGCGAAGACTGGCTGACAGAGGCGGAGGGGGAGTGGGGGGTGCTGACGACGGCTGCCGATTCTGCGAAGCCGGCGGAGTTGGAGCGGCGGACGGTAGCGACGGAACGGGGAGATTACCGGACGTTCTACGAAGCGGTGGGGGCGGCGATCCGGCGCGGAGCCGAGCCGCCGACAAGGCCGCGGGATGCGGTGCGGGTGGCACGCCTGCTGGACCTGGCAGTGGAGAGCGCGCGGACAGGAAGAACGTTGACGATCGATGAAAGGGACTGGTAACGAGCTTTGGCATCTTTGCGACACCCTCTTCCGCGCGGGTTTAAATGGGCGGCGACAAAAGCAGGCATCAAGGCGAGTGGACGGCCAGATGTGGCGTTGGCCGTGGCCGATGTGGGCTCGACGGCGGCTGTTTTGTTTACGCGCAACCTGCTGGTGGCAGCGCCGGTAACGGTAGGCCGCGAGCACCTGCTGGCGACGGGTGGGCGGGTGCGTGCCGTGGTGGTGAACGCCGGGAATGCAAACTGCGCAACAGGGACCGTGGGGCTGGAGAGTGCGCGGCAGACATGTGCGCGTGCCGCAGAGCTTGTGGGGTGCGCAGTGGAGGAGGTGGTGCCGTCGTCGACCGGGATCATCGGTGTGCCGCTGCCGGTGGAAAAGCTGCTGGGGTCGCTGCCGGCGGCGGTGGCGGCGCTGGGCGGGGGGAACGCGGATGCGGAGGCGTTTGCGACCGCAATTATGACCACCGACACGCGGATGAAGGTGGCACAGGCGGCGATCGAGCTAGGCGGCGAGACGGTGCGGCTGTTTGGATGTTGCAAGGGTGCGGGAATGATTGGGCCGGACGTGAGCGGGATGGCCGGACCGCCGCACGCGACGATGCTGGTGTACCTGTTCACCGATCTTGGCGTGGAGGCAGGAGCGCTGCAGGAGATGTTGGCGCCGGCGGCGGAGGAGACGTTCAACTGTATTTCAGTGGATGGAGATACATCGACGAACGATACGGTGCTGCTGCTGGCGAGCGGGGCGAGTGGGGGTTTTTGGGACGCTGCGACGGAGGACGAGAAAGCGGCAATGCGAGGGGCATTGCGGGCGGTATGCGGGGAGTTGGCGTACAGCATCATCGACGACGGCGAGGGCGTGACGCATGTGGTGACGCTGCAGGTGACGGGTGCGGCGACGGATGAGGCGGCAAAGCAGGTGGCGCGGACGATTGCGGAGTCCCCGCTGTGCAAGACGGCGTGGTCGAGCGCGGACCCGAACTGGGGCCGGATTGTGGCGGCGGCGGGGCGTGCGGGTGTGCCGTTCGATGTGGCTGAGATGTCAGTGGAGATTGCGGGGCTGCCGGTGTTTGAGCGGGGTATGCGGTGTGCGGCGATGGACGAGACGGCGGTGCATGCGCGCATGCTGGAGCGGCACTACGCGATTGCCGTGCGGCTGGGCAGCCGGCCGGGGCGGTGCCGTTTTGTGACGTGCGATTTGACGGTGGAATATGTGCACATCAATGCCGATTATTCGACGTAGCCCGGGGAGCGCGGTACGGCAGGGCGTAAGCTGACAGCGCGGCGAGTGTTGCTGGACGGGAGTGATGGATGCGGTGGATTCTCGCGATTTTAATCGTGCTGGTGTGCGTGACGGGTGTGGTGTACCTGGCGGGGCGCATGCAGCCGGAGGACCATCTGGCGACCCGGTCGGCGCTGATCGGGGCTGCGCCGGATGCGGTGTGGAAGCGCATCGGTGATGTACAGCATGAGCCGTCGTGGCGACCGTCGGTGAAGAGCGTGGTGGCCGCGCCGGCGCAGGACGGCAAGCCGTGCTTTGCGGAGAACGTGGGGATTCCGTTGACGGTGTGCGTAGAGCGTGTGGATGGCGAGCGGTTGCGGGTGGTGGCCGTGGCGGATGCCAAGCAGCGTTTCAGCGGGACGTGGACGTTTGTGGTGCAGCCGGGCGATGCAACGCAGCCGCAGGGGAATACGACGCGGCTGACCATTACCGAGGAAGCGACAATTGGGCCGGCGATGTGGCGGGGCGTGATGCTGATGACCGGGTACGACCGGACGATCAAGGAGTACTTGAACGATTTGTCGGTATCGTTCTCGGGACAAAAAGCGCAGTCGTAACGACCTGCCGGAGCTGGTGCGGTGCCACCTATAATGAAGATGTTCCGCGCCCCAGCAGGCTGCGGTCAGATTTCTGGTACTTGGAGTTTGTTCCCATGGCGACGCAGACGGCAGTTCCTACCGTGCACCCGGACCTGAAAAACGAGATTGCCGAGTGGATTGAGGCATTCGACGAGATGATTGTGGCGGAGGGTCCGCAACAGGGCATGGAGTTGATGACCGCGCTGCGGCAGCGTGCACGCGAGGCCGGAGTGCAGGCGGAGAACGAGCTTGCAACGCCGTACCGCAACACGATTCCGAAGCACGATGAGGTTCCCTACCCCGGTGACCGGGACCTGGAGAAGCGGGTCGAATCGTTGATCCGCTGGAACGCCATGGCGATGGTGCATGGGCAGAATAAGAAGGATGCCGGGATCGGTGGGCATATCTCGACGTACTCGTCGCTGGCAACGCTGCTGGAGGTAGGATTCAACCACTTCTTCCATGGAAGCTATGGCGACCAGCCGGGAGATTTCGTTTACTTCCAGGGGCATGCGTCACCGGGTGTGTATGCACGGGCTTACCTGGAAGGCCGGCTGAATGACGACCACCTGAAGAATTTTCGGCATGAATTGCGGGACAAGCCGGGGTTGAGCAGCTATCCACACCCGTGGCTGATGCCGGATTTCTGGCGCTTTCCTACCGTGAGCATGGGAATCGGCCCGCTAAATGCGATTTATCAGGCACGATTTATGCGGTATCTGGAGAACCGGAAGCTGATCCCCGCGACTCCGCGCAAGGTGTGGGCGTTTGTGGGCGATGGCGAGACGGACGAGGTAGATACGCTGGGTGCGATCGGCCTGGCGACGCGGGAGAACCTGGACAACCTGATTTTCGTGGTGAACTGCAACCTGCAGCGGCTGGATGGGCCGGTGCGCGGGAACAAACGGATCATCGACGAGCTGGAGGGCGTGTTCCGCGGCGCAGGCTGGAATGTGATTAAGGTGATCTGGGGTTCGGACTGGGATGCGCTGTTCGAGCGTGACCACACGGGGTTGCTGTTGAAGCGGATGGAAGAGGCCGTGGACGGCGACTTTCAGGCGTACAAGGCCAAGGGCGGGGCGTATTTAAGGCAGCACTTTTTTCGGAAGTATCCGGAGCTGCTGGAGCTGGTGAAGGAGTACAGCGACGAGCAGTTGGGTCGGCTGCATCGCGGCGGGCACGATCCGCTGAAGATTTACAACGCCTACAAGCGCGCAACAGAGCATGCGGGTGGGCCGACGGTGATCCTGGCGAAGACGGTGAAGGGATACGGGTTCGGGTCGACCGAGGGCCGTAACGCTGCGCATAACGAGAAAAAGCTGACGGACGAGGGTGTGACGGCGTTTGTGCAGAGATTCGACATTCCGGTGCCGGAGGAAGAGGCGAAGAACGGCAAGCCATGGAAGCCTGCGGCGGATGCGGCGGAGCTGCAGTACATGCTGCAGCGGCGCGCGGAACTGGGCGGGTTTTTGCCGGCACGGAAGGTAAAGCCGTTTGCGTTCGATGCGCCGGCGCTGGAGTTCTTCAAGGAGTGGATTGGCGGGTCGAAGGGCCGTGCGGTTTCGACGACGATGGTGTTTGTGGCGATTCTGCGGGCGCTGATGAAGGACCCGAAGGTGGGCAAGCTGCTGGTGCCGATCGTACCGGACGAGGGGCGCACGTTCGGCTTGGAGTCGGCGATCAAGCAGGTGGGCATTTATGCGAGTGAGGGCCAGAAGTACACGCCGCACGACAGCGACATGCTGCTGAGCTACCGCGAGGAGAAGGACGGGCAGATTCTGGAGGAGGGCATTACCGAGGCGGGGTCGATGGCCAGCTTTACGGCGGCGGGCACGGCGTACGCGAACTACGGTGTGCCATCGGTACCCTTCTACATGTATTACTCGATGTTCGGGTTCCAGCGCATTGGGGATATGGTGTGGGCGTTTGCGGATTCGCGCGGCAAGGGCTTTTTGATGGGTGGGACGGCGGGGCGGACGACGATGCTGGGCGAGGGCCTGCAGCACCAGGACGGGCACAGCCATGTGCTGGCGTCGACGGTGCCGACGTGCCTGAGCTACGACCCGGCGTTTGCGTTTGAGATGTCTGTGATCATTCAGGACGGGTTGCGCCGGATGTATGCGGAGAACGAGCAGGTCTTCTACTACATCACGATGTACAACGAGGACTACGAGCAGCCGGAGATGCCGGCGGGCGACAACGTGCAGAGCGGAATCCTGCGTGGGCTATACCGGTTTAAGGCTGCGGCGAAGGGACCGGCGGCGGCGCAACTGTTTGGGTCTGGACCGATCCTGAACGAGGTGCTGAAGGCGCAGGCGATACTGAGCGAGCAGTATGGCGTGGAGGCCGATGTGTGGTCGGTGACGAGCTATGTGGAGTTGCGGCGGAACGCGCTGGAGACTGAGCGCTGGAACCGCATGCATCCGGTGGAGAAGGAGCGGGTGCCATATTTGCTGGTGACGCTGGGCGAAGCGAAGGGCCCGGTGGTGGCCACGAGCGATTACATGAAGGTGTTGCCGGATGCACTGGCACCGTGGCTGGGATCGCGGCTGGTGGCGCTGGGAACGGACGGGTTCGGACGGTCGGACAATCGCGAGCACCTGCGGCGGCACTTTGAGGTGGATGCAAAGGCGATCGTCGCGGCGACATTGTCAAAGCTGGTGCGCGAGGGAACGCTGAAGGCAAAGGTTGTGCAGGAGGCGTTTGCGGACCTGGGAATCGACACGGAGAGCGGCGACCCCTCGCACGCGTAGGGTGCAGGGCAGAACGACGGGGAACGGAACACACGACGAGGAACGGGACAACGTGGGAAAGCCGCTGATCGGCGATGCACAGATGCTCGCCATCTACGAAACGATGGTGCGGCTGCGGGCGCTGGAGCCGGCGGGGCATGGGCGGTCAAGGCACCATGCGCGGTCCGCGGCTACGCCGGTGGCGCTGCTGGCGGCGACGCTGCTGCAGTTGCGGCCTGTGGACCTGCTGATAACGGAGGGGGAAACGGCGCAGGCCGACGAGGTGCTGCGAGCGGCACAGGAAGCGACATTTTCGCCGGAGGTGCGGGCTGCGATGGTCGCGGTGGAGCAATGTGCGGCAGCCATTGCGGTGGGCCATGCGCTAGCGCAATTGCGAGGGACGCGCCCCGGGGACGATGCGCCGGTGACGGTGGCACTGCTGCGGCCCATGCGAACGGTGACAGGGGAGTTTGCGATAGCGCTTCGGTTGGCGGGCGAGCATGTGCTGCCGTTGCTATTTGTCGTGCAGGATGGGTTGGCAGTGCAGGCGCCACGGTTTGAGTCAATCGAAAATGTAGAGGTGGTGCGCATCGACGCCAACGATGCCGTGGCCTGTTGCCGTGTGATGCAGGAGAGCCTGCTACGCACGCGGAATCGCTGGGGCGCGGTGGTATTGCACGCGGTCGAACTGCCGGGGAGCGCAGACCCGGTGGTGGCGTTTGAAGCGCACCTGCGGCGGCGCGGTCTCGCCTTTGACACGGCGGGAGAGCATGCCACGCGATAGACTCTATCCGTGCTGTCTTTCCAAAGCTGCTTTTTGAAGCGCGGTTCCCGCCGCACCCGGCAAACTCTTTGTGGCTTAGGGTTTGCAGCCGTACTCGTAACAGGCATAACCCCGTTGCAGGCGCGGGCACAGGCGGACGCGCAGAACGCGATACCGGCGCCGGTGCCGCAAGCAAATCCACAGACGACGGTGCCGGTGCTGCCAGCCGGTGATCCAAAGGCAGCAGTGCCGCCGTCGCAGGTGCCGACGCCGAATCCGATTCCGGGATCGCTGCCGGATGCGCCGATCACGGCAAGGCCGGCGTACCTGCCGGAGGGGATCCGGAAGCATACGCGGCAGGACGATGTGCCGCCGGACCAGAAGCTGCCGAATCCGTCGCCGCAGCCGGTGGTGGCAGCGACGCCTACGCGGCAAAGGCCGTTTGTGGCGCTGAATGCCTATGATGGGACGCCGATCGTGACGTACGACAGGCAGGGGTCGAGTTACATTCCGGTGGATAGCTGGATGTATCCGGCGCTGCTGCGGCTGTACTCGCTGGGGTACCTGGATACGGCGTTTGTGAGCCTGCGGCCATGGACACGCCGCAGCACGCTGCACATGCTGGAGCAGACGGAGAGCGACGTGCGGTTCGATGCCAACCCACAGGCGGTAGAGCTGCTGGACAAGCTGGAAGACGCGCTGGCGGATGAGCCGGACGCGGGTGGGACGCAGAAGCGCGGGTTGGTGTACGGCATTGAGCAGGCATACGCGGGTGTGCGGCAGGTGCAGGGGCCGACGCTGCGCGATAGCTGGCATGTGGGCCAGACATTCGTGAACGACTATGGGCGGCCGTATGGCACCGGGTTCAACACGTATGACGGTGCGGCGCTGGTAGCGGAAGATGGGCCGTTTTCGGTGTACGTGCGGGCGGAGTATCAGCATTCGCCGCACTTTACGGGGTACACGTTTGCGCAGGCGAATGCGTTGTCGACGCTGGACGAGGTGCCGTACAGCGGGACGAACCGGCCGCAGGATGTGACGCCGGAAGGTGTGTTGCCGTCGCAGAACAACCTGCGCGTGCTGGAGGCGACGTTGTCCGTGCACCTGTATGGCCACGAGATTTCGCTGGGCAAGAGCGATGCCTGGATCGGACCCGGGCTGGGCGGCGCGATGCAGTGGTCGAACAACACGGAGGGGATTTACAGCTTTCGCGTGAACCGGGTGGAGCCGTTGTACATTCCGGGGGTGAGCCGGCTGCTGGGCAATTTTCGGTACGACTTTTTTATCGGCTCGCTGAAGGGGCACACGTACCCGAACGCGCCGTGGATCCACTCCGAGACGATTGCGGCGACGCTGTTGCAGAGCTTCGAGGTATCGGCGCAGCGAAGCATTATTTTTGGAGGCGCGGGTGTGCAGCCGGTAACGCTGAAGACGTTTTTCGATGGATTTTTCAGTGTGACGGACACGACGTTTGCGCAGAAGTTCGGGCGGGACAATCCGGGGGCGAGGTTCTCGTCAATCACATTCTCGTGGCGGCCGCCGCTGATCAAGAAATACCTGACGCTGTATACGGATTCGACGACGCACGACGATGTGTTTCCGCTGGCAGCACCGCGGCGTGCGGGATGGAGGCCGGGCGTGTTTTTGCCGCAGCTGCCGTTTGCGCCCAAGCTGGATTTGCGGGTGGAAGCGACGTATACGGATTATGTGACGTCGCGGTCGACGTTCGGCCAGGGAAACTATTTTGAGATCGTGCAGCGACAGGGGTACACCAATGGCGGGCTGCTGATTGGCGACTGGATTGGACGCGAGGCGAAGGGCGGCAACGCGACAGTGACGTACCACCTGAGCGGCAACGAATATGTGAGTGCGACGTACCTGCGCAAGAAAAACGCCAAAGACTTCATTGCGGGTGGGACGACGCAGAACGACTATCGGGTGGACGTGGTGAAGCGGATTCGGCCGCAGGTGGAGCTAAGCGCGTGGTACCAGCACGAGACGTGGCTGGCACCGTTTGTGCGTCCGGGGTTGCAGACGAACAATACCGGCAGCTTTCAGGTGAAGTGGTACCCGCGGCTGCACTCGTCGAACGACTTGTTCTAGCGGTGTTGCGTGACGGCAGACTTGCCTTCGAGCGATCGAAGGCAGGTCTGACTGACGGATGCCGGGCAGGCAGTCTAGGACGCCTGCAGCTTGGAGCGGAAGTAGTCAAGCGATCTCTCCAAGCCTTGGCGAAGGGCGACCTGCGGCGTCCAGCCGAGGAGGTCCTTGGCTTTCGTGATGTCGGGCTTGCGCTGTTTGGGGTCATCTTCAGGCATAGGTTTGAAGATGATGGGGACGTTCGCACCGGTGACGGCGAGGACGGTTTGCGCGCAGTCGAGGATCGTCCACTCCTCAGGATTGCCGATGTTGGTGGGCAGCGGCTCGCCGGAGTGGGCAAGGGCGAGGATGCCGCGGACGAGGTCGGAGACGTAGCAGAAGGAGCGGGTCTGCTTGCCTTCTCCGTAGATGGTAAGGGCATCGCCACGCAGGGCCTGCATCATGAGGTTGGAGATGACGCGGCCGTCGTTCGGCGCAAGACGCGGGCCATAGGTGTTGAAGATGCGGACCATGCCGGTGCGCATGCGGAAGTAACGGTGGTAGGCCATGATGGTGGCCTCGGAGAAGCGTTTGGCTTCGTCGTAGACCGAGCGCGGGCCGATGGGGTTTACATTGCCCCAGTAGCTTTCGGGCTGCGGATGGACGGTGGGGTCGCCGTAGCATTCGGAGGTGGAGGCGTGGAGGAAGCCGGCGTTGTATCTCTTTGCAAGTTCAAGCGCGTTGACGGTGCCGTCGGAGCCGACGCGCAGGGTTTCGGGGCCGAGGCGGAGGTAGTCCGGTGGGCTGGCGGGTGAGGCGAAGTTGAAGACGAAGTCGATCTCGCCGAAGTCGAAGGGGCGGCAGATGTCGGCCTGTTCGTACTGGAAGCGGTTGTCGTGCGCGAGGTGGGCAAGGTTGTTGAGCGAGCCGGTCGCGAGATTATCGACGCCGATGACGGTTGCGCCTTCGGCCAGGAGGGCGTCGCAGAGATGCGAGCCGAGGAAGCCGGCGGCTCCGGTGACGAGTACACGGTTCCAGGCGGTGTGTGTCATGGCCGATCCTTGCTGCTGTGGCGTGGTGCGCGGTGCTTATGCACGGGCGGGATGGGCCGCAGGGCGGCCGACGCTGACATAGGTGAGACCTTTGGCGGCCACTGTTTCGGGGTCGTAGAGGTTGCGGCCGTCCAGCAGAATGGGGTAGCGCAGGACACTTTTGAGGCGGTCGAGGTCGAGATGTGCAAATTCGGCCCAGTCGGTGAGGATGAGCACGGCATCGGAGTTGGCGGCGGCAGCGTAGGCGTCGTTCGCATACTGGATGGAGGCAGACTCCGGCATCTCAGAGCGGCTGCGGTCCATGCCGGCGGGGTCGTAGGCGCAGATGGAGCAGCCCTCCGCAACGAGCATTTCAATGAGGTCGATGGCGGGGCTTTCGCGGACGTCGTCTGTTTCACCCTTGAATGCTAGGCCGAGCACGCCGAGGCGCTTGCCGCGCAGTGTCCAGAGGGCGGCACGGACCTTGCGGAGGAAACGCTTTTTCTGCTCGGCGTTAATCTTTTCCACTTCGGTGAGCAGGGAGAAATCGACACCGAGAGAATCCGCCACGGAGCGGAACGCGGCGACATCTTTGGGGAAACAGGAGCCGCCGTAGCCGATGCCCGGGCGCAGGAACTTGGGGCCGATACGGCTGTCGAGGCCGATGCCCTTGGCGACCTGTTCCACGTTGGCATCGGCGGCTTCGCAGAGGTTAGCGACGGCGTTGATGAAAGAGATTTTCATGGCTAGAAAGGCGTTGGAGGCGTGCTTGATGATCTCCGCGCTCTTGGTGGAGGTGAGCAGGAGGGGCGGCGGCGTGGTGGCGTCGAGCCGGCCGTGAATTGAGTCCTGGGTGCGGTAGTAGCCCCCGCCGATGAGAGGCTGGTAGATGGCGCTGAGTACCTGGGCGGCGCGTGGGCTGTCCGCGCCGACGACGATGCGGTCGGGGTGCAGGAAGTCTTCGACGGCAGTGCCCTCGCGGAGGAACTCGGGGTTGGACACGACATCGAACATGGCGCTGTGGCCGCCGTTGCGCTCGACGGTGCGGCGCACCCATTCGTTGGTGTAAACGGGGACGGTGCTTTTTTCGACGATGACCTTGTAGCTGTCGAGATGACGGGCGATTTCGCAGGCGACGGCTTCGACGTACGACAGGTCGGCGTCGCCGGTCTCAGACTGCGGCGTGCCGACGGCGATGAAGATGGCGTCGGACGCGGCCGTGGCGGCGCCCAGGTCGGTGGTGAAGGTGACGCGTCCATTGCGGTAGCGATTGAGCAGCTCCGGCAGGTGCTCTTCGTGGATGAGGGAGTCGCCGCCGCGCAGGGCGTCGACCTTGCGCTGGTCGTTGTCGACGCAGATGACGGTATGGCCAATTTCAGCAAAGCAGACGGCAGCGACCAGACCGACATAGCCTGACCCAACTACCGCAATCGTTACACTCTCACTCATTTGGTGATGCCTTTCCGTCGATCGTGCGCTGGAGCGACGGGCAGGGCGCGATGGCGCGGGTACCCGTGCGGTTGGCTGCATCGATCATGGTGCCGAGGAACAGTGTAGAGGATGATGCGTCCGTTTGCTGGTCCTGCGACACGGATGCAGGCATGTGTCCGCATTCTTGTATCATCCGTCTAGATGGCCCCGCAACGCACGCAGACCGCAGCCGAACCTGCCGACGCACACGCCGGGTTTACCGTGACGACGGCCGACAATACGCTGAGCGAAGCACTGAATGTGCTGCGCAAGCGCAAGTGGGTGCTTGTAATCACGATGTTGCTCGGCACTGTGTACGGATTTTATGAGGCGGTGACGCAGCCGATCCGGTACACGGCGTCAGGCCGGATCCAGATTGGGTCGGGGGCGACGGCTGCCTATCGAACTTCCGGCACAGGACCCGGCGACAATCTGAGCAACGAACTGCTGATCCTGCACAGCGATTCGTTGATGCTGACGGTGGCGCAACAGCTGGACCTGGCGAACAACCCCGCCTTTTTTGGGGTGAAAGGGCCGCTACCGCATACCGACATCAATACGAGCCCCGGCTTGCGGCAGATCATTGTCGGCACGCTGTTGGCGTCGGTAACGACGACGCTGATTCCAGGCACGCAGGTGATGATCATCAGTTGCGTATCGCCGAACCCGAAGATCTCCGCGGATGTGGTGAACCACGTGATGGACGTGTACATTCACCGGTCGTACCAGGTGCGCTACGACTCCACGCAGCGCGTGACGGGCTGGCTGACGAACCAGCTGAACGACTTGAAGGCGCAGGTGGAGCAATCGCAGGAGCAGTTGATCGATATGCAACGCAAGCTGGGTGTGATCGGGCTGTCGTTCGATCCGACGCACTCGCCCAATACTGAAACGTCGGTGAAGGTGGATGCGCTTTCAAACGCGGTGAGTACCGCGCGGCTGAACAGTATTTTGGCGCAGTCCAGGTACCGCATTCTGCTGGGAGCGGATCCAAACAATCTGGAGGGCATGCTGGACGCGAGCGGCTTGGATGGGGAGCTGTCCCGTTTGCGATCGGACATTGCGAATACGAATGCGTCGATTGCGCAGGACAGCGTGCTGCGTGGCGCAGCGAACCCTAAGTTACTGGAGGAGCAGGCGCACCTGCGCGAGTTGCAGCACGAAGTGGCGTCGGAGCAGCAGCGGCTGATCGAGAAGGCGAACGATACGTTTCTGGCAGCGAAGTCGAATGAGGACCAGACATATGCGGCGTTAGAGGCGGCGAAGAAC
Organism: uncultured Terriglobus sp.; assembly: GCA_964244665.1. Taxonomy (GTDB): domain Bacteria; phylum Acidobacteriota; class Terriglobia; order Terriglobales; family Acidobacteriaceae; genus Terriglobus. The sequence continues at coordinate 30,463 of CAXTJO010000008.1, forward strand.
GAGGCGTATGAATTTCGCGATGCGCAGGTGGAGTACTCGCTAAAACAGCGGGAGTACGAGACGAACCGGTCGTTGTATGAGGGCCTGCTCTCGCGGCTGCGGGCGGCAGGCGTGCAGGCCGGGCTTGAATCGCTGGAGATTGACATCATCGACCGCGCGGACCTGCCAGGCGCACCGACGTTGAAGCCGCGTAGCAGCCTGATGATTCAGAGCGGCATGTTCGGCCTGGTAGGCGGGATCGTACTTGCGTTCCTGCTGGAGAGTCTGGATACCGGCCTGCGCAGCGTTTCAGAGATCGAGACTGTGACGCAACTGCCGTCGCTGGCGGTGATTCCGCGGACGCGAAGACTGGGCGTGGAGGGTGTAACGCTGAGCGTCGCGCAGACCAACATCGGCGTTCTGGCAACATCGAAGTCCCAATTTTCGGAGGCGTTCCGATCGCTGCGCACGTCGTTGCTGCTGGCGACCACGGGTCATCCGCCGAAGATCATCGTGGTCACCAGCGCCACTCCGGCGGAAGGCAAGACAACGGTTGCTACCAACCTGGCTTGCATTCTGGCGCAGCGAGAGACGCGCGTGCTGCTGATCGACAGCGATCTGCGGCGACCGAACGTGCACCATCGCTTCGGCTTGAACGGGCGAGTGGGTTTGTCTACAGTGCTGACCGGGTCGGTGGAGTTCGACGAGGCGATTCGCACTGTGCCTGAGGTACCTAACCTGGATATTTTGTGCTGCGGCCCTGTGCCGCCGTTCCCGACGGAGATGTTGTCGTCGGAGGCGATGCACGAGTTGCTGGTGCGGTCGGTGGAACGCTACACGCATATCGTGATCGACTCGCCGCCAATTCTGTCGGTGACTGATGGAATTATCCTGGCGCGGCAGGCAGATGCGCTGGCGCTGGTTGTGCGTCATGGCAAAAGCAGCCGGCACGTGGTGCGACGTGCACGCGATCTGCTGTTCCGCGCCGGTGCGCCGATCAGCGGTGTGGTGCTCAATGCAGTCGATATGAATGCGCCGGAGTATTACGGCTATTACGGCTATTCCGGGTACAGCTACAGCAACATCGATTCTGAATCGTGGGAGACGGAAGGACGCCCCGAGGCAAAGCAGAAGGAGACCGTGGGATGAGCGCAGCGATGTTGTGCGGCAGGTGCTGCCGTCTGGGACTGGTGCTGCTGCTGCTGTGCGGCGCGGTAATGCACGGGCAGTTCAACGGTCCTGCCGATACGGCACGCGATACGGTGAATGCGCCCCATCCGATTACGACCGATCCCGCGATCCTGTACCCGCCGGCACGCAACCCGGTGATCCAGGTTGGAGATGTTCTGCGTTTTACGATGTACGGCGTTGCCGATTACACCGCGCAGGATCGTGTGTCTGCCGAGGGAGCCGTTGTGCTACCGCTGCTGACCGACGCTGTGCCGCTGGAGGGACTGACTGTTCCGCAGGCGCAGACGCTGGTGTCGCAGCGCTATAACGCGGCACAGATGTTCAAACGAGCGCAGATCCGGGTGGAGATCATGGAGTCGCCCAAGTCTGTGATTACGTTGCTGGGTGAGGTGCGTGGCAATCAGCCGGCACCCGCCGGGAGCCGGCGGCTGTTTGAGGTATTGGCGGCGAGCGGCGGACTTCCCACGAGCGCAAGCCACGTTTTGTCGATCGACCGCCCGGGGCTGTTGCAGTCGATCAATGTCGACCTGGGGAGCGATCCGGAGCAGAGCAAGTATGCGAACATTCCGATCTTTCCTGGCGACACGATTACAACGGGAAGCATAGGCCGGTTTTACCTGCTGGGTGGGTTCAACACACAGGGAGCTTTTAGCCTGAGCAATACCGCACCCACCACGATTTTGACGATGCTGGCGCAGGGCGGCGGTAAGCCACTGTATGCACACCTGGACCGCGTGCATATCATTCGGACCGTCGGCACGCAACGCACGCTGGTGACGGTAAACGTGTCGGATGTGCTGAAGGGGCACGCGCCGGACCCGGTGATCCAAAGTGACGACATCATCATCGCGCCCACCGACTACCTGAAACGGATCATCTCTGTTGGCGGATTGACGACTCTGTTCGGCATCGGTCTGACGTTCTACGAACTGTTCCGCACCTAGGCGAACAGGGCAGCCATGGACGTTGCAGACGAGAAACTTAATGGACCGCGCCGGAGTCAGGGCATACGGGTGCGTCCTGTTCGCCTGGCATATATCGTGTCGCATCCGATTCAGTACCAGGCAGAGTTGCTGCGACGCATTGCAGCGGACCCGGCCATCGACCTGACAGTTTTCTTTTGTAGCGACTTCTCGGTGCGGGCGTACACGGACGCTGGATTCGGCAGGCCAGTGATGTGGGACGTGCCGTTGACGGCGGGCTATCGGCACATCGTTCTGCAGCGATGGCGCGATACGAGTAACCCGGGGCCGTTTGCACCGATCAGCCGCGGCATTCTGAGAGCGTTGCGGCGTGGCGTGGACGGTGAGCGGTTCGACGCGCTGTGGACGCATGGGTACAGCACTGCAAACGCGCTGTATGCGATGGTGGCCGCGCGGGTGCTGGGGCTGCCGGTGCTGCTGCGGGCGGAACCCTGGCTAAGCGACCGGACGCGGTCTGACAGGAAGCTGCTGTTAAAGCGTGCGTTCTTTTTCGGCTTGCGGGCGTTTGTGACGGCGGTACTGCCCATCGGTACGCGCAATCGGGAGTATTGGGCGCACTACTTTGGCGAGAGGTTTGCTTCATTTCCTATGCCGTACGCCGTGGATAACGATTTTTTTGCGAGGGGCGCGGCGGAGGCAACTACCCTGCGCGGCGAATTGCAGCGGGAGTTGCATCTCGATCCATTGCGGCGGGTTGTTTTATTTGCCAGCAAGCTGCAGGAGCGCAAGCATTGCGATCACCTGCTGGAAGCGTTTTTGCAGTTGCCCGCGGAGGCGGGTTCGCCGATGCTGGTGATTGTGGGTGACGGGGCGGAGATGGCGAACCTGCGGCGGCGCGTGGACGAAAGTGGCAGCAAAGATGTGCGATTTGCCGGCTTTCGCAATCAGCGGGAGTTGCCAAGGTTTTTCGATCTGAGCACGGTGTTCGTTCTGCCATCGAAAACGAGGCCTGGGGGCTGGTTGTGAATGAAGCCATGGCGGCGGGCCTACCGGTAGTGGTGTCGGACAACATAGGGTGTGCGGAGGACCTGGTGCGCCATGGGGAGAATGGATTTGTGTACCCGTTCGGCGATGCCCCTGCATTGCGGGAGGCATTGACCGCGGTGCTGCAGCCCCGAGTTGCGGAGCGCATGGGGCGTGCGAGCCAAGAGCGCATGGCAGACTGGGGATATCGCGAAGACGTCGACGGGCTAAAGGCGGCGCTGCGGTTCTGCACGCGGTTGCCGTTGCTGCCTGCCGCCCATGACGCCGGGGAGACGCATGCCGCAGCCACACTATAAGGCCGCCGACCACTTTGCGGATGCGGATACTCATCCGTCGCAGCGGCCTGCGTTCAGCCTGGGGAACCGGCTGGCGCGCGCGTTATGGGGTGTTGTGGCGGCGCTGTTCTTCCGGTTTTCTCCGCGGCCACTGCATGGGTGGCGGAGCTTTTTGCTGCGGTGTTTCGGCGCAACACTGGGTAAGGGCGTGCATGTGTACCCGGGGGCAAAGATTTGGGCGCCATGGAATCTGCACTGCGCGGATTTTGTCGGTATCGCGAGTGGCGCGGAGATTTACAACCCCGCGCCGATGTATTTTGGCGAGTTTGCGGTGGTGTCGCAGGACAGCTACATCTGCGGCGCGACACACGACTACAACGAGGCGGCGTTTCCGTTGCTGGCGTTCGAAATGCACATTGGGGCACGAGCCTGGATTTGCGCGCGCGCGTCGGTTGCACCGGGCGTGACGGTGGGCGAGGGTGCGGTGCTGGGTCTGGGATCGGTTGCCACGCGATCGCTGGAACCGTGGACGGTGTATGGCGGTACACCTGCTGTGGCGATCAAGTCGCGAACGCGTACGCCGAACCCGACTGCGGGGAGCTCGGCATGATCTCCGTGCTGGTTTTGACGCGCAACGAGGAGCAGGATTTGCCGGGGTGCCTGGCGTCGGTCGCATGGTCGGACGACGTGTGGGTGCTCGATTCCCTGTCGACCGACGGCACGCGCGCCGTTGCCGAGGCGGCCGGGGCGGAGGTTGTGGAGCGTGCCTTCGACAACTGGGCGGCACACCAGAACTGGGCGCTGGACAATGTCAGATTTCGATACCCGTGGGTGTTTTACCTGGACGCAGATGAGCGGGTGTCGCCGGAGCTGGCGGCCAGTCTGCGCGGGGCGGTGACAGAGGCTGCAGATCGTGCGGGCGCGGAGGACGAATTGGCCGGTGCTGCACCGGTTGCGTTCGAGGTGCAGCGGCGGGACTTTCTACGGGGTACATGGTTGCGGCATGTGCAGATGTCAGCATTTTATGTTCGGCTGTTCCGGCCGGAAAGCATCCGGTATGAGCGGCTGGTCAATCCAGTGACGAAAGTGCGGGGGCGCACGGGGCGGCTGCATGGAACGCTGGAGCATTACCCGTTCAGCAAGGGGGTGGGCTTATGGATCGCGCGGCATAACGACTACTCCGCCAAAGAGGCACAGCAGGCATTAGCGAATCGCACCGGGGAATCTGCGCCCAGCCTGCGCGCAGCGCTGTTCGGCTCGGACTTGAGCACCCGGCGCAAGCAGCAGAAGCTGTTGTTCTACCGGCTGCCGGGCAGACCGCTGCTCAAATTTCTGGTGCTGTATGTCGGCAAGCGTGGGTTTATGGATGGGCGTGCGGGGCTGGAGTATTCATTGCTGCAAAGTATTTACGAATATTTCATCGTTCTAAAGACCCGCGAGCTGGAGCGGGGCGGTCCGGATCGTATTTTGTAGGAGCGGCAAGAGCTCGATGCCGGCGCGGTATGATTTGCTGCAGCATTTAAAGGCGCTCTGGAGGGCATCATGCGTGTTCGGTCAGTAACGTGGGATACGGTTGTGTTGGTGGCGGTGTCTGCCGGCGCGGTTTGGTTTGCCCGTTCGTTCCCGGTGGTGCATGCAGCGGAAACCAGCAGCGCCGCACCCGTCATGTTTCAGATGCAAGGCACGGGACCCGACGCGCAACTGTCAATCTATGACAGCAGCACGCGGACGATTTCGGTGTACCAGGGCGTGGGCAGCGGGTCAGACACAAAGTCCTGCTCCTACCAGTATGTGGTGGGGCGCATCGGCGGATCGATTCATCGCAAGACGTGCGATGTGGGGACATTGCCGTAACGCAGGAAAGCCGATTCCTGTTGGGAACCGGCCTCTACATGCGGCACATCGAGGTTACGCGCGTAACTTTGCGAGGAGATCGGTGGGATGCACCGGCTTGGCGAGAATTTCAAACTCGTGGCCCTGCGATCGTGCTTTCTCCAGCAGGTCGGCTGTGGCAGCCTGTCCGCTGAACAAGAGAATTTTGCAGGTGGGCAGCTTTTCGCGAATCTGGATGGCAGCTTCAATGCCGGTCATTCCGGTCATGATGACATCGCTAATCAGCATGTTGGGTTGGAAGGCTTCGATGGTTTCGATCGCGTTTTCGCCGGAATAGACGGCACGCGCTTCAAAACCGGCTTGATTCAGGATGATGGCGAGCGTATTCGCGATGACCTGCTCATCGTCGGCAACCAGAACCTTGGGTTTTGTACTTCCATTCGTCATAATCACTTACGACGATACCCATGCACGGGCTGCGTGGCAAGCGGCGATTCGGCGTGCGTTGCGCACTCGGACAAGTTCTTGACGACCTGTGGCCCACGCCACGCAATGGTAGCCTGAGTCTGCTGCCGAGGCAGTGTTGCAGTCCGTGTCTCTTGCCACTCCCTTGTGTTCCGCAGCCGATGTGAGGTCCATGCATGCTTGAAGCGATCATCCGCGCAGAACAAGTAGAAAAGTACTACGCGCAGCCCAGCGAGAACCGCATTCAGGTGATTTCGCCGACCGATCTGAGCATTGTGCCGGGCGAAATTGTTGCGCTTCTTGGACCGTCGGGGTCTGGCAAGTCGACGCTGCTACGCATGCTGACCGGGCTGTCCACGCCTTCGGCGGGTGAGGTATTCTGGCACGAGAAGCCCATCGGCAGCTCGAATGTGAACGTGTCGATCGTGTTTCAAAGCTTCGCGTTGTTTCCGTGGCTGACGGTGCTGGAGAACGTGGAAGCGCCGCTGCAAGCGCGTGGCATGAATCCGGAACAGCGGCGTGACCGGGCCATGCGCATGCTGAACACGGTGGGGCTGGATGGATTTCAGCAGGCGTTTCCGAAAGAACTGTCAGGCGGCATGCGGCAGCGGGTAGGGTTTGCGCGTGCGCTGGTGGTGGAGCCAGAAGTGTTGTTTATGGACGAGCCGTTTAGCGCGCTAGATGTGCTAACGGCGGAGAATCTGCGCAGCGAGCTGCTGGAACTTTGGCAGAAGAAGACGATGCCCACGCAGTCCATTTTCATCGTGACGCACAACATAGAGGAGGCAGTGCTGCTGGCTGACCGCATCATTGTGTTGGGGCGTAACCCAGGCCATATCCGCACGGACTTTCGTGTGACACTGCAACACCCACGCAACCGCAAGACGGCCGCATTTACGCAACTTGTGGACTATATCTACAAAGTTTTGACACAGCCTGAGGCGCAACCGCCGGCGCTGCCCCGCACTGCCGATGGCAAGCGCATCCGCGACCAGAGGCTGATGAGTTATCAGATGCTGCCGCACGCACGGCCTGGCGGCATTGCCGGTTTGCTGGAATTGATGGTGGATTACGGCGGCAAAGCGGACATTTACCGGTTGGCCGACGATCTTGCATTCGAGATTGACGATCTTTTGCCTATTGTGGACGCAGCGGCGCTGCTGGGCTTTTTAGGCGTTCAGGAGGGTGATGCTGCGCTAACGCTGGTAGGGTCGGAGTACGCGCACGCGGAGATCTTGCGGCAGAAGGAGATCTTTCGCGAGGCGGCCGTGAACAACGTGCTGCTGCTGCGGCAAATCGTGCGTGCGCTGCAGGCCAAGAGCGATGGCACGGTGCCAGAGGAGTTCTTCCACGACATGCTGGATGAGCAGTTCAGTGAGGACGAGACGTTGCGGCAATTGGAAACGGCCATCAACTGGGGGCGGTTTGCGGAGCTGTTCAATTTTGACGGCAGCCGCCGGCGTTTTATCCACACCGACGCGGAAGCGCCTGCGGTTCGCCTGCCGGAAGAGGTAGCGGATTAGCGGGCCGCGCCACGCAACGGTGACGGCATGAAGCTGCTACCGGGCAGCTTTATGCGGCCGCGCACACGCGAGATACTGGGGCTACCGCAGACCTTGTCGCGCAGCCAGGTGCTGCAACGTAGCTGGCCGTTTGTGCTCGACATATTCGTCGCTCTGATCGGGCTCGCCTGCTTTTACGGCGTTGTGCAAATTGCGCGGCTATGGATTGGCCATGCAGAGCCGGATGTGGTGATTTCGTTGTCGCCGCGGGCCCTGCCGCGATATGCGCTGTACAGCGTGGTGCGGATGGGTTTGGCGTACCTGCTATCGCTGGTTTTCGCCATTGGGTACGGCTATGTGGCGGCGTATAGCCGGCGGCTGGAGGCGCTGATGATTGCCGCGCTCGACATCCTGCAGTCCATTCCGGTGCTCAGTTTTTTGCCGGGTGTAATGCTGGCGATGGTGGCACTGTTTCCATCAAGGCAGATCGGGTTGGAGCTTGGGGCCATTGTTCTAATCTTCACCGGCCAAGTGTGGAACATGGCGTTCTCGTTTTACTCGTCGCTGAAGAGCCTGCCGAAGGAGTTGGTCGAGGCGTCGAGCATCTACCGCTACTCGCGCTTTCAGCGGCTGCTGCAACTGGAGCTGCCGTTCAGCGCTATCGGTCTGGTGTGGAACAGCATGGTTTCGGTGGCGGGTGGGTGGTTCTTTTTGATGGCTTGCGAGATGTTCGTGCTGGGTTCGCGCGACTTTCGCCTGCCGGGGCTGGGCAGCTACCTGCAAACGGCGGCCAGCGCGGGCAATGTGCCGGCCATTCTTTGGGGGCTGGCGGCGATGATCGCAATCATCGTCGCGACAGATCAGTTGCTGTGGCGACCGGTGATCGCGTGGAGCGATCGCTTCAAGTTTGAGCAGGTGGAGAGCAGCAAGCGCGTACGCTCGCCGTTGCTGTACGCGTTGCAGGAGTCGACCGTGCTGCGGGCAATTGGCCAGCACACGCTTAAGCCGTGGACGGAAAGCCTGTATCGCCGGTTCAGTACACGCGGCGTGCAAAGCCCGGAGTATGCGGAGGCGAACAGCCGACCGCCATCGCGGTTCACGCGAAGCATTGTGTATGGCCTGATGCTGGCGCTGGTGCTGTTTAGCGCGGCGCACGCGTTGCAACTACTGCGTGCACTTCACTGGGCAGAATTCCGGTTGATCCTGCTGGGCGCCGGTGCGACGTTCGTGCGTGTGCTTGTGGCGTTGCTGTTGGCGACCCTTTGGACGGTACCGGCGGGAGTGGCAATCGGCTTTCATCCGAAGCTTGCGCGTGTTGCGCAGCCGCTGGCGCAGATTGCTGCCAGTGTTCCGGCGACGGCGCTATTCCCCGTTCTACTGCTGATCCTGATCCGCAACGGTGGCGGCATGAACACCGCAGCCATCCTGCTGATGCTGCTGGGCACGCAGTGGTACATCCTGTTCAACGTGATCGCCGGTGCCATCGCAATTCCGACAGACCTGAAGGAGGTCGCGCGGTTGTTTCACTTTACGCAGTGGCAGCGCTGGCGCACGGTGATTCTGCCGGGTATCTTTCCTTTCCTGATCACGGGGCTGGTGACGGCTTCGGGCGGTGCATGGAACGCCAGCATCGTGGCCGAATACTTCCGTTTGAAGAGCAGCACGCTGACTGCGTTCGGTCTGGGTGCGGAGATCAGCGCGGCGACGGACCGTGGTGCGTTTGCCGTACTTCTGTTAGCAACCATCGTGATGGCGTTAATGGTCGTCACGATCAACCGGCTGATCTGGCGGCCCCTGTTTCGCCTGGCAGAGACGAAATATCGGCTGGGCGCGTAGCCGCTTCACCGACTGCTGCGGGGCCGCTAAAGCGGTGGTACGTTAGGTGGATGCATACTTCTCTGCTTGCTTCCCTGCTGCTGGCGGCCGTGTTTTTGCCTGCGACTGCTGTTGCGCAACATGCCCCCGATGACGTCGCGCACCTGCTGCAGCAGCTTGCGGATGCGCCCGGGCCACCCGGTGCAGAGGAGCCGGTGCGTGCGCTGATGGTGCCGGTGATGAAGGCGAACAGCGATAGTCTGCGCTATGACGGCCTGGGTTCTGTGATTGCGCAGCAGGGCGCTGCGGGACCGAGGATCATGGTCGATGCGCACATGGACGAGTTAGGCGGCATGGTGCGGCGCGTGACGCCGGGCGGTTTTTTAACGATGCAGATGCTTGGCGGCTGGCTGGATCAGGCCCTGCCGGACCAGCGCTGGATTATTCTGGGCAGCAAAGGCCCTGTGCATGCCGTGACCGGCATCCGCGACATCCATGTGGTGCCGGCGGACGAGCGTACCAAGGTGTTCTCGCGCGACTCACTGATGCTGGACGTGGGCGCGCACACGGCAGCAGAGGTGGCTGCGTTGGGCCTGTCCGCAGGCGATCCCGTGGTGCCGGATGCGCCGTTTGTCGACATGAATGGAACTGGCAACTACCTGGGTAAGGCGTGGGACGACCGCATTGGGTGTGCCGCGTTGCTGCTGGCGATGGAGCGCACGGCAAAGGCATCGCATCCGAACCAGATCTTTTATGTGGCAACGGTACAGGAAGAAATCGGTCTGCGCGGCGCACGTACGGCGTCTCAGTTGGTCAAGCCCGACATCGGTATCGCGCTTGAAGGCGGCATTGTGGGAGATACCCCGGGCAGCCATCCGGAAGAGACGCAAGCGAGACTGGGCGGTGGTCCGGGCCTGTTCCTGTACGACTCGAGCGCGCTGGCGAATCGGAAGATGGTCGCGTTTGTGAAGAAAATTGCCGCAAACGCCGGCATACCGCTGCAGTTGGACCTGGTGCAAGGGTATGGCGACGATTCGGCTGAGATGCAGCTTGCCAACGGGGGTACGCCAACGGTCAATATCGTCGTTCCGGTGCGGTATACCCATGCGCACAACGGTATTGTGAACCGGCAGGATTTTGACCGTACAGTGGATTTGCTGGTTCATCTGCTGCAGTCCCTGGACGCATCGACGGTGCAGCGATTGCGCGACTTTGCGCCGGCAAACTAGCGCGTCCTTAGCAATCCTGAAATGACAGTTACTGGAGACACATGTGGTACTCCGACGTTTTGTGACAACGGCGACGGCGCGGCCAACTGAAGACCAGTGAGGTCTGCTCTCAACGTGCGAGGGATATTTCCCGCGGAGAAGGTCAATGGGCCTGCTGACACCGAACGACATCAAGGATTTTCATTCGCTGTACACGCTTCAACTGCGGTATCTGTTGTCGGTTGAGACCCAGAGCCTGAAAGGATTTGACAGCTTGCTTAATCACACATCGGACGAGCAATTAAAGCAGGCATTCCAATCGCACCGTAAAGAAACAGAAGTGCAGGTCACGCGCCTCAAACAGATGATCGCAGAGGTGAACCATGGCGATGCTGACGACAAGAAGGACGTAATCATCACCGCGCTTCTAGGGTCGGCGGAGAACATAGTGAGCGAGTCCAAGGCGGGTCCGCTGCGGGACGCGGGTCTGCTGGCGACAGCCCAGAAGATTGAGCATTATGAGATTGCCTCGTACGGCGCGGCGCGCAACTGGGCGAAACTCCTGGGTCTGTCAGACCATGTTGCCTTGCTACAGCAAACGCTGGATGAAGAAAAGCATGCGGATCATCTGCTGTACACCATTGCAGACCGAGCCAACGTGGAGGCCAGTGCAGTCCAGGCTTGAACCACGTTGCTACTGTTCGACCGGCGCCGGTCGTGGCTTGCCGGGTCGTGACGGCCGAAAGGCGAAGAGGACAGCGAGCAGCGGTGGCGCGAGAAGTGCTCCCCAGGGCGGCAACAGGATGCCGCCAACGACAGGACCAAGCAGGGCGGCCCACCACGGTACGCGGGTGGTGCGCTTAAGCAGAAGCGGCTGGATGAGAAGGCCGTCGACGATCGCAATGACGGCGTAGAGGCCGAGAACCCACCAAAGTTTGTCGAAGCTGTTGCTGTTCGACGAAAAGACCGCCGCTACCGCAGGCCCGCATACGCCCAGCACCGCACCCACGCCAGGTACGAACTGGAACAGCGCGCCCAGCAACGCCCACAGCGGCGCGAGAGGGACGCCGATCCACAGTAAGCCCACCAGCCAAAGCAGGCCGACGATCGCGGCATCCATCAACGTGGCGCGAAACCAGCCGCCCAGCGCCGTTCCCGCGGTGCGCGCGTGGTTCGTGTCGCGATTGCCCAATGCATTCATGAAGTTATGGGATGCCGGGCATGGCCCGCAGTGCTACCCTTTTCTCATGAAGTTCGGTGTGCTTGTCTTTCCTGGATCAAACTGCGATCACGACACATACAACGTGCTGGGCACCGTGGCGCACCAGTCGGTGACATTCCTTTGGCACAATTCCGAAGACCTGCAGGGCTGCGATGCGATCCTGGTACCCGGCGGCTTTGCGTATGGCGATTACCTGCGTACTGGCGCTCTTGCGCGGTTCGCACCGATCATGGCGAGCGTGAAAAAGTTTGCCGCAGCGGGTGGGCCCGTGATGGGCATCTGCAACGGCTTTCAAATTCTGTGTGAAAGCGGCCTGCTGCCGGGCGCGCTGATGCGCAATGCAGGGCAGCGGTACATCTGCAGGCAGGTGTACCTGCGTACGGAAACCGCGGAGTCAGCGTTCACCCATATGTTGCACAAGGGAGAGGTTTTGCGTATGCCCATCGGCCACATGGAAGGAAACTACTTCTGCGATGCGGACACGCTGGCTATGCTGGAGCGCAATGATCGTGTTGCGTTTCGCTACAGCACCGCAGAGGGCGATATCACGGCGGAGGCAAACCCAAACGGCTCACTTTCAAACATTGCCGGTATCTTGAACGATGGCCGCAACGTGCTTGGCATGATGCCGCATCCGGATCGCAGCGGCGAAGCGCTTCTTGGCTCGTCTGACGGTTTGCGCCTGTTCGAATCATTGATCGGGAGCCTGGCCGCACACGCATGATCGACCTGCACCATCATTTGCTTTTCGGCGTGGACGACGGCTCGCCGGACCTCGCGACATCCGTTGCCATGGTTGAGATGGCGGCCGCGGACGGAGTGACCCACATTGTGGCGACGCCGCACGCCAATGATGAGTACACCTATGACCGCGTGCGCAACGCCGCCCTGCTGCAACAAATTCGTGATGCCCTGCCACCGGACGTTGCGGCCAAGATGCACCTGGGTCTCGGCTCGGACTTTCACCTGAGCTTTGAAAATATGGAAGACGTGCGCACACGTGGCCCGATGTACGCCGTGAACGATGGACCGTATTTGATGGTCGAGCTCGCGGACACGGCCATTCCGCACCGCATCGACGAAGTGTTCTACGCGATGCGTGTCAACGGTCTGGTGCCGATCCTGACCCATCCGGAACGCAATAACACGTTGCAGCGGTCGCGAAGCAGATTGCGCACGTGGCTCCGCGCGGAGCTGCTGGTGCAGGTCACGGCAGGATCGCTGACGGGCACCTTTGGCAAAGTGGCGGAAAAGGTCGGCTGGGAGCTGGTCGAAAACAACTGGGCACACTTTGTGAGTAGCGATGCGCATAACCTGACACGCCGCACACCCCGCCTGCGGGCGGCCTATGACCTGGTATGCAAGCGGATGGACGAGGCGACAGCGGATCGGCTATTTATTTCCAATCCGCTTGCAGCCTATGAAGGCCGCGCGCTGCAGCCACAGCCAGAGCCGGTCGGCGTCTTCTATGAGCAGAAGCAGTCATGGATGGAGCGTTTGCTGCAGCGCTTCCGCTAGCACGTCGACTGCGGCCCATGTACTTAGCTTTAAAGCAGGTGGGCAACACTCAAGACCGGCAGCCCCTTTGAAAAGGCCGGGCGTTCAGCACGCTCAACGTCAGTTCAGGCCGAGACCGCCGTCGACAGCCAAGAGCTGGCCGGTGATAAAACGTGGTGCGGTCGCAAAGAAGAGAACCGCTTCGGCTACGTCGGCGACCGTTCCGTTCCGTGCCATGGGTGTTTTAGCAATGAACGATTCGTAGGCAGATTCAGCCGCTGTGCCGGTGACGATCATGCCCGGCGCGACACAATTGACACTGATTGCCGGAGCCCACGCCTTGGCCATGGTTTGACTCAGCATGTGCAGCGCCGCCTTGCTGGTGCAATAGTGCGCGTGCGTGGACCACGGATGCATGCCGCCCAGCGAGCCGATGTTCACGATACGACCTTCGCCATTTGTCCGTAGATAGGGATACGCCGCCTGCGCCATCAGGAATGGGCCACGTGTATTGGTGGAGAACATGGCATCCCACTGTTCCGGCGTGATGCTTTCGAGCGCCGCGGTTTCAAACGCGCCGGCGTTGTTCACCAGCAAGTCGAGGCCGCCAAGGAACTCCACCGCATCATCCACGGCCGTGGAAACGGCGGCTGGGTTGCCCACATCGCAGGCGACGGCCCGTGCACGGACACCCAGGCGCAGAAGCTCCGTGACTGTGTCTTCTGCGGTGCAGGTGAGCGCACGTGTGGTGATCACGACATCTGCCCCTTGCGCGGCCAGTGCCAGGGCCAGCCCACGGCCAATGCGGCGTGCGCCACCGGTGACCAGCGCACGTTTGCCCTGCAGTATTGCAGCCACTCTAGTTCGAGGGCGGCGAACCAGCCGCCGCGCCATCGACCGTGGGAGTCGTCGGTGCACTGGTTTTGTTTGGCTGGGGCGGCGGTGCTGTCGCTGCGGGTGCCTTCACATTGTGATCTGCGGGGATGGTGGGATCGCCGCCCTGCTTGGGATCTGCGGGCATCGTCGACAATTTTATGACCGGGTCGGCGGCACCGATAGGCTTGGACGGCACCGCGGGTGCCAGGCGGTGCGCCGGCTCCTGCACGCCGAGGGGCGCATTGTTGATTGCACCGTCATACGAAGACACCTGTTTTGCAGGCCGCTGCAAACGGACAGTGAGCTGTTTTGAAGGGCCGTCGAGGGCTATATCGCCGGAGTAGGTGGTGAAGCCGGACGAGATCACCTGTACCTGCACCTGAGAACCAGTGGGAATGATGTCGATGAACGCCTTGCCGTCTGTGCCGGATTTGACTTCAAGGTTACCTTCGTCGATCCCGTCCTTTGTGGGGTGGAAGATCACACCTGCGTTCTCCACAACCTTGCCGTTGGAATCACGCAAGACAAGGATTTCCAGGTGACTGGTCGCCGGTGGTGCCTTGTATTTGCGGCCATGGCGGGAGTCTTGCGCTGTTGCTACCAATGCCAACGCAAGCGACATTGCACCTGCAGTCTGCACCAACTGCCGAAGTGAGACGGAACCGTTCATCCGGGTATTTTATGCTGCCGGAGTGGTGACCGTCTTGCGGGGTTGTGCGTACTGGGCATTGAGCGCCATTCACTCACATTTCATCTGCGCCCCTTGACTGCGACCGGATCGGAACGTACATTAGCAATCGGAGCGCGGGAGTGCTAAAGCCCGTGCCAGATCAACGTACACCCAAGGAGCACTACGAACATGGCATCCACTTTCACTCCGCTGCATGACCGCATTTTGGTCAAGCGCACCGAAGAGGGCGAAACAATGCGTGGCGGGATCATTATTCCGGATAGCGCCAAAGAAAAGCCGCAGCAGGGCACGGTCGTTTCGGTTGGCAAGGGCAAATCGAACGACGAGGGAAAGGTATTTCCGCTCGACGTGAAGGTCGGCGATATCGTGCTTTTTGGCAAGTACTCCGGCACGGACATCAAGCTGGACGGCGACGATTTTCTGATGATGAAGGAAGACGAAGTCCTGGGCATTTTGAAGTCGTAGGCAACGAATGCGCTCCCCCCTGCGCTCTTCGTGACAGCCGCAACATAGGATCGACAATTTGGCGCTTTCGGGCGCAAAGGAAGACAAAGCAATGGCAAAGACAATTCTGCACGGCGAAGATTCTCGTCAGGCAATTCTGCGCGGCGTGAACATTCTCGCTGATGCTGTGAAGGTTACCCTGGGTCCGAAGGGCCGCAATGTCGTGATCGAGAAGAAGTTTGGCTCGCCGACCATTACCAAGGACGGCGTTACCGTTGCAAAAGAAATCGAGCTCAAGGACCCGATCGAAAACGTCGGCGCGCAGCTTGTGAAGGAAGTGGCGAGCAAGACGTCTGACGTTGCCGGCGACGGCACCACAACCGCAACGGTTCTGGCGCAGGCCATCTACCGCGAGGGCGTGAAGACGGTGGCGGCGGGTGCGAACCCAACGGCGCTGAAGCGCGGCATCGACAAGGCTGTGGAGGCCATTGTCGGCAAGCGCGCGGAAGACGGTACGGTTACCGGTGGAGCGCTTTCGAAGTTCTCGAAGCCTGTTTCCGGCGACATGATCGCCCAGGTCGGCACTATTTCGGCGAACAGTGACTACCAGATCGGCACCATCATTGCGGAAGCGATGAAGAAGGTCGGCAAGGACGGCGTTATCACCGTTGAAGAGTCGAAGACGATGGAGACGCAGCTGGATGTCGTCGAAGGCATGCAGTTTGATCGCGGCTACCTGTCGCCTTACTTCGTGACCGATGCCGAGCGCATGGAAGCCGCTCTGGAAGACCCGTACATCCTGATTTATGAGAAGAAGATCTCGTCGATGAAGGACTTGCTTCCCTTGCTTGAGCAGATTGCACGCACGGGCAAGCCGCTCGTCATCATCGCGGAAGATGTGGATGGTGAGGCGCTCGCCACTCTCGTGGTGAACAAGCTACGCGGCACGCTGAATGTCGCAGCCGTGAAGGCACCGGGCTTCGGCGACCGCCGTAAGGCCATGCTGGGCGACATTGCAACGCTGACCGGCGGACAGGCCATCACGGAAGACCTCGGCATCAAGCTGGAGTCGGTGAAGATCGAAGACCTGGGCCGTGCGAAGCGCGTGACGATCGACAAGGACAACACCACGATCATCGACGGCGCAGGCCAGGATGACAAGATAGAGGGCCGCGTTCGCGAGATTCGTTCGCAGGTGGACAAGACCACCAGCGATTATGACCGTGAGAAGCTGCAAGAGCGCCTTGCCAAGCTGGTTGGCGGCGTTGCCGTTATCAAGGTCGGTGCAGCTACCGAAACCGAGATGAAGGAAAAGAAGGCGCGCGTCGAAGATGCGATGCATGCAACACGCGCGGCCGTGGAAGAAGGCATCGTCCCGGGCGGCGGCGTGGCGCTGGTTCGCTGCGCGGCAGATGTGGATGCGCTGATCAAGACGCTGGAAGGCGACGAGAAGATTGGTGCAACCATCATCCGCCGTGCGATCGAAGAGCCGCTTCGCCAGATTGTGGCGAATGCCGGTGAAGAGGGTGCGGTTGTTGTCGGCAAGATCCTTGAGGGTAAGGAGAACATCGGCTACAACGCGGCGACCAATGTGTTCGAGGATCTGGTTGCGGCCGGCGTCATCGACCCGACAAAGGTGACGCGGACTGCGCTGCAGAATGCTGCATCGATCAGTGGCCTGCTGCTCACCACCGAGGCCCTCATCTCCGATGTTCCGGAGAAGGCGGCGGCTCCTGCCGGTGGTCATAGCCACGGTGGCGGTATGGACGGCATGTACTAAGCCGTTGCACTGGGTAGATGAACTCGAAGTAAAGCAAAAGGCCCCGGAAGTTTCCGGGGCCTTTGTTGTGGACTGCACCTTGCAGCTTGTACCGCGTACCGTTACGAACGTTTGCGCTCCAACGGCATGCGACTCGCCGAAGATGAGCGACGCGTATCCTAGCTGCAAAGAGGTGATGCATGGCGCAGCGGAAGAGCGTTCTGTTGTCTTTGGTTTTGACGTTTTTCTTCGGCCCGTTTGGGATGATGTACAGCACGGTCATAGGTGGCCTGGTGATGCTGGTGCTCTATGTGGCGCTGGGCATCCCTACACTGGGTTGGGCGCTGGCGGGGCTGCATCCGATCGCGATGATTTGGGGAGCGATCGCCGCGGACAAGGCGAATAGTTGAGCAGTGCGCGGCATGTTCGGATCGCACGCGTGCCATGGCAGACGTAAGGGCAGTTGCGTGCAGGTCACGACAGTTTGGCACAGGTCTTTTTGGTTGGGTGCACTCGAGTATGACTCTGCCGATGTGACTGAGTTTGCGGAGAGAATTGAGTCGGCATCGCGTACTCTGCCACGAGCGTTTTACGCCAGGCAGGAAAGTCATCAGCGTTCAAACCCACCGATATGACGCCAGAAGAAAGTGCCATCGCAACTGCAAACGATATTCGTTTGCAGTCGTCTTCCTAGGCGGGGATAGGTTAAGAGCTGAGGGTTTTGGCTAATGAGTAAGGTCGTGCGGATTTGTGTTTAGTAGAAATGACGCAGAAATCAGTCATCCGAAAGCGGCTCGTGTTGCTTGCGTCATTGGCATTTGCCGTGCGGCTGGTCGTGGTGCTTTGCGTGTACCGAAGCTTGCCGAACTCGGAACAGCATGAGGCGTTTGGCTGGGAACAAGGCTGGATCGCGCGTTCGCTGGTGCTGGGCCATGGATTTGCGTCGCCCTTCCAACCGCTGAGTGGGGGGCCCACAGCGCTAGTTGCGCCGCTTTATCCGGCGCTGCTGGCCGGAATCTTCAGGGTGTTTGGGTTGTATTCGAATGCATCGGCGTTTGTGGCGCTGGGACTCAACGCGCTGGTGAGTGCATCCACTGTATTTCCCGTATACCGCATCGCGCGAAGGTCGGTGGGCACGCAAAGGCGCGATGCGGCGGTGGCCAGCGGGGTGCGTGCGCAGGCGCACAATGTGCAGTGGATCACGACGATTCCCTGGGCGGCAGCGGTGCTCTGGGCGTTTTACCCGTTTTCCATCTACTTCTCGGGCGCATACGTTTGGGATTGCACGCTGACCGCTGCCCTATTTGCCTGGACGTTCTACATGGGGCTGACGCTGTGTGGGGCGGGTGCAGGCAAGTGGGCCCTTTGGGGTCTGCTGTATGGCGTGACCGCGCTTTGCAATCCCAGCATCCTGTCACTGTACCCGGTGCTGCTGCTTATTGCGGTAGTTGGGCGGGCTATGCCGCTGCGTGTGTGTTTGGGGCGTGTAGCGGCGGCGACTGGCATGTTGATGCTGACACTGCTGCCGTGGACGGTGCGAAACATTCGCGTGATGCATGCGCCGGTACCGCTGCGAGATGGATATTGGCTTGAATTCTGGGCAGGAAACAGTGGCGACACCAGCGTGAGCAATCCAAGCTGGGCGCATCCCGCCAGTAATCCCGCGGAGTTAAAAAAATACCTGCGCATGGGTGAAATCCAATACATGGCCGAAAAACAAGAACTGGGCCTGCGGTATATTGCAGCGCACCCACGGGGGTTTGCCGTTGTGAGTGCACGGCGAGTGCTGCGGTTCTGGACTGGTTTCTGGAGCTTTTCGAAGGCATACCGGGCGCGAGAGCCTTTCGACGTGCCGAACGTGCCGTTTTGTACGGTGCTTACATTTTTGACAATTGTGGGCACGCGGGAGTTGCTGCGGCAGCACAGGCGAGCAGCCCTGGCGTTTGTGGCGGTGCTGCTGGCGTTTCCCCTGCCGTACTATCTGACGCACTCCAGCATGGACTATCGACAGCCGATTGAGCCGGAGATCGCGGTGCTGGTGGTGCTTGGTGCGGCGCGGCTTATGGAGATGTGGCGGGAACGCCAAGCAGCAAAGGAGAAATCCAAGCCTGTGCTGGTAATTTGATAGATTGCTGCTTCAGCACTCAACTGCGGGATTGCACGTTTAGTTCCGCTGTAACAGGTACGAAGAAATGCAGGATTACGCAGGACGGCGCTACAGAAGAGCTGTCGCTTTAAGGCACTGAATTAAGCCGCATAGTTGGTACTTTGCGTGCACACGTGTGCACGCAGATCAAGCCACGCTAATACTTGTAGACGCGAGCTTCGTAGGGTGCCAGATGGAGGGCGGGGCCGGCACCTGAAGTAGTCTCCAGATTTCCAAGTATGAGCTTGCCACCGGCCATCTCGCTGGGGAGAGTGTAGGTCGCCGCCGTTTTGCTGTAGTTCAGCACGATGAGGAACTTCTCCGCGCCGAGGGTGCGGGTGTAGGCGAAGATGTTTTCGTTGGTTGGGTCGAGGTCCTTGTAGTCGCCATAGGTGAAGGCCTTGCTGCTGTGGTGGAGCGCGATGGCCTGGCGGGTGTAGTTGTAGATGGAGTGCGGGTCTTTGACCTGGGCGGCGGCGTTAATAGTGGTGTAGTTGGGGTTGACGGGTTCCCAGGTGGTGGTGCCCGTGGTGAAGCCGGCGTGGGGCGTGCTGTCCCACTGCATGGGGGTGCGGGAGTTGTCGCGGCCAACCTTGGCGGCGCCGTCGATGAGTGCCTGCTCGGTCATGTGGCCGGTCAGTACCTCGGCCTTGTAGGCGTTCTGGACTTCGATGTCGTTGAACTCGGAGACCTTGGTCCAGGGATAGTTCGTCATGCCTAGCTCGTCGCCTTCGTAGAGGTAGGGCGTGCCGCGCAGGGTGAGGAGCATGGTCTCGATGAGCTTGGCGGAGGGCTCGCGGAACTGCGGTGAGGCGTCGCCGAAGGTGTTTACGACGCGGCTGTTGTCGTGGTTCGAAAGGAAGACCGTGTCCCAGCTGTCGGTGCCGAGGACTTCGGCATGGTGGGTGTAAACGGCCTTGAGCTCGGGGAGCTTCCAGGTGCGTGTGCTGTAGATCTGGCCGTCGGCACGGCCAAGGCGGATGGCGTCGAAGTTGAAGATTTCAGAAAGTTCGTGGCGGTCCTGGCCGACGATGAGATGGGTGTCTGCAAGGTTAATGCCGATGGCTTCGCCGACGCTCATGGAGTCGTATTTGCTGAGGGCTTCGCGGTTCATTTCTTGCAGGAATTCGTCGCGGCGGGGGCCGTTGGCCCAGAGTGCGCTGGGATCTTTCAGCTGCTCGGCGGTGAGGTCTGGGAGGCCGGGGATTTTTGAAATGAGCGGGATGACATCCATGCGAAAGCCGTCGACACCCTTGTCGAGCCAGAAGCGCATGAGGCCGTACACTTCCTGGCGGACCTTGGGGTTTTCCCAGTTGAGATCGGGCTGCTTGACGGCGAACAGATGGAGATAGAACTGCTTGGTGGGCTCGGACCATTCCCACGCCGAGCCAGAGAAATAGGACGGGTAGTTGTTGGGTGGATCGAAACCGTGCGGCGCGCTGGGGTTGGGCTTACCGTCGCGCCAGATGTAGTAATCGCGGTAGGGATTGGTCTTGGATTTGGCGGATTCGACGAACCATTTGTGCTCGTCGGAGGTGTGGTTGACGACGAGGTCGATGATGAGGCGCATGTGGCGCTTTTTGATTTCGGCGAGCATGCGATCGAAGTCGGACATGGTGCCGAATTCTGTCATGATCTTGCGATAGTCGCGGATGTCATAGCCGTTGTCGGCGTTGGGGGAATCGTAGTGCGGACTGAGCCAGATGACGTTGATTCCAAGCTGCTGGAGGTAATCGAGCTTTTGGCTGATGCCGTTCAGGTCGCCGATGCCGTCGCCGTTTGAATCTTTAAACGAACGGGGATAAACCTGGTAGACGACCGCTTCTTTCCACCACGCGGGATGAAAGCCATTGATAGTAGCCAAGGTACTTTGGGCCTGCAGCGAAGCCGAATGCGGGATGAGACCGAAAGAAAGAACGGCGGCGAGAGCGAGCGAGTTGAGTATCTTCACGCCCGAATCTTACGCCGCCGTCCACACCGAAGCCAATGAGCCTACTCGCGAAGAAAACCAGTGGCAGCGGATGCGCCTGCCTGTACCTGAGTCTGAGCGTGCACTTTCACGGCAGAAACGTTGGACTTGATCTTGAAGCGCTGTAGCTTGCGGGCGTTGTCCAGAAAGGTTGCCGCATAGGTATTGCTTAACGCCTGCTGGAATTCATGGAAAAACGGCGTAAGTGTCGGCGGATTGATCGTGCCCTGGTTGAACAGAATGCCACCAGTCTCGTCTGCCATTTTGCCTAGATAACCCTGACCGGAAAAGCTTCCGAAATTGTTGTTGACCGCGCGACCGCCGAAGTAAATCGAGTAGACCGGAACCGCCGCCTTCTGGGCGTCCTGAATCGCCGCGTCGACGTACGGGCTGTCTTGATTCAAGGGGCTGACCGAGCCATTGTAACGATCGATACCATTCGAGATCATAAGCACAACATGCGCCGATCCTGTTTGAGTGGGCCAGTGCTTCACCAGATCCTGAACACAGAAGTAAGGGCTGCCGTCGATGCCACTGGTGGAAATAGGAAGCCGGATTGCTTTCAGTTCGACCTCGGGCTGTTTGCTGAAGCCTGCGGGAAAGTAGGCGGTGCCGTTGCGCATATAACCGACACCTACCGATGTAGAGGGCCCGGTGAGACTGCCGACAAACTTTTCAACCTCTGGCAGATTGACATCAAAATTACCGCGCAATCCGTCGTCTATCAGTAATGCCACTTCGACATCCTGATTACCGGTGCGGCTGCTGAGACCAGGTGCCTGCTGAATGGCAGTGAAGCCGGTGAGTTGCAGCGGCTTACCGCCGAGTTCGGCACTGACATCGGCAGCCTTGAGAGATACAGGCGCATTGCTTTTGCTCTCTGCGCGCACCAGGATGCGGGTGGATTGTGGACCCTCGACCTGTGCGTGAAGAGATGTGCTCGCAACCGGGAGCAGAGCGGCAACCGCTAGAAGCGGAAATACCACACGAATTTTCGACTGGTGCGACATACGCGTCCGACCTTTCGCGCGTGTTACGTGCGCTACAGGTTAGGACGCGATGCCCTCACATTCGTATGCTCGCGCACGACGATTCACGTCAACGCGCGCCAGACGCGCTACTCCGCGGGAAACCGGATTTTTAAGCCCACACGAAAATTGAACGGGAGTGACGGGTAACCGACAGGACCGATTCTCTGTTGTCCGAGCAGATTGTTCAACTGCGTGAAGACCGCAACCTGTGGACGTATCTGGTAGGTAAGATGCGCGTCAACTTTGGCGAAGCCCTCGTCCAGGTTACGATTGGGTAATAGAAGTGAGTTGTCACCAGCCAGAGAAAGATATGAAAGAAAGGTACTGTCGTCCGACCGCGAAGCAAGCGCGGCACTTACGCCGCCACTCAATTTTGTACCGGCATAGTCCGCCACAAGAAAGCCTGTGTGCGGTGGGCGCCGGAAAGGGCGCGCACCGATGAGCGGAGAACTGTTGCCGATGGCGATACCGGGGTAGTTGGGATTGGTGTTTGCTAAGCCACTAAGAACAGCGGTAACGTCGCCGGAGAAAGACTTGAGCACCCGGGCATTGAGGTAGGTGTAGCCGCCGCGAAAAAAGAGGTGGTGCGGTGCACTGTACTGAACTTCCGATTCTGCGCCCTGCGCACGGAGGTCAAGCGAGTTGAGGTATGCACCGTAGGCTGCAGGATTCAAATTGCCTAGCGGAATCTTGAAATATTGCTGCAGGTCGCTGCTGCCCACGTACTCCACCTGACGGTCAAATGTGTTGTGGAAGTAAGTCGCCTTGAGCTTAAGGCGGTCGGCATAGATGTTTTGATCCAGGCCGCCTTCATAGGTGCGCACGCGTTCCGCGTTGATGGGAGCGACGTTGTACTGCTTTAGAGCAGTTAGGTCACCCGCAGCAACAAGCGTGGCATAGAGCGAGGAAGTCTGGGCGGCGAGATTCGGTTCCTGCACGCCTTTGGAAAAGCTGAAGCGGAGTTTGCTGCCGTGAAAATACCCAGCACCGGGCCGGACGGGATAGCCGGCGATGCCTAGACGGGGTGTGCCCTCAGTGCCGTAAAGCGTGTTGTGCTGGATGGCACCACCGAGAGAATAGTAGATGCGCCGGTAAACTTCGCCTTGAAATTGCAAGGTGTTCTGATAGTCCCGCCGTTCGGCAATTTGGTTTAGGCCGTACGTGGCATAGCGGTAGGTGCCGCGCTCGTCGAGGAAGTGGAAGCCGACAAGGGCCGTGAGCTTGGGGGAGAAGCGATAGTCACTTTGGAATGCCATACCGTCGCGGTTAGAAACGGTATCTGAATGATCGTCGCTGCCGGTGAGGAACTCCGCCCGGCCCGTGCCGCTGGTGCCGTTGGCGCCGCGAATGGTCACGGGATTACCGAAATATGCGGTATAGGAGTAGCCGGGAGCAGTCGATGTCGGTGGGACGGTGACGACGACAGGCGTGCCGACCTGGTTGAATTCGAAAAACTGTTCGCGCTTACGGGCGCCGAGGTAACGCAGGCTGGTGTGCAGGTTGCCGCGATAAGTCCCTTCAAGTACACCAGAAAAATACAGGTCTTGATCTTTCTGTGTTGCCTGTGAGGAAAGACCGTACAACAGAAACGGCCCCGGCACGCCCACAGCGCTGGTGCCACTGCGCAACGTGCCCCGAAATGCCAGGGTTGCACGTAACTGGTATCCCACGTTTCCTGCAGCCGTGCTCAGGTGATAGCGATCGTTTGGCACGGCATTGGAGGAATCGAAGCGACTAAACGCTCCGAAGTAGTCGAGGTGTTTGCGGCTGCCGCCCAGCTCCGCTTCATTGCGCCATGTGTGGAAGTTACCAGCATCGCCGGAGAAGGTCCCAACCGGCTTCAGTGAAGTGCCGCGAGCTGTGTCGAAACGAAGCGTGCTGGCCAGCGCATCAGTGCCGTACAAGACGCTTTCCGGGCCACGGTGGCTTTCCAGACCTGCTACAGCCGTCGATGCGACGTTGCTGAAATCGAAGCGGCCACCTACGTCCTCTGCAGGTACACCGTCGATCAACACCTGATTGCTGTCGCTGTTGCCACCACGCACGAAGAGGCTTGTAATACCACCGTAGCCGCCGGTCTGCACGACGGAGACGCCGGGCTGCAAGCGGAGCTCATCGGTAATGCCGAAGCGCGTTGCGAGCGCGGTGTCTGGGATGAGGGTGACAGAGGTACTGGTCTGCTCAACCGGCGTGGGTAGGCCTGTGGCGGTCACGGTGATCTCTTCGGGGATCGGGTTCAGCGTGAGAATGATGTCTTGTCGCACAACATCGAAGACGCCACCGTAAAACGGCTGGGACACCTGCACCGCCATGCCGGGAGATGTACCGATAAGCAAGAAGCGACCTGTACCAGTGGAGCGAATCTCAAAGGTGCCATCGGGCAACGTGATGGTAGAGGCAACGGACTGGGTGCCCTGGATGAGCTGCAGGCGAGAACTGGTGATGGGGCGACCGAGGGGATCGCGCACCGTCCCTCGCACAATGACGGCGTGCACCGGTATGGATGTGCCAAGAAGGCACGCAAACGAAAGGGTACGCCGGACTGCTAGCGTTACTTGAATCACCGAGATCTCCTACACTCCCCGCGGAGCGTGGTTCGAAGCCGGCATCGAAATCGGTCTCCTGACTTACACGGATGCGCCGCGGTTCGTGGTACGGCGGCAGCTTCTTCCCACTTGCGCAGTGAAGGTACCGTCTTGTTGAACCGGAGCGTTGCCCTGCGGGCTGGTACGCAAGGCCCGCGATTACAGTTGCGGGGCAGTGGCGGATTCTCACCGCGCTTCCCAAAGCATTCCGTTGCGTTCTTGGGATGAAGGCCAAACGACGACTCCATGGAGCGCGCCGCAGAAAGGGATGTCGTGAGTCTACGCGAACCGCTTGAGATTTCAGACTGACTGCAAGCCGAGATCGCTCGCGCTATGCGGCCAGGCTGCGCAGGATATTCGCTGCTCGCTCGCACTGGTCGGCGGAAACGTCGCGGTGGGTCACCAGGCGAACACTGTGCGGGCCGATCGCGCTTGCGAGCACTCCCTGTTCTTTCATGCCGGCCACGAGTGTAGAAGCATCCGCGGTGGTTGTGACGAAGAGGATATTGGTCTCCGGTCCATGAGGATCGACCGCAAGACCGGGGGAATCTTGCAGGCAGCGTGCGAGCAGCTTTGCCGTTGCATGGTCTTCATGAAGACGGGCGGGCATTTCTTCCAGGGCGATGAGGCCGGCTGCGGCAAGAATGCCTGCCTGGCGCATGCCGCCGCCGAGCGCTTTCCGGATGGAGCGTGCCCTCGCAATGGCATTTCGCGTGCCGACGAGTACCGAGCCGACGGGAGCGCAAAGACCTTTGGATAGGCAGAAGTTTACGGTGTCGAAGCCATGGGTGAGTGTGGCGACGTCTGTATTGAGCGCGGCAGCTGCATTAAAAACGCGCGCGCCGTCAAGATGGACGGGTATGCCCGAGGCGTGGGCGTTCTCGATCACCTCGCACATGATGGCGAGAGAGGAGACGGTGCCACCGGCCATGTTGTGGGTGTTCTCCAGCCAGACAAGTCCCGTTTGCGGCTTGTAGTACAGCCCGGCGGTCGAGAGCAGAGGCGCGATGTGTTCCCATCGCAGCACGCCGCGATCGCCGGCAACCGTTCGCAGGGGACAGCCGGAAAACATGGCGGCCATGCCCATCTCCCAATCCATCACGTGAGAACGAGCCTCGCAGAGCACCTCTTGCCCGGGCTGGGTGTGGAGCTTGAGCGCAATCTGGTTGCCCATGGAACCGGTGGGTACGAAGATGGCTGCTTCGCGCTCAAAGATTTCGGCTGCGCGTGTTTCCAGCCGGTTGATCGTCGGGTCTTCGCCGTACACGTCATCACCGACTGGGGCGGCGGCCATGGCGGCGCGCATGGCTTCGGTGGGTTGGGTGACGGTGTCGCTGCGAAGGTCGATGGTCGGGTTCAAACGGTTGATCTCCTTGAGAGTGTTCGAATCGTGTTGGCTGAGTCAGGCGAGCAGTGCCGCAAAGACGGAGGAGGAGATTGCGCGACCGTGTGGCGTGAGTCGTAGCCGGCTTGGGTCAGCATGCAAAACACCAGAGTCGGCGAGGGATGCCGCGCGTGCGGAAAGCTGTACCGCGAGGGCTTGACCGTGTTCCTGCTCGATTGCTCTGACAAAAATTCCATCGACGAGGCGCAGGCCGAGAAAGACCGATTCTTCAAAGGCCTCGGTGGGGGTCACGTACTCGATTTGCGGTGGGGTGGTCTTGTTTAGGTACGTTTCAAAATCGTCAGTGGTGGCGAAGCGGACTGGATGCCCGGCGGTTGTGCGGAGCATGGAATGGGCGTCGAGACCTAGGCCGACATACGGGGCGCGCTGCCAGTATTTAAGATTATGGCGGGAGGCTTGACCTGTGCGGGCGAAGTTGGAGATCTCATACTGGCCGATACCGGCAGCCTGCAGCACGTCGCATGCCTGCTGGTACAAAGTAGCGCAGAAATCGGCGTCGGGTACGGCGTCAGCATGGTAGCGGGCTTGCTGACCGACCACGGCAAGCTGCGACACGGCACGTTCGAGCACGGCAGAGCCGAGACGCGAGTCTTCATCGATCTCAAGCATGTACACAGACACATGGCCTACAGCTGCGGCAAGTGCACGATCAAGCGAAACCTGCCAACTTTGCCGGGTTTGAAGCGGCAGACCGGCTATCAGGTCGATGTTGAGGAAAGGAATACCCGCGCGATGCAGGCGATCAATTTCAGCCATGCACTGAGCGCTGGTGTGCTGACGGCCCACGGCTCGAGATTCGGCATCGACAAAACTCTGCACACCAAGGGAAATGCGGTTCACACCGTTTTCAAGCAAAACCTGCAGCAGACCGTCAGAAATCTGGCCGGGGGCAGCTTCCACGGTAATCTCAGCGTCGGACGTGAGCCGAAAATGCTTTCGAATGCCGGACAACAACCGCGCCATCTGCACCGGCGAAAGAAGTGAGGGAGTGCCGCCACCAAAAAAAAGCGAATCCGCTGTTGGCGGAAGAACCAGGCCCTGAGATGTGACGAACGTTTGAGTCTCTTCGATTTCACGAAGTAGCCGATCCACGTAAGCCTCCATCCGTTGGGGTGGGAAAGCGGCTGACGCAAAGTTGCAGAAGGTGCATTTCGACCGGCAAAACGGGATGGACACGTAGATGCCGACGGGTTCGGTCATGCCCTATTCTCCCACGCGGCGCTTTCCTTGCACCGGGCCCAAGCCGTGGCGCATCTAGACTGAGCAGAGATGGCAAACGCCAAAATCGCCAAAAAGAAGAACAGTGCCGGGGACGATGACGTTCTGGGCAAGGCATACGACGGCCGCCTGATGCGACGGTTGTTGACCTATCTGCGGCCATATAAAGGCGCGGTCGTGCTGAGCGGCATTGCGATCCTGGTCAAGGCCTGCGCGGATGTGGTGGGACCGTACCTAGTAAAATTAGCTGTTGATCGTTACATGGTCGACACACCGTCGGCGCATCCGCCCTTCTTTGTAAAGTACTTTTCCCCGGATGCGATGACTGGAATCGCGGAATGCGCTGGGATTTACCTTGCCGCGCTAATTCTCAGTTATGGCCTGGAGTTCCTGCAGACGTACCTGATGCAGTGGACAGGCCAGCGGGTAATGTTTGACATGCGGTCGCAAATCTTTCGGCATTTGCAGCGCATGCACGTGGGCTTTTATGACACAAATCCAGTGGGCAAGCTGGTAACCCGCGTCACCAGCGACGTGGACGCGCTCAACGAAATGTTCACCAGCGGCGTGCTGGCGATCTTTGAAGACGTGTTTGTGCTGCTGTTCATCGTCGGCATCATGCTGCGAATGAGTTGGGCGTTGGCGCTGCTTACGCTGGCGGTACTGCCGGTGATCATGTACATCACCGGGCTATTTCGCACAGCTGTGCGCAGAAGTTATCGGCGCATCCGAACGGCGATTGCAAAGATCAATGCCTACACACAGGAGCACGTCAGTGGCATGAGCGTAGTGCAGCTGTTCAATCGCGAAGAACGTGCCTATCGCGATTTTGAGCATACAAACGGTGAGCACCGGGACGCCTATGTGGATCAGGTGCAGGCGTATTCGCTGTACTATCCGGCGGTCGAGTTCCTGTCCACGCTAGCCATTGCCATGGTCATTTGGAAGGGCGGCGTCTCGGTGCTGCGCGGGCACACGCTACTGGGGTCTGCGGTCACGCTGGGCGTGCTGATTGCGTTCATGCAATATGCGCAGCGATTCTTTCGGCCTATTCAGGACCTTAGCGAGAAGTACAACATTCTGCAGGCGGCGATGGCGGCCAGCGAGCGCGTCTTCGGTTTGCTTGACACCTCTCCGGAGATCGTGTCGCCTACGACGCCAAGCGTACCTGTGGCTCTAAGTAATGGGTCGATCGAGTTCCGCGACGTCTGGTTTACCTACCAAAAGCTGACGGAGGCGCAGCGGACCTTTGTCGCGGCTGCTACTGTCGAGCAGCTAGCGGCGGCAATCGAGGTCGAGTGGATTCTGCGTGGTGTGTCGTTCACCGTCCCGGCGGATCAGACCGCTGCAATCGTGGGTCACACGGGTGCGGGCAAGACGACGATCACTGCGCTGATGATGCGGTTTTACGACGTGCAGCACGGTGCGGTGCTGGTGGATGGTGTGGATGTGCGCGAGCAGTCGCTGGATCGGTTGCGCAAGCGGTTCGGTGTGGTGTTGCAGGACGCCTTTCTTTTCACCGGGACGATCCGGACGAATATTCGCCTGGGAACCGCCAGCATTACCGATGCAGAGGTCGAGCATGCGGCGGACGAGGTGAATGTCGGTGACTTTGTCCGGTCGCTGCCCGATGGATTCGACACCGAAGTGCACGAACGTGGCGCAACGCTATCCACCGGCCAAAAACAGCTGATCAGCTTTGCCCGCGCTCTGGCGCACCGGCCAGCCATCCTGATTCTTGATGAGGCGACGAGCTCCGTCGATACCGAAACGGAATTACGTGTACGCGCGGCGCTGGAACGAATGATTACAGGACGCACGTCGGTCGTCATCGCGCACCGGCTCTCAACAATACAGCGGGCCGATAGGATCCTTGTGATGCACAAGGGCCAATTGCGTGAGTCGGGTACTCACAACGAGTTGCTGACGCGACGTGGTTTGTACTTCAAGCTGTACCAGTTGCAGTACAAGGATCAGGAAGGCGTAGTGCTGCCCACCAAGGCGCCGGATGTGGAGCTGTTGCCGCAGCCCTCGTAAGGGCTACTCACGTCTACACTTCTAGGAGTCGATGCCAAAATCTCCACTTATATTTCTATCTGCTGGTGAGGCTTCCGGTGATCACTATGGCGCGGAACTCATAGCGAGTGTGCGCGCCGTTATGCCGAACACGCGATTTACCGGCTTGGGTGGAACGGCGTTGGAGGCCGCCGGGCAGCATCGCGTTATCCGGGCAGAAGACGTGGCTGTTATGGGCATCACAGAAATCCTGCGGCATGTGCCGCGCATCGTGCGCAGCTATCGCACTCTGGTGCGCTCCATCGTCGCCGACCCGCCTGACATCGCAGTCCTGATCGATTTTCCGGACGTTAATTTCAGGCTGGCAAAGCACCTGAAACGGCTGAAAATCCCCGTGCTTTGGTTTGTTAGCCCGCAGTTGTGGGCGTGGAAGCGCCGGCGGCTGCGCTGGGTGCGATCGCGCGTTTCCAGAATGCTGACCATCTTCCCGTTCGAAGAGCCGTTCTACCGGCATCGGGGGGTCAAGGCGGAGTTCGTCGGACATCCGCTCGCAGAGGCAGCGTTGCCGCTGGTATCGCGCGAAGACTTTGCGGCCGAAGTCTGCAAGGTGTCCCAGGCTGGAAGGTCAATCGGCTGCGTGCCTGACCCGGCGCTCGATGGAATTGCATGTGCGCTGGATGAAGCCAAACCTTGGATCGCCTTATTGCCGGGTAGTCGACGCGGGGAGATCGAACGGCATTTTCGGCATCTTGTCGAGACGGCAAAGCTGCTGGGACATGACTATGAGTATCTGGTGCCACTTGCACCCGGGACGTTGGAAGCGCAACTGCGCTGGATGCAATCTGTGGCGGGAGACGACCAGCTTACTGGATTCAATGCACCACGAATTGTCTTCGTCCAGGATGCACGCGCCGCACTGCTTCACAGTCGCGCGGCAGTCATTGCAAGCGGCACAGCGACCGTGCAAGCGGCCGTGCTCGGCACGCCGTTTGTGGCCGTCTACCGGGTTTCGAGAACAACATTTGCGCTGGCGAAGCGGCTTGTGCGATACCCGGACGAGATCAGCGCTCAAGTAGACGAGCACGGCAACCTGCCTATCGCGATGCCCAACCTCGTGGCGGGTCGACGCGTGGTGCCGGAACTGTTGCAGGAGCAATTTACAGCAGACGCGGTCACAGCGGCATTGCGCCCGCTGCTGCAGGACGGGCCAGAACGAAAGGCACAAATCGAGGGCCTGGCGGAGGTCCGTCGCCGGCTGTTGCATCCCGCGGGTGCGCGCTCCATTGATCGCCTGCGAGACGCCGTGCTCGATGCGCTGCAGGTGCCGAATGCAACGACTTCATCCCCGCGGCCAAACTCTGCGTCTAACGAGTGACGCATGGCCGGCCTTCCTGCCGGACCTTTACGCACGCCTGAGGAAACGCATGCCCTGCAATGCCCGACTTTTCCGTGAACACCGCCGCGCACTCGCCGCCGCGCTCACGTTATTCCCTGCCCTGCTGACCCACACATTCTATGCCCAATCGAATCGCCAGAATCTGGAAGTGACTGGCTACGTCATCGATGCCGCGCTGGACCCCGTTGCGGGTAAGCTCGACGCAACGGCGCAGGTCTCCGTCACCGCGCTCGAAGATCTATCGACCGCCACGTTCGAGTTGAACAACGGTCTTCGCGTAACCCGGCTGACAGCAAACGGCAAGCCGCTCGACTCCGAACGCAACGCGCGTAACTCGACCGTGATCGTTGCATTGCCTGGAGTGCTGACCAAGGGCACGGCCGCCACATTCACCTTTGCCTACACGGGCATTCTGCAGGGTTCAGACACCAGCCCGGTCGACGGCATCAAGACTGCCGCTGTCGCCGATCCGGTGTCGATGCTGCTGTACCCGGGAGCCTGGTTTCCGCTGGTCGGTTTGTTTACCGACCGCTTCACCATGCAACTGCACGCAACGGTGCCCGCCGACGAAACCGCGATTGCAAGCGGCTTTGTCGGCAAGAAGCCCGCACCGGGCAAGCGGGTAGAGTTTGACTTTAACTGGGCCAAGCCGGGCTTTCCGGGCACGCTGATTGCCGGCAAGTTCTTACCCGCGATCAAGCCTGCCGGCTCGTCGAATGTTTCACTCTATGTAACGGAGGCGCACAAAACTGGCGCGGCTGAGTATGCCGCCGTTGCGGCGCGCCAGCAGGAGTTCTTTACGACCACCTTCGGCCAGCCGGAGGCAATAACGCTGAACCTTGTCGAGCTTCCGGCTGACGCCGTCTCTGCCTTCTGGGCGCCCGAGGTCGCTGCGATCTCCGGCGCGCGAATCGGGCAGACGAACAGCTACCGGCTGCTCTCTAACACAATATCGCACCAGTGGTGGGGATCGGAGATCTCTCCTGCAACACTTGGCGACGGCTGGATCACAAACGGCATGTCTCGCTATGCGGAGCTACTCTACCTGGAGGACAGCGCCGGCAAGACGGCATTTTCCAACGCCATACCGGATATTGAAGCAAGTGCGTTAGCGTACGACACCGCGCCCCTGAGTACGCTAAACAGATCCGATCCATATTCGCCGCAGTACCAGTCCGAAAGCTACGACAAGGGTGCAATGGTCTTCCACATGCTGCGGCATGAGATGGGCGATGACAAGTTCCTGGCCTTTCTGCGTGGCTTGCTAAGCCAGTACACGGACAAACCTGTTCGGGGCACAGACCTGGCCGGTGTGATTCGCGCTCAAGCTCCAAACGTGAACACGGACGCGTTCTTTGCACAATGGATCGACGGCACGGGTGCACCGACCTTCAACGACAAGTTCACGGTATACCGGCTGGGCGGCAACAAGGGTTTCCGCACGATCGGCGCGGTGTCGCAGGATCTTGACCTGTTGCGCATGCCGGTCGATCTGCGCATCGAGACGGATGGCAAAACCGCACAGCAAACCATCGACGTGAGTGGCACCGACTCAACATACACGATCGAGACCTTCGGACGCCCGCGCAAGATCACCATAGATCCGGACAACTGGATACTGAAGACCACTCCCGATCTTGCCGTCCGCGTTGCGGTGTTGCGAGGCCAGCAGCTGGTAGCGCAGGGTGACCTGATTGGCGCGTTGGGCGAGTATCAGAAAGCACTGGACCAGAACAAAACTTCATCTCTCGCCAGCTATCGGATCGCCGAAATCTTCTTCACGCAACGCAATTACCAGAGCAGCGCGAATAGTTATCGGGACGCCCTGCGTGGTGATGGCGATCCCAAGTGGACGGAGGTGTGGAGCCACATCGGCATCGGAAGGATTTTCGACCTGACAGGACAACGGGACCGCGCCGTGAATGAGTATCGGCTGGCGGTGCAAACCAACGACAATACGCAAGGTGCAGTGAATGAAGCGCGTTCCCTGCTGCAGACGCCGTACAAGAAGCCGGTGACGAACTAATGGTAGAAGTCAGCGATTGGCTGCGGCTCAATGGGAGATCTTAGCAGGCTGGGGACTCGCTCCAGAAAAGCGTAGATGTCATTACGGGCTTATACACACAGGGCTTTGCGCTTCGATTAGAGCGCAAAGGCGGCGTGCCGATGACCATGAATCGTTAAGGTGGAGAGTTGTTTAATCGCGTGCGGTTCGCCGGTGATGAGTGCTCTCCAAATCGTGTAGTGGGAGATGATGGATCATGTCGCGTATTGGTCCTCTTGCCGCCGTTTGTATCGTGATCGCTGCAGGGTGTAATGCATGGGCAACATCTGCCGCCGAGCCCGCACGCACCGTGAGCGTCGCCCTTATGGCAGACCCACACTTCGATCCATTCCGTAGTGTGTCGAAGGTGTCCCGGCTGGCAATGGCTCCCGTCGAAAGGTGGGCAGAAATTCTTGCGGAAAGCCCAGCAGCGGACGACGCAGATCAATTTCGCACATTGCAGGCGGCTTGCAATGAGGGCAGCATCGACGCTTCCAACGATCTGATGCTGTCTGCGTTCGACGCGTCGGCGCAGAAAAATGCGGATGGTTCGCCGGTGTTTGTAATGGTGGCGGGCGACTTGTTGGTGCACCGTTTCGACTGCCGCTACGAAAAACTGCTGGGCCATGCTGCCCTTGCAACCGGAACCAAATACGACGACGCACAGGCGCACCCCTCTGCGACGACCGCCGGCGGCCTAATGGAGTTTGCAGCCAAGACCGTGGATTATGTCGCGCTTGAACTGCACCGGCGCTTTCCGCAGACAGCGGTTTACATCTCCCTTGGCAACAACGACTCGGGCTGCGGCGACTACCAATTCGACGAGAACGATCGCCTGCTCGCCTTGACAGCGAGTGCGATTGGGCGCGGATGGGTGGGCACCGCCGCTGCGGATACACAGAAGGCACGTGCTGACTACAGTCGCCTGGGTTCTTATTCCTTGCCCTTGCCCCAAGCCGCGGGTAACGGACGGGTCATCGTCGTCGATGACCTATACCTGTCTGCCCGGTACACGACCTGCAAAGGTGCGGCAGAAGCAACGGCGGGCAGGCATCTGCTGCAATGGCTCGATGTGGAGCTTACAGCAGCGGAGCGGCGTGGAGAGTTCGTTTGGGTGCTCACGCATATTCCTCCGGGAATCAACACGTACAGCACGAATGTCAGTGGCATCAATGTTTGTGCCAAACAATCACCTGTAGCTTTCCTGAGCTCGACCGAACTGACCACCGTGCTTGCGCACCATGCGGGAACGGTGCGCGTGCTCATTGCAGGTCACACACATGTGGATGAAAGCCGCGTGTTTGGCGGCGACGAGATGAAGAGCAGCTCCGGACAGTTCGTCGTGAAGGGCCTGCCTTCCGTATCGACAGTCAGTAACAATCCACCCGCCTTTGTCACGGCATCGCTTAACCCCGCAAGCGGCACGCTTGTGGATTACGTTCTGCACACTGCCACGGGCCAGGCGAGAGGCTTGACTGCTCCCTCGCTGCAGTGGCGGCCTGCGTACAGCTTTGGCAGCACATACGGTGAGCCTACTTTTACGCCTGCAGCCGTGGCGGACATGGCCAGGCGCTTCGCTGCCGGTGCACCGGCCGACGACCGGGCGATTGCCACGTACCAGAATTTTTTCGCCGGCACTGGCCTTCGCCGGCTGGCACTGCAGGCCGTATGGAATCAATACGTGTGTCACATGCAACACGACGACCCCGCAGCGTTTGCAGCATGCGTGTGTGCACCGGCAGTACCCACAGCAAAGTAGCAGCGAACCGGCCTAACGCGCGTAGAACATTCCGTCGCGTCGCGTCACCTCGACGTCCGTTTCGAACAGAGCGATCATGCTTCCGGTCGTAAGCAGATCGGCAGTGAGGCCGTCGGCCACGATACGCCCATGCTGCATCAGCAGAACACGGCGGATGGCGGGCACAAGGTCTTCAATGTGATGCATGACCAGCAGGATGCCTGTGCCTTGTTCCGCCAGCCGCTGCACCGTACGGCGCAGGTCGCGTTGTGCGGCAATGTCCAGCATGGTCGACGGTTCATCAAGCAGCAGCACACGCTGTGTTCCCTGCCCGCTGCAGGCAAGGGCACGTGCAAGCATCAACCGCTTTTGTTGGCCGCTGCTCATTGCGCGCAGCGGGCGTTCGCCAAGCGAGGTCACGCCGACATCGGCCATGGCCTGCTTCGCGCGTTCCAGCATCGCCGGGGTAACGGCAAGATGGGGCCAAAGGCGAGCCGCGGAAAAGAAGCCGCTCAGCACAATGTCGAGCCCCGGTACATCCAGCGCATCGGCTGCCGGGGCGTCGCTTGTGACCACGCCCATGGCACGGCGAAGCTCCGTCACATCCCAGCGTGCCCGGCCAAACAGCGTTACGCTGGTCTGTGATTGCGCCAACGGATACAGCTCGCACGTCAGCGTCCGCAGCAGCGTACTTTTGCCACAACCATTCGGTCCCACAATCGCAACCGACTCGCCTGCTGGTATGTGCAACGTGATGTCATGCAGCACCGGTTGTGCTCCACGCATTACCGTCACATGCCGCAGGTCGACAAAGTCTCCGCCCGGTTCTGCACTCATGCAGCGGGCATGGCTGGTATCGCCGTTTTCACTTCCGTGAATACCGCATCATGCGCCACGGAGCACGCAACAGCGGCACAGTAGGCAATGTCCACACCCACAATGGGCTGCTTGCCGGAGCGCACACTCTGGATGAACGCACGGGCGGAAACGAGCGTCGCGTCTTCGTACGGAACCTGCACCTTGTCACCGGGCCCGCGATACGGCATCTCGTTGCCGGTGCTGTAGCTCGCGCCAGTTTCCACACCATGCTCGATCACGGTTGCATTCGCTTCCGCAGGCGGCGTCTTCTTCTTTTCGTAGTAAAAAACGGCATCTTCGATGGTGATCTGCACGCTGCCTTCGGTCCCATAAATCCAAAGTTCATTGCCCTGCCTCGCATTGTCAGTCAACGAACTGAAGACCAGCCGCTTGCCGCCGGGATACTCAAAAGTGCAATTCACGTTATCCCCGGTGGTACGGCCGTCGTTGTACTTCACAATGCTCGTGGTGCCCAGCACATGCGTCGGCTGCCCGCCGAAGACCCAGTTCGCCAGATCGATCTGGTGCACGCCCAGTTCCGTCACCAGTCCACCGGAAGTTTCGCGGTATAGCCGCCAGTTGATCAGGTGTTCCAGCTTGCCACCGGGATCGGGACTGGGCACAGGCCGGCGCCAGTCGTTATTCCGGTGCCAGTAACCGTACATGTGTGTCGGCTCGCCGATCTCTCCTTTACGGATGCGATCCATCGACGCCAAGATCCACGCGGCGTAACGGTACTGATGGCCGGCCTGCAGCAGGCTCTTGCTCCCGCGTGCGGCGTGCACCAGCGCCTGACAGTCATCGACCGTAAAGCCAATGGCCTTCTCCGCGTAGACCGGCTTTCCAGTAGCCAGGATTGCGAGCAGATGCTCGCGGTGGCACATCAGCGGAGACGCGAGTAGAAACGCATCAATCTCCGGTCGCGCAATCAGTTCGCGGTAGTCTGTCGTGTGGAACACAGGTCGCCCTGCAACTGCATCCGCCTGCGCGAATCGTGGCTCGTACACATCGGCCACGCCCACAATCTCTACGCCGGGATTATGCAGGAGTTGCCGCATGTCTTCCTTGCCGCGACTGCCCGGCCCGATCACACCGATCTGGATTCGGTCATTCACGCTCTTCGGCCTCATTAGCGGCTCGGCAAACAGTTCCGGTGCAAGACCGGCGGCGGCAAAAGCAGATGCGTTCCGAAGAAGGTCACGGCGGTTCATGGTTAGTATTGTGCGCGTTTGCAGAAACCTTCGGCAATGGGCGCGTTCCACCGGGTAGCGTGGCACACGGGCGCGCCACGCTGCCCCGTCAGGACCAGCGCACGATCGCGTGGCAGTGTGTTCAGCAGGCGGTGGTTTTGCGCTGGCGTGTTCACGAACAGCACATTCGATAAGGCGTCGCTCGCCGTCGCATTCGGGTCAACAACCGTCACCTGCAGCACACCTTCCACCGGCCGCAGCGCCCGCGGGTCCATGATGTGGCAATAGATGTGCGCGCCCAGCGTGAAGTTCTTCTCCACGCAGTTTGCTGTCGACAGCGTTTCATCCCGCAGCAACACCGTCGAAATCTCCCGCCCGGGCAGCCACGGATCGTGCACCACGATCGGCCATCCCGCTTTGCCCACCGGCCTTCCCACTGCACCGATGGTGCTGCTACCTGCAGAGATCTCGGCGTTCACCACACCTTGCTCTCGCAGTACCCGCAGCGCCGCATCTACCGCGAATCCCTTCCCGATTCCGCCTGGATCAAGCTCCACCCCGGGCGCAAGAAACCGCACACCGCGTGTTGCCGGGTCAAGGCGCACCTTCTGCCACCCTGTCGTTTTGCGCAAACCCAGCATCTGCTCCGGCGTCGGTACCTGTCCCGCCTTGCGAAAGAACCCCCACCCCTTCATCAGCGCGCCCACCGTCATATCGAATGCACCATCGCTCACAGCGCTCCAGTGCTGCGCCTCCTCCAAAAAGCCAAAGGTCTCCGGGTCTGTCGTTACCGTCTCCACCGTTGCCAGTCGGTTGATGCGCGAGAGCTCGCTCGTGGGGCGGTAGTTCGACAGCAATTCTTCGATCCGGTCCACCTCTTCGAAGACGGCGTCGCTTGCCGCCGCCGCCTCCTGCTCACGCATGGCATACACATTCAGCGTCCACGTCGCCGCCATCGCTTCGTGCCGGGTGGTGTACAGACGCTCCGCCGCCGGCGCTTCTGCCTGCGTCCAAGCTGCCAGCAGCAGCACCGTGCCCAGCATTTGCCGCCACCGCATCTTCGCCCCGGTCAATGCATGCATCCCACTTGCATTATGAAGCGTGCCAACATCGTCGGCAGCGGCCCCAACGGTCTTAGTGCGGCCATCGCCCTTGCACGCGCCGGTGTGGCAGTCACTGTGTACGAGGGCGCGGACCAGCCCGGCGGTGGCGTCCGCACTGAAGAAGCTACCCTGCCCGGCTTTCACCATGACATTGGCTCCGCGGTCTACCCCCTTGGCATCGCATCTCCCTTCTTCCGTTCCCTGCCCCTCGCCGATCACGGTCTTCGCTGGATCGAACCCGAAATCCCCCTCGCCCATCCACTACCCAACGGAGACGGCCTCGCCCTGCTGCACTCCGTCGACGCCACAGCCGATCTGCTCGGCGAAGACGGAGCCGCTTACAGCGCCCTCATGCGTCCCCTTGTTGCGGCCTGGTCGGACCTTATCCACGACGTCCTTGGGCCCGTCATCCACCTGCCGCGACACCCGTTCGCGCTCGCCGGCTTCGGCCTCACCGGTCTGCAACCGGCGCTCTCCACAGCGCGCCGCCTGTTCAAAACCGAACGCGCCCGCACCCTTTTTGCGGGTATGGCCGCTCACGCCGTCGTCCCGCTGGACTTCGCCGCGACCTCTGCCGTTGCCCTGGTTCTAGGCGTCACGGCACATGTGGATGGGTGGCCCATCGCCGCCGGCGGCTCGCAATCCATAGCTTCCGCACTCATCGGCGTCCTGCGTTCCTATGGCGGCCAACTTCACACAGGTCAATTCATCGAGCGCCTTTCAGACCTGCCGGCAGCGGATTGCACCCTGCTCGACGTAACCCCAAAGCAGCTCCTTACGCTTGCAGGTGATGCAATCCCACCCGCGCGCACCCGCCCTTATCGGCAGTTCAAGCACGGTCCGGGCATTTTCAAGCTGGACTGGGCACTGTCTGCGCCCATCCCCTGGACGAACGACCTTTGCCGCCGCGCCGGCACCGTTCACATCGGTGGCTCCGTGCAGGAAATTGCTACTTCCGAAGCAGACGCCTACTTCGGTCGCCCTAACGAGCGTCCCTTTATCCTGCTGTCGCAGCCCAGCCTTTTTGACTCCAAACGTGCACCGGCCGGGCAGCACACCGCCTGGGCCTACTGCCACGTTCCGAACGGCAGCGCAGAAGACGTGACCCAAGCCATGGAACACCAGATTGAGCGATACGCCCCGGGCTTTCGCGATGTGATCTTGGCCCGCAACAGCCGCAATGCCCCCGCGATGGAGGCCTGGGACCGAAACCTCGTCGGCGGTGACGTTTCCGGCGGTGCCATGACACTGGCCCAAATACTGCGCCGCCCCAAAATACCGCCCTACTCCACACCCATTCCCGGTGTTTTTCTGTGTAGCTCGTCCACGCCCCCGGGCGGAGGTGTCCACGGTATGTGCGGCGCACTCGCTGCCGTAGCGGCGGCGCTTCATCTCGGCATTCGTCTGCCGCGCCTCGCCTGACCCGCTACACTTGATTGAGGCCAGCATGGCCTCAGCATCGGAGACCCTCCCTATGGCGACGCCCCTGCCCCTTGCGATCTATTATGAGCAGCCCCATTGGTTCAAGCCGCTCTTCGCTGAACTCGACCGCCGCGGCACACCCTACGTCAAGCTCGATGCAGTCACCCACAGCTATACGCCCGACGACCACCCGGAAGAGCTTTACTCCCTGGTCTTTAATCGCATGAGTCCCTCCGCCTGGAACCGCGATCATGGCGATGCCATCTTCTACACCCTGAGCTATCTGGAACACCTTGAGATGCGTGGCGTCCGCGTCGTCAATGGTGCACAGGCCTTCCGCTCCGAACTGTCCAAGGCCTGGCAGCTTAGCCTGCTCGACAAGCTCAACCTGCCGTACCCCAAAGCCACCGTCATCCATCGTGCACAGCAGGCCGCTGATGCAACGGCAGGCCTGCGCTGGCCCGTCGTCGTCAAGCCCAACATCGGTGGCTCCGGCTCCGGCGTCGTTCGCTTTGACTCAATCGTCGATCTCACCCATGCCGCTGAAGCCAACGAACTCACCTTCGGCATGGATTCCACCGCGCTCGTGCAGGAGTTCATCCCTGCACGCGATGAGCATATCGTCCGCGTGGAGGTACTCAACGGCAAATACCTCTACGCGATCAAGGTCCACATCACCGGCGAAACCTTTGATCTGTGCCCCGCCGACATCTGCCGCACCACCGGCGGCGTCGATCTGAAGCGCGGCGCCTGTGCCATCGACGCACCCAAAAGCGGTATCCGCGTCGAAGCCTTCGAGCCTCCGCGAAGCGTCATCGCGCAAGTAGAACAAATTATGCGTGCCTGCAGTATCGACATCGGCGGCATTGAATACCTGACCGACGACCGCGACGGCTCGCTGCTCTATTACGATATCAACGCACTCTCAAATTTCGTCGCCGATGGTCCCAACGTCGTCGGTTTCGATCCCTTCGTCAAGCTCGTCGATTGGCTCGAGGCTGAAGCTATCAGGTCTACAAGCGATACAGGTGCGCTGGCAAGATAGGCGATCGAGCTTCCACTTAAACAAACTTCACCGCCCGGATGGTGAAATAGGCAGACACAGCGGACTTAAAATCCGTTTTTTGGTCATACCGCGTGCTTTGCCATGAGTCGCCAGTGATTGCCGCAGCCATAATCGACGCACATTACGGATTATTTCTGAATCGCCAGCGAATGACCGTGAATGTCAGTAATGCGGGACAGAACTGCCACCAGAACTGCCACCAACAGAAAGGCCCCGCTGGTTGGCGGGGCCTTTAAGCAACGGTGTGACAGGGTTACGCAGCCGGTTCGGCTTCGGCGTGGATGGCGATGGTTGCCGCGGCCTTGACCGCCTCCGTCATGGCGATCTGCAGGGCGCCCTCGATTACGAAGTTGAGGGCCGCGGAACCCATGGTGCTGAGGTCCTTCTTCGCAACCGCGGCGTCTGCCTTGAACTGGACGACGGCTTCGGCCAGCTTGGCAGGTCCGGTCGGCTCTGTGCTGCCGGTGCCGGCAAACTTTGCCTCGACGACGTTGACTGCGTCGACCGCCAGCGCGAGGCCATCCTTGCCCACAAAGGCGATGACGGCCTTCTCTACCGCGGTCAGCTCATCCGGTGTGATCTTCGCACCGAAGAACTTCGGCAGGCTCTTGGTGAAGAAGTCGGTAAAGGCGTTGGCCTGGATGTCGACAGTGTCGGTGTTCTTCAGCGACAGCTCCTCACCCAGCTTTACCTGCGAGAGGATCTCCGCATCGTCGGTGTCGAGCAGGATCTGAAGGGAGTTGCCCTTCGGGATGGATGCGCCCAGGAGAGCGAGAACAATCGTGGTGCGTTTGCTGTTCGCATAGGTGCGGAGCTCGTCGACGCGGATAGCGTCGATGCCGAGATCGTCGAGAACTTCTTTCATTGTGGGTCTCCTCCGTGGTGGTCCTCACCAGGTGGAGTGTTGTCCCATGGCCGGCGCAAACCGGTCAACCAGGTGCGGGCGCGGCCGTGGACGCGGCGATAGTGCTTCACCGTGCGGTGGAGGCGCTGCCACTCCAGCCGCCAGGTGGACGGGTGCAGCAGCAGCCAGACGACGCGGACGATCGACGCGGCGACCATGGCGTCGTGCACGGCCGCGCTGGCGTGAAGGTCCACGCCGGCCAAGTGGGCATAGTTCGCCCATACTCGCGGCAGCCCGCCTTGGGCCAGGGCGTTGCGATCGGTTTGGGTTGGACTGACGGGGAGCTCGCGGAGCTGGAAGTGCGGCGGATCCTTGATGTCGTGCCACTCCCCACCCCAAGCCAGGCCTTCCGCCTCGAGCGCGGCCACCATGGTGTGAAACTCGGCGTCGCCGGCGTTCCAATCCAGGTCGCCGGTGCAGCCGTGCAGGAA
>CAXTJO010000009.1:0-68591 GCA_964244665.1 uncultured Terriglobus sp.
AGGGGGGGGGGCGGAGGGCGGCGAGGAAGGCTTCCGGCGGGAGGGTGTTGAGGATGTCGGCGGGGGAGAGCCAGGCGCGGCGGAGCTGGGCGATGCCGAAGCGCATGCGGTCGAGTTCTGCCGTGGCGTGGGCGTCGGTGTTAACGCTGATTTTGCAGCCGAGTTCTTTGGCGAGGCGGAGGTTGCTGTCGCTCAGGTCGGCGCGGGGTGGGGCTGCGTTGTGCTCGACCGCGACGCCAAGTTCCGCGCAGCGTTTAAGCACGGCGTGCAGGTCGTACTGGTAGGGTTCGCGGCGGAGCAGGATGCGGCCGGTGGGGTGGCCGAGAATGCGGAGGTAGGGGTTTTCGATGGCGCGGAGGAGGCGCGCGGTCATCTCGTCGGCGGGGAGCTGGAAGTGGGAGTGGACGCTGCCGACGACGACGTCCATTTGGGCGAGGGTGGTGTCGGCGAGGTCGAGGTCGCCGGCCTGGAGGATGTCGACTTCGATGCCGGCGAAGACGCGAATGCGGCCTTCCATTTCGGCGTCGACCTGGCGGATGGCGGCGACGTGGGCGAGGGCGCGTTCGTCGTCGAGGCCGCCGGTCATGGCGAGGTTTTTGCTGTGGTCGGTGATGGCGATGAACTGGAGGCCGCGGGCGAGGGCGGCTTCGGCCATTTCGCGGATGGTGTTGGCGCCGTCGGTGGCGACGGTGTGCATGTGGACGTCGCCGCGGATGTCGGCGAGGGTGATGAGGTTCGGCAGGGTGTGCTGCTCGGCGGCTTCGATTTCGCCGCAGTTTTCGCGGAGCTCCGGCGGAATGTAGTCCATGCCGAGGGCATTGTAGATTTCTTCTTCGGTGGTCTGGGCGACGATGGGGTTTTCGCCGGGTTGGGGGTCAATGCGTACGAGGGCGTACTCGCTGAGGGTGTAGCCCTTGCGGAGGGCTCGCTGCCGGAGCGTGACGTTGTGCATTTTGCTGCCGGTGAAGTATTGGAGGGCGGCGCCGTAGCTGATGCGGGGCAGCAGGCGGACGTCGACCTGCAGGTGGTTGCGCAGGGTGAAGCTGACCTTGTTCTGGCCTCGCGCGATGAGGCTGTCGATGAGAGGGAGTGTGGCGACATGTTCGACGGCTGCGGCGACTACGTCGGGTTCGCAGGCGGGGCCGGTGACGAGGAGGTCGAGATCGCCGACGGTGTCTTTGCCGCGGCGTAGCGAACCGGCGGGGGTGATGGTTTCGATGCCGGGGAACTCGCGGATGAGGTCGGCGATGCGGTCGGCCCACCCGGCGGCGGCGTCGATGCGGAAGCGGCCGGTGTTTTTGCGGTGGTCTTCGATGCCCTTGAGGATCTTGTCGATCTGCTTCTGGCCGAAGCGGGGGAGGGTGTGGAGGTGGCCGGCTTTGGCGGCGGTTTCGAGCTCGTCGATGCTGGAGACCTGGAGGGCGCTCCAGAGGAGGGCTACGGTTTTGGGACCCATGCTGGGGAGGCGGAGGAGTTCGAGCATGGTGGGGCGGTATTTTGTGAGGAGTTCGGCGCGGACGGAAGTGGTGCCGGTGCGGACGAGGTCGACGATGTTGGCGGCCATGGTTTTGCCGATGCCGCCGATGGCGGTGAGGGCCTTGGGGTCGTCGACCAAGGCGCTGAGGGGCTGGGTTTGCTGCTCTACGGCTTCGGCGGCGCGGCGGTAGCTGCGGATGCGGAAGGGGTCGGCGGCATCGATTTCGAGGAGCGCGGCGGTTTCGTCGAGCAGGCGCGCGAGGGTGACGTTGTCCATGGGACGAGGGTATCGCGAGCGGTGGGCGGGGTGCCGGGAAGCGGTCTGGACGGCACGATTGCACGGGCGGAGTTGGGCGGCCAGAGGGTCACGCGTTAGGACGTTGCGCGTCTGGCCGCGACATAGTTCCGCGTTTCGAGAAGAAGGCTAGTTCAGGAGGAGGACCTGATCCGCCTGCGGGCCTTTGCTGCCCTGGATCACGTCGAACTCGACGGGGTCGCCTTCTTTGAGGCTTTTATAGCCTTCGGTCTGGATGGCGCTGTAGTGGACGAAGACGTCGGCTGCTCCGTCTTCGCGGCCAAGGAAGCCGTAGCCTTTTGCATTGTTGAACCACTTGACTGTGCCTTTGATCTGTGCCACGCGTACCTCATGCTGCACCATCAGTCTGTCGCTCTCCCCGTGTTGGTCCACGGACGGAGGATGGTGACTGGTAGACGTGCAGTATGGTGCTTTGGGTACAGGCAGCAGGGAACGACAGTGGGGCCGCGTGGGCGGCTTTTGATGGGATAAAAAGGGTGGCGGGCTGATCTGGTTGTGCTACTTCAACGTTTGCCGGGCCGCGGCTTTGGCGGCGGCGGTGGAGCGGCGTCGCTGTTCTGCGTAGAGCATGATGCCGATGATGGTTTTGCCGTCGTGGATTGTGCCGTTTGTGCAGAGCTCGACCATTTGGGAGAGGGGGACGAGACGGACCTCGATTTTTTCGTCTTCTTCCGGCTCGGACTGGCCGGCGACGATACCGGTGGCGAGGTAGATTTCCATCCACTCCGCGACAAAGCCTGGCGAGGCATAGTAGCGGACGAGTTTGGACCACTTTTTGGCGCGGAAGCCGGTTTCTTCAATGAGCTCGCGCTTGGCGGCGGCAAGGGTTTTTTCGCCGGGCTCGACGCGGCCGGCGGGAAGCTCAAGCAGGTATTGACCGGCAGCCTGGCGAAACTGCTGCTCGATGACGATCAGGGGGTCACGCGGATTGGTCTGCTCGTCGACTGCGAGGACGACGATGGAACCGTTGTGGCGGACGACGTCGCGGGTGGCGTGAACGCCGTTGGGTTCCTGGACTTCTTCCGTGTAGACGGAAAAAATGTGGCCCTGGAAGGCGAGCTTCGAACTGATGGTGGTGGCTTTGCCCCGGGGCGGTGTG
Source organism: uncultured Terriglobus sp. (assembly GCA_964244665.1). Classification (GTDB taxonomy): domain Bacteria; phylum Acidobacteriota; class Terriglobia; order Terriglobales; family Acidobacteriaceae; genus Terriglobus. The sequence goes on from CAXTJO010000009.1 coordinate 2,892, forward strand.
GGTAGACCGACAGGAACCTGCGGCATTTGTGCCGAGGATTTGGGAGTGGCCGGCTTTTTGGTTTGCGTTGCTGCGGGGGCGGCGGGGAGCGTTGGGGCTTGCTGCTTGCTCATGGAGCAACGGTACCAAAGTGCTGGGGACAGTGCTGCATCCTAACGGGGGTTGACGCATCCTACTGCTGTTAGCCACACCTTAAATTTTGGATAAGACCTGGACGATGACGCAGAGCGGAACCATGAGCGCAGAGACCCCGGACGCAGAGTGTTACCCGATTTCGGTGGTGCCGCACCTTTCGCGGTTGTTTTTGGAATTTTCCGATTTGCGGACGGCACCGGCGAATGCAGCGGTGCGGGCGTTCTATCCGACAAGCCCGTTCAACATGACGAGCGGGGCAGGGAAGTTGCCGGCAATGCAGCCGGAGCGTGGCGCGCTGGTAGATGCACTGGAGGCGCAAAACCGGGCATGGGGTGCGGGCGAAGCGACACTGAATAACCTGAAGCGTTTGCGTGACGGAGCGCGGGCGGTAGTGACAGGGCAGCAGGTGGGGCTGTTCGGCGGGCCGCTGTTGACACTGATGAAGGCAGCGACGGCGATCCGGCAGGCACGGCTGGCGAGTGAGGCCGGTGTGCCGCATGTGCCGGTGTTCTGGATGGCGACCGAGGACCACGACCTGGATGAAGTAAACCAGGCGACGTTTGTAACAAAGGCCGGGACGGAGACGCTGCGGTCGCGATTTACGGGGCACCGCGCGAAGGAAGTGGGCGGGCTGGTACTGGGCGAGGCCATTTTGCCGGTGCTAGAGCGGGCAGAGGAGTTGCTGCAGTTTGCGCCGGTGTGTGAGTTGCTGCGGGCTGCGTACACGCCGGAGAGCACGCTGGCGAGTGCGTTTGCAACGCTGATGATGGGGGTGTTTCGCGAGTTCGGGTTGATCGTGATCGATGCGAATACGAGGGAGTTCCACGCGATGGGCGCGCCGGTGCTGCAGTATTCGATAGAGCATGCGGATGCGTTGCATGACGAGTTGCTGGAGCGGACGAAGCGCCTGAACGAGGCTGGATACCATGCGCAGGTGATGGTGGCGGAGAACAGCTCGCTGCTGTTCCTGGTGATGGAGGACGGCGACCGGGTGCCGCTGCGGCGGGTGGCGGATGCAACAGGCGTGCGCGGTTGGAAGGCGGGGGCGCGGGGGTATTCGACGGAGGAGTTGCTGGCGATTGCGGCGGATGCGCCAGAGCGGTTGAGCCCGAATGCGCTCCTGAGGCCGGTGTTTCAGGATGCGCTGCTGCCGACGTCGGTGTATGTGGGTGGGCCGGCGGAGATTGCGTATTTTGCGCAGACAGATGTGCTGTATGAGCGGATACTGGGGCGGGTGACGCCGGTGATGCCGCGGCTGAGTGCGACGCTGGTCGAGCCGGCGGTGGGTGCGGTGATGGCTCAGCATGCGCTGGAACTGCAGGATGTGCTGCAACCCGTGGATAGGCTGGCGCAAAAGCTGGGTGCGCGGGCGATACCGGCAGAAGGCAAGAAACGAATTGCCTCGGCGGGAGGTGCGCTGGACGCAGAGTTGAGCGATGTGACCGCGTGGATGGAGACGATGGACGCCGGGTTGGGCAAAAGTGCCGGGGTGGCCGCGAACAAGATGCGGTACCAGATGAATCGGCTGCGGCGATTGGCGGCCAATTGGCAATTGGAGAAAGAAGCCCATTTGCGAAAGCATGCGGCGATGGTTGGGCACGCGCTGTTTCCGGACGAACACTCGCAGGAGCGGCTTGTGGCGGGAGTGCAGATGCTGGCGAAGAGCACGGTAGATTTGCCGGAGCTGCTGGTGGAGCATGCAGGGCAGGAGTGTCCGGGCCATAGGGTTTTGTACGTGTAGCGGCTGTTGGCGGGGTGTTGCGGCGCGGCGTATGCTTTTGGCATGGCGAAGTCGAAGGCTGTGAAGGCCATTGGATTTGAAGTGAGTTGTCCGGATTGTGGGGCGGTGTTGCGGGTGGACCCGGTGACGCAGAGTGTGATCAGCTACACGCCGGCTCCGCGCAAGAAGACGTTCGAGGACCTGGCGAGTGCGGCGGAGGGAATGCGGGCGCAGGATGCGAGGCGGGACTCGCTGTTTGCGCAGTCGGTGGAGGCGCAGAAGAACCGGGACAGCATCTTGAGCGCGAAGTTCGAGGAGGCGATTCGGAAGGCGAAGGAGTCGCCGGACACGGGAAAGCCGTTGCGGGAGTTCGACCTGGATTAACTGAGTTGAATTTGAACGAGGCCGGGCTTTGTGGGGCGGGTAAGGCCGAGGTGGGTACGGGCGGCGTCGGTCATACGATCGGCAGTCCAGGCGGGTTCGTTGAGGAAGGTGACGGTGGTGCGGCTGATGGCATACATGCCGGCGAGGCGGTTGGCGACCTGGGCGTGGAGCATGGCTTCGCGGGTTTCATCGGCTGTGCGGCGGAGGAGGTCGATGTGGGCGTGGAGGCGGGGCTGGATGCCGGGGGCGTCGGGGTCAGGTGTGAGGATGACGCGGTCGATGAGGCCGAGGTCGACGATGTTGACGGGGAGTTCCGGGTCGAAGCAGACGTGAAGGGATTCGAGAATGTCGGCTTCGGTGAGCATTGGGGCGGTTGGTGCCAGTTTGTGGAACGCGGGCCGGTCGTATGGGTATTCGTCGGGCATGGTTAGTGGGTGCGTTCGACGAGGTAGCGGGCGATGGACTTGAGGGAGTCGGCGGCGGGGCCAAAGGTGTGGAGCTCGGCGAAGGCGTCGCGGATGAGGGAATCGGCCTGGGTGCGGGAGCTGTCGAGGCCGAAGACGGCGGGCCATGTGGCCTTTGCGGTGGCGGTATCTTTGCCGGCGGTTTTGCCCAGGGCTTCGGAGCTTTGGGTGACGTCGAGGATGTCGTCGATGATTTGAAAGGCTAGGCCGGCGCGGGTGCCGAAGGCGCGCAAGTGGGCAACCTGGTCTGCCGAGGCACCGGCGTAGATGCCGCCGGCGACGATGGAGACAGTGATGAGTGCGCCGGTTTTGGCGCTGTGGATGGCCTTGACGAGATCAGCGGAGGGGGGTTGGCCTTCGCTTTCGATATCCACGACCTGGCCGCCGACCATGCCGGGCGGGAGCGCGCCGCCGACGCCTGTGCCGGTGGCGCTGGCGACCTCTTTGACGATCTCGATGGCGGCGGAGGCATCGCAGGAAAGCTTGCCGAGGGTTTCGTAGGCGAGTGTCTGCAGGGCATCGCCGGCAAGGATGGCGATGGCTTCGCCGAAGACGACGTGGCAGGTGGGCTTGCCGCGTCGGAGGTCGTCGTTATCGAGCGAGGGCAGGTCGTCGTGGATAAGGGAGTAGGTGTGGATGAATTCGAGGGCACAGCCGAGGTTTTCGACGCCGGCGGGCAAGGTGCCGGCAATGGTGCGGGCGGCTTCCATGGCGAGAAGAGGGCGGAGACGCTTGCCGCCGGCGAAGACAGAGTGTCGCATGGCGCGGTGGATGGAGTGCGGCGGGGTTTCGGGGCCGGGCAGAAGCAGTTCGAGCGCCTCGTCAATGGAGGCTGCTCCGGCGTGGAGTAGGTGCTGAACGGAGTCGGTCATGCGATTCTTTGTGTCGATTGTAAGGGTTCGCGCGGACCGGGCGCTGAAGCCGGTAATTTGTGGCGTTCGGCGCGTTCGGCGAACCACTGGAGAACAAGGGCGGTAAGGACGGCGGCGAGGGAGAGAAAGGCGCCGGCGAGTTCGTCGTCTGTCCAACGGTAGCGGATGTCGACTTCGTGTGGGGCGTTGCCGGGGAGAGGGATGCTGAGGAGGCCGTCGTTGCGTTCGGATGGGGTCGTGTACGGGATGCCGTCAAGGGTGACGGCCCAGCCGGGGAACTGGCGAAGGCGGACGGCGAGGGTGCGGCCGGCAGGGGCAGCAGGGACGGAGAAGTGGAGATGGGCAGGGTTGCCGTCGAGTTGCTGCATGAGGTTTGCGGTGGTATCCGGTGGGCCGTCGGTGGTGGTGGTAAGCCAGGCGGGAGGGAGGCCGGGGTGGAGGGCGTCATTATCGGCGGAGGTGGGGGTGTATTCGTCTGTGGGTTCAGTGCCGGAGCTGTTGACGTACCGGGTGCGCTGGGCGGAGGGGGCGTCTTCGTCGTCGCAGGGCTGGCGGTAGGCGGTGTTTGCGGCCCAGGCTGCGACGGCGCCGAGGAGGCAAGCGGCGGCGACGGTGAGGGTGCGGCGGGAGAGTGCGGGAAGGCAGGTGTTGAGGGCGAGGCAGAGAAGGAACGTGGCGACGGCGGCTTCAATACTCAGAAAGCGCCAGGGGAACTGAAGAAAGGCGAGCTCGGGGGCGTGGTGCCAGAGGGCGGTGCTGGCGGGAGTGAGGAGCAAGGCGATGAGAGCGGTGAGGAGGGCAAGGGCGGTGAGGGCGAAGGTGTACTCGGTGGTATGGCGGTGCCGGAGACTGGCGGCGGCGGCGTGCATTGAGGGGTATGCGTGGTGGCGGGGGCGGCGGGTGAGGAGTACGGCGATGCTAAGGAAGGCGATGGTGAGGGTGCCGACGGCGATCCATGAGGCGGAGCGGAGAACGGCGTCGTGGAGAGGGTCTGCGGTGTGCTGGAAGAGGAAGCTGTCGGTGGGTCGCATGCCGGGAAGGACGGCCATGCTGATTTGTACGGAGCGGCGCTGGACGATGGCAGGGACGAGATAGAAAGCGGCGCCGCTGAGGCCTAGAACGGTGGCGGTGGTGAGGGCGGCGGCCTGGCGCAGAGCTTCTCTGGAGCCGGAGGTGCGGGCGCTGACGATGACCCGGACGGTGCCGATGAGGAGGAGCGAGTAGCAGCCGACGACGGCTGCAGGTGCGTTGGTTAGCCATAGCAGGGCGACGACAGTGGCGAGCGCAAAGGGGCGCAGGCGGAAGCGCAGCAGGGCGAGCAGAAGGAGCGGCATCCATGCGGCGGCGAGGAGTTCGGCGTAGGCGGTGCGCTCCGTGCTGACGAAGAGCATGTAGGGATTGGCAAGATAGAGGCAGGCGCCGGCAGTGGCGAGGGTGGGTGCGACGAAGCGGCGCAGAAGGGTGCGCATGGTGAGGCCGCTGAGAAAGAGCGCGATGGCGGTGAAGGCGATGGGGGTGGCGGTCCAGGGCAGGAGAAGGCCGAGAAGCGCGCCGAGTGTCCAGGAAAGCGGGGGATAGAAGACGAATCGGGGTTCGCCGGCGTTCCAGGCGGCGTGGAAGGCCCACCACGGGCGAAGGATGCCGTGGTGCCACTGTGTGGAGACCTCCATCCAGTTGAGGAGGTGGAAGCTGAGGTCGTGGCCGCAGGAAGTGCCGCGGACGAGAAGTGGCGAGATCGTGAGAAGGGTGGCGAGGGCGATCCAGAGGAGGCTGGCGTGGCGGTTGAGCCAAGGAGCTGCAGGAACACCGGGCGACGGTGGGGTCTGCGGACGTCGGGTGACGGTGCGCTTTCGCCTTGCAGAAGTCATCGCGGCGAGAGGATGAGGGTGTGGCTTGCGGACCCGGTGTTGTAGGGGAGCGGGAGTGGTTTGCCCTCGGTCCAGGCGGTCCACTGGTCGGCGAACCAGGGCGACGCGGCGTTTGCACTTTCACCCTGTGGCAGCGTCATGGAGCTGTGCGCGGGGTCCGCAAGGTCTGCAACGAAGCGCTGGCTTGCGCCGTGAAGGCCGGCGGCGGCGCGGACGGTATAGGCATTGCCGGGGAGCTGGACGGCGGGAGTGCGCGGGTCGCCGCTGAGCCAGCGAAGAGGCCAGGAGCCGCCATAGACAGGATGATGGAGCTGGAGGGTGTGGGTGGGACCCCATTGCCAGGTGTTGAGCTTTGTGGGGGCCTTGCTTTGTTTCAGTCCCTGATCGAGGGCGGCGGTGAGGAGTTCGTTCCAGTTTGGGTAGGCGCGGGGGAGCCACTTTTCGGAGGCGTGTTCGAGGATCATTTCGATGGCGTAGCTGCGTTCGTGCCAGGTGTAAAGCGGCCAACTGCTGCCGAGCCTGGGCTGTAGCAGGAGAGGCAGGAGGGCAGCGCGGACGGCAGCCGTAATGTTGGGTGCGACGCTGTTGCGGGTGACGCGGCCATCCCAGGCGCGGAGGATGTCGGCAGCCTGGCGGGCGCGGGCGCTGGGCGACGCAGAGTGGTCGACGGCGTATGCGACGCGTTCGGCGATGGTTTTATCAAGGGCGGAGAAGACGTCGTTCTGGAGCGCGGTCATGTCAGCGGGGGTGAGGCCGGTACGGTCGCCAAGAGACTTCCAGATGCGTTCGTTGCGGTAGGGCAGCTCCCAGTCGAGTGCGATGGCATAGGGGTAGTCGTCTGGCGTGATGCGGGCGTTGGCGGTGGCGAGGACGCCGCCGGTGGGGTCGGTGGCGGTGGGCAGCGCGTCGTAGGGGATGAAGCCCGTCCACTCGTAGATGCCGGTATTGATGGGGACGGGGCTGATGCCGCTTTGGCCGTTGACGCCGCGCAGGGGGATGAAGCCGACGAGGTGGTAGCCGATGTGGCCGCCGTCGTCGCCCCAGACGAGATTCTGCGAGGGACCGCCGAAGTGGGAGAACGCGGCGGCGAGTTCCGCACCGGTGCCGGCGAGGTTTGCCTTGAGGAAGGGCAGGCTGGCGAAGGTGGGGTCGTACAGGCTCCAGCGCAGGGCGAGCGCGCGGGATTCATGCGGGAAGATGGGCGAGATGACGGGAGTGAGGGAGCTGCCGTGGCGGGTCTCGGGTATGTCGAGGGTGACGTCGGAGCCGCGCCTGACGCGGATGTGTTCGGACTGATGGAGGAGTGGTTGCGTTGTGCCGTCGGCGGAGAGGAAGGTGTCACCATGGAGTTGTTCGACGTAGAGGTCTTGTACGTCGGCGCTGCTGTTGGTGAAGCCCCAGGCGACGTGGTCGTTGTGGCCGACAGCGATGAACGGGACGCCGGGCAAGGTGACGCCTGCGGCATGGAAGCCGGGTGCCTGGAGGTCTGCGGTGTACCAGATGCCGGGAAGGGTGAGGGAAAGGTGCATGTCGTTGGCGACAAGGGGTTTACCGCTGGCGGAGTGCGCTCCGCTAACGACCCAGTTGTTGGAACCGGCGGCGCAACCTTCGCAGCGCAAGGCGGAGACACTTTCAGCCAGGATGGCACGTGCGTGTTGGAGGTCCTGGAGGTGTTCCGGGGAGGTGAGCCGTGCCTGCGATTCATCGAGGGGGATGTCGAGCATCTCGCGGGGGGCGGACATGTCGGGCTTGCCCTGGGCGGGTGGGTGGTCGCGCCAGGAGCCAACGGGATAGAGGTCGGCCATCTGGTCTGGCGAGAGCTGTGCGGCGACGGCTTCGCGGTCCAGCTTCTCGGGGTACCCGGTGCTCAGATCCTCGGCCATGGCGAATCCGACGAGAAGGGAATCGCGGGGCGCCCAGGGTGCGGGGGTGTAGCCGAGGAGGCGGAACTCGGCGGGAAGGTGATCTGCGGCGGCGGCGATGGCGGCATTGACGCCGAGGGCGTAGAGGTCGAGGGCGTGGCGTTCAGTGGGGTCGAGGTTGGCGATGTCGCGGTCTGCGGTGGCGCGCAATTGTAGGAACCGCTGAATGCGGTCGTGGTCGAGCAGGCTGCTGCCGAGGACCTCCGCGAGTTCGCCGGCGGCGTGGCGGCGGAGCATGTCCATTTGCCAGAGGCGGTCCTGGGCGGTGATGTAGCCCTGGGCGAAGGTGAGATCGTCGAGGCTTTGCGCGGAGATGTGGGGGACGCCGTGGGTGTCGCGCTCGATGCGAACGGGGGCAGCGAGTCCGCCGGCGTGGAGGGTACCGTCGATGGGCGGCAGGGCGGCAACAATGCTATGCCGAAGCCAGAGGCGTGACGTGAGGGCGGCGGCACCGGTGAGGAGCAGGAGAAGGCACGCGACGAGAAAAAGCCGACGGGTTCTGCGGGTGCGGCGCATTTGCCGCGGCGTAATGGGAGCGAGTTGCGTGGACATGCTGTGAGGCAAGTCTAGCGCGAGCATACGGTGCAGGAGCCAGGCGGAATTTGTGTCAGCGGTCGGGGTCGGGGAGTGTGTCGGTGAATTCGGGCGGACTGTCGAGTTCCGCTTCAACCCATAGTTCGGGGTAAACGCCGTGACGGTTCAGCAGAAAAAGTAGACCGAGCATGGCGGCCAACGCGCCGAACACATAGACGCTGCCCTCCGGACCAGCAGTGCCGCCGCTGAGGAGAGGGTTGCCGAAGGGCTCCGTATAGAAGAGATGGTCGCGGATGCGTAGGCCGGAGTCGGCCGTGCCGAAGACAAAGCTCTGCATCCAGTCCCACGCGAGATGGAAGCCCAGGGCCCACCACAGTGAGCCGGTGCGCCACAGGCTGAAGACGAAGAGAAGGCCGAGGGCCGCCGTGCTGAGGACGCCGATGGAGGTTTCGCCACTGTTGAGGCCGTGCAGCCAGCCATAGACGAGAGACAGTGTGACGCCGGCTATCCAGAAGGCGGGCGCGATACCCAGACGTGCGGCAAAGTAGTGGCGAAGGACGGAAGCGATGCCGCGGGTGAGGCTGTAAAGCAGGTAGCCACGGAGCAGCAGTTCTTCCGTGAGCGCGACGAGCAGATAGAAGCCGGCCCAGATGGCTGCCTGACGCCATTGCACCGCTTTGCCGAAGAGGGTTTCGCCGCGAAAGACCTCAAAGCCAAGACCGTGGAGGGTGAACACGAGTGCTGTAAGGATGAGCGCGCCGGAAAGCAGCCCGCCGAGAAGGAGACGCACGCGGGCTGTGCCGCCAAAGCCGTAATCGCCATAGTGGCGCTGTTCCAGCAGGGTGAGCACCGCGGTGGTGATGGCGACGGCAAGCAGCAGGACGATGTTGCCGATGGCGTCGTGGGGGACGAGAACGAGATGAGGTGTGTCGTTCGGGCTTGGAAAGTTGCGGAGCACGACCGTTTGGCCGGCGATGAGCAAGCACAGGAGCCCAAGGAAGAACACCAGGCCCCAACCGGCGCGCAGGACACGGCGATGAAAAAAGGTGTCGTACCACCTGCCGCTGGTCTCGTCCGGCTCGCTTGACCGGGGTGCGTCAATGGATTGCTGCTCACTCATGACGAACAGTTTAGCGCCGCGCCCGGCAGAAGCGGCGCAAATTGGCGGTGGCCGTTGCGGTGACAGGGTAAAGCTGGTTAGGTTTGGTGTGTTCGTGCACTATAGGACGAGCGATGCAGCGGACAGTAACGCTGCGCGCAGCAAGGCACAGCCGGTCCTGGTTCACTTCCCAGAACGCATTCAAGCCGTTTGCCCGCAGGAGAGAAAACCATGCACGTGCTTTTTCACAACAACTGCTTCGATGGGGCGTGCTCCGCGTCTTTGTTTACACGTTTTTACCAAGAGTGCATCGATCCCGCGGCCGAGTTCACATACAAGGGCCTGCAGCACGCAGCGGGCGGCGGACTGAGCGAGGCCGACCTTTCCGGCGAACAGAACGCGATTGTGGACTTCAAGTATTGGCCGTCGGAGAAGCTGACCTGGTGGTTCGATCACCATGTGAGTGCATTTCTAACGTCGGAATTTCGGTCGTATTTCGATGCGGAGCAAAAGCGCACGAGTGCGCACCCGCAGCAGTTTTTCAACGCGGAGTACACGAGCTGCGCAGGCCTGATTGCAGACGTGGCGCGAACGCGGTTCGGCTTCGACACCAGGCCGTATGCGGAGCTGCTGCACTGGGCGGACATTATCGATGGGGCGAAGTTCGAGTCTGCAGAAGAGGCGGTGACGCTGGCGTCGCCCGCGATGAAGCTGGCGACGGTGATCGAAGCGGCTGCGGACCCGGCGTTCATTTTGCGGATCATCCCGTTGCTGACGGCGCAATCGCTGGTCGACACGGTGCAGGAAGTGTTTGTGCAGGAGGCACTGGAGCCGCGCATGGCCAAGCAGCAGCACGACCTTACGCTGATGCGGTCGCGGGCGGCGGCGGAGGGCGGTGTGATTACGTTCGACCTCACGGATCAGAAGGTCGAGGGATACAGCAAATTCATCCCGTACTACCTGTTGCCGGAGGCGGTGTATGCGGTTGGGCTGTCAGGGACGAGTACGCGGATGAAGATTTCAGTGGGGACGAGTCCGTGGACGACGGTACCGAAGGAGAAGCTGGCGGACATTGCGGCGATCTGCGAGCGGTTCGGCGGTGGTGGGCATCCTCGCGTGGGGGCGATCAGCCTGCCGGCGCATGACCTGGTGGAGGCGCAGCGGATCGCGGCTATCGTGACGGCCGAGTTGAGGGCGCTTGGACAGTGGAACGACCTGCCGACGCGAGCTTCGTTTCACGGCGTGTGATGTGCTGCCTGGGAGAACGTAAAAGAGCCTCACCGATGTGAGGCTCTTCTGTGTGTGCCAGGACGCCGTACTTTTTAGCTGGGACGGTGGGCGAACCAGGAGAGCCGGCTGATGTCGTTCCACATGACAAAGGCGAAGAAGAGCAGGATGCACACAAAGGCAGCCTGGTAGACCTTTTCCTTGATGGACGGCTTGACGTCGCGGCGAGCGATACTTTCGATGACGAGGAAGAGGATGAGACCGCCATCAAGAATGGGCATGGGAAGCAGGTTGAAGATGCCGAGATTGAGGCTGATGGCGGCGGTGAGTTCAGCCACGGACCAGAAGCCCTGCTTTGCCGCTTCGCTGACCTGCTGCTCGATGCCGACGGGGCCGCTCATGTTTTTGACGGAGACATGATGGGTGAAGAGGCCCTTGAGCACCTGCACGATGAGCATGGAGTTGTGAACGTTGTCCTTCCACGAGGTGGAAACGGCCTCGACGAAGGGCAGGTGAACGATCTTGAAAGCACCGGGTTCCGGTGAGAAGCCAAACTGAAACACTTTGCGACCGTTGACGACGTTGGCCTGGAACGGCGTAATCTGCAAATCGATCGGCTGCCCGTTGCGCAAAATCTGGACCGTGGATGTCTTGCCGTCGTTGTCGGTCAGGTAGCTCGCAAGCGGCGCTACGGAGTGAAACTGCCGGCCGTCAACGGACGCAATCTGGTCACCGGCTTTCAAGCCGGCTTTGGCGGCGGGGTATTCGGCGCGGACCTCGCGAACGGTGAGAGGGACGTTCTGTTCGCGGGGTATCAGGCCGATGGTTTGGGTGAGGCCAGCTTCATCCTCGACGGGAGCCAGATACAAGGACGCGGTGTGCTGGGTGCCGTCGCGCGTGTAGAGGACGGGGACGGTCTGGCGAAGGCCGACGCCAGCCTGCTCGACGAGGTCTTGCCAGTTGGCTGTGTTGTGATCGTTCAGGCTCAGGATAGTGTCGCCGGCGTGCAGGCCAGCGTTGGCGGCGGAGCTGTTGTGGGGCACGTAATCCAGGACCGGGGCGCTGCGGAGAAACTCTGCGCTCGGGTAATGGTAGAGGCCGATTAAAAGCAGGACGGCGAAGGCAAGGATAAAGTTGGCCACCGGGCCGGCGATGCCGACGAGCATACGCTGCCAGCGGGGGATGTCGGTGAAGCTGACACCGGGTGCAATGGGCTGGGCATGGGCATTGGCGAGAATAGCCTGCTCGTTGTCGCCGCCAAGCAGCTTTTCGGCTTCGGCGTTGTAGGGTTCAAGCCCGGCGGGGACGCCGGCGGTGGTGCTGGCCTCGAGCGAGGAGGGCATTTCGTCCTGGCCGGCCATCTTGACGTAGCCGCCGAGGGGAAGCGCGTTGACGCGGTAGTCGGTGCCATTGTGGATGACGCCAAAGAGGCGCTTGCCGAAGCCGATTGCGAAAGCTTCGATGCGGACGCCGCACAGCTTGGCGACGACGAAGTGGCCGAGTTCATGGATAAGGACCATGAGGCCGAGAATGACGAGAAACGTCAGAAGTCCAATGACACCTTGCAAGCATTACCCCTGTGCGCGTGACGGCGCATCTGGTGAATTGTGGCCTGGGCATGCCGGTAGACGGGCGTTATCCTGGCCGTTCTCATTAGACTCCACATTTTGGCATTCCGCTGCGACGCCAGGTTCGGCGTGAAGGTTTGCGGTGCGAAGTTCGGCTTTGTCATGCGGCAACGAGGTTTGCCAGAGTTTGGCGCGCCAGGGCGCGTGCGGCGGCATCCTGATCGAGGACACCGGCGATGCTGGCGGGCGAGGCAGCGGGCGTGTTTGCCAGGACCTGCTCGATGGTGCGTGGGATGTCCATGAAGCCGATTGCGCCGTCAAGAAAGGCGGTGACGGCGATCTCGTCTGCGGCGTTGAGCGCGATGCAGTGAGCAGGGCTGTTTTCGGCGGCTTCGTAGGCGAGGCGTAGACAGGGGAAACGCGCAAAGTCCGGAGCCTGGAAGTCGAGATGGGAGAGGGTGGTCATGTCGAAGGTAAGGTCGGACAGGATGCGGTCGGGGTAGGCCATGGCATACAAAATGGGCAGGCGCATGTCGGTGACGGAGAGTTGCGCGAGGATGGAGCCATCGACGTATTCGACGAGGGAGTGGATGGTGGATTGGGGGTGTACGGTGACGCGGACCTGGGACGGCGGCAGATTGAACAGACGGCAGGCTTCGATAATCTCAAGGCCCTTGTTGAGCATGGTGGCGGAGTCGACCGTAATGCGCCGGCCCATGACCCACGTGGGGTGCTTGAGGGCCTGCGCGGGTGTAATGCGTTCAAAATCGGAAAGGGGCGTGTTGCGGAACGGGCCACCGCTGGCGGTCAGCCAGATCTGCTTGACCTCTGCCGGGGCTCCGCCACGCATGCACTGGTGGATGGCATTGTGTTCGGAGTCGATGGGGAGGATCGCGGCACCCGTCTCGCGCGCTTTGGCGAGGATGAGATCGCCTGCAGCGACCATGGCCTCCTTGTTGGCGAGGCCGATATCCTTTCCCGCCGAGACGGCGGCGTAGGTCGCTTCAAGGCCAGCCACGCCGACGATGGCGCTGACGACAAAATCGACTTGCGAATGGGTGGCGACGGCAACGGTGCCGAGGGTGCCGTGGAGAACGTCTGTGCCGGTGATGCCTTCTGCTTTGAGGCTGGCGGCGAGGGCAGCGGCGATGGCGGCATCGGCCATGCTGATGGTAAGTGGACGCCACTCGCGGCACTGGTCCAGCGCAGCAGCGATGTTGGTCCCGGCGGCAAGGGAGATGACGCGATAACGGTCGGGGTATTGGCGGCAGATATCCAGAGTTGACGTGCCGATGGAGCCGGTGCACCCGAGGATGGAAATATTCTTCATCGGGCTCTATTTTCGCAGAGTGCTATTGCGTGCGGGGCAGACGAGCTTCGATGGAAGCGAGGCGTTCCCGAATATCGAGGTGACCTGCCAACGTTTCATCGATGCGTTTGAATCCGGTACGCATCTCCGTTTGAAGACTGTCGAAGCGGTTGCGGGTCTCCTCTTGAAGGCCGTCAAAGCGGCTACGGGTATCCGCTTGAAGGCTGTCGAAGCGGCTGCGTGACTCTTCCTTGAGGTTTTCCGTACGCAGGCGTAACTCTTCCCGCAGGGCTTCCAGGTTTTTGGTCTGGGTGGCGTCGCGGAGCATGGCGTCCTGCCGCAGGGCTTCCAGGTTTTTGGTCTGGGTTGCGTCGCGAAGGCGCAGTTCCTGACGCAGGCTGTCGAGGTTTGTCGTCTGCGTGGCATCGCGGAGGCGAAGCTCTGCGGTGAGCGCCTGAAGGTTTTTGTCGCTTTGTTCAAAGCGAAGATCCATTTCGTGGCGGAGGTCGTCAAGGGATACTTTGATCGACCGCAACTCCGGTACAAGGACGTCCTGCAAGGCCTCACGCAAGGTATTCGCGGTTTTGGTTGCAGTTTGCGTGATTTGCTTGATCGCGCCGGCCATGGGTCGATGGTACTACTAGAAGCCGCCGAGGCCTGCGGAGTCCTTGAGCAGGAGAAGGTACCAGAGGACAGGTGCGGCAACGAGGAGAGCGTCGATACGGTCGAGGATGCCGCCATGGCCGGGCAGCATGGTGCCGGAATCCTTCACGCCGGCGCCGCGTTTGATGGCGGATTCTACCAGGTCGCCGATCTGCGCGGCAGCGTTGACAAGGAGCGCCAGTAGAAGAGTTTGCCAGAGGGGTTCGGAGATGTGGAGCGCGGTGCTGCCGCGGTCGCCGGCAAAGGTGCAGGCAACCGCAAGCAGACCGGCGACCAGGATTGCGCCAGCAAGCGAAGCAACAGCGCCTTCCCAGGTTTTGTTCGGGCTGAGGGCGGGTGCGAGCTTGTGCCGGCCAAAGGCTTTGCCGATGTAGAGTGCGGCTATGTCGCCGGTCCAAACGACGAGCATAAGGAAGAGCAGAAGAGTTTTACCGTTCTCCTTGGCCGCAAAGAGGGGCAGCAGCATGAGGGGATAACCGATATAGATGAGGCCGAAGAAGCCAGAAGCAGTGACGGGTAGAACGGCGGCAAGCCTGTTCTGGGTGGCTTCGTAGAATGCCGCAAATGTGAGTAGGCTTAGGCCGAGAAAGCTGAGCAGGGGCAACGGTCCTTCAAGCGGGCGGAAGTAACTTTCCGCGAAGAGCAAAACAATGGCAGGCAAGAGCCACCATGTGGGGACGCTGTCACCGCCGGTGCGGGTAAGGGTGGCGTACTCGTAGGCGGCGAGCAGCGCGACGACGCACGCGGCGACCGCCAGGAGCAGGGGATTGCCAAAAAAAACGATGCCGACGACAAGGGCGATCAAAACGACCGCGGTGAGTACTCTCTTCATAGGTCAAGCAAGAGAATACAGGCAGGCTATGCGGGGGTGAGTTCAGGCGGGGCGGGTTCGGGAAGTTCTTCGTCGGTGAATTCTGTATCGAGGCCACCAAAGCGGCGATTGCGTTGTTGAAACGCGGCAATCCCCTCAAGCAGGTGGAGGCCGCGGAAGTCGGGCCAGAGACGGTCGGTGACGAAGATTTCAGAGTAGGCGATTTGCCAAAGAAGATAGTTGCTGATGCGCATTTCGCCGCTGGTGCGAATGAGCAGATCGGGATCGGGCATGCCGCAGGTGTACATGCGGCGGCTCAGGGCCTCTTCCGTGACCAGGTCTTCGACACTGAGCAGGTCGTCTACAGAACAACCGCGGCGAGTGGCTTCGTTTGCGACACTCCGCAGCAGGTCGCGGGCTGCGTCGGCGATTTCGGCGCGGGAGCCGTAGTTGAGGGCCAGGGTGAGGGTTGTGCCGGTGTTGCGGGCAGTTTCTGCCTTGGCCCAGCGCATGGTTTCCTGCACGTCGGGCGGCAGTTCGTGCGTGCGCCCGATGGTGCAGAGGCGTACGTTGTTATCGTTCATGCGGCGTACGTTGCCGACGAGGAAGGTGCGCAGCAGCTTCATGAGGAAGGTGACCTCCGCCCTGGGCCGGCGCAGGTTGTTTTCGAGCGAGAACGCATAAAGCGTAAGAAACGGGAGGTTGATGCGACTGGCCGTTTCAACCACGAAGTGCACGCTTTCCGCGCCCTGCTGATGGCCGAGGAAACGCTTCATCGCGCGATTGCCCGCCCAGCGCCCGTTGCCGTCCATGATGATGGCGACATGCTCCGGGATGCGGTCGGGGTCGAGCGTGCGGTAGACGGCTGCTTCGTCGACCGAAAGCTCATGAACGCGCAGGGGTTGCGTGAGTGGCACGGAAGCGTCTCCGCAACTGAACGTAGCACGTCTCGCGAAGCCGGTGCAAAGGTATGCACCGGCTTCGCTGCATGCGCTGAGGAAAGGAGGGGCCGGGTGGAGCGCTATGCCATGCGGCGACGGCCTGCGGCGAGTTCGCGAACGTGGTTGAGGAAGATCGATTTCTGCACAGCATCCAGTTGATTGCAGAAGACGGCGATTTCCGCCAGAAACGGATCGGTCATCAGCAGGGTGGCCTCGTTGCTGTGGCGGGATTTTGCATCCCGCAGCAGGGAACTGATATCCACCTGGAGCGCCTTGGCAAGCCGTTCGAGACTGCCCACGGTTGGCATGGCTTTGCCGTTTTCGATTTTGGAGATGTAGGTGCGCGGCACGTTCATGCGGCCGGCCAACTGGCGTTGACTCAGGTTGCGCACGCGGCGCAGATCGCGCACAGCACGGGCCACCTGCAGGCCGCCCTCCTCCGCTGGCGCGGGTGGCGGAACCAGGGTAAGCGCAGGTACGGCGATCGTGGGTTCTTCCACGTCGAGCGGCTTGCGGCACTTCCTGCACAGGCTGCTGCCGGTGCGGAACTGTACCAGGTGACAGTGGTCACAGCGCAAAACCTCACGCTGTTCGACGGGCGCCATCATTGTTGCCATGTTGTGTGTAGCGGATGGGTGCCAGAGCGAGGTCCCATAGCGTGCACGTCCGATAATGCGACGACCACGATGTGCCTAGAATGACAACCCGTGCACAGTTCGTCAAGGGAGAACCTAATCAGTTATTGCTGATTTCGCTAGAGACGCCTGAAATGAACCAACTTATTAACCCCCCGGACGCGAGTTGAGGGGAAAGTCGCCGCTCTTTACGCGCTGTACACCCGCGTTTTGCCATTGCCGGCTCATGTTGTCAATGGTTTGGGGTGCGATGCCTCGCACTGCATCGTCGACAACGATCATCTCGAAACCGAGGGCGACACCGTCAAGCGCGGTGTACCCGACGCAGTAGTCCCATGCAACGCCAGAAAGGAAGACACGGCGCAGGTCGCGATCGCGCAGGTAGCCAGCCAGCCCGGTGCCGGTACGATGATCGTTTTCCAGAAACGCGGAGTAGGAGTCGATGTCGCGGCGGAAGCCTTTGCGCACGATGAGACCGGCGTGTGGCAGATTGAGGGAAGGGTGCAGGGCAGCACCCGCGGTGTCTTGAAGCGTGTGGTCCGGCCAGAGGGATTGCGTGCCGTAGCTCGCCTGTACGGTGTCGGTAAAGGCATGCATGCCGTGGGTACTGGCAAACGAGATGTGCATCGGTGGATGCCAGTCCTGGGTTAAGATGACGTTGTCGAAGGCGGTCCCGAGACGGTTGATGAGGGGCACGACTTCATCGCCATGAGCTACGGCGAGACTTCCGCCGGGCATGAAGTCCTGTTGTACATCGATCACGAGTAGGACGTCTGCTGGTCCTGGCTGCATGTTGCGCGCTCCACCTGACTTGAAACGTGTACTCCACCATCTGCGTACGAGGTGGAGGGCTGGCTACAGTTTATGGCGCGGCAGCCGTCTGCCCGTGGTTTAACTGCAGGCGGCCTGGTCCAGGCAGGCACGCCATCCTGCGGTGATCGTTCTGCATCTCTCTCGCATGCGCTTTCGCATCTTTTATCTTGTGGTTCTGGCCAGCCTGCTGGGGACGCCGGTTCTGGTACGCCGCATGAACCGGATACAGCGTTGCGACAGCATTCCCGATCCCGCGATCTGCGGGGTAGTCGCGCCCGATCCGGGCTGGATGGTACCCGCAGGCCTGTGTTCGATCGCGGCACTGGCGATGGCTGGAGTGGTTTATACGCAGGCGTGGAGTGCACGCCATCGTGAAAAAGAGATGTTGGACGATGTGGGTGTGAAGGTGCGCGAAGAAGACCTGCCCCTGGAAGAGTGAGCCGGCAGATTCCGTACACATGGGTCATGTTCCGTACACTGAAGTCATGCCGACCCATCATGCTGAAGCGCGCGTGCGCGTCCGTTATGCCGAAACCGATCAGATGGGAGTCGTGTACCACGCAAACTATTTTGTTTGGTTTGAGGTTGCGCGCGTTGAACTGATGCGCGATCTTCGGTTGGACTATAAAAGCCTGGAGCAGGAGTTCGGCTGCATGATTGCGGTTGTCGAAGCGAAAGCACGTTACCGGGTACCGGCGCGCTACGACGACGAAATCGCAATATATACGACTCTGGCCGCGATGCGTGGAGCGGTACTCAAAATGGAGTATCGCGTGGTTCGCGTGAAAGACGCCGCGCTGCTATGCGAAGGCGAAACGATGCATGTAGTCGTTGACCGCAGCATGAAAAAAACAGCATTGCCGCCGGCGTACGAGGCGGCGTTTCGGGGATTGCTGAACCCGCTAGATAGCCAGTAGAGCGGGACGAGCCGCTGTTTGGGCGGTGTCAGTAGGAGACGAGCGATTCGGTGGCGGCTCGCGCGCTTTGTACGTGCTCGTCATGCGCCTTGTTTACGGCGTCGCGCAGCTCTTTTGACGGTTTGAAGAAGGGAACGCGTTTGGCGGGGACCTCAACACGGTCTCCCGTTTTAGGATTACGCCCGACGCGAGATCTCCGTTGCCGTGTGCGAAACGAGCCAAACCCTCGTATCTCAATTTTGTCGTCATCGCGCAACGCATCGATCATGGCACCAAAGATCGTTTCGACGATGACGTCGCTATCACGCCGCGTGAGATCGCCCAGCGCGGTGACTTCTTCAACCAGCTCCGCCTTTGTCATGCCGTCCATCTCCTTAAATGTTCCCCATGAGCACACGCAGCAGAGGCGAAACCAGAGCCGCATTGCTACAGTGGCACTATTTCCAAAGAAAGTAGAAGCCCGGTGCCTGGTTCAGGATGCGTGCAGGCGTGGGCAGCAGTTCGTCGGAATCCCCACTGGTGATGGCGGAGATCAAGCCGCTTTTCTTTTTAGCCGGCTTTTTGACGGAGGGTTCGCCATGGATGCCGATCTCACGCGCGGTATCCATAAGCGCCACACGCAGACCACCTGCCTTATCCACGAGGCCCAGTGCGCGCGCCTGTTGGCCTGTCCAGACCTGGCCGGTTGCCAGCGGCTTGATATGGTCGTCACTCACCTTGCGGCCGGAGGCGACGTCGTGAATGAACTGACCGTACATGTTGTTGATGAGACCTTGAAAGTAGGCCTCTTCTTCCGGTGTCAGATCGTGGCTTGGATCGCCAGCATCTTTAAGCTCGCCGGCGTGCAACACGACGGGCTTGAGTTTTGCCCATTTGAGCAGGTCGCCATACTGCGTCCATTCCATGATGACGCCAATGGAACCGACAACGGACGCATCGTTCGCATAAATACGGTCGCATGCCGACGCAATATAGTAGGCACCGCTGGCACCCACAGATTCGATGGAGGCGACGATCTTCTTGTGCTTTTCCTGGCGGATGCGGAGGACCTCGTTGTAGAGTTCCTGCGAAACGGCGGCACCGCCGCCTGGGGAATTGATATGAAGGATGATCGCCTTGACGTCGTCGTCGTCGCCGAACTTGCGAAGCTGCGTATCGAGTTGGTCGGTGGAAAGCAGTACGCCACTGACCTCGATAACACCGATTGAGTCACCACCAGAGCTCGAGCCGGTGCTAGTGGTGTCGGAGTTGCCGACACTGCGCACGGCAGCCCAGGTGAGCAGGCCCAGAAGCGCGAGTACGCCCAGAACGGAACCGCCGATGACCGCAACCCAGAACCCTGTGGAATGGCGGCGCGGCGGCGGTGGTGGTGGAGGAACGACGCCGTACGCAGGAGCCGGGTACGCGCCTGAACCGTAAGGAATGCCATGCGTGGCAGCGGGATAAGTGGGCGGAGGCTGTGGCGGAGTCTGGTCCTGCATGGTCACTGGAGTGTAGCACCGGGCATGGCTGGAGGCGTGCAGTGCCGATGCGTTATGGCGTGTGCGCGACGTATGATACTGATAGCACATCTTATGATTGCGTTATCATCCGCTGTCCGGCTCTATGTGGGCGGCGTGCCTCTATGGCGCACTGTGATGCAAAGGAAAGCTGTTGCCCTATCCGTCGATCAGCATTGTGATTCCGGCCTACAACGAGGCATTGCGCATTTCGCAAACGCTGGACCGGGTGTTGGGTTGCGCCCAGCGGCAGGGGTGGCAGGCGGAAGTGCTGGTGGTGGATGACGGCTCTACCGATGGGACCTGCGGCATCGTGCAGGCGTACATGACGTCGCATCCGGAGCTGCACCTGGTTCACAACCCGGGCAATCGCGGCAAGGGGTACTCGGTGCGCAATGGGTTGCTGCAGGCGAAGGGTGACTTTGTGATGTTTACAGATGCCGATCTGTCGGCACCGATGGAGGAGGCAGACCGCCTGTTCGACGCGCTGGCTGCGGGCGCGGATGTGGCACTCGGTTCGCGCTGGCTGGACCGCAGCCGCCAGACGCGGCACCAGCCGATCTACCGGCGGTTTTTCGGACGTTGCTTCAACGGTGTGACACGGTTGGTGATGAATCTGCCGTATGCGGACACGCAGTGCGGGTTCAAGGCGTTTCGACGGGCGGCTGCGCAGACGATCTTTCGCCTGCAACGGGTGGAACGGTGGGGGTTCGACCCAGAGATACTGTTTATTGCGCGCAGGCTGGGCTACACGATTCAGGAGGTTTCAGTGTCGTGGGGGCATGACGAGCGCTCGAAGATGAGCTATTTGCGCGATGGCGCCAAGATGCTGGAAGAGATGGCTGTGATTCGAACAAACAGTGCCCTGGGACGATATGAAGCGGCGATTGCAGCTATGGCCGATACCAGTGGCATGATCACGCCGCAAGTGCCGGTGCAGGTTGTTTCTGGAACGCACGTTTCGCTCGGCGACGGTGTTCGTTAGGGGACGCGGTTGTGCCCGCCCAGGTGACGCGGATCAGTTGCGGTACGCGGTGATGGAACCCATCTGTTGTACCAGGGTCTTGAGCTCTGTGTGGCTTGCGATGTCGGCGATGAGTTCGCGTGCGGCGGTCTGCGCTGCCGGTGTTTCTTGTGTGCCCATGGGCCCCAGCACGCGAAAGAGGACGGGGAGTCGCCGGACTTCGGCCGTAGTCATGGGGGAGAGTGCGACAATCCAACCTTTTGGCCGGAAGCCCACGGCCTGTTCACCGCAGCGGGTGGGA
Source organism: uncultured Terriglobus sp. (assembly GCA_964244665.1). Taxonomy (GTDB): domain Bacteria; phylum Acidobacteriota; class Terriglobia; order Terriglobales; family Acidobacteriaceae; genus Terriglobus. The sequence continues at coordinate 23,538 of CAXTJO010000009.1, forward strand.
AGGCACATGGTTTCGCCAAAAAATGTCGGCACCGGGGCAGGCGTGTCTCCGGAGGCGTCGGAAAGGGTGTAGCTGGACAGCTCCATGGGCAAGCCGTCTTGTGAATGCACCTGGAAGCCGCCGCGAAGCACGGGATGGCTACCGTTCATCAGCAGGCTTTGAATACCGTAGTGACGCTTGGGCGAGAGCCAGACACCGATGTCGACGGAAGCGCCGTCAATGCGGCGATAGTTAGACCAGAGCCAGACGGGACGGCTGTCGTAGATTTCGGTCCAGGCATTTTCGCGATGCCAGCCGCCGAGTTGCGCGGGAATCTGCCGGATGGCGATCGCGGGGTCTATGTAGTCGCTCGGATCGGAGTAAGTGGCCCAGGCCGCAGGAAGCTCGGATACTGAGGTCAGGGTGATGAAAGCCAAGCCGATGAGCCAGCGGGGGGAGAGCAGCATGGTGTTCCAGTCGACTGGCGAAGGCGGGCGAACGGATGTGCTGTAACGCGGGAGCTGCGGCCCACGACCAGCCGGACGGAGAAGGATGAAGCCAGCGAGGGACGAGACGAGCAGAAAGAGCGTTCCACCGATGATGTAGTCAATCTGCTCGCCATCTGCGCGCCAGCTTGGGTGTGCCACGGCGAGGCGATAGTAGACGACAAGGCAGCAGAGGCGGACGAAGTTCAGCAGGTAGCCGAGCAAAAGACCGCCGGCCATATACAGGGCGATGCGCCGCCAGCGATACCGGCGCAGGTAGCCGATGAGCAGAGCAAGATAGGCCATGGTGGCAGAGCCGCGGACACCGTTGCAGCCGGGTACGATGACGATGCCAAAACGGGGGGCGAACATCATCTGCAACTGGACGCCGCTTGGGTGTAGGCCGATGAGGTGGGCAAATGCGCGGGCTACGCCGGCAGATGCTTCCTGGAGGGGCAGGTCCAGCTTGTCGAAGAGGTGCGGCACCGGATTGACGCAAAGCAGCAGGCAGAGGGGAAAGAGTGCCGCACGCCAGAGCTTTGGTCCACCCAGAAGCAGCGCGATGCCGCTGCCGTAAAGAAAGAAAAGTAAACCCGGCTGGACTGGGGCGACCTCCGCTGAGCCGAAACTGTAGGCGATGAGGGAGGCGCCATACGTGCGTGCTGCAAGGATGGCGCAGCCGATAGGCAGCAAGCCCCAATATGTGCCGTGATGCCACCATTGCAAAGTGCGCCATGAGCGCACCCAGAGCACGATGGCGACGAGTGGAAGAAGTGCGCCGAAGCTGCGCAAAGGGTCGTCCCGCCACAAACGCACCACGTCTGCTGAGACGGGAAGCATGGCAAGGGCACCAGCGACAGCAGAGACCAGAAGCAAGCTGGTTGCGATGGCTTCAGTGGTGAAATTGTGGCGTGGGGAAATCCCGCGCTGCAGCGAGGTTGCGCTCGCGTGCCGGGTATAAAGCAGCCTGTCGCGGTCTACCGCCGGTGCGGACGCGATGGCCGAATCCATGGGCGGCGGCACCTGAGTCTATGCCAGGGTCGATGTCTCAAGCTGATGGGTGGAGTTAAGGCGACGGTAGCTGAAGCGCCCAAGCATCAGGCCGGTGACGCCCAGCACCGCAAGCAAAGCCGTGCCGTTCTCTGGCGAGAGCTTGCAACCGAAAGCCGGACGGCTAATTGCAGCACTGCAGAGTCCACCGGCGCAATACCCGGAGGTCGAGGTGTCAGCATCTGCTCCACCACCAAAGGCGGCACCTGTACCGACCCCTATCGCTCTGTTCACGCGTAGGATCACCGCGCTAAGGTTTGTGCTGAGAAGAATACCACTTGCCGCCGCATTCGAGCTGGCAGTACCTGGGGCTTGGCTATGGATCGGCAGGCAGAGCATGAGGGCGGCGGCGGCGATCAGCTTGTTCACGGGACACCTCGTAGTACTTAGGGGAGTGGAGATCAAATAATTCAGCTTGCAACAAGTTATCGAAGACACGGACTCAGGCGGGAGACGGCACGGGTGGCGCTCAAACTCCGCTCTGCAGGTCGAAGTTGCTCCAGTGTACATGCGGTCTAGCTTAACTGACAGAGAAAAGCTGCAGCGTGCGGAGCGAGATCAATTACTTTGGGGACGACTTTACGATCATATAAACCTTGATTTCACCGCCCGGATGCGGCATACACTGGTGAAATGCTTCGTTCGACCTTTATCGCGCTTTCCCATAACAACACATTACGTGGTTTGCTGGAGGGGACCGGACCTGGTCGTAAGTTGTCCGGCCGCTTTGTGGCAGGTACTACACTGGACGACGCCATCGCTCGAACGGCTGAGTTGAACCGGGAAGGGTTTAGCGTGTCGCTGGACTCCCTGGGTGAAAGTGTGCGGACAGAGCAGGGCGCGCGCGCCGCCGCAGAGCTGTATCACCTGCTGCTCGATCGGATCCATGCCGCAGGATTGAACGCGAATGTGTCGGTGAAGCTGACCGGTGTCGGCATGGACGTGTCGCCGGAACTGGGCGAAGCCGTAACCGGGGACATCGTCGCACATGCTGCGCAGCTAGGGAACTTTGTACGAATCGACATGGAAGGCACGCCGTACACGGAAGCCACGCTCCGGCTAACGGAGGATCTACACCGCCTTTACCCCGGTGCAGTCGGCACTGTGTTGCAGGCATACCTTTTCCGTACGGCAGCGGATACGGACCGGCTCATTGGACAGGGTATCCGTATCCGGTTGTGCAAGGGTGCCTACAAGGAAAGCGCGGAACACGCTTTTCCGAAAAAGGAAGACGTGGATGCGAATTACATCAGGCTGGGCGAACGCATGGTGCCGTCCGGTGTGTACTGCGGGATGGCGACGCACGACGAAAAGATGATTGAGGCGATCGAACAATACGTGCAGGCACAGGATGTAGCGCGGGATGCGTTCGAATTCCAAATGCTTTTCGGTGTGCGGCGTGATTTGCAGCGCGACCTGCTGCGGCGGGGATATCGTGTGCGCGTGTATCTGCCGTTTGGCACGGACTGGTACCCGTATTTTATGCGGCGTCTCGCGGAGCGGCCGGCGAACGTCGTCTTCATTTTGAAGAATCTGTTCAAGTCCTAACCGCCTGCGGTTATAAGGCTGCCTGATCGGGAGGCAACCTGTTTTGCGGTCAGCAGCTTTTCGACCAACTCCGTGACCTCGGCTTTCAGCTTTGTGTTGGCTTCGCCGGTTGCGGGGCCGGAAAAGCCCGCGTGCACCTCTTTCACCAATCCGTCTCGGCCGATGAAAAAAGACGTCGGCCACGAGTTCAGGTTCTTGCCCTGCGGCACGACCTTCGCAAGGTCGTCGGGTGTGCCGGCAACCAGGACGGTGTAGGGAATGTGGTAGCGGGTTATAAACTCACGCAACCGCACCGGATCCTTGAGCTGGTCTGCTTCCTCGAAGGAAAGATTGACGACTTCAAGCCCTTGCGCATGAAAGCGGTTGTAGAGTTCGACAAGAAAGGGAGCCTCGTCGTGGCAATTCGGGCACCAACTGCCACCGATCGCTACGATGACGACCTTGTTCCGGAATTGCGAATCCGTGTTTGCGATGGTCACGCCGGCGAGGTTTGAAGCGGAGAACTGAAACGGAAGCGAGGGGTCGGCAACGCTGGTCTGTTCCGTGGGTAGGGTTGGGGGCGCCAGCTTCTGTGCGCGGGCGGCGTCTGTACGCCGGGCAACGGAGTGATCGTTGTTCGCGAGCAGATTGCTGAAAGCCAGCGTGCCATCCGGCTGTGGCTTGAATGCATAGTAATCCCTCCCAAACGCGCCGAAACGACTGACGCGATACTCACCCTTTGCGGTGTCGAATCCGCCGTAGAGAGCACCGGTGTCGCCGTCGATTCGTTGGATCACGGCGCGTATTTGGCCGTTGCCGCCAAACGGCATCACCTGCAACGTCCAGGCGGACTCGCCTTTGGATGAATTTACCGCGATCTCCCACATGCCATTGACGGTTCCCTGGTCGGTGCCGACCGGCGTCGCCGCGACGAAGTGTGTGGCCGGCTTACCACCAACCTCCGGCTGCAGATCGACGGGAATCGGTGCTTTCATCCGTGCGCCCGACAGCGTTCCGTGAAAGCTGCTACCAGACACATCGCCCTCAAGCTTGCGCGCGTAGTCGCTGAAGTACAGAACCAGATGAGCGCCGGTCTGGATGCCGCTGCTGGCCTCCTCCGCCTCGCGTCCGTTGATGAAACCACCAGTGATGTGACCGTCTTTGCCTGGCGAAGAAATCTGTACCTCCACTGGAATCTGCTGTCCGCTTGCCGTGGCAAAACCGTTCCAGTGTTGCAGCGCCTGTGCGCTCGCACTTACCGCAGCCGTGGCCACTAAAATCGCACTCCACCGATTGATGCGCATGTCACACTCCTCCAATTTGGATCGTGGGCAGTTCCAGAAGTTTCAGACGGAGCGATCGCCAAGTGACGGATGCAGGCTTTTCTGAAGGCACGTACAAGCACCCTGCTTCGTCAACTCGAGGCGAGTCGCAGGTCCTTTGTGGGGCAGAAAGCGGGAGCGAAGACGGACCGGTGCGTCGCTACGAGTCGCGGCGACAGCAACAACAGGTCTTGTTTCGGCTCATCATTGCCTGAGGATAGCGGGGGTGTGGTGTGTCGGTCAAGAGTGAGCGACCTGAGGGCGCTGCACGCTACTGTCGTGGCAGGATGGGACCGACGGCCAAGAGGTTCCCCAGTGTTCCGCGTTCCTCATCGCTGAACTGCTGGTGATATTCCGGCGAATTGAGAATCTGGTTCTGCCGTTGCGGCGGCAGGTCGCGGAGATCCCGGAACGATCGTGCGACGGCTCTGCGACGATCTTCAGGAAGTGCTCCAAGCTGGCCCATGGCGCCTCGCACCTGACCGCGCTGCTGCGGGTTCAGGCGCTCCATCTGCTCGCTGCGTTGCAAAACGCGCGTGCGCTGATCGGGCGACATATTGTTTAGCCGATCCAGCCGGTTCAACATGCGCTGCTGAGTTTCCTGCGGCAGCTGGTGGAAGCCGGCCTCGTGCTGCAATGCTTGCTGCTGCTGCTGACTATTCAACTGATTGTGCTGCTGCATCCATTGATCGAGATGCTGGCCAGGTGTGACGGTTGGCCTGGAATTGAACTGGTTTTGCCAAAAACGCTGCGCCGGACGTTGTTGCGCTGTCGGAGGATGGACTGTGCCGTTGTTGCCAGTCCGGGTGCCTCCAGGCATTGGCTGCGCCGATAAAGTAGGTGAGAGCAAACAGAGAAAAAGCTGCACGCAAACGCATGCTGTGACGCTTGCTACCGCATCAAGCACTCGCTGCCATGTTTTCTGCCCGCTTCGCATTGCACCCCGCCACGTTTCGTTCAGCTCTGTTTCAACGGATGCGATTACAGATTGTCATCGTGTCCGCTGTCGTCCGCATCCAGCAGCTGATCCAATTGCTGGATTGCCTGTTCATTGTTGTCTAAAACTTGCAAATCCTGGACTGTAGCAGAAACATCTGCAGGTGGCGCCGTATGCGCGTGCTGTAGTTGCAGATAACTACTGCCGCCTGCAACCAGCAGTAATGCCATTGCTCCTGCGAGCATGGGTTTGACCGCAAAAGCATTACCGAAGAGAAAACGATCGCGCCATCGAGCAAAGAAGCCCTGGGGCAATCGCTGCTGTTCTTCGCGGAAGCGTGTCATCATGCGCCCGTCGAACCATGGCGAAGGCTCCGCAACCTGCCATTCGTCCAGCAGATGTATGACCTCGCTTATGCTTTTCTCGTTCAACGTTTTTTCCTTCAATCCTTGTGTGGACATTGCACACGCCCTTTAAATTTCTGATTGTTGCGTTCTGAAACGTAGGCACAATACGCAAACAAGCAGCTAAACAAACTCTTTCAATTTGTCACGTAACGTCTGGTATGCCCGGAAAAGCAGCGACTTGGTTGCAGACTCACTCAGCTTAAGCACCGCGCCAATGCTTTTGTAGTCCATTTCCTGGTATTTATGCATCAGTACCGCCATTCGCTGGCGTTCCGGCAGGGCGAGCACATGCTGCTTGATGGCGGTCATGCGCTCCCGCCGCAGCAGGTCGGCTTCTATGGTCGGTGTACTGTCTGCCACGTCGGGCATCGAGCCGCCCTCATACTCTGGTTCGTCCAACAGTATTTTGGGTGCCAGCCGCTCATTTTTGGTGTCGCGCGCATGGTTCACGGCGAGGTTTGTTGCAATGCGATAGAGCCAGGTAGTGAACTTTGCCTCGGCACGATACGTTTCGCGCGCCCGGTAAACACGAAGAAATACCTCCTGCGCCATCTCCTCCGCTACTGCCTGGTTATGCACCATACGCATCATAAAATGGATGATCTGGCGACGATACTTGTTCATCAAGATCTCGAAGCAGTCCAGATCTCCAGCCTTAAGTCGAAGCATCAGGTCGGCGTCGCCACCTTCAACCAACCGTTCTGCCATGCGGAGGGCTGCGACAGACTGTAAGCGGTCCAACTCGGCTGGATCAGGGTGCATTTCCCCCGGGTTTAGCGCCAACGTCGCCATGTCGTTTTCGCCCTCGTTTAGTCCGACCCCGTTCCCTGCTGAATGTTGCGTCTCATCGACCGCCTTGGGAAGAGTTTCTCCACTTTTCGTCAGATCGGGCTCGCTCCTCATGTCTCCGTTGTCGGTTGGGCCGTTCCCTCGTGCTTCGGAATTCTGTCCATCGGCGTGAATGCGGCGCTGCTCCCACGATTTGTGCTGCACATCCGGCATCGACATCCTCGTGCAGCCTACAGGCTAAGCGCCTACCTACCGGGTTACCACACGATTCTAACGGCGGCTGCCGCTACGCAAAAAGTGTTATTCTCTGAAAACCATAACAGCAGCGGCACAGTGTCATCTGTATGGTGTCGGTGACAATCCCGTTGACGGTGTCATCTGAATGGGCGCATAACTCAGCGGTAGAGTGCCACCTTCACACGGTGGAAGTCGTAGGTTCGAATCCTGCTGTGCCCACCATAAACCCATCAGAATGACTGAATTGATGGCAGCTACGGCTACTTCCTTTTCCAAGGGTGCTGAAGCGGTTTGACTCCCCGGCATAAGCATCTCCGCTAGCGTATGTTTCGAGCGGCCTGTTTGAAGAGACAGCCTGGGCGTACAGGTCTAGCGTCATTCGGAGATTGACGTGCCGGAGCGCCGCGTCAGCGAAATCACGGGGCTGCAGTGGGGCGATCTCGATATCGAGCACCGTCAACTCCTCGTGCAACGGAGTGTCGTGAACGGGCGTGTAGGCGAGGTGAAGACCGAGTATCCCCACGATCATGTACCGATCCACGAGTCCTTGCTGGAGGTACTGCTCGCCTGGCGCGAGGAGTGCACAAGGACCGAAGAGGGCTGGATGTTTCCCAATCCACTCTCGAATAAACCTCACTACTCGACCGAAATCCAGAAGCGCTATCTACGCCCTTCGGGATGCTGCGTAGTCCCATGTCCGAGTTGTGGCTTGGCAACGGGAGAGTAGTCTGTGCAGGATGGGCCCACAGCGAACAGCAGGAGGCTTCTCATCCATGCAGCCCGCATCGAGGCAGCAGGTAAGTTAGCCGAAATCGGCTGGCACACGATCCGCCACACGTATCATTCGGGGCTGGACGAGACCGGAGCACCGATGAAGGTCCAGCAAGAACTCATGCGTCACGCCTCCATCCAAACGACGATGAATGTCTACGGACAGGCGATACCGGAGTCGAAAAGAGCAGCGAACGGGAAGGTTGTCACGATGGTGCTCAAGCCCCTGCGGGCAAGCGACTAAAGTGCAGATTTTCTTATTGGGAGTAAATGGGAGTGAATCGCTTTTTCTGATTCTCTCTAAGTGCTTGATTCTTTGGTTGCGGGGGTAGGATTTGAACCTACGACCTTTGGGTTATGAGCCCAACGAGCTACCGGGCTGCTCCACCCCGCATTTCCAATATAGCTTTATAGACGTACGTTGTCAAAGTGTTAACCCCTGGCGGGCAGGGGCAAGGACCAATCGCCTACAGCCGGTTAAACCGGCTGTAGGCGTACGATCAGCCGATGGCAACTGACAAAGTTCTGCGACTTTCCACTACGCTTGAAGCGACAGATTCCTTTGTCTGGAGTGGCGGTCTATGGATGTACCGAGCAGCTTATGTTCAAGGCGAGATGTCTGTGCTGCTTTGGCGGCAGTAGTAGGTACCGCTGTGCTTAATGACCTGCCTTTGAGGGCACAGGGCGCAAAAGGTGTGCATTTTGCAGTATCGGAATTTGATCGAACACGCATTCTCACTTTTGCCTCGCAGGCGTTGCTTGCTGCCCCGGTAACCATTGTGCAGAGCAAAGCGCCTGGTCAGCAGGATGCACATACCTTTTACTCAGAACAACAGACAGCTACAGCAGTGGATAACAAAACAATTCCTAGTCCGACACTTTTTCTAGATCACGTCGACCTTTTGTACAAAATGAATCGCAACCTAAGCGCCCTGACAGCGGCATGGCGCCTAACAAACGAGACGAAGTACTTCGATGCCGCGCGAGCACAGGCCTCCGCCTGGTTTCTACTGACCGCCACGCACATGTTGCCTACGTTGCAAAATGCCGGAGTCGTTGCAGGGGAAAATGACGATCGCAACAACGGCTTCATCCATGCGGTCGTCTTGGCAGAGACCGCGCGTGCTTTGGCTTTTCTTTGTGCAGCACCGGCTATGCCGGATTCTGAATCCGCAGCGCTTCGTCAATGGTTCGCGGACCTGCTGACGTGGTGCACCGATTCTAAAAAGGGCAGTATCGCACAGCAGTCTAAAACGCTGGACACGATTTGCTGGGCGATGTTGGTGTCGGAGTTCGCACGGTTTACTCGCAACGACGCACAATTCCGCGCGTGCGCTCACCTGTTTCGTGACGGATTACTTCGGCAGATGCACTTCGACGGCTATTTCCCCCTCGCACTGCGAAGTATCAATCCCTACGCTAACTCGATGTTCACATTGGAGTGCATGGCGTCGGCGTGTGAGAGCCTTTCAACGCCTTTTGACAGTCTGTGGAAGACCAATTTGCCGGACGGCCGTGGCATGCACTCTGCTGTCGCTTGGGCAGTGCCATATCTGCGCGACCGTGGCAAGTGGCCGAATGTTGCGGATCGGGACTACTTCCGTGACCAGCCCGTCAGACAGAATTCTCTGTTACTAGCAGGCCGCGCGTACGACCTGCCTGAATACATAGACCTGTGGAAGACACTTCGGCCTGACGTGGCGTCACTCGCCCGTGAGCACCCTCTTACGCAACCTGCACTCTGGGCCACGCGCCCGCCCGCTTAAGATACCTATATCTCTACTTATACAAAGCTATATAAGTCATTAGATGAGCATTGTACTAGATATATACTTCATGTCGTATTGTGTACTGCGCTGTTATAGCGGAACTTACCCGCGCATCTGCATTACTTCAAACCAACAAAGAAAACGTCGTTGCCAACACAGGAACTGCTGAGGGAACGGCGGTTAACTCTGATCGTCAGCTGTGGAGTGTTGCAGGCACTGTTATCCCGACGCATCGAGTCCTGTTCGGCATGCACTTCGAATGGGACGACCTGCATCTACAACCGGTCGTTCCGCAGTCGTTCGCGGGAACGCGGGTTCCAAGCAGCGTATGGTACCGAAACGCCAAACTCACCATTCAAATTGACGGATACGGTAGCCGCATACAGTCCATCACACTGGGCAGGCAACCTGCTCGGCAGTGATTCCCACCACGTTGGTAGTGCAACATGCGAGCGAATAGGCCAAATCGTCATGCCGCAACGTGGCGAAGACTGTAGAACAATCACGGCACGAGCAGTCGGCAAGTCGCGCATCTCACTGCGGGCACCCACGCCGTAGAACTGCGATTAGAGCCGGCCGTCTTAGACAGGAATGGCGAGCACAAATCACGCCCGCATTGCCGCTGTCCTTCTCATGCCGACATCAGGCAGCGATCGCTAAAGGTCATGTGAAGGTCGACACGGCTTTCTGGCCGTACGTCGCTCCTGTGCCATGCTTACGACGGTAGTGGCGGTCTAGAAGCGCCTGCGTTACCCAAGCCGCCTGGCTCTTCAGGGTAAGTGTGTTGTATGCCATCTTCGCAACCGCTTCCAGCACCACGGCGTTGTGCGCAGCATCCTGGGCCGTGCGCCCCCACACAAACGGCGCATGCCCCGCCACCAGGCACGCCGGCACTGCGAGTGGATCGACCTCGTTACCCTCCTCGTGGAAACGGGAGACGATAGCAAGTCCAGTCTCGTGCACATACGCCGCACCGCAGGCGTCATCGCTCAGCGGCAGCGTGCAGGGTACAGGCCCGTAGAAATAATCCGCATGCGTTGTGCCCAGCGGTGGAATGGGCATGCCGGCCTGCGCAAAGCTTGTAGCAAACTCTGAATGGGTATGAACCACCGCTCCAATCTCCGTGAACTCGCGGTAGAGCAATGTATGCGTGTCCAGGTCAGAGCTTGGATTCAGGGCGCCTTCCACGACTTTCCCGTGGATGTCGGTCACGACCATGTGCTCCGGCTTGAGCTTGTCGTAGTCAACGCCTGAGGGCTTGATCACAACCAGGTTTTGCTCCCGGTCGACACCGCTTGCGTTTCCAAACGTGTACAGGACCAGCCCTCTGCGCACCAACTCAAGGTTGGCCTCCAGAACTTCTTCGCGAAGTGCAGGCAAAAGCATACTGTGCGTCTCCTTAGACCGTGGCTGCGCGGGCTTCGGCGGCTACGTCGCGCAGCGTGCGCAGCACGTGGGCCAGTGCGACCGGTTCGCTGTTCCTGTCGCCCAAGGCGAAGTAGATCGCTCGAAACAGCGGATAGAGTTTCTGGTACCGTGCAGCCGCTTCAGGCTGCGGTGTAAACGTGCGATGTTTGGGACACATGGCGTCCTGCGCGGCTTCGATGGTGGGAAATATCCCGGCGGCAAGTTGCGCAAAAATACCGCTCCCAATGCTCGTCGGTGGGGTTCCCGGCACAAGCACCGGCTTGTTCAAGACATTCGCGTACACCTGGTTCAAGGTGGCGTTCTGCTGGGGAATACCACCGGCGTTGATCACACGCTCAATCGGAACGCCATGCTCAGCCATCCGCTCCAGGATGATGCGGGTGTGCAATGCAGTTCCTTCAATCGCCGCGAAGAGTTCATCCTGTGCCGTGGTCAGCAGGTTATAGCCCAGTGTCACGCCGCCAAGCTCGCTTGTGACCAGCACGGTGCGGTCGCCGTTATCCCACGGAAGGCGGAGCAAACCCGTCTGCCCCGCTCTGTACCGGTTCAGAGCCTCGCTTAGATTTTTTATGTCCGTGCCGGCACGCCGTGCAATCGCCTCAAAAACATCGCCTGTTGCAGAGAGTCCAGCCTCTACCCCGGTGTACGCCGGCGAAACAGAACCGGGTACCACCCCGCACACGCCGGGAATCAGCTCGGTGCTCTTCGCCATGGCGATGATGCAGGTGGATGTGCCGACAACGTTGACGACATCGCCCTGCCGGCAGCCCGCGCCAATGGCATCCCAATGCGCGTCAAACGCCCCCACCGGCACAGGAATCCCGGTTCGCAGCCCCAATTTATCCGCCCACGCCGCCGACAGCGTACCTGCGATGGCATCGCTGGTCAAAACCTCACCGGCCATCTTCTCGCGAACACCGGCAAGCAGCGGATCGAGCGAAACCAGGAAGTCTTCGGGTGGATAGCCGCCCCATCGTGGATTCCACATCCACTTGTGTCCCATGGCGCAGGCGCTACGCTTTACCTCCGCGGGCGATGTGATCCCACAAAGCGTCGCCGCCACCATGTCGCAGTGTTCGAACGCCGAAGCGAACCGCTCCCGCTTGTCCGGGTTATGGCGAAGCCAGTACAACAGCTTCGCCCACCCCCACTCGTGCGAGTACACCCCACCGCACCACTGGATTGCCTCCAGATTTTGCGCGTGCGCCAGCGCGGTAATCTGGTGCGCTTCCGCTTGTGCGCGGTGGTCGCACCACAGAAGGTATTCATCGAGCGGCTGCATCTGGTTGTCGACTGGGATCACACTCGAACCCGTCGTATCCAGTGCAATCGCCTCAACCTGCGCGCCCACCACGCCGGTCTGCAGCAACACGTCGCTCATCGCTCTGGTCAGCGCATCCATCTGGTCGGCGTGCGACTGCGTGGCATAGTCCGGGTCGTCGCGCCGGCGATGCAGCGGGTACGAGGCAGACGCCGTACCCACCCGCCCCGACTCGCTGTCCAGCAGGGTTACGCGCGTGCTCAACGTTCCAAAATCTACGCCGGCAACAATAGGCATCGTCCCTCCTGTCTCGTTCGCTGGCCGTCAGTTACTTAAGCTTGTAGGCCGCGTCCGACCAGCTCAGTTCACGTCGTAGCTGGTGCAGCCTGGTTTCGGCATCGATGCGCACCAACTCAACCCCGGCGATCTCGGCAAAATCCTCCATATGCTCCATCGTCAACGCCTGGCTGAATCCTGTGTGGTGTGCCCCTCCTGCATAAATCCAGGCAGCAGCGGCGGTCTTCAAATCCGGCTTGGGAACCCACAGCGTCGACGCGACAGGCAGCTTCGGTAGCGCCTGCTCTGGCGTCACCACGTCGATCTCGTTCACGATCATGCGAAAGCGGTTTCCCATATCCACGATGCTGGCCACCACTGCCGGCCCCGCTGGCGAACTGAACACCAATCGCACGGGATCGGCCTTGCCGCCAATCCCAAGCGGATGCACCTGCAGCGAAGGTTTTTGAGCGGCAATTGTTGGGCAAATCTCCAGCATGTGCGATCCCAGAATCTTTGGCGTGCCATCGAAATCGTAGGTGTAGTCCTCCATAAAGCTTGTGCCGCCGGTCGTCAGCCCCTGAGCCATCACCTTCATGATCCGGACCAGGGCCGCGGTCTTCCAGTCACCCTCACCGCCAAATCCAAAGCCGGACGCCATTAGCCGCTGCGTCGCAATGCCCGGTAGCTGGCCCATGCCGTGCAGGTCTTCAAAGGTGTCCGTGAACGCGCCAAACCCGCCCTCTGTCAAAAACGCTCGCAGGCCCAGCTCGATGCGCGCAGCCACCGCCAGTGAATCCGCACGGTCATGCTCGGGCGAAACCACGTACGTGTCCCGGTACTCCTGCACAAGCGCGCTTACGTCCCCGTCAGAGAACTCGGCCATGCGGTCCGTTAGATCGCCGATGCCAAAGCCCGACACGGTGTACCCGAAAACCTTTTGCGCTTCAACCTTGTCGCCCTCCGTAACGGCGACATTCCGCATGTTGTCACCGAATCGTGCAACCTTCAGCGTCCTCGACTCGTTCCAGCCAAGCGCCGCCCGCGTCCACGTGCCAATCTCTCGCACCGTTTCCGCATCCTGCCAAAAGCCGACGACTACCTTGCGCGCCAGCCGCAGCCGTGCCGTGATGAAACCGAACTCCCGGTCGCCGTGCGCGGCCTGGTTCAGGTTCATAAAATCCATGTCGATCGTGGAGTATGGAAGTGCCCGGTTGAATTGCGTGTGCAGGTGCAGGAACGGCTTCGTCAGCGACGTCAGTCCGGCAATCCACATCTTTGCCGGCGAAAACGTGTGCATCCACAGCACCAGGCCGATGCAGCTTTCGTTCGTCGATGCCTCCCGGCAGAGTTTGACGATCTCATCTGCCGTCGTCAGCACCGGCTTGTAGACCACCGCCACGGGAATCGCATCCTCACCGGTCAGCGACGCGGCAATCTGTTGCGAATGCTCCGCCACCGTTGCCAGCGGCCCGGGGCCATACAGATGTTGCGAGCCGGTCACAAACCACAGTTCAGCAGGTGCGCGCGATTCCATCTTGACTCCAGTCGTCCGTGTACTGGTCGAGCTCTGCGCGACCGTCTCCAGTATGCGACCTGCAACACGAAATCCGCCAGTCGCCTTCGCATGACGCAGTCGGTGTCGTGTAGGTGCAGATTGCTTCCAAATCTCCTGTGCTACAAGAACCTATGCGTTCAGTCTTTATGGTCATGCTGTGTGCCACCGGCATGCTCTCTCATCCTGTGCGGAATGATGCCCAACAGAGCTCCGCGCCCGAAAGGGAATCGGCGACTCAGGCCCCGCTCGACGAAAAGATCTCCACCATGCGGCACCAGCCCGGTCTGCTCCCGCTCGATTGGGACGCAAAAGCCGGCAAACTCTACATGGAAGTTCCGCTCGATGCATCCCGCACGGCATCCGCGGACTACATCTGGGTCCACTCGCTGCCCGGCGGCGTCGGCCAGAACGACCTAGGCCTGGACCGCGGTCAAATTGGCCAAAGCCGCATTGTGCGCTTCGAACGGACTGGCCCCAAGGTCCTGCTGGTGGAGCACAACCTGCAGTTCCGCACTGCCTCCACCGACCCGGCGCAACGCGCGGCCGTCGAGCAATCCTTCCCGTCCACGGTTCTTGCCGGCTTCAAGATAGAAGCTGAAGCTCCCGACGGACGCATTCTGATCGACGTTACCGACCTCGCCATACGCGACATCCACGATGTCATCGCGTCGCTCGCCCGCGCCAACCAGGGCACCTACAAACTCGACGCTGCACGGTCTGTCGTCTTCCTCGACAACACCAAAGCCTTTCCCAGAAACACCGAACTTGAAGCCATGCTCACCCTCACCTCCGAGGGCGGCAACCCGCGTCTGTTGCGCGATGTCGCACCCGACCCGCATGCCGTCACGGTGCGCGAACACCAGTCCTTTCTTGCCTTGCCGCCGCCAGGGTTCACACCGCGCGCCTTCTCCCCACGTGCGGGTTACTTTCCGGAAAGCTACCGCGAAATGAACACCCCTCTGGGCGAAACCACGGTCCAGCAATTCATCCTGCGCCATCGCCTGCTTAAGCGCGACCCCTCCTGCACCACGGCTTGCGTCGCAATCGAGCCCATCCGCTACTTTGTCGACCGCGGCGCGCCGGAACCCATCCGCTCTGCACTTATCGAAGGCGCTCGCTGGTGGGACACCGCCTTCCAGGCCGCCGGCTGGGCGCCCGGCACTTTCCTCGTCCAGGCCCTTCCTGCCGGTGCCGACGCGCTCGACGTCCGCTACAACATGATCCAGTGGGTCCACCGCTACAACCGCGGCTGGAGCTACGGCTCGGCCATCGCCGACCCACGTACCGGCGAAATCCTGAAGGGTAATGTCACGCTCGGCAGCCTGCGCGGCCGGCAGGACTACCTCATCGCTGAAGCCCTGCTCGCACCCTACAAAAATGGAGTACTCCCCGACGGGGAACACGATCAAGCGCTCCAGATGGTGCTCCAGCGTATCCGCCAACTCGCCGCCCATGAGACCGGCCACACGCTCGGCCTCGCCCACAACTTCGCCGCCAGCGCCTTTCCGCACGCCGACCCGGACCTCACGATTTCCGTCATGGACTATCCGCATCCCAGGATCACGCTCGACCGCAACGGCGTTCCCGACCTCATCCATGCCTACCCTGTCGGCATTGGGCTTTGGGATAAGGTCGCCATCGACTATGGTTACCGCGAGTTCGACCGCGCCAGCGCTCCCGTGGAAGACCATGCAGCTCTCAATCGGATACTTACTGAGGCTGAGCACAGCGGCCTCGTCTACATCACGGATGAGGATGCCCGTCCGTTCGGCAGCGCCCACCCGCACGCCCACCTGTGGGACAACGGCACCGACCCCGCCACAGAACTCGACCGCATTCTCGCTATCCGCGCAGCCGCCCTCGCACGCTTCGGGTCTGACAACATCCGCGTCGGCACACCCGTCGCCCAGCTCGAAGACACACTCGTCCCGCTATACCTGCTTCACCGCTACCAAACGGAAGCGGCCATCAAGCAGATCGCTGGCCTCGATTATCACTATCAGGTCCGTGGTGATGGCCAATCCGGTACCTCCGTCGTGCCGCCCGAGGATCAGCAGCACGCCCTCCGTTCGGTCCTGAAAACGCTCTCGCCGGAAACTCTGACGCTTCCCGATGAGCTGCTGGTCATTCTTCCGCCTCGCCCACCCGGACTGCCGCGTTCTGCCGAATCCTTCCCCTCCGAAACGGGCCTCACGTTTGATCCCATAGCCTCCGCGGAAGCAGCCGCCGATCTCACACTTGCCGTGCTGCTCGACCCTGCCCGCGCCAGCCGGCTCGTCCAGTACCACGCACGGAACTCTGCATGTCCGTCACTCGCTTCGGTTGAAGATGCCTTGCTCTCCGCGGTTTCGTCCCGGTCCAGCGGCGGCGCGCGGCTCTCACTCCAGGTCAGCCGGGCCGTTCAGTTCCGTACCGTCGAGGCGATGCTCGTCCTCGCCATGGACCAGACTGCCTCAACCGAAGCGCGCGCTATCACACGCGCCCGGCTGGAAGCCATGGCACAGCAGATCACCGCCGCAACATCACCCGACGCCGACGAAACCGCGCACATAGCCGCCATCGTCGCCCGCATTGCCGAGTGGCAGCACTCCCCGGAAAAGTTCATTCCCAGCAAGCCCGTCGAAGCCCCGCCGGGCATGCCCATCGGCGACGACGAAGGCGTCGACTAAGTCAACCAGCGCAGGTACCTTCTACACACGCCAGCATGGTGCCAAGTCTAGGTTTTAAGCCGCTCCATCATAGGTTGCGCAGCCGGATACTGCGTCGCTAGCGCCGCGCGATACTCCCGGATCGCCGCTGTATACGCCTCGCGCAACGCTTTGTCAGGGCGTACGGCCTTTGCCTCATCCGTGTGCACCAGCGCCGCCGTCAGTGTCGCAAAATCTAACGTCGCCTCCGTCGCACGGATCGCCTGGATCGCCGCTCCCAGGCACCCGGCTTCCTCTTCCGACGGTACATCGATCTGCGCCCCCGTCGCGTCCGCAATCAACTGTCGCCACGCCGCAGACCGGCTGCCTCCACCGATCAGCAGAATCCGTTCACACGGCTTGCCCTCCAGCATCAGTTCCAACCCGTTCAATATCCCGAAGGTCACACCTTCCACTGCCGCCCGAATCAGGTTCGCCGCCGTGAAGTTGTTTGCCGACATGCCCACCAGTGCACCCCGCGCCGTCGGCAGGTCTGGCGTCCGCTCCCCATTTAAAAATGGCAGCATCACCAATCCGCCCGCGCCCGGCTCCGTCCCCAGCAGCGCCGCATCGATCTCGGCAACGGTCTTTCCCAGCATCTCCAGTGTTTGCGTCACCACATTGGTCGCGTTCATCGTGCACACCAGCGGTAGCCAGCCGCCCGTCGACGAACAGAATGGTGCCACATTGCCCGTCGCATCCAGCACCGGCGCATCGCGGTACGAGTACACCGTCGACGACGTTCCCAGCGAGATCGTCACCGTACCCTCCACAACATTGCCTGTTCCAATGGCACCCATCATGTTGTCGCCGCCGCCGGTCGACACACGGCACCCTGCGGGCACGCCCAATCTCGCCGCAATCTCGGGCCGCACGGTTCCTATCGCCTTATCGGCTGTCAGCAGTTCCGGCAGTGCGCGATACAGGTGCCCGCTCCCTTCGTCGATGCTGTCCAGAATCTCGCGAATCCACCCGCGGCTTCGCACGTCGAAGTACCCCGTCCCGGAAGCATCGCCAAACTCCGCGCGAATCTTGCCAGTCAGATAAAAATTCAAATACTCATGCGGTAGCAGAATGTGCCGGATTCTTGCGAAATTTTCCGGCTCATGCTGCCGTAGCCAAAGCAGCTTGCTCACCGTGTAGCCGGTCAGCGGCACAATCCCGAATCGCGTAAACCAGCCCTCCTTGCCGCCGAATCGGGCGACCAACTCCGCATTCTGCGGTGCAGTCTCCGTGTCGTTCCAAAGCTTGGCCGGGCGGATCACTTCGAATGCCTCGTCCAGCACCACCAACCCATGCTGCTGACCGCTCACACCGAGGGCACACACCGTCGCCGTTGGGTGGCCGGCCATCGCCCCGGCAACTGCTTCACACAGTGCTTCCACCCACCACCGCGGCTCCTGCTCGCGCGCTCCGCTCGGCTTCTCGATCAGCGCATGCCGGGCGTAGCCTCGGCCTGTTGCTGTACCGTCACCGCGCAACAACAGCGCCTTCGTTCCCTGCGTACCGCAATCGATGCCCACGAAATACCGATCATGCCAGGTCGCGTACTGTTCGGGTTGTTTCATAGTCCGAAGAATATAGGCGTTGTTTCCGCACTGGCAATGCGCGTTCTATCGCAATGCACACGCCGCCCTGAAGCAAGAACGCCCCGGCCTGCACCAGACCGTGGCGTTCTTGCTTCAGGGCCTATTCGATAGCTCGCAGCAGCATGTTCTCGATCTGCTCCTGCTTGCCTGAACGCGGCTGCGGATCGATCCCCTTGGTCTCGGTCCTTAACGCAATGTCGTCCAGCCCCAGTTTGCCGGTCAGCATCTCCTGTGCGTCCGGCGTCTTCCACCCGGCATACCTGTCCGCAAGCAGCGCGTCGTAGGTCCCGTCCTCGATCAGCTTCGCCGCCAGCAGCAGTCCATGCGCACACAAGTCCACGCCACCCACATGCGCATGGATCATGTCCTCCGGCGTAAAGCTCTGGCGCCGTACTTTTGCGTCGAAGTTACAGCCGCCTTTGCCCAGGCCCCCCGCTTTAATCATGTGGTACATCGACATCGTCGTACCCAGCAGATCGATAGGGAACTGGTCCGTATCCCAGCCCAGCAACGGGTCGCCGCGATTGATGTCCAGCGACCCCAAAATGCCCAGGTCGCCCGCCGTCGCGATCTCATGCTCGAACGTGTGCCCGGCCAGCAGCGCGTGATTCGCCTCAATGTTGACACGCACCTCGCCCTCCAGCCCGAACCGCTTTAGAAAGCTGTACACCGTCGCCACGTCAAAGTCGTACTGGTGCGCCGTGGGCTCCTTGGGCTTGGGCTCAATCAGAATCTGGCCGTCGAAGCCGATCTTGTGCTTGTACTCCACCACCAGCGTCAACAGCAGGCCGAGCTGCTTCAGCTCCTGCGACATGTTCGTGTTCAGCAGCGTCTCGTATCCCTCGCGCCCGCCCCACAACACGTAATTTGACCCGCCAAGCTCCTTCGTCACATCCATGCAGTGCTTAATTGTCGTCGCGCTCCACGCAAACACCTCTGGATCGGGATTCGTCGAAGCGCCTGCCATGAACCGCGGATGGCTGAACAGATTCGCCGTTCCCCACAGCAGCTTGGCCTTGCTATCCTGCATCTTCGTCTGCAGGTACTCGGCCATCGTGTGCAGGTTCGCCAGCGTCTCTTTCAGCGTTGCGCCTTCATGCACAATGTCGCGGTCGTGGAAGGTAAAAAACGGCAGGTCCAGCACCCGAAATAAATCGAACGCCGCATCCGCCTTCATCCTCGCCGCCAGCATCGGCTCCAGCGACGCATCCATCCACGGTCGCTGGATGGTCGATGCACCAAATGGGTCGCTGCCCGTCATCGCCAGCGAGTGCCAGTACGCTACCGCAAAGCGCAGGTGTTCGCCCAATGGCTTTCCCAGCACGATCCTGCTTGGGTCGTAGTACCTGTAACTAAGTGCGTCCGTCGTCTGTGAGCCGCCATACTGCACGGTCTTGAGCTCGCTGAATACTGTGCTCATCCTGTCCCCTGACTTTCAGTGCTGCTTATTTCGCCACCGTCGCCGAACCGCTCACGGTGAACACTGTTCCCGGCGTACCCTCAACCGGCTGTGCGCCACCCAGCCACAACTGGTACGTGCCCGGCACCACTGCCCGCTCCCCGCTTGCGGCCACGCTCGACAACGCTCGATCGTTCAGCGTAAAGCTCACGTTCCGGCTTTCTCCCGGCTGCAAATGAACCCGCTGAAAGCCCGCAAGCGTGTAGCGCGGGCCGTCAGTCTCCGGCGTGTGCACATACGCCTCCACGACCTCGTCTCCCGCCAGTTTGCTCGTGTTTCGCACATCCACCGACGCCGTCAACGACTTGCCGGCGGCCAACGCCGCACCGTCTCGCAGCTTCACCGCATCGTATCGAAAACTGCTGTAACTCAGCCCATAGCCAAAGCCCCACAGGGGCTTGCCCCTGTAGTACTTGTACGTCCGGTTTTTCATGGAGTAATCCGTAAACGCCGGCAAATCCTCTGTCCCCGCATAGAACGTTACCGGCAACCGGCCCGACGGATTGTTGATTCCCGCCAGCGTCTCCGCAATGGCCGTGCCGCCCTCCACGCCCGGGTACCACGCCTGCATAATTGCCGCCGCATGCTGCTGAGCCCAGTTCAGCGCAATGGCGCTACCGCTCAGGTTCACCACCACCACCGGTTTGCCCGTGGCCGCAACCGCCTCCAGCAACGCCTGCTGCGCCGCGGGTAGCCCAATGCTTACCCGGTCGCCGCCCGCAAAACCGGGGATCTTCACATCCATCTCCTCGCCTTCAAGCTGCGGCGATAGCCCGGTAAATGCCACGACCACATCCGACTGTTTTGCCGCCAGCACCGCTTCGTCCAGCAACGCTTGCGCGGGAGCTTCCCACTTCATCAGCAATCCACCGCCGGCGCTGTCGCCGCCGTGGCTGTACTCCACGCGTAGATCGTGTGACACCGTGTCGTTCAGGGCGAGGACGAAGCGCGCGGGCTTCGATCCACTCATAACCGGCGGCGCACTTGGCGATGCGCCAGGCGCGACGGTGAAATTGCCCATCTCAAGCTTGCCGCCATTCAGATCGCCTTCGCCCAGCACCTTGCCGTCCAACGTCAACCGATATGACTCTTTTGGCGAATAGGGGAAGCTGGAAAAGCTCTCCAGGATAAGGGTGTATTGGCCCGCCGCGGGCGCCTGCAGCTTGCCCGTCCAGCGCACGGAATAATTGTGCGTCTCCACCGCAGGATTCGGTACGGCCTCGTCCCAGTCTTCCTGCAACGTGGGCACCTGTTCGATCGCCACCGGCCGTCCCGTCCAGTTGGACGTCGCAAAATACTCCGCGCGCAAGCCGCCGGGCAGCGCACTGCGGGGCACCGGCGTGGCTGCGCCTTCTGCCAGCAGCGATCCCTGCGCATAGTGAATAGCACCTGCCCCGAACTGCCGCAGCATGCCGTCCACCGGCGTCACCGGGTGTACAGGCTGGCCGTTGTAGTTGCCTTCCAGGCTCACCAGCAGGTCCGCCGTCGGCCCTACCACGGCGATGCTGCGCGCCTTTGCCCGCAGGGGCAGCGCACCCTCGTTCTTCAACAACACCATAGATTCTTCAGCCACCCGGCGCGCCGCGGTACGGTGTGCATCGGACGCAATCTCGCTCGCCGGTATGCTGTCCAGCGCCGTGGTGTCGAACAGCCCAAGCTGGAAACGCGCGGTGTACAACCGCTCCGCCGCACGCGTAACCAGGGTTTCGCTTACCAGGCCCTGCTTCACCGCGCTCGCCAGCGTGTTGAAGCCCGGCGCCCAGATCGAGCAGGAAAGATCGGTCCCGGCCTTCAGCGAAATTGCCGCCGCATGCGTAATGTCCGGCGCGTCGTGGTGACCCTTTGTCACATCCACGATGGCCGCGCAATCGCTGACAACAAACCCGTTAAAGTGCCACGCATCGCGCAGGTGTTCCTGTAGCAGCATCGTGTTTGCGCACGCGCTGTGGCCGTCGATCGCGTTATACGCGCACATGACCGACTTCACGTGCGCATCGACCACCGTCGACCGGAACGCCGGCAGGTACGTCTCCTCCAGATCGCGCGGCGAAATAACTGCGTCAAAGACGTGGCGCTGCGACTCCGGCCCGCTGTGTACCGCAAAGTGCTTGCTGGTCGCCACGGCCTTTGGGTGGTCTGCATCCGGCCCCTGCACGCCGCGTATAAAGCTTCCCGCCATCTGCCCCGTCAGCAAAGGGTCTTCGCCGTACGTCTCCTGACCGCGTCCCCACCGCGGGTCGCGAAAGATGTTGATGTTCGGCGACCAGAATGTTAGCCCGAAAAAGATGCGGTGGTTTCCCTCGCGCTGCGCCAGGTTGTACTTCGCGCGGCCCTCGGTGGAGATGATGTCCCCCACCTGCTGCGCCGCCGCCGTATCCCATGTTGCGGCCAGCCCGATCGCCTGGGGAAATACCGTCGCATAGCCGGCGCGCGCAACCCCGTGCAGCGCCTCGTTCCACGTCTGGTAATCCGGCACACCCAGCCGTGGAATCGCCGTCGCCCAATCCTCCAGTTGCGTCGCTTTCTCCTCAACGGTCATGCGGCTCACCAGGTCGTGTGCGCGCTCCGCCGCAGGCAGGGCCGTGTTCTGCCATGCCGGTCCAGCCTGCGCAACCGCGCGGGAGGACAATGCGGCAAATGCAAGGGCAACGCAATGCAGACGTCTCATAGCTCCGGCTTTCTTCATACTTCTGCGACCAGCAACCCTATAGGCACGCGCAAAATATCGGTACGCATTGCCGGAAGCAGGGCAGTGACTCAAAATTAAATTCGCGTACCGAAATTTATAAACTGACCATTGCCTCTGTCAACTCGCCGCGTCGCTTGCGTCGAACGGGCAGCCTTAAGGACGCGTCGGTAAGAATCTGTTCGGCGTCTTATCCGCTCGGCACGGCCGTTAGCGCCTCAACCCGAAAACAGATCATTGCCCTCGCCCACCTGCGTGCTCAGGCCGATCATATCTATTTGGAACGTGGAGGCGCGGGCCGGGATCGAACCGGCGCATAAAGGTTTTGCAGACCTCTCCCTTACCACTTGGGTACCGCGCCCCGGTCACCGCATCGCACTCATTGCGGTAAGAACCACGCCTCTCTTGGCAGAGAAGCGGCCAGGTTCAGAACTGGATATTGGAGCGGGAGACGGGATTTGAACCCGCGACATCTTCCTTGGCAAGGAAGCACTCTACCACTGAGCTACTCCCGCTCAACAACTGCAACTATACCAGAACCGGGTGCCCCGGCAAATCGTGTCATGCCTTTAGCTCCGCCGGTCTGAAATGGGAATCTACGGCAGTAACTAGTCCATCCACACAGCACGTATTTTCTTCGATTTTCGGCCACACTGTGACACTTTTGTTGCAGTGTCTGTGCGTTGACTTGCGCAGGATTGGGACGTAGCCTCACGACAAGTCAATGCACTGGTTGCTGTGCAGCACTGGGTTTTCAGACTATGGCTCGCCCCGCGGCCGACGGACCCAATGTGCTTGCCGGCTTCGTAACACACACGTGCCGGAGAGATCGGAGTCTCGACATGAGCGACGCGCGCCTCCATGCCATAAGTGACGAGCCCGCCCCCGTCTCCGAAACTCCAGAGGATGTCGCCATCCTGTATTCATGGGCGAATGTACCCGGCGCCAAATACCGCGACTTCTCCGCATCGCGTCGCGAGTACCGGGCGCAGCAGCGTGCGCGTCAGACAGAAAAGCAGCGGGAGGCGGAACTCGCCTCTGCCCACGCCCTGCAGGAGTTGGCCCGCGGCGAGTTTCAGCAGGCACAGCAGACCCTGCAGCAGTCCCGAGATGCGGAGGCCGAAACCGCTGTCGAAGCAGGGTCTCAAGTCCGTGCGGAAACAGCATTCCGCCAGGCGGAGGCCAACGTCCGGCGCGAGCAGGAAGAGGCACAGCGTCACCGGCAATCCGCCGAAACCCTTCGTCTCCGCGCCCAATCCGCCCGTGACGAGATGATGGCAGCCCGTCAGCGCGCTGAAGAGCAAGCCGCGCGCTATGCGGAGTACGACGCACAGTATCGCGAGCAGTTGGACCATGGTGACGATCAGGAGTTGCCGCCCGGCCAACTCGACGACCCCTATCGCTACACGGACCAGGTGGATCCCGCCTACTTCGCCTCGAAACCCGGGGTACGCACCGCCCAGGCCACCCACGTCTCTACCGAACGCATGAGCTACGTTTATCTTCCGCATCCAGGGTCCGATGAATTCGACTCCGGCTCGCTGCAGGAGTACCGACCCAACGCTATCTTCGAACCTTCGCCGACGAATGATAGCCGCACACTGGCCGAACGATCGCGCACGGACGAGCAGAAACGCACTGGCGGCTGGGACAGCGACGGCATCGCCAACACTACAGTGGAGAGCAACGGCTACTCCGACTCCGGCCCCGCCGTCCTGCCGGATCGTACCCAGTACGCGTCCGCTGCAGACCCCCATACCGCGGAGCACGGATTCTCCAGCCACCCCCGGCAGCAGCCCGTATGGCGCGCGCTGGAACGGTCTACTGAAACGCGGAGTGGCCGCGCCATCGGTATCGATCGCGGCACACGCACCGTACGCCAGCAAAGACGACCCGACGCCGCTGACATTTCTCTGCCGCTCGCCCGGGAGGCAGAGACTGTCTCGCTTCCCGCCTGGCTTTCGCGCGGCGAAACTCTCAATCCCAATGCGGAAGAGCACCTCCCTCCCGTTCCCGCGGAATCGTTTCCGCGATCCGCCGCCATCACGCCATCCTCCCCGCACGCGTCGCATATGCCTTCCGCCGTCTCCCGTGTGCCGCATGGCGCTGCGTCTCAGCCTGACAGTCCTCAGCCGCCCCCGGTGGATGCCCCCGCTCACGCGACCCCGCCCTCCGAGAACACGCCCCCCCGCCCCGACACGCTCCAGCAGAGCAGGGAACGCGTCGCTTCCCGCTGGTTTGCCCTCCGCGGCCTTGTAGACCGGCAGGACCACACCGATGTACAGCCGCGCCCGGCCGAGCAGACGGCCCCCGTCATCTCTCTTTTTTCACTCAATGGTGGCGTCGGCAGAACCAGCCTTGCGGCCACCCTCGGGCGCGCCCTGTCCGCCCTCGGTGAAACAGTCCTGCTCGCCGACACCAACACACATGGTTTGCTGCCGTCCTATTTCGGTGCCCGCGATCTCCGGTCCGGCGCTGTGCGCACCTTCACCCCGCCCCCTGGCAGTGCTGATGCGCCGGTCCTTACGGTGCACTACGACCTCGACCGCGTCGCGCACGACGAAGGAGCGCAAGGCCGGCTCCTCGCCGATCTCGCGGAGCGTTCCCGCACCGTGCAGCGTGTATTTGTCGATCTTGGTCCCGGCAGTCTATGGCTTCTGCGCCGGCTTCTGTGGACCAACTCCTGCGTCCTCGTCCCCCTCGCGCCAGATATGAACTCCGTGCTCACCATCGAGGCCATCGAACTCCTGTTTACCGAGATGCGTGACACCGCCGGTGGCCCTGTCCGCCCCCGCTACGTCCTCAATCAGTACGATCCCGGCTTGCCGCTGCATCTCGATGTGCGGGAGGTCTTGCGCCAGTCGCTCGGCGACCGCCTTCTTCCCCTTACCGTCCATCGCGCACCCGCGATTTCCGAAGCTCTCGCCGAGGGTATGACCGTCATCGACTACGCACCCGGCACGCCCATTGCCGAAGAGTTCAAGAGCCTTGCCGCCTGGCTTCGCGACCTTGCCGTCCCCGGTACCGCAAAACCACGCGGAGTCCGATGGAGTGAACGATGACCCGTACCACTCTCTGGCGCGAATTTGAGACAGGCACTAGTCCGCTTCTCCGTTCTCTCCGCGTCATCGCTGTTGTGTTCAGTCTCGTTTCTCTGGTGTACAGTGCAGGCCTTGAACTCACTTGGCCCAAGCAGGCCCTGCTTGGCATCATCAGTGTCCTTGTTTCTCTCTGGATTGACCGCTCTTCCAGCTCCTACCTGATTACCCTCACGCTCATGATGGCGTCCTGTTACTCCACCCTGCGCTACGCCTGGTGGCGCATCTCGACCGTTGTCGGCTTCCTGCGCGACCCCGCCTCGCAATGGAGCTACATCGATGTGTTCTTCATGCTCATCCTGCTTTTCGCGGAAGTGTATGCGTTCGCAATCCTGTACCTGGGGTACATCCAAACCCTCTGGCCTCTGCGCCGCACGCCAGTACCACTTCCCGATGATCCGGACGAGTGGCCGGCGATCGACCTTCTCATTCCCACATACAACGAACCGCTCAGTGTCGTGCGCTACACCGCACTCGCGGCCATAAACATCGATTGGCCCGCAGATAGACTCAACGTTTACATCCTCGACGACGGGCGGCGCGAGGAGTTCCGCGTCTTTGCCGAAGAAGCCGGCATCGGCTACATGACGCGGGATAACAACCGCCATGCCAAGGCCGGCAATATCAATCAGGCCCTCGCCCAGCTCAGCGCACCCCTCGTCGCCATCTTCGACTCGGATCACGTTCCCACCCGTTCGTTCCTGCAGGTCACCGTTGGCTGGTTCCTGCGCGATGGCAAGCTCGGCATGCTGCAAACACCGCATCACTTCTACTCACCTGACCCTTTTGAGCGTAATCTCGACCAGTTCCGCTCCATCCCCAATGAGGGCGAGCTTTTCTATGGTGTCGTGCAGGACGGCAACGACTTCTGGAACGCCACCTTCTTTTGCGGCTCCTGCGCCGTCCTTCGCCGCTCAGCCCTGGACGAAATCGGCGGTATCGCTGTGGAGACCGTGACCGAAGACGCCCATACCAGCCTTCGCATGCAGATGCGCGGCTGGAACACCGCCTACATCAACATTCCACAAGCCGCCGGCCTCGCTACGGAACGCCTCAGCGGCCACGTCAAGCAGCGAATCCGCTGGGCGCGTGGCATGATCCAGATTCTTCGCACTGACAATCCGATCTTTGCGCCCGGTCTCAAGCTGTTACAGCGCATCTGCTACTTCAACGCCATGACCCATTTTCTCTATGGCCTGCCGCGCCTTGTCTTCCTGTTCGCGCCGCTCATCTATCTCGTCTTCGGCTACACCAATGTCCCTGGCTACTGGGCGGCCATCCTGTCCTATGCGTTCCCGCACCTCGTCCTGTCGTCGATGACCAACTCGCGCATCCAGGGGCAACATCGCCATTCGTTCTGGAACGAGATCTATGAAACTGTCCTCGCGCCCTACATCCTGCTTCCCACGGCGCTGGCCCTCGTCAACCCGAAGTTCGGTTCGTTCAACGTCACGGCAAAGGGCGGCGTCGTCAGCCGGCGCTTCTTCGATTCACGCATTGCCCTGCCATTTCTCACCATTCTTGCGTTCAACTTCGCCGGTCTGCTGTGTGCCATCCCACGTTACCTGCGATTTCCGCCCGGCAACACCGGCATCGCTGCGTTGGATTTCTTTCTCAGCATCCCCGCCAACATGTGGGACGGCACGCACCCTGGCACCATCGCCATGAACGTAATCTGGACCCTCTTCAACACCCTCATCCTCGGCGTGGCATGCGGCGTGGCGTGGGAAAGTCAGCAGCGTCGCCAGGCCGTCCGCGTCACCATGCAACTGCCCGCGCGTGTTGCATTGAATAATGGTGTCATCCTCGAAGGCCTTACCGCGGATGTTTCGAGCGGCGGCGTCATGCTTGAAATGGATCAAGATCACGGCCTGGAGCCCGGCACCTCTGCCTGCATTCTTTTCCCGGTACTTGACGGTGAAGCCGGCCTGCCTGCAACCATCCTCCGTGTCTCCGGCACCGAACTTCGCGCACAGTTCGACCCCCTGACCCTCCAGGAAGAAGAAACCCTTACGCAGGTCCTCTACTCCCGTGCCGACACCTGGCTCGGCTGGGGCGAAACTCGAGAGCCTGACCGTCCGCTGCGCAGCCTTCTCCGCATCACACGGCTTGCGTTCTCCGGCCTCCGGCAAACTCTTGGTGGACTCATAAGACAACGTAAAATCGAGGCCGGTGCCGGCCCCCGCGGCAAGTTTGCAACCAGCATCGCACCCCTCGGCCTGCTGCTCGCCGTCGGCCTTTCCCTATGGACGACCCGTGCCGGCGACGCACAACCCGTCACGGCCGTTTCCGGCTCGCGCACTCTCGCCGCCGGTCGTTTACCCGGCACTCTCGTCCCCCGTGGCCCAGCGGCGCCTGCCTCTCTTCCCGCCGGTCAGTTCGACAACATCTTTACCCTTGCCGATGTCGGTGCCGCCGACACCATCGTCCTTCGCGGCGTCGACGCATACCACTCCCTCTATTTTTCCGTTCCCCAGACAGAGGTCGTCAAAAGCGCCACGATGCACCTCCGTTTCCACTTCTCGCCCGGCCTTCTGCCCGCTCTCTCCCACCTCAAGGTCAGCATTAACGGCACGCTCTTCGCCACTCTCCCGGTTACTCTCCAGCCCAGCGGCACCGGCATCCCACCGGACCTCACTCCGAGCGAGAAAATCGCTGCTTCGCGGCAAATCTCCACGCGCCGCGCCGGCGAAAGCAACGCTCTCATGGAAGCCACGCTTGACATGCCGGCCGAAATGCTCGTGCACGACAACCAGATCACCTTCGAGTTCATCGGCCACTACACCCTGCAGTGCGAAGACCCCTCTCACACGACCCTCTGGGCGCATGTCGATAGCAACAGCTCGATCGAGCTCCAGGGAAGCCTGTTGCCTCTGCGAGACGATCTCAAGCTCCTGCCGCTCCCGTTCTACGATGCCGCCATCAATCTTCACCCCATCATCCCCATCGTCTTTCTCAGCCAGCCATCAAATGGGGTCCTGCAGGCCGCCGGCATCGTTGCGTCCTGGTTCGGCCTGCTTCCCGCCGACTTCCGCCCGGTCCGTTTCCCCGTCTCTTTCGGCAAGATCCCTCCCGGCAACGTCGTCCTCTTCAGTGAACACGCCGCGGACCTCCCGGCCTCGCTCAACGTTCAGGGTTCCACAGGCCCCACCGTCGCCATCCGCACCAACCCCTCCGACCCTTACAGCAAAATCCTCATCATCACCGGCGATTCGGCACAGGACACAGTCACCGCTGCCCGCGCCCTCTCGCTCCAGCGTGACCTCTGGCAGGGCAACCAGGTGTCCGTCACCCTCAAACCCGTGCGCAAAAGCCGTCCCGACGACGCACCCCGCTGGCTTTCTACCGACTCCTCAAACCCCGTCACCGTCGGAGAGATCATGAACACTGGCGATCTGCAGGGTGACGGGTCCGTCCCCGTCGGCATTTACTTTCGCCTTCCACCCGACCTCTATCGGGGCGATGTCGCCAACCTGCCTTTCCATCTCGCCTATCGCTACAACTCTGTTCCCTTGTCGCAGGAAAGCACCCTGCAGGTCTACATGAACGGTGCGTACGTCAGCTCCACCCCCATGCCGCATACGTCCAAGCCGTCTCAGCAGCTCTCCACCAACATTCCGGTGCCCTGGGCAGACATGCGCCCCTTCTCCAACTCCGTCATGCTCCGCTTCGTCTTCCAGATCGCCAAACAGGGCATGTGCCAGGACACCGCGCCGCTCAACCTCCAGGGCGCGATCCTCAAGGACAGCTACCTCGACGTTCGTGACATCCCCCACCTGGCATCGCTGCCTGACCTCGAGCTTTTCGCCAACGCCGGCTTTCCCTTCACCCAGCTCAAGGATCTGTCTGAAAGCACCATCATCCTGCCCAATGCTCCCGGCACCGACGAGATCGAATCCTACCTCACCCTCATGGCTCATTTCGGCGCACAGACCGGCTATCCCGTGATCGGTGTTTCCGTCGCAGGCCCCGACGGGCTTACCGCCAGTAGCCGCAAAAACTACATCGTTATGGGCACCGTTGAAGACCAGCCCGCCTTCGGCAAACTCAACGATCGGCTGCCCATCCAGATCCAATCCAGCGGGCTCAAGGTGCAGGACACTCAAGGCTTCTTCGCCCCGCTTCAGCACGCCTGGTGGAAGGTCCGTTCTTCCGACCGCGTGCAGTCAGGCCAGCTGGAAACCGCCGGCGGCCTGCCGGACGCCCTTATCGAAGGTCTGGAGTGGCCCGCCCGCTCCGGTCGTTCCGTCGTTGTAATTGCCCTGCGCGACCGATCCGTCATCCCCACCTTTCTCACGACATTTCTCCGCGTGGCCCAGTCGAGCGATATCTCGCAAACCGTCGCCGTCCTGCATGGAACCCAGTTCTCTTCCTACCGCATCGGCAACGACTTCTACACTGTCGGTTCACTCTCCGTCCTCGTCCAGCTCAAAATGTACCTGTCTCACAATCTCTGGGTAGTCGTCCTCGTCGTCTTTGTCTCCTGCATCTTGCTTGCCGCTCTGCTGCGGGTGTGGCTCCGTCGCCGTGCGCGCCTTCGTCTCCTGGGTGAAAAGTAGGCGTGCCTCTACCCTCCTCACCGGCCATGGCTCTCCCGCGCCGCCATCACTGGCGATCTGTCCTCGCGGCCTTCCTCTTCGCCGTTCTCGCCACCCAAAGCCGTTGCCGCGCACAGCAGCCCTGGCCCCTATGGCAGCACTACCAGGCGCACTTCCTCGACAGCTCCGGCCGCATCGTCGACCATACCGCTGCCGACCGCACCACCAGCGAGGCGCAGGCCTACGGTATGTTCTTTGCCCTTGTCGCCAACGACCGCGCCCTCTTCGACAAAATGCTCCGCTGGACCGAGGACAACCTCGCCGCCGGCGACCTTACCGCCCACTTGCCCGCCTGGCAGTGGGGCAAAGCTCCAGGCGGCGATTGGAAGCCGCTCGACACCAACTCCGCCGCCGACGCCGACCTCTGGCTTGCCTACGACTGCCTTGAAGCCGGCCGCCTTTGGAGGGACGACCGGCTTTCGAAACTTGGCGGCATTCTGGCCGAAAACATCGCCCAGAGCGAAGTCACCGTCATCGATGGCCTGGGCACCGTCCTTCTTCCAGGCCCACAGGGCTTCCGTGTCGCAGCCTCCGGCTACCTCCTCAATCCCAGCTATGTCCCACCGCAACTTCTCGCGCGGCTGCGGCAGCAGCAACCTTCCGGTCCCTGGGCCCGCATGCAAACCAGCTACAGCACTCTCATTGCCGGCGGAGCTCCCTCCGGCTTCGTCATGGACTGGGTTGTCGCCGGGCCCAGCGCCAAGGCCCGCACCAAAGTCACCGCTTCCTCTATCGCTAAAGCCACCGTCCAGCCCTCCCCATCGCCAGATGCACTCGCCCAAAGCAAGACTGAAATTCCACCCATGGGCAGCTATGACGCCATCCGCGTCTATCTTTGGCTCGGCATGGCCGACCCCCAAACCCCCGGCGTCCGTCAGGCCAGGCCTCTGGTCGCCGGCATGGCACATTCTCTTCAAACCGCCCTCGCGCCTCCAGCGCAGGTCGCGGCAAACGGCATCGTCCTCCATGCCGACAGCCCCGTCGGCTTCTCCGCTGCCGTCCTGCCCTACTTGCAATCCGCGGGTTTCGCCCAGTTAGCCAAAACTCAGTCTGACCGTCTCGACAGTAGCGTCGACCCTGCAACCGGTCTCTACGGCCACGCAACTGCTTACTACGATCAGAATCTGGCTCTCTTTGCAAAAGGCTGGGCCGATCGGCGCTTCCGTTTCGATCGGGACGGCCATATCAAAGTTTTTTGGCAGAACTGACACTGCCCGACTAAGCCGGTGCATAGTATCGAACTCAGCCGTTACCATGTTGGTGACCATCGTAAGCCCGGCACAGCCGTCACCGCGCACACTGGTGCAGTCCCTTTATCCATGACCCGCACCCCGAAAAATCGGTCGCAGCTCCTGCTTCTCGCGGCATTTGGCCTTGGTCTGCCCGCAGCAGCACTCGGCCAGACCGCAATTACGGCTTCTCCCGTTGCGGCTCAGGGTTCGGCCACCCGGATACTTCTTGAGAAGGCCCATTCCCTCGAGGGAAAGGGCCGCATGGATATGGCCGCGCAAACCTGGCAGCAGGTTCTGCTCGCCGATCCCAACAACACCGACGCTCTCGGAGGCCTCGCCCGTGCCGCCAAACTCGCCGGCAATCTGGCACTTGCCAACACCTATCTCCAACGGCTCCGCGCCGTCAGCCCAAGCGATCCCGGCATCGCCCGCGCCGAAACCATGATGACCCAGTCCAGCCAGCTTGCCGAGCTGCAGCAGGCCGGCAGGCTCGCCGGGCAAGGGAATTATGTACAGGCTATGGCAATTTATCGCCGGGTCTTCGGCAGCACGCCCCCTGCTGGCGAGTGGGCCCTCGCCTACTACGAAACCGAGGCCGCCACCGACAGCGGACATCCCCACGCCGTCGCCGGCCTTCGCTCACTCGTCGGCACGTACCCGCAGGACTCCCGTTACGGGGTCACCCTTGGCCGCATCCTCACCTATAAGCCCAACACCCGCGCCGAAGGCCGCCGCGTCCTCGAACGTTACCCCCATGACCCGCAGGCCGCCGAGGCTCTCAGGCAGTCCTTCGTCTGGGACGCCGGCAACCCCGCCACCTCTGACGAAGTTCGAGCCTATCTTCGCTCCCATCCCGACCCAGGCCTGCAGCAGTCACTTCGCACCACTGAAAACCAGGCCAGCGCCGCAGCCGCCCGCAACTCACAAGCCGGCTCCGTCGTAGCCGGGACTGCGCAGGTGCGCGCCATGGGTGGCGAAGAGCGTGCCGCCTACGCTGCTCTCAACGCTAAACGGTACGCCGAAGCCGACAGCCGCTTTTCTGCCCTCCTCGCAAAAAACCCCCGCGATGGCCGTGCCCTTGCCGGCATGGGCTACGTCCGCATGAACCAGCACAACTTCGGCGGCGCCATCTCCTTTTTCGAGCAAGCCAGGCAGGACGGTGCGACCGACCCGGCGCTCGACCGCAATCTGCAAACCGCGCGATTCTTCCTTGTGCTGGGCGAAGGTAGGACCGCGCTCGACGATAACGACCTCACAACCGCCGAATCGAGATACCGCCAGGCCCTCCAATTGCGTCCCAACAGCCCCGAAGCCTTCCAGGGTCTTGCCGGCACCCTGCTTAAAGCCGGCCAGCCCCAGGCCGCTCTCCCCTATTTTCAACAACTCGTTCGCGGCAAACCCACTGTCGCCGCATACCGCGGCCTGTTCACCGCTCAATTTCAGGCAGGGAACAGCAGCGCCGCCCTCGACACAGACAAGCACCTGCCGGAGGCGGTCCGCGTCCAACTCCTGCGCGATCCCGACTATCTCCGCACCCTCGCCTCCGCCTATATGTCTGTGGGCCGCGATGCCGACGCGCAGCGCGTCCTCCGCTTCGCCCTCGACCTGCCGTTCCCCCCCGGCGCGCAGGGCCTCAAGGCTGAAACAGCGCTGCAGTACGCCAGCCTCCTGCTTCAAGCCAACCGCACCGAACAGGCCGTCGGTCTCTACCGGCAAGTCCTTGCCGCCGACGGCAACAACGTCCTCGCCTGGCAAGGTCTCATCAATGCGGAGCACAGCATGGGGAACGACACCGTTGCCCTGCAAACGCTTGAGAGCATGCCGCCCGCGGTCTACGATCAAGCCCTGCGCGACCCTGGCTTCCTTGTCGGCACCGCCGCAATTTATCAGGCGAACAGCAAGCCCGACCTCGCACAAAGCCTGCTCGAGCGCGCCATTGCGGCCCAAAACACCTCCGGCCAGCGCGTCCCGCTTCCACTCCAACTCCAGCTCGCCGGCCTGTATCTCCAGCGCGGCGACGCGGCCCATGCGTATCCCATCTATCGGCGTATCCTCGCCGAAAATCCAGAGCGCATCGATGCCTGGAAAGGTCTGCTGAACGCACTCCATGCCGCTGGCCGCGACCAGGAGGCCCTCGCGGAAAACCAGCAAATCCCCCCTGTCGTCCTCCGTCAACTTGAAAATGATGTGCAGTATCTCCAAGTCATCGGTCAGGTCTATGGCTCGCTCGGTGACGCCCACCAGGCTCTCGCCTTTCTCGCCCGCGTCCAGCAGCACTACGCGCGGCAGCATACCGCGCCCCCCGCCAACATTGATATCCAGAACGCCTGGCTGCTCTACAACGGCGGCAGCGACACCGGCCTCTACCGCCAGCTTCTCGCGCTCGGTGGCCGCCGCGATCTTTCCGACGACCAGCGCCGTACCGTCCAGGTGATCTGGGCAAGCTGGGCCGTTCGCCGCGCCAATCAGTCGTCCGCCGCCGGCAACGCCCACCGTGCGCTGGCCATTCTCAACGCCGCAGCGTCGGCGTTCCCAGACAATCCCGCCGTCATCAAGGCTCTTGCCGGCGGCTACGTCCGTGCCGGCCTGCCGAAAGAAGCCGTCGCCATCTTCAAATCGCATGACATGAGCTCTGAGTCCGCCGCAGACTACAAGACCGCCGCCGGCGCCGCGCTCGCAGCCAACGACCTCAAAGATAGCGAGGTCTGGCTCCGCTACGCCCTTGACCTCTATCCCAGAGACGCTGAAATCCTCAATCTCGCCGCGAAATTCGAACAGGCTCGCGGCGACAGCAACCGTGCCGCCGACTTCTACCGCGCTTCACTTGCCGCACTGCCGCCGCCCGACCCCGGGGCTGAGCTCGCAACCATCTTGCACCAGCCCGCGCCGCTCAATCCGCGTTCAACACCCTCCCTGCGGTCTCAAGACCTCGCCAGCCTCCTTGCCCCTGGTACCGAACCCGCCGCAGAGGCAGCCGCGCCCCCCTACCTTCCCAGCGACGACAGCGCCCCCGTCCAGCTCGACAGCACCGCCCCGCAGGTCCCCAGCTACATGGGCACGCGCTCCGGCACATCCCGCCTCGGCGACTACCGGCCCGCAGTCCCTGACTCCAACAGCGCCCCCCAACCTCCTGCCGCCACCTATACCCCACGTTCAGCGAACACCATCCCCACCGACGCTGAGCCTTTGCCATTGGAACCAGACTCCCAGCCATACCTCGCCTTTCAGCAAACACAGGTGCGCCGCGCCAACGACGCAGCCGTCCTCGCCAACGCCAACCCGGAACCAGCCTTCGAGACCCGTCTTGAAGGTGCACAAACCGGGGATTTCAACGGCGAAGTCTATGGCCCGTATATCCCCTACCAGGCACCCACCACCAAAGGCCCGGCGACCGTCCGCTACAGCGCCAGCCCGGTCGATGTCCGGGAATCCACCATCATCACCGACTTTCCGACCGCCCCCGGCGTCCCGGTCCAGCTCCACACCGCACGCGCCACCACCCCGGCTAGCGGCGTCGCCCATTTGCGGGACGAAGCCGCCGAAGCCGCCGAGACTCGCCGCCACCAATCCGACCCGCTCCCAGCCGCCGCTCCCGCGCCCATCAATCTAGCCAGCACTCAAAACGCCCAGTACACCCCCGGCGCATTGCCCCCCACCGGTCAAATCCCCCGGCCGTCGTCTCCCTCCACCTCTGCCAACCCCCAGGCTGGAGCACAGCAGTACCCCCGTCCCAACGACCGACCTTCCTCGTCCGTCGCTGCCCGCCGCCGTTCCCGTCCACGCGCCCCGCAGCGCGTCGAAAGCTTCGGCGTCAGCAACGCTCCTATCTTCTACCCGCAGGTACCCGCCGCCCTCGGCTCCGAGCCCTATCCCGATCTGCCGCCGTACAACACCGCCGGCTCGGGCGTCCCCACAGACGGCGAACTTATCGCCCGCAACGTCCCCCCACTCCGCGGCAGTTACGGTGCCGTGGACACAGGTGCAACCGGCGGCCCACCCCTTACCCCCCGTCAGCAAACCGAGCTCGACCTCGCCCAACTCGACAGCAGCTACAGCGGCTGGACTGGAGGCAGCGGCTTCGTCCGCACCCGCAGCGGCCAGCCCGGTATCGACCGTCTCTACGATTTTGAGATTCCCGTCGAGGCTACCTTCGCCGCCGGCCGCACCGTCCGTTTCAGCGTTGTCCCCCGCGCCGTCTTCCTCAACAGCGGCACCATCGATCTCACCCGCTACACCGCCGGTCTTGCTCCTACCCTCGGCACTCTACCCGCCAACGCGGTCAACACTCCAACCCCGCAATACAGCTCCGGCCTTGGCGGCGAATTCCAGGCTGTCACGCGCAATCTCGGCCTCGCCGTCGGCTATACCCCCTACGAGTTCCTGGTCAATAACGTCATAGCCCGCGCCCGCTACCGCATCGCCGGCGGCCCCTTCACCGTCTTCGGCGAGCGCGACTCTGTCAAGGAAACGCAGCTCTCCTACGCCGGCCTTCGCGACCCCGGCAGCGTCTCCCTCCTCAACAGCGGCAACATCTGGGGTGGCGTTGTCGCCACAGGCGGTGGCTTGCGTTTCGACCACGGTAACGAGCGCGCCGGCCTCTACATCAGCGGCGATGGCGCTGCACTCACCGGCTTCCACATCCTTCAAAACCGCCGTTACGAGGGCACAGCCGGCGCATACTTCCGCGTCACGCAGTTCCCCGGGTACGGCACCCTCAACATCGGCGCGTCCCTCTTTGCCATGCACTTTGACCAGAACCAGCGCGCCCTCAGCTACGGCAGCGGCGGCTACTTCAGCCCGGAGATCTACTTCCTTGGCAGCATCCCTGTCACCTTCAACGGTTCCTACAAGACAAGCTGGCATTACATCGTTCAGGGCGCCGTCGGCGTTCAGACGTTCCAGGAAGACGCCGCCCTTCTCTTTCCTCTCGACCCCGCCCTCCAGACCGGTGTCCAGTCCGGTTGCACCCTTGCCCAGCTCGCCAACCGTACCTGCACCGCCGCCTTTCTGCCCAACAACACCAGCACCGGCGCAAACTTCAGCGTCGAGGCCCAGGGAGCTTACCGCGTAACGGACCACTGGTACGTCGGCGGTGCCCTCGCGGCCAACAATACAAACAATTACAACGTCGTCCAGCCCACCGTCTTTCTTCGCTACACCTTCCGCCCCCAGTTCGCCACGGAAGACTATCCAACCGGCCTCTTTCCCATCTCCGGCTTCCGCCCTCTGCGCGTGCCATAACCCTCAGCGTAGCCGGCATACCTTCGCCGTGTCGTTCGCGTAAGGGCACTCCAACACTGTCTCCGCTCCCGTTCCCAGCACAATCCACCCCACTCCAAGTGGTAACAGCCGCGCCCGTCTTCGCTCATCCGTCGCACCTTCCAGGCCCTGCTGCGCCCGCATCCCTGCCGCCCACGCGCCTGCTAGTTCCGGCATCACCGCCGCCACACCTCCGTCCTTCGCTGCATCCGGCAATACCGCCCGCAACGCCACCGCCCGAAAGCCCTGCGCGTCCTCGCCAGCCAGCTCGGTGTACCGCGCGTCCAGCGCAAACACTGCGTCTCGCGTCGTATGGTCCCGTGCCCACAGAAACGCCTGCTCCCAACCGTTTCGCGGCATTGCGCCCGGCCATTCCACCCACCCCGACGCCCGGTACAGTCCCCGTTGCATCCCGACCAGGCTCAAGGCCACCGCGACCGCTGCTCCCGCCAACCCTATCTTTCCAGCACGCCGTCGAACCCTCTCCGTCACCTCACCCGCCAGCAGCAAAAGGAAAGCCGCATACACGAAGTGAAACGTCCGCAATGGCTGCAATCGCGCCACAGCGCTCGACCGCGCACCCTCACGCGCAAACAGCAACGCCGCACTGACCGCCATCGTGCCCCCAACCAGCACCGCCTGCCCAAGCCGCCGCCCCGCCTCGGTCCAGGCCCGCGGCTTTACCGCGCACATCCAACCCAGCAACACCAGCGGCGCAATCACGCCCACCGACTCATACCACCGCCACTCTGACAGAAACCAGTAGCCCCTCGTCAGCGCCACGGCATGCACCGCAGCACTGTCCGCCGGTGACATCGCCAGCATGGCACCCAGGGTGCCCAGCATTCCGGCGCAAACACCCGCCCTCCACCTTCCTGGTGTCGCGAGCAGCACCAGCACCACACCGCTCCACATCGCCATCAACGGATGCATCGCCGCCGCCACGCCCCAGCACACTGCCGCGGCCCACCACCGCCGCTGCAGCGCCAGCACTGCCGTCCCCAGCAGCAAAGGTGTCGTCACCGACCGGGCTGTCGCATACGGGTCCAGCAGGTATAGCGACGTCCCCGCAACCGGCACCCCCGCCGCCGCCACCACCAGCACTGTCGTCCAAACCGCCGTAACCCGTCGCCGCAGGCACTCCTGCGCCATCGCCCAAACTGCCGCGACAAACCCCGCAAACGACGCGACCTGCACCAGCAGCAGCGCCCACGCCACCGGCACGTGCAGTATTTGCGCTACACCCGCCAGCACCGGCACAAACACCGACAGCCGCGTATGCCCCCGCACCCATACCCCATCGTGCGCAAATAGTCCCGGATCCATCCGCGCCGCCAGCGCCGCCGCGTAAATTCCTCCATCTTCTGCATATGGGTGGTATCCCAGCAGTGCCAGCCCCACAACCGTCAGCGACAGCACTCCAAACCATTGCACCCACCTGCCTCTCGGCGGGTCACTCCCATCGGAACGCACCGGCATCATCCCTCCAGTATCCCCGCAGCGCCACGCTGTCCTCCGCCCCCCTCACACAAGCCACGCCCGCCGCTTCGTATAATGACCCACGATGTCCTCCACACCGTACACACCAAACATCCAGTTCCCCGGACGGATCGTTTGAGCGACCGGCAGCCTCCACCCGCAAGCCAATCTTCCAACCGGCGCGCCTGGTGGAAGGTCGTGCCCGGCATCGCTGTCTCCGCCTTTTTTCTATGGCGCACCCTCCGCAGCATCCACTACAGCGATCTCCGCTCCCTCCACATTCAGCACCTTCAGTGGACCGCCGTGATGGCCGTCTTCATCCTTGCCGGCTATGGTCTCCGCATCTATCGCTGGTGGTTTATGCTCCGCCGCAGCGGCGCGCCTAGTGTCAGTGTCTGTGGCCGCGTCCTCATGACTAGCTACGCCGCCAACAACGTTCTACCCTTCCGCATCGGCGATTTCCTTCGAATTTTCTCCTATGCTCCCGACCTCGGTGCCTCCTCTTCCACCATCCTCAGCACCGTCATACTCGAACGTCTGCTCGACGTTTTTACCCTGCTCGGCTTCCTCGTCGCCCTCCTTGTCGGCACCGCCCGGTCGGTGCCGCCGTTCCTCTTCAAAGGCCACTCACTCAACCTCCTCCATGTCGCGGAACCGGTGCTCGCCTGCTGCGCCGCCGGTCTCATGCTGCTGCTCTTCGGTGCATCGCTCCTTCAGCGCGTCGTCCAGTTCGTTCTTGACCGTTTCCCCGCCGGCCCACGCACCAAGCGCCTTGAGCGCTGGGCCCTGCTGCTCTTCGACGCCGTCCTTAAACTTAGCGTCACAGGACGCGTCTTCCTTCTCGTCTCCAGCGTCGTCATCTGGTTTTCTGAAGGCATGATTTTTGTCGCCGCCGCCCGCATGCTCGATGTCGCCGCCGGCTACCGTGGCCCCTGGCTTGCCCTCGCTCTCAGCAATCTCTCCTTCCTGCTGCCAAGCTCTCCCGGCGCCATTGGTACGTACGAGTTCGCTGCCCAGTTCTCCATGGTCAGCCAGGGAGCGCAGCCCACCATCTCCGCGCTCTATGGCCTGCTTGTGCACCTCGTCGTCTTCTTTTTCGTCACTGCTGTCGGCGGCATCGCCTTTCTGGTTCACCGCATGGAACGCGGTCCCGCCAGCAAACCTCTTTCTCAAGACCTCGCCACCCTTCCCGCCGAGCTGCCCACCAGCTAACCGCTGCGTCCTCAAGGTCCCGCCATGTATCGCACACTCCAACAGCAACTCACCCAGCACGCTATTGAGGTCGTCCAGCGCAGCTACGACGTCACTCTTCAGCGCGTTGCCGTCGAGCAGCCGCCCTCCGTCACCCTCGGCGATTTCGCCCTCCCGCTTGCCTTCGAGCTCGCCAAGCGCCTGCGCAAAGCCCCACGCGTCATCGCGCAGGAGCTCGCAGACCAGCTCTCGACCATGCCCGGCATCGCCTCGGTCCAGGTCGCCGGTGCCGGCTACCTCAACGTCCGCGTCGACCGCGCCGCCATCGCCCAGCGCGTCGCCGCCGGTAACCACAGCGACATCGGCGGCGTCGGCTTCCGGCTTGTCGAACACACCAGCATCAACCCCAACAAAGCCGCCCATATCGGCCATCTCCGCAATGCCATCCTCGGCGACACCTTTGCCCGCCTCCTGCGCCCCGATGCCTACAAGTCCGGGTGGCCCACCGGCGTTCAGAACTACATCGACAACACCGGCGTCCAGGTCGCCGACGCCGTCGTCGGCCTCGTCCATCTTCGGGGTAAATCCCTTGCCGATGTGCACACACTCCTGCTTCAGCTCGCCGCCGCCAACGAGCGCATCGACTTCTACCTTTGGGATCTTTACGCCCGCGTCTCCCAGTGGTACGACGAAGACCCTGGAGCCAAAGACGAGCGCCGCGCTATCCGCCTCCGCACCCTCCACGAACTCGAAACCGGCGAGAACGACACCGCTCGCATCGCCGACCTCATCAGCACCGCCGTCCTCGCCCGTCACCTCGACACCATGAACCGCCTTGGCATCGAGTACGACTTTCTACCCCGCGAGAGCGAAGTCCTCCACCTCCACTTCTGGCAGGCCGCCCGCCAGGAGATGATCGACCGCGGTGTCCTGTACGAAGAAATCGCAGGCAAGAACAAGGGCTGCTGGGTCATGCGTCGCCCCGGTGCAGAAGCTCTCGCCGAAGGCGTCACCGACGACGACGCCAAAGTGTTGGTGCGCTCCAACGGCACTGTCACCTACGTCGGCAAAGACATCGCGTACCACCTCTGGAAATTCGGCCTGCTCCCCGGCAAGGACTTTGGCTACCGCCTTTTCCGCGAGTACCCTTCACATCACTGCTGGATTTCCGCCGTCGATGGTGAAACACCGCACCCCGCCTTTGGCACCGCCGCTGCCATCTACAACGTCATCGACTCCCGCCAGAACGATCCCCAGAGTAACGTCGTCGAAGCCCTTCGCGGCATGGGCTACACCGCTGCGGCCGACAACTACACCCACCTGAACTACGCCATGGTCGCCCTCACTCCCCGCTGCGCCGTCGACCTCGGCTACACCGTCAGCCCCGAAGACCTGCAAAAGCCCTACCTGGAAGTCAGCGGCCGCAAGGGCTTCGGCGTCAAAGCCGACGACCTTCTCGACAAGCTCATCACCGCCGCCAAAAACGAAGTCGATGCCCGCCACCCCGAGACCCCCGATGCCGACCGCCTCACCAGCGCCACGGCCATCGCCATCGGCGCCCTGCGATACTTCATGCTCAAGGTCACCCGGAACACTGTCATCGCGTTCGACTTCCGCGACGCCCTATCGTTCGAAGGCGAAACCGGCCCCTACGTCCAGTACGCCGCCGTCCGCGCCGGCAACATCCTCCGCAAAGCCGGCACCACCGAAGCCGAAGCCCTTGCCGCCATCGCCCCGATCGACCTCTCCCGCTTCTTCGCCACCGCGACCGACAGCGCCACAACCAAACCGGAGCCCACCCCCGGCGACGACCTCTGGTCGTTCTGGCTTCTCGCCTCCCGTGTCACCACCGTGCTCGACCAGGCCATCGCCGCCGCCGAACCAGCCATCCTCGCCCGCTACGCCTTCCAGCTCGCGCAGGAGTTCTCCAACTTCTACCATCGCAATCACGTTCTCAACGAAGCCGATCACGAACGCAGAATTTTTCTTCTCGCCACCGCCGCCCTCGCCCGCCGCGAACTTACCCGTGTCCTCGCCTACCTCGGCATCGGCGTTCCGAGCGCCATGTAGCAGCCTCTACCGCTTCGGCACCCCCGCCAGGACTGCCTGCACAGCCTTGATCAACGTCGCCGGTTGAACGGGTTTTACGAGCGTTTGCAATACATGCAGCCATTCCAGCAGCGAATCGTCCTCTCGATCCACCCCGTTCACAAACAGCAGGGTCGGCACCGCCCGCTCGCGCTCAACAAGTAGCCGCAACAGCGTTTTCCCATCCATCCCCGGCATGTTCTGGTCGCACACCATCACATCCACGGCCTGCCGCTCTACAATCGCCAGTGCTTCCACACCGTTGCTCGCCCGCGGCACCACGGCTCCTGCGCGTTCCAGCAGCAGGCTCATCGTCAGGTTCAACAGCGGCTCATCGTCTACCACCAGCACCGTCGCACCCGCCAGCTCCATTCACTCACCCGTCGCTGCAAACGTCCGCACCCACGCCGTAATCGTCCGCACCCCAATTCCCGACGGTCCCTTCGCCACATGCGGCCGCACATCGTCGGCAATCACCTGCCCGGCAATGTCCAGGTGGATCCACGGCGTCTCCCCCACAAACCTCTTCAAAAACATCGCCGCCGTAATCGCCCCGCCATACCGGTCCACCCCTGTGTTCTGGATATCCGCGATCTGGCTCTTGATCAGCTCCGCATACTCTTCCGTACACGGCAGTCGCCAAAACCCCTCGCCCTCCACCCGCATGGACCTCAGGAACCTCTCACAACTTTCCTCGTCATTCGCAAACAAACCCGCGTTCAGCCGGCCCAGCGCCACCACGCACGCCCCCGTCAGTGTTGCCGCGTCGATCAGGTGTGTTGCCCCCAGCGTCTTTGCATAGTGCAGCCCATCCGCCAGCACCAGCCGGCCCTCGGCATCCGTGTTCATCACCTCGATCGTCGTTCCGCTCATCGCCGTGAGCACATCGCCCGGCCGGTACGCCTTCCCGTCCGGCATGTTTTCCGCGCTGCAAATTACCGCAATCACCCGCACCGCAGGCTTCAGTGCCGCAATCGCCTGCATTGCGCCGATCATCGCCGCTGCCCCGCCCATGTCGTTCTTCATCTTCTCCATGCCGTCCGCCGGCTTGATGGAGATGCCCCCTGTGTCGAACGAAATCCCTTTGCCCACCAGCCCTAGTACCGGCGCACCCTCCGCTACCGCCACCGGCGGCTCATACCGCAGCACAATCAGCGCCGGCGGCTCCGCGGATCCCTGTGCCACGGCGAGATATGCTCCCATCTTCAACTCCCGCAGCGTGTCCACGCCAAACACCTGGCACCCCAGGCCGGCGAGCTCTGCCATCGCCGCCGTCCGCCGTCCCAGCTCCGTCGGCGTCAGCACGTTCCCCGGCTCGTTGACCAGCGCCCGCGCAAAGTTCTGTGCCTCCGCCAGCACCCGCCCCTCGTCGAACCCCGCGGTCAACTCGTCCCGTGTCACCTTTTCCGCTGCCGGCGGCACCAGCAACTGCAGCCCTGCCGGAGCGCGGTCTACCCGGTCGCTCTTGTACACGTCAAAGTCCACTGCCGCCAGCAGCGCCCCTTCCACCAACGCGCGCGCCGTCAGCAGGCACGGCAGCACGTCCATCGGCTCATCGCTCAGCGCCCGGTCCTCCGGAAACACCAGCGTCACATCGCGGATACCTTTCGCCATCGCCTGCCGCACCGCCGTGCCTGCCGCCTGCCGCACACGGACTGTATCCAGCCCGGCCACCTTGCCCATGCCCACGACCAGCAGCCGGTCCGCCCGCAAACCTCCCGGCGCATGCAGCAACAGCGTCTCACCCAGCTTTGCCTTGAACTCACCGCCGGTCATAAAGCGAGTTGCGGCATCGCTCACCCCGTCTGCCATCACCAACAGCGTCGGCAGCGGCTCCTCCTCGCGCCCGGTGGCGATATCCACCGCAAACGCCACCAGCAGGGCAGTCGCAAACGTCGTCGGATCCGTAAACAGTAGTTGAGTCGTCATCGTGGAGTTCCAGGCTTCCTGTCCGCGTTACTTTACCGCGCCGCAACACACAGCCTACGCCCGGCGTCTCACGGCAATGCAATATGCCGCCACACAGCCGTGGACTGTCGCCCGAAACGAACCTAAGCCATCTGTCGTTACCGCCGCTGCGCCCGCGCCATGGCCGACTTTGCTTCCTTGTCCGCCTCGCGCCGCCGCTCCGTCTCACGCTTGTCCCAGTCCTGCTTGCCCTTCGCCAACGCCAGTTCGCATTTCACCTTGCCGTTTTTGAAGTACAGCCGCGTCGGGATCAGCGTAAATCCCTTCTGGTTTGCCTTCACCGCCAACCGCCGCAACTCTTCCTTGTGCAGCAGCAGCTTGCGTGTGCGCGTCGCATCGTGGTTCATCGCGTTGCCGTGGCTAAACGGTCCAATGTGCGCGTTCAGCAAAAAGCACTCGCCATCCTTCACCAGCCCATAGCTGTCTTTCAGGTTGGCCTTGCCTTCCCGAATGCTCTTCACCTCGGTCCCATGCAACTGCACGCCTGCCTCGAACCGGTCTTCTAAAAAATAGTTGTGCGATGCCGACCGGTTGAACGCCGCGTCGCGCGAACCCATCGCCACCGGGTCGCGCGGTATCGCCTTCTTTGAAGGCAGGGACTGCGTCGGAGTGGCGGTCGGATGCGGCATGCTCTCCCTCAAGTTTACCAGTCCGTCACACTGTTCCCGCGGTGGGCCGAACCACCTTTACACCTTCTTCCGTCTGCCGCGTCCAACGCGATGCCGATGGTATTCTTGTCAGGATCAAGCCCGGTGCAGCACCGTCGCCGCGACGCGGATCGCACGCGGTCGGGTTTCGCAAGCGGCTCCGCTTTCCAGCGGCCAGGAGACGCAATCCTTTTGCAATCCGTAAGTTCAGGCTCCCCCGTCCGCGTGCGGACCACGTTGTTTGCCCTTCGCCTCGCCGCAGCAGCCGTGCTCTGCAGCGCTGCCCTGCTTCAGTTGCCGGCATTGCACGCCCAGTCCGCCGCCAGCTGGGCGAAACGCGGTGCTGACGCCGAAGTCCATGAAGATTACGATGCTGCTTTCGAGGCTTATCGCCAGGCTCACCTGCTAAAGCCGAAAGACCTTCGCTACCAGACCAAGTTTGAGCGTGTCCGCTTCGCCGCCGCCGCCGCCCATGTCGACCGCGGCCGTGTCTTGCGCCAGAGCGGCGATCTCAACGGCGCGCTGACCGAGTTTCAGCGCGCACTCTCGATCGACGGCGGCAACCAGACCGCCCAGCAGGAAATCACCGTTACCGAGCGGGAGATGTCCACCGCTCCCACAGCCTCGCTGCAG
Source organism: uncultured Terriglobus sp. (assembly GCA_964244665.1). Taxonomy (GTDB): domain Bacteria; phylum Acidobacteriota; class Terriglobia; order Terriglobales; family Acidobacteriaceae; genus Terriglobus. Next base: position 67,948 of record CAXTJO010000009.1, read on the forward strand.
CGCGAGGCTGCGCTCGGCCCCTCCTCTGCTGTCCTCTCGCTCGCCCAGCCGCTCCAGCTCAAAGCCACATCGAATGACCCCATCACCTACCATGCCGTGTCCGACACCAAGGACATCTACACCGCCATCGGCAAGACCGCTGGCATCAATGTCATCTTCGACCCCGAGTACACCTCCCGCCGCATCCAGTTCGACGTCGTCAACACCTCGCTGTCCGATGCGCTGCGCATCCTCGGCATCCAGTCCGGCACCTTCTTCAAGGTGGTCACCGCCAACACCCTCTTCGTCGCCGCGAATACCCCCACCAAGCACAACGACCTCAATGCGACCGCTGTTCAGACCTTCTATCTATCCAACGCTGCAACACAGGCCGATCAGAACGAACTGCTCACGGCGCTCCGCAACGTGCTCGACCAGACCGCCAAGATCTTTCTCGTCCCATCGCAGAACGCCATTGTTATGCGCGCCACGCCGGACCAGTTGCTGCTTACCGAGTCGCTGATCAACAACCTCGACCGGGCACGTAGCGAGGTTGTCGTCGATGTGGCCGTGCTCGAAGTCAACCGCGACAAGGCACGCAACCTCGGCATCACCCTGCCGCAGTCCGTCACTGTCACGCCGCAGTTCAACACCACCTCCGGCAC
>CAXTJO010000009.1:68691-71090 GCA_964244665.1 uncultured Terriglobus sp.
CCGGCACCACCACTACAGGTAGCAGCACGACGTCCACCAGCACGCTGCCCAACATCAACACCTTCTACAATTTCACCGGCGACAATCTTGCCGTATCCATCGGTTCCGCGACGATCAATGCGCTGCTCAACGACAGCGATACGCGCATCCTGCAAAACCCTCGCATCCGTGCCACCGACAATCAACGTGCCCAGTTGAAAATCGGCGAACGCATCCCGATTGCCACCGGTTCCTACTCTTCCGGTGCCTCGACCGCTATCGTCAGTTCGCTGGTCAATACCCAGTTCACCTACATCGATGTGGGTGTCACGATCGACGTCACGCCCACCGTTCATCAGGACCGCGAGATCACCCTCAAGCTCAAGATCGAGGTTTCCTCGCAAAACGGCAACGTCACGATCTCCTCCGTCACGGAACCGATCATTGCCCAGCGCACCGTGGAGCAGATTATTCAACTCAAGGAGGGCGAGCCTTCCGTTCTTGCCGGTATTCTGACCCGGCTCGATTCCAAGAGCCTCACCGGCACCCCCGGTCTTTCCGACATCCCGATCCTCAAGCGCATCTTCGGCAGCACCCAGAGCGAGCGCAGCCAGGACGAAGTGGTTTTCCTCGTCATTCCGCACATCGTGCGCGAGCCGCTCGTCACCCGCCTGAACACGCGCGCCATCGATACCGGCACCGGTGCCTCCATCGAGTTGCGCCGCGATCCTACCGCGCCAGAGACCATCGCTGTCGACAACTCCGCCTACCTCACCACAGGGGCCGCCCAGCGTCAGCAGAACGATCCGAACGTCACGGCGGCCAAGGCCGCGTCTGTGCTGATCGGCACGGTTGGCAATGAGTCTGCCGCACGTGCCGCCAGTGCCGCGCAAACCGGGCAGGCTGCGCAGCTCAATCCCTCTGTCGGCGCATCCAGCCAGCCCGTTGCACCGGGAGCCGCCGCGCCTACGTCTGCAGCATCCACGTCCGCTCTGCCCATCAGCTTCTCCATCGTGCCGCCGAACTCCACCCAGGCGGTTGGCAGCACCTTCCAGGTCTCGATCGGTGCCAACAACGCGCGCGATCTGTACGCCGCGCCGCTGCAGGTGCACTTCGATCCCAAGCTCCTGTCGCTGGTCAACGTCGATTCGGGTGAGATGCTGGGCCGCGACGGTCAATCCGTTGCCATCGTCCACCGTGATGAAGGCAACGGCAACGTCACGGTCTCGATGTCTCGGCCGCCCGGTGTTCACGGCATCGACGGCCAGGGCAGCGTTGCCGTCCTCACCTTCAAAGCCATCGCCGCCGGTGACTCGCCCATTACGCTCGTCAAGGTCGCCGCCAAAGACAGCACACAGGCCAATCTGCCCGCCGTGGGTTCGCAGGCCACGGTACATCTGAAGTAGGGAACTGCATGACCGCACGGCGCATCAACGCGGCACGGTATGGCGAGCACGGCGTCACCCTCGTCGAACTCATCGTCGTGGTGTCTATTGTGGCTCTGCTCGCGACCGCGGCGATCCCCATCGCGCGTTTCCAGGTGAAGCGCACCAAGGAGCGCGAGTTGCGCGCCGATCTGTGGCGCATGCGCGACGCCATCGACCACTACAAGGACGCAGCCGATCGCGGAGCCTTCCAGACCAAGGTCGACTCTTTCAACTACCCGCCCGACCTGCAGACCCTTGTCGATGGCGTGGACGTGAAAGACAAGAAGGTCCGCTTTCTTCGCGAGATCCCGATGGATCCCATGACCAAATCGAACGAGTGGGCGACCCGCTCCATGCAGGACGATCCCGACGCGACTTCGTCCAGCGGCGACAACGTCTTCGACGTGCACACCAAGAGCGACGGAACCGCACTGGACGGGACGAAATACAGCACATGGTAAATCTATCCAAGTTATTGAGCGGCAAACACTTACCGGCGATGCACAACAGCTGGTGGAGGGCGGAAATGCCAGGCAAAAAAGGAGCTGATTCGGCCGAAGCCGGTTTTACGCTCATCGAATTGATGATCGTGATGATCATCATTGCCACCCTGGCGTCGATGGCCGTTCCTGCTTACACCCATCACTTGAAGGTTGCGCGGGAAAGTGTTCTGCGGCAAGACCTTGCGACGATGCGGCAGGCCATCGACAGCTACACCGTGGACAAGCAAAAAGCTCCCGAATCGGGCGACGAGCTTGTGACCTCGGGGTACCTGAAGGTGATGCCCCTCGACCCGATGACCCATTCAAATTCCACCTGGACCTTCGACCGCTCCGACAGTTATCAAAACGTCGACGAGACCTCAACCGGTATCAACAACGTGCACAGCGGAGCGGGGCAAGCTTCAACGGATGGGTCGAGTTATTCGACGTGGTAAGTGGCCCCCCTCCCCCCTCCCCCTTCGCGCTAAATTCGTCATTCTATTGGGGGAGG
>CAXTJO010000010.1:0-70597 GCA_964244665.1 uncultured Terriglobus sp.
CCGAAGTCACGATAGTTCTGCCGCACCAGCTCCAGCACATAGTCGCGTACACCCGCGTTCAAGGTGTTGGTCGCGGGACGTCCGCGCGCCTTGTGGATCAGCGCCGCGCCACCACCGTCTTCATATCTGGCCAACAGGCGTTGCGCCTGCCGCACACTCTCGTTCAACACGCCTGCGGCCGATTCCGTCGTCCGCCACCCGGCCAGCACTTCAGTCAGCACTTCTATCCGTTGCAGGTCCTTTTGCTCATCTGTACCCAGCCCAATCCGTCGCCTCACAATCCCACCCAGCAGGGACGTTCAGCAACATTTTGACTTTACACTTACATTCCCCCTTTCGATCTCGCGTCATCGGCCTCCAGCAAAAGTTGAGCGCTAAGATCAGACATATTGGAGAACGAGTTCGCAGAGGAGAAGGGCTATGTCATGCGGAGCTTTTTGCATACGCACAGCTAAATCGGACAGCGTTCCTCGCCTGCATGAGTTGATCGATTCATTTGTCCGCGGCTTGCAACGTAGTTACGACATGCCGGCCCAAATAGAAGGTGCCTTGATCATCCACTCGGCTTGTATACCCAGTTGATCGAAGATGAAACCTACCTCATCGCATCCCCGGTCCATCAGCCACACATGCCTGTGACGCCTGAAGTTTCCGAAGGGACCTTCTTTCGAACGATCATGGACCGGGTCGTGTTGGTGCTTTGCTTGATCACTGCTTAAACCTGCGAAGGTTCGTGCCATATTTGTGCATCCGGCGTGGGCGAGGGAAGACATTGGCTTTCTGATGTTGTTGCACTGTGTGAAGAAGCTGTAAGCTCGAGGGCTTCCACTATTCGAGATGGTACCGACGCTTCTAGGTATCCCTCTTTATCTGCTCAGAAACTACCGAATGGCAGAGAAGATCGACATTCCACTGCCGAATGGCGAAGGCTTACCCATCGTTCACTTGTTGCAGGGTGGCTTCTTCTTGATACCCGTCGAGGAGGCCTTAGAGCAAAACTAGCATTTGTGGACAAGTTCGAGAATGTGGAATGACATTGATTGTGAAAATCTGATCCCGATTGCTCGCGCTCTCGACATTCTCGTTTGCAGGAGACTTCAAGTCGAACAGCGTTCGCTCATCTTCGACCTTTCAATAATGCCCAGCACAGGAGCTGTGACGGCTGTAGTGCCGAGTGCCATCAGCACAAAAAGCGTGAAGAGGTTTGGGTTCAGCACTCCCTCCCTGTAGCCAACCGTGAGCACGATGAGTTCCACCAAGCCTCGCGTGTTGAGTAGCACCCCCATTTGGCCTGCCTCACTCCAAGAGAAGCCAACCCATCGTGCCGCACCGGCCGCACCAACGACCTTGCCTATTATGGCGATTGCGAAGATTAGTAACAGCGATACCCAACCATTGAACTGGAACAGGTCCCGCTGCAGGCGAAGTCCCGTGAGGGCGAAGAATAATGGCATCGTGAAGCGAGTAATAGGTCTTAGAACGCGGTGTAGTTGCTTAACGAGGTGACCGCTGCCCGAGCGAGGAACACACACTCCTGCGAGGAACGCGCCGAAAAAGAGGTGCAGTCCCAGAAGGTCGGTGATTTGGGCGCTAGCCCAGGCAAATAGCACTGCTGCAATGAGACAGCACGTGGCGGAATAGGCCGAAAGAACTCTGAGCAAGCGACGAACACCGATCAGAGTCACTGCCAAGTAGAGCAGCAGCGCAGTCAGCCGCCAAAGCAGGCCAACGCCATGGTCATCGCGATGAAGAAGCGAAAGAATCACCGCCAGCACACACCAGGCGAGCACATCATTCAGCGACGCGCATAGCAATGCGATTGAGGAAACTTTTGCCGGAAGTGGCCGGCCATTCTGTTTAAGATCCCGCAGAATGCTGGCGAGCACGGGAAGAGCCGTGATGCTCGTCGCCGTTCCCACAAATAGCGCAAAGACAACGAAGCCTCCACGCGCGGCGAATCTCTGCCACAGAAAAGGCGATACCAGCAGTCCCGACAGAAAAGGCAGTAGCACGCTGCCTGCGGTGATGGAGATGACCGAAGTACGCCGTTGCCGCAGAGTTGAGAGATCGAGTTCTGCACCGATCAGGAGCAGAAAAGCAACAAGCCCGACACGGCTAAGCGTTTCAATCCAGCTGAGGCTTTGCGGCGGAAAAACGCTTGCTTGCAGATGTTGTGCGATGTGTCCAAACACCAATGGTCCGAGCAGCAGTCCACCGGTGATCTCGCCCACCACGGCCGGCTGGCGCATCTTGCGGCATAGCCAGGCACAAGTGCTGGTAGCGACCAGGATTACCAGCGATTGCAGCATGAAGAGCAACATCAAGGCGCTGATCTCCGTTGCCGGGCACTCAACCGCACGCCTAGCTCCGTAAGTAGCAGGATCACGCCTGCTGGCCCAATGCGCGCTGCGATCATGCCAGCCCAGGATAGACTCATGCCGCTCAGCATCTCCACCGCACCTAAAGCAGTACCCAGGCAAACGCAAATGCCGCCCGCCCAGAGCCGGAATCGTGGAGTCAGAAAGTTAGTGTCCTGGCCTTGCAAGCCTGCAATCACCTTAAGTGGCGGACAGCCCAGTCCCCGCGCGTCGTAGATGTTGCAACGCAAATGCGGTTGTTTTTCGGTCTCGTGATTCGCATAGGCAATGGCTCCCTGAAAAGAAGGAAAGATCACGGCAACAGATCCCAGTGAAGGATCGATGTCAGGCGGTTGTAGATTGGCAAAGAGTACAGCAAACTCATTCGCATGCATTCGCTCGTTCCAGCTGGATGGCGTAACGCTTGCATCGAAAAGCGGTATGGTGTGCGAGGTAGTCACCATCTGAGTTTAGCCAAACGCATTCGATTCCTGAGTACATGGACGGGGCAACGGATCCACCACGTTCTTTTTCGGAGGGTTTGGAAAAACATCAGACGGAGCAGCACAATAGCCTTCTTCTACAGTGAAACGGTCTCCAACGTCGCGTAGACTATGCCTAAGCGCATTCAGCCGAACCTTGAGGCGATTCTTCAGTTGCTCACGTGGGGCAACGTTGTTGTTTACCGCGCGATAGGCCGTTTGTTACAGGCGAGCCTTACTCTGTAACCCAGCGTTGCGCAGGGCCGCAACGCCGCCTCTGGCCAGCCATCATTCAAACGCTTCAGGCCGGAAGACCATGTTGACCGGTCGCCTGACGACGTTTGGCTTGGTGTAGCCCCGGTAGACACGGCGGCCAACCTTGGAATGGTACGGTGCTCTGCGGGACCTTTCGTCAAATGAGTTCGTGAATTGATCGTAGATATGCTGTAGAACTCAGGAAGAGACAAACATAGCGCTTGAGGTTGAATATTCTGTGCAACAGCGGTCGGACTGCTTTGGTACCAAGGCTTAGTGTAAGTCGCGCCTTTGCCAAACTCGAACTGTGCCTCGGCTTGAAATACAGCAGACTTGTCGGCGGAGATGGCTGCTCGAGCATTAGCGCACCGGTAAAGCTCCGTATCGCTTCTTGTATTTAACCATGTAGCAGGTAAACCCTAGCGAGGTGGACATGGCTGGCAACAATCTGATCGTTAAGCGTCTTCAAGAAGGTGTTTTGCAGCCGCTGCGCTTCGACACTGCTTGTGCAAAAGCGAACTGCCCTTCCTCAAGACCGAGCAGGTCCAGATGGCCTTAACTTCTAAGGGCATAGGCGTGCGAGGAGAAACAACTTGCCAGAGCGATTCCTCTTGTTAGATATGCCTCTTCTCATCGCTTCAGACAGAATTCTCAAGTCACTCCAAACTGATCTACATTTACGAAACGGCTCCAAGTGCGCGGGCAGTAACCGATCGAACTGGCTGTGCAGGTAGGAAATACAGGTGACAGAAATGAGCCGTTAAAGTCACGTGTAACGCGAGCCAAGGCACCTTCTCAAGCTTTAGCTCACTAATGACAAATTTGTTCTCGACGAAACAGTTATACGATTTGTAGCTTGTTCAGCGGGTCTCATTGGTCCTCGCTTAAATAGACCACGCCCAAAGCTGTACACGCCCGCCAGATTCATTTAGAAAGGCCTGATCAGGGGCTGCACGATTCGATAGACTTAAGAAGTCACCAAGAGGGACGCTCGCGAGAATCTGAGCCGTCATGCTGACACCTTTAAAGCTGCCTTGATGTCCTTCATAAATTGTGTAATGCGTAACTCTCTCTTCAGAATCTAATCTACGAGCTGCTCAGGCGGTAAGTGTTCAAGTTTGCTTTGGCTCGATTCTTACGGTCGAAGTTGCAGTTGATTGCGAGTTACTCCGCCGCTAAACTTTTCCACGCAAGGCCGTTCTCCTCACGCTTAACCATGAATCCATACAAATTTTGAACTCGTCAAATTGCAGTGGTTGGGTTTTTGAATCGGGTGATTGCATGCAGGGCAATTTCCGCCTTGTATCCGCCACAGGTAGAACAGTGCAGCCCGACCCGCAAGGGTATGGGCCATATGTCTGCTTTTACGCTTTTCAAAGTACACCTCCCATGCCAGGTGATATGGGTTCGCGGAGCGCTTTACCCTGGTATACAGATGAAAATGGCAGGGACGTTGCGTGGAAGACCCGTTCCGATCTCGATTTGGCACCCAACTGACGACGGCATATCTCAGAACTATAGCGCTAGGCTAACGTTTTCCCTCGGGATGCATGCGGTAGTTGGCTGCTGATCAAGCTGACTTCAGGCTTGAATACAATCAAGCACGTGTTTGCTTTTGTTCGGAGAACATATGTGTTCGTTAGTCATGAATGATGACGCTTATTCATACAAAAGATCATGAACAAATCAAATGAACGGACCGTAATGATAGGGGCGTCAAGCGGGCTTGCTAATCGCACGTTGGGAAGAGCCGATGCGAGTCTTGGCAATGAAACTAAGTCAGCGGCACGCGGTGGAAGGGGTCATGGAGTCGACCAGCGTGAGAGGCATCCGTGCAAAGCGTTCGGGGCTAAATGCCCGACATTACGATTCGGCAAAACGGGTGTTGTCAGGAGTGACCTACGGCGGCGTCAAGCCACATTTGAAGGCCGAACGCAAAGCTGCTCGCTGGCTTCAGCTTTCCAAAGACTTCCGCCTGCTGCAGCACAGTAAAGCCGTGCAGAAACGCCCACAAAGCGAGGGCCGCCTCAGGTGCGCGTTTCTCGCCGTACACACGGCCTACCTGACCCAACACAAACTCCCAGCTTTGTAGGTGAGCGGCAGGTTCTCCTTCGTGAGCGTCTGACGGTTCGAGCGTGAGTGAAAAAACCTCGGGCTGTTCACGGGCGAACTGCACGTAAGCCTCAGCGACAGCCCGTATTGCCTCGATTGAACCTTTTCGGCCTACGGCACTTTTCATTCTTTCCAGAAGCATTCTGCGGCTCTCATCTGCCAGCGCCTCTTGCAGAATGGCGAGACTTGCGAAGTAGTGGTAGATAGCATTCGGGGCGAGACTAAGCTCCGCCGCCACGCTTCGGATGGCCACCTTGTTGGCTCCCAGAACCACAACCTGCTGCATTGCCGTGGCCAGGATTGCCGCGCGATCTGTTTTAGTTGGGCGCGCCATGCACCCACTGTATCGCAGTGAGGAGTTCCGTTGCTGTACACTGTACAGTAATATCGAAGGGAGCAGTGTATGAAGAAGCGATCAGTGGTAGTGACGGGTGTATCAACAGGAATCGGACTAGCGACAGTCGAGGTCCTGTTGGGTAAAGGTTTTGAAGTGTTCGGCTCCGTACGCAAGAAGAGCGATGTAGCTCCTCTCCAGGCACGATTCGGGCCAGCTTTCACCTCACTGGTTTTGGACATCACCAATCAGGGTGCCGTGACCGCATGTGCCGATCAGGTGAGGCATTCTCTCCAGGGTGTCACGCTTGCCGGTTTGGTAAACATTGCAGGCATGTCGTTGGCGGGCCCCATACTGCACCAGCCGATCGAAGATATTCGCGCGCAGATGAAAGTCAATCTCATCGGTCCAGTCAACACGATAAAGGCGTTCGCGCCTCTCGTAGGCGCCGATCGCTCCATGAAAGGCAGGCTTGGCCGCATTGTCAACATCAGCTCCGTCGGTGGCAGGTTCGGCGCTCCGTTCCTGGGTGCCTACTCAGCTTCGAAACATGCTCTTGAAGGTCTTTCCGAGTCGCTTCGCCGTGAGTTGCTGCTTTACGGCATTGATGTCATCCTGATCGAGCCAGGGTATGTGAACACGCCGATCTTGGACAAGGCGAATCAGGAAGACTATGCCAAGTACCGGGATACCGAGTACGGTGAAGTCCTCGAGCGTTTTCGTCGAGGTTTCATTGCCGAGGGTCGCAAAGGTATTAAAGCGAAGGCCTTTAGTGAAGTCGTCCACAAAGCCCTGACTGACTCTTACCCAAAGGTTCGCTACACAGTCGTAAAGCAGAAGTTCAAGAACTGGACCCTTCCTATGGCACTCCCAAGACGTACAGTGGATCGCCTCATCGCGAAGCAGCTAGGATTAAATTCACCGCAAAGTTAGCTCAAGGTGGAGCTTCGTTGTCGATGATCTCGTATCGGAACTCGTCAGCAACATCGAGCCACCGTGAAGATCGAAAGTGATCCATAAAAGAACCTCACCATCGAGAACATCGGACCCGGGCGCGTGACCTCCCTGCCCTGTCATCTGCCACTACGCAGAGACCAGAACGGCGACCTCATGCGAGACCCTGAAGTGTGTTTCGAGATGCAGATTGAAGCCGGCAAGGTGAAGAAGTATCATCCGTATGACTTCCGCAATGGCTATGCAGGGATGAAGCAGGATGTGATGGACGTGAACACAGGGCCTTGCGGTGAATTGCAGCCCTGCTCTAACTCATTTCTGATGAAGTGAGGCACATGTGCCGAACGTTCTGCTCCTGGCCGACAGGTGTTGTCGGCCCTTGCTTCAGAGACCCCATGTGGACCGGCAAACATGGAGGTCATACGTAAAGTGTCTGCCTATCATAGAGGACGCATTTGCTGAAGCGTAAGTAACTGCGTACGTCCGTAATCTTAGTTCATTCGTGCTAAATGAACTAAGCAGATACCATTCCAGGTTGTCTTTCCCGCGTTAACAGGAGGTCGCTGACTGAGCCCGAGGATCCCCGTGTTCTTCGGGATCACTTGAAACCGGACCTCAAGATAAGTACGTACCAGCTTCGCTCGTTCCCGTGAACGAACCATCGCCTGCCCAGCCGTACCGTCGGCGTATCCTTCGACTAACAAAGGGCTGTCATACAGTGCTTGTATTCGGCTTGCTGCCTCATTAAGCTGCGCCTGCCCTGCGAGAGATAGCGTTTCCGTCCCGTCCGAGTTCTGTTGGAACAGTTGCGATGCCTCAATCCATTCCCGGCTTTGCGCAACTTTTCGCAACAGAGTTCCCGAACGATAAGGCTCTAGCGGAAGGTGATCGAGATTGTCATACCCCCGCTTTTTAAAAAAGCCCTTGAAGAAGAACTCGTGTTTGAGCGCTTCCGTGTCATCTGCCAGATTCCCGGTCGCTTCGTTCACGTTTGTCAGCGATTGCTGCAAATTTGCACCTGCATCCTGGCCGTACTGGTCCTTTGCAAAGGCACTCTGCAGCGTTGTGTTCACCTGCTTTGCGGCCTCGTCCAGATTTGCCGTTGCACTCTTCGCGTTACGAAGCGTGTCATCAACTTCTGATACAAGCTGTCGCTGTTGCACGTCCTGCATAATTCCATCAAGTCGCCCGGCTGTTGCGTTGAAATCTGCCGTTGCCTGCTGTGCAGTGGCGACGATATTCTTCACTTGAGCCGCAGTCTCTGGATCCTCAAGCAGCACGCCTGCTGTGCCTCTTCCACTGCGCACATCGCTGACCAATCCGTTAGCGTTTTTTACGGTCCCAGTGAGCGCGTTCAGCGTTCCATCGAGCTTGCCCTGAACGTCAGATACGGTACTGCTTACCTGGGTAAGCAGTCCATTTGCTTGCTCGAGCATCTTGCCAATCTCAAATGGTTCCTTGCCCGCCAGCGTAAACCCAGGTCGTGCAATTGGTGAACGCTCGGTGCCGTTGCGAATCAGTAAAAACCTGTCCCCGACCAGGCCCTCCGTCTCCACCGAAACAATCGAGTCCTCTCGAACTAACCCAAGAAGACGTTCGTCGATCGTCATCTTCAATCGGAATTTCTGTCCAGGGCTTAATGGAATAATCAGATCCTGTACCTGTCCGCCGTCCATTCCATCCACGCGAACTTTTGCACCTTTTCCAATACCCTCCACATTCGTTAGTTCCGTGTAAAAGTCAATATGTCTTCTGAATGCCTTATGCTGGTTGCCCACGAGAAATAGAGCCGTACCAAACAGAATGAACGCTAACGTCACCACGATGCCGACTGCGAGATTGATTCGATTCATCGTCCGGTCTCCGAAATAAATTGGTTCAGGTGCTCGTCCTGGCGCTCGTCCAGTTCCTTGGGGCTGCCAAATGCGAGTAATTTGCATTCGTCCAATACAGCAAATTTGTCTCCCAGTCGTTTCGCACCATGAATATCGTGGGTAACGATGACCATGGTCGCGTGTCGTTGGGTTTTTACCTCGAGCAGCAAATCGTCGATTTCGCCCGCCGTAATTCGATCCAAACCACTGCTCGGTTCATCCACCAGTAAGATCTCAGGCTTTAACACTAGCGCCCGCGCCAGCCCAGCTCGTTTCTGCATACCGCCGGAAAGCTCTGACGGCATTTTGTTTCCATCGTTCTCAAGTCCAACCCGCCGCAAAGCTTCTTCAACCGCGTCTTTGATCTCAGCGCCAGACACATCCCTGCGCAGTCGCTGCATTGGGATTGCGAGATTGTCTTTTAGGGAAAAAGAAGAAAATAGCCCTGCACTTTGAAACAGAAAGCCCATCTTTCTACGCATGCTCGAGAGGGTTTCACGGTCATGTGCGGCAACGTCTTCCCCTAGCACCATGACCTTGCCTTGATCCGCTTTCATCAGGCCAATGATGAGGCGAAGCATCACGCTCTTGCCTGATCCGCTGCGACCCAGAATGCAAAGTGCTTCGCCGGTTTGTACATCAAAAGAAATGTCATCTAAAACTTTACGTCCACCGAAGCCTTTGACGACGGCACCAAACGTGATGACAGCAGCTTGTGCGGATGCTTCCTTTTCGGAACTCTGTGCTTCAGTGTTCCGTCTGGAGCTTGGCTGTGATGTCATTCGTGTGCTCTGACTATTCTGCATGGCTCTAACCCCCTATATTGCATGGTCTGGAAAGATGAAAAATATTAGCTTCACTAGAACCACGTCTGCCAGAATTACGAATAAGGAGGACACAACGACACTGTTGGTCGATGCGCGCCGCACACCGTCAGAGCCTTCGTTCATCGTGTATCCGAAAAAACAGGAAACGGTTCCGACAAAAAAACCGAACACGGCGGTCTTTAGTGTGGGCGGAATAAGATTTGCCAATGTCACTCCAGCGAACGCGCGCGTGACATACAGTTGCCAGCTCAGATTTGAAGCAATGTGCTCGGCAACGTAACCGCCCAGCACGCCCGCCGTGTCCATGAATACAGTCAGAAGCGGAAGCATAAGCGTGCAAGCTACAATCCGCGTCACTACGAGAAATTTGAATGAATCAATAGAAAGAGTCTCGATAGCATCGATCTGCTCGGTTGCCCGCATGTTCGCGAGCTCGGCACCGATCCCGGCGCCCGCCCTTCCCGCCAGTAGAAGTCCTGCCACAAGCGGCCCGAGTTCGTTAAAAAAGGCCATGGATTGAAATGTCGGGATCTCGCCTTCGGCCCCGAACTGCACCAGAGTACCGCGGGTATGCAGCGCCATTACAACACCAAGCGCAAACCCCGACGTGAGAATCAAGGACAGAGATGCAACACCGATGTCATAGAATTGCTGTAGCAGGTACTGCAGTTCAAATGGCGGGCGCACAACATCGCGGACAGCAGCAAGACCAAAGAGAGTTAACTGACCGAGAAACTCGAAGGATCGTTTCAACATACCTGCCCTATCTGTAACTGTTGTTCAACGCGTGGTTATGTGCCTTCAACGCAACGTAACCGTTCTTCCATCGAGTAACCGCAGCAGGCGTGGTAGGCCTTTATAACAATCTCGCATTATTCACCCTGAGACTGCGTCTCGTTCGGGTTATTTGTATCCAGAAAGATGGCGAGGATGCACGCGAAGACCGCAATCACCGCAATCCCAAGATACACATCGGCATATGCCATCAAATTGGCCTGAAGATTAAGCTGCTGCGCGACGCTGCCCAGCGCCATTGACATGGCCTGGACGTGATTAGCCCCTGCACTCTCCAAGTATGCTGTTTGTGTCGTAAGCAACCGCTGAAGTGTTCCACCACTTGAGATCAGATTATCGCCAATACGGCTGTTGTGAAACTGAGCTCGTTGGACTACTGCGGCATTTGCGAGCGAAATGGCAATGCTGCCGCCAAGGTTGCGCAGCAGATTGGTGATGCCTGAGATTTGATTACTATCCTCGGCAGGCAATCCCGCATAAGCAGCTGTCGTGATGCTTGTAAACAAGAAAGCCAAACCTGCTACTTGACCTATCCTGATCCAGACAAAGGCATGTAGCCCTATCTCGGGCGTGATCCGAACACTCGTCACGTAATAGCCGGTTGCTGTAAGAAGGAAGCCCGCACTTGCCATCCACTTCAATTGAATCCGACTTGTCATATTGCCTGCCAACATGAAAAGGAAGATGAGACAGACGCCGGCCGGTGTTACGCTCTCACCAGCGAGGGTCGCCGTGTAACGATAGAAGGTCTGCTGCAGAAGCGGAAGCAGGTTGATCCCGGTGTTGAGCGCCACGCCCACAAGGAAGATCAGGACACAAGTGATGGCAAAGTTACGGTGTGCAATCAGTCGTATCTTGATTAGCGGTGCGGGATGGTTCCATTCCCAGATGATGAGCGCCGTAAAAGAAACGACGAAGACAAAGGCGAAGGAGGAGATGAAGGATGAATTGAACCAGTCGTTCTCCTGACCTTTATCGAGCGCAATCTGCAGCGTACTCATCGAAAGCGCCAGCAGACCAAAGCCAATACCATCAACGCGCCGCAGATTGGAGGGATCGCCTTGACTCGCCGGCGGATCGTCAACAAGTTGCGTGTTAGTGAATAGGGCAATAATCCCGATGGGTATGTTGATAAAAAATATCCACCTCCAAGAGAAATTGTCAGTGATCCAGCCACCGAGCGAGGGACCAATAGAAGGCGCGAGGACGGCAACCACGCCGAAGAAGGCAAACGCCAAGGCTCGCTTTTCGGGTGGAAAGGTGTCGGAAAGGATAGCTTGAGCTACTGGAACGAGGCCACCACCACCCGCTCCCTGCAAAATACGGAACAGTAAGAGAAGTGGAAGACTCGGTGCGATGCCACACAGAAATGAGCTAACGGTAAATATCGCAATGCAGAAAAGGAAGAAGCGTTTGCGACCAAGCACGCTGGAGGCCCAACTGCCGATTGGCAGAATGACGGCGTTTGCAACAAGGTAACTGGTGATTACCCAGTTGCCCTCATCCGTGCTCGCTCCTAAGCTGCCCGAAATGTAGGGCAATGCAACGGAAGCAATCGATGTATCTAGAACCTCCATGAAGGCGGCCAAGGCGACCGACACGGCAATTAACCAGATGTTAAATCGGGGCGGCGTATACGCCTGTTCAGCCATGCATCACCTCACTTACTTGGCCCGCTATCTCATTGATGAGATCTTAAGGAGTACAACCCATCATCAAGCATGGTTAGTTGATGGTCGGTACCATACCACCATCAACGCGAAGATTTGTCCCCGTGATGAAGTCAGCAAGAGGACTGGCGAGAAAGACTACTGCGGAAGCAATGTCCAAAGGTGAACCAAGTTTTCCGGCGGGAAGCTTGGCCTGTCCGACAACATGCGCCTCAAAGGCTGCAAAATCATAGCTCTGCCCCTCAGCCTCCATCTGCTTCCGAGCCACGTCTTCGACGCCTGGAGTGCGGATCGGCCCGGGACTGACGGTATTGCTGGTAACCCCTGTTCCGCCGAGTTCCCGCGCCAGCGAAACGGCCTGGGAGATGTTCGCTACCTTAGTCGCACTGTAGTTTGCAACGTAAGACTCCGGCATCGGTCCGAAGAAGCTACCGAGCATAATGACGCGTCCCCAGCGGCGATCCTTCATGGCCGGAACTAGTTGCGTAACAAGGCGAACAACAGAGCCGACGTTTGCGTTGTACAACTCCAGCCACTCGGCTGCGGTGCTGTCGAGCCACTTCTTGGAAGGAAAGGCGCCTGCATTGTTCACGAGAATGTCGATGCCGCCAAAGGCGGCGAGCGAGTGTTTGACCACCTCAGCCGTTTCTGCATCGCTGCTCAGATCACCAGAGACGATTGCCGCTTTCCCGCCAGCGTCTTGGATTTCTTTGGCGACGCGACGTGCTTCTACTTCGCGCCTTCCATGAACGACAACGCTCACACCTTCTTTCGCCAAGGTTTTCGCGATCTGTTCGCCAATACCGCCTGTGCTGCCAGTGACGAGGGCTCTCTTGCCTGCAAGCTGGAGATCCATGATTCTGCTCTCTTTCAAAATGTCGAGTAGGTTTGCCGTTGGACTGCAAAGCGGGCCGGCACAAAACGCCGGACCGCGCATGGCAGAATTTAAAAACGTGCTATCACTGTTTTCACTTGAGTATGAGCTTCGATTGACTCCGGCCCCAATTCCCGTCCTAATCCCGACATCTTATAGCCGCCGTAAGGGAGCACGACGTCGAGTTCAAAGATGGTATTGATCCAGACTGTGCCAGCCTGCAACGCTTGCGCAACCTTGTGAGCTCTCGAAAAATCCTTCGTCCAGACCGCCGCCGCAAGGCCGAATTCAGAATCATTGGCTTGAAAGATTGCATCGTTCTCGTCCTTAAACGGAATCAACACTCCGACGGGTCCAAAAATTTCTTCGCGAACTATTTGCATCTTTTCGGACACGCCTTCAAAGACAGTGGGCTCCACAAAGTAGCCAGGGCCAGTTTGCGGCCGGCCTCCTACACGCACCGTTGCTCCATCGTTCTTGCCGCCCTCAATGTAATTCGTAACCCGTTCCAGTTGCTTCTTCGAGATGAGCGGGCCAATATGCGCTGACGGGTCGAGAGGATTGCCTACCTTGATTGATTGCGCAGCCTTGGAGATAGCGGCTGCAACCTCGTCATAGATCGTTTCATGAATGAAGATCCGGGTGCCAGCAACACACACCTGACCCGTTCCGGCTGAGAACCCCATCACTGCAGCGGGTATTGCCTTCTCTAGGTTCGCGTCCGGAAAGATGATGTTCGGGGATTTTCCGCCAAGCTCGAGCGTCACCTTCTTTAAGTTCCCCGCCGAGGCCGCGAGGATGCCCTTACCCACAGCCGTCGACCCTGTAAAGTTGATTTTGTTCACGTCGGGATGCTTCACCAGTGCGTCCCCTGCTACGCTGCCGAGTCCTGGTACGACATTGAGAACGCCAGGAGGAAGGTCGGCTGCCTGAAGCAACTCAGCAAGTCTTAATGGTAGTAATGGTGCCTGCTCGGCAGGTTTCAGCACGACGGTGTTGCCGCATGCCAGGGCGGGTGCGATCTTCCACGCGGATGCGAACGTAGGACTGTTCCACGGAATGATCGCTCCAATGACTCCAAGCGGCTCCCGGAGCGTGTAGTTGAACGACGAGCCATCCGACGGATAGGTGCTACCAAAGATCTTCGTTGTGAAGCCGGCGAAATAACGGAACACATCGACCATCGAGGAGGTCAGCATGCGGGATTGCGGAAGCACCATGCCGATATCAATGGCTTGGATCGTCGCAAGCTCTTCAACATTTTGCTCGATGATGTCGGCAATCCGGAGAAGGAACCGAGACCGCTCATGGGGGCTGATCCGAGCCCAGGAGGGTGCCTCAAAAGCTTTGCGTGCTGCTTTGATGGCATCATCGACATCCTCCGCTTGCGCGAGTGCCACCTGAACCATCACCTCTCCGCTGGAAGGATCAAACACCTCGAAAGTTTCACCGGCTCTTGACGGCTTCCAGGCTCCATTGATATACAGCAACTTCGGTCCGCTCTTCACATATTTCAGGGCCGCCTGATTGATTGACTGTGTTCCGACTGTCGATGCAACTGCCGTATCTTGAACTGCGCTCATGTTCAGCTCCTTGGGATTGGCCAGATAACGCCGAATTGATCCAACTCACTGTTAGATGGAGCAAGGAACCTACAGCACTGACCAATCGAGACGCATTTCTGCCTGATCCTGCCGTTTATAGCGTCAGCCTAAGCAGAGGTGTGAAAAACTACGATCTTCACGAGGTAGACAAAGAGTGAACGCACTTGAGAGGTTGGCGGCGGCAATTTCAGCGCATTGCAAGGAGGCCGGCACTTTTGCCACGCCGATCGCCGGCTTGTACCTTTCTAAAGCCATATCGACAAGCACGTCGCCGCAAACCGTGGACCGCGCCGTCTTCTGTGTCGTTGCTCAAGGCGAAAAGAGCATTGTTTTGAATCGAAGAGTTCACCCTTTCATCACAGGTCAGTACCTAGTCATACCGCTCGATCTACCACTCGTGGGTCAGTTAATCCAAGCCAGTAAGAATAGCCCTTGTCTATCTTTAACTATCGAGCTCAACATCACCGAACTCACCTCGCTGATGGCAGAAACGACGCTTCCCAAAGCCGGCTCGCTGACAACACCGCGAGCATTTGCAATCGAATCGCTCAATGAGGACCTCCTACACGCGGTTATTCGACTGGTAAACTTGTTAGATAGACCAGAGGAGATCAAGGTCCTTGCTCCACTAGCGCTTCGAGAGATCTTTTTTCGGTTGCTTCTTTCTGCAGACAATTCCTTGATGCAGCGCATAACGAATCAACAAGCGCAGATGGGAAGAATTGCCCTTGGGGTGGCTTTCTTGAAACGCAACTCGAGTCGAACGATCCGAATGAGCGAGCTGGCTCGAGAAGTACATATGAGTACAAGGAGAATGCACGTCTGGTTCAAAGCAGTAACTGGCATGACACCCGGACAATTCGTAAAAAGCTTTCGCTTGCAAGAGGCACGGCGCATCATGATCTACGAAAGCGTGGATGTAAATACGGCATGTCAACGTGTCGGTTACGTGAGCGCCTCACAATTTAGCCGAGACTACTTGCGTCACTTCAATATTACCCCTGCTCGCGACGTTAGGGCAGTACGAGCCAGCAATCAACTACAAGCCGGTCGAAACTCTCGAATGGTATAAGGCCGAACTCTTATAAACCGAGCTATTCCCTTACGCTGGTCAGTCCAACTTAGACGGCGACCGAGCTGTCGGCATTAGGCGTGTGTCTTGATCTCCTGCAGGCGCATCGCAATAGTTGGTCGCAAAAGAGGAAAACTTTGAGCAAATACGTGGCAAAGCAGATGACTCTGCGTGGAAGTGGAAACATCCTGTTGACCGCTCCCTTAGCATCTGAAACGGTTTCGCCTTACATGGCCGTCTACTCTGCATCTAAGGCTTTCGTGCTTTCGCTCGTGAGATCTATCCGCCTCGAACTAAAGGAGCGAGGTATCAATGTCACAGCCCTACAGTCTGGCCCGGTAGATACCAACTTCTTTGAAGTAGCACACATGACCGGCACCAAGTTCGGCACCGAAGGCAAAAAGTTAATGAGCCTGAAGTGGTAGCCAAAGCTGGCCTTGATGCTCTCTTTAAAGGCGACGAAAGTGTACGCCTCCGATTGGATGACCAAGCTTGCAGGTGCAGTCATCAATCTTACTCCAGACTCTGTACAGGCCGCCTTACAGAGAGAGATGATGCAACCCGCTGACAAGTAAGGTCAGCTATACAGAATTAGGTTTAGGGCGCATAACGGTCTTTTCAGGACAATAGCAAACCATGTAAACATGATAGCCTAATTAAAGAGGTAGCCCTCGCGGCTGACAAAAACGTTGTCCACGAGCAGATTGCTTTCCAAGCAAATAGTTGTTTCTGTTGCTTTGCGCTTTCGCCAGCCCAAATAACTTCCGCCTCCGGACCAAGCAAATTACCTACCCAGTTACAACTGTGACATTGAGCGTTAACTTTACTGGCTAGACACTCGCGGCACGGCGGAAGCTGTTGCGAGAATGCCTGAAGACCACGGACACCGTTCAACTTTCGGAGAGTTTCCAAAATTCCAGCCAAGCAGACGATTGAACTGGTGCGGAGCCATGAACTGGAGGGCGTTGTTGAGAAACGCCTCACCAGCACCTACAAATCATGTTAGGCGCAGTGGCGTGTGGGCCAAGATGCAGGTCGAGCTTTCCCAGGAGCTGGTGATCGGCGGCTACAGGCCCGACACCATGGCTTCGATGCTGTCATTGTCGATTTCCAAAGAGCCGGCCGGCTCTACTTTGCGGGAGCGCCCGCAATGGTTTCGTGCCAGCCACTGGCCGCAATCTTCACGCGCAACTCCATTTTGATTGCTTTAGGCAGATCCCTTACGGGGGTTCTACGGACTTTCACAGGCAGAGCGAAGAAGTTACCACTCGACGGCTATTACGAAACACCTGCGGCGGGTCTCATCGTTCTGAGATCCGACCGAACGCCGGAGCCGAGCCGTCGCATCTTGAAGCCGGTATTCGGGACCTCTGTTCAGGGATCGAAGCGGGCCGTCGTTGGGGAGCAGCGGTTCAACTACAGCGCCGGAGGAGCGCTGCTTCTTACCGTCGAGTCCTGTGTCGTTGCGCCATCCCCAAACTACTCTCAGAAAGGGCCTTTCTCGGATTGGTCATCGAACTGAGTCAAGCCACATTTCAAGAAGTTGGCCAAGGCGCTCAACAGCGAACCAGATCGAATCGCGAATGATCAGGTACGCAGCGGTATCAGTGTCACGCTAACTCGACAACTGCTGGATTGCGTCTTGCGTTCCGTTCGATTGCTGGTACCCCGCTGCCATTCCGGTCCTCTACCGAGCATGCTGCGGGAGAGGGGCTACTGGCTCCTGAGCGCTGCGTATGAACCGCAGGCGATGAACATCACCATGGCTCGCGGCTAGGATCGACGCACCATGCAAAGCGATCAGGCAGCTACGGGCGAAGTTCCGGGACCCTATCATGGTTTCGCGACGCGCCCGCCGGATTCGAAGACCTCTTCGTAAGCACGCGAGGCCTCGGCGTTCCACTCCCAGGTGTCTTTGAAGGCGGTGATCTGGGAGGCGGAGCGGCTGCCGTCTTTTTCAGCGAACAGGACGTTGTAGTCCTGCCGGGATTTGAAGGGTGGGTCGAGATAGATGAGGTCGACGGACTGGTCGGCGAGGTAGTCGCGGGCGGGCGGGGAGAGCCGCCGTGGTAAAGCTTATTCTTACAATCAGGCATGCGATTGCACGAGGGTTGCATCCGGCGCTGGAGGCTGTGCGGAAAGCTCAGGGGGCTTGCCGGAGGTGGGTCCATTGGCCGTCCGGGTCGATTTCGCCATACTGCCAGTTGTAGAGTTCGTAGGTTTTGCCGTGCTGGACGATGAGGGAGGTTTGTGCGTTTTGGGGACGAGTTGGCCGCCTTTGCGCATCTGCCAGAAGGTGAGGACGACCTGCGTATAGGGGTTCGACTCCGACTGCAGAGAGCGCGGATGACCGTACTGCAGATGCCGGGTGCCTGACCCGTCGATTGGAGGACCGGAGCCGGCGTCGTTGGGACAACCGAAAGGAACCATGCTGCAGGGCATGGCGGAGGCCGTGAAGGTCTGGGTGGGCTCGAGCCGGAGCACCGCGGTGGTGGAAGAGCCTGACTGCGGTTTTCCGCTTAAAATCCACTGACCTGTCAGGTCGGCCAGTTCTAGTTTCATGTTACATCCAAGCGCTGCAAACAGGACGACACCCGCGCCGGTTGGCGCGCGCCAACCTGTTCTGGCTATCGGCATTCGGGTTTGCCGAGGTCGAGATGTCTTTCCGGTGAAGTCGAGGGGCCGTCGGGTGAAAACCAGGAAAGGCCGGAGCGGTGAAACAGGCTTTAAGGGCGGCGTGGGTGGGCTTGAGGGGGAACGCGGACATGGCTTGGTGACACTGTACATGGGATGGAACAGGTGGCGTGTATTGGCGGTGGTGCGGTGAATTCCGTTTTTGGGAGGGAACAACTTGTCGGGGCGGGTGTGCACCATAACCTTTGGCGTCGCTTGTTGCAGGTATCGAGCCGCAGACGAGACGACGTAACCCCATTTGCCTGGCCGGAGAACTCCCCTTCTGCGGCGGGCCACACAAGACGGATGCACGGGTTCTTTTCCTACGCGGTGTGGGGATGGCGGTCCTGCGTGTCTGCGAGAACGAGAGGACAAGCGTGGAAAGCACACTGACCACTTATATTGCGTTGTTTCACCACAAGGATCATGCGGAGGCGGCGCTGCAGGATTTGGAGGGTGCCGGATTTTCGCAGAGTGCCGTGACGGTGATCGGCGGCGGCAACGGTGCGGGTTATAGCGAAGCCGCCGGCGTGTACGGCAGCGGCTACGGGACAGGATCGCAGAGCAGCCTGGCGGATGTGGGCGTGCCGGAGGCGGACCAGAAGCATTTGCAGGATGGCCTGGATGCGGGCGGGACGGTGCTGGTGCTGGAAGGCGCGGGCGACCGGGCAGAGGCAATTGAAAAGATTTTTCATGCGCACTCGACGAAGAAGATCGACGAGACGGATGTGACGCGGCGTGAGGCGTATGTGGCTCCTGTGGTGGCGGCGCCGGTGGCTGCACCTGTTGCCGCGGAGACGGCGGTGATTCCGGTGGTTGAGGAAGAGCTGGCGGTCGGCAAGCGTGAGGTGGATCGCGGGGGTGTGCGGGTATATCGGCGGGTTGTGGAAGAGCCGGTGAGCGCGGATGTGACCCTGCGCGAGGAGCATGTGGTGGTGGATCGTCGGCCTGTGGACCGGGCGGTGACGGAGAGCGATCTGCGCGGCGGCAACCGGACGATCGAGTTGACGGAGACGGCGGAAGAGGCTGTGGTCGGTAAGACGTCGCGGGTGGTGGAAGAGGTGCGGCTGGGCAAGGAAGCCAGCGAGCATGTGGAGACGATCCATGACACGGTGCGGCATACCGAGGTGGATGTGGAGCCGGTGGAGGGCAGGACTGCCGGCGGTCTGGGTACAGGTGTTGGTACCACCACGACGCGTAAAACGGATTACTAGATAGAGCTTCGGCTCAGAACAGTTTTTGTTTCTCCAGGAGAACGACCGAGATGGCGACAAATCATGTGAAGGTGTACGAAGAGAAGAAGGGCCTGCCGATTTGGGCGTGGCTGCTGCCACTGCTGCTTTTGTTGGCGCTGCTGGCGTGGTATCTGCTGCGGCCAAAGCAGGCTGCGGTGAACACGGCGGCTCCGGCGACGACGGCAACGGCACAGGCGACGGGTGCTCCGGATTTGGGTGCGGTGCACTTCGATACGGACAAAGCGACGCTGACGCCGGAAGGACAGGCGACACTGACGCGGGCTGCGGAGTACTTGAAGCAGAACCCGGGTGCGCACATGCGGATCGAGGGGTATACGGACTCGACCGGGACGGAGCCGCACAATGCGGACCTGTCGTCGCAGCGGGCGCAGGCGGCGGGAGATTTCCTAGTGGGTCAGGGGATTGAGAAGTCGCGGCTGACGGGGGCGGGTTTTGCGGATGCAAAGCCGGTGGATTCGAACGACACCACTGCCGGTAAGGCGGATAACCGTCGCGTGGAGATCTTTACGCAGAAATAACGATGCAGGTGGCCGCGTGGGTTTGTGCGCGGCCACTTTAACGATGTGGATGGCTTGCCCAGGGAGATGGATATGAAGACAGTTGTCGGGTTGTACAGCGGCATTGCAGAGGCGAACAAGGTGAAGACGGCGCTGGAGGGCGAGGGGTTTGAGAAGGGCCGTATTCAGGTGATCGATCAGACGGGTTCCAGCGAGGGTTCGGCGGCGGGATCGACGGCGGGATCGGGTGAAAGCTTTACGACGAAGGTGAAGGACTTTTTCAGCGGCTTCAGTGAGCACAAAGACGAGCATGCCGAGTATTCGAAGAGCATCGGCAGTGGCGGTGCATTGTTGGCGGTGACGGTGCCGGACAATGAGGCTGAGAAGACGGCGGACCTGCTGTATGAGCATGGGGCGACGGGTATTCAGGGTGACTATTCGGCTGGGAGCGGTGCAACTGGTGGAGGCGCAGAAGATGTGGCCGTGCTTGAGGGCAATACGGGGCGTGCCGGGTATGCGGACACGACGAGCACGAATACGACGGCGGCTGCGGGCGAGCAGGTAATTCCGATCGTGCAGGAAGGCCTGGTTGTGGGTAAGCGCGATGTGGAGCGCGGTGGCGTGCGGATCTACTCGCACGTTGTCGAGGAACCGGTGAGCGCGGATGTGACGCTGCGGGATGAGCGGGTGTTTGTGGAGCGGACGGCAGTAAACCGGGCCGCGACGGACGCGGACTTTACGACGGGCACGGGTGTGGTGGAGTTGACCGCGACAGGTGAAGAGGCCGTGGTCGGCAAAACAAGCCGCGTGGTGGAAGAAGTGCGCGTGGCCAAGCAGGCGAGCGAGCATACAGAGCAGATCAACGAGACCGTTCGCCACACGGAGGTGGATGTGGAGCCGGTGACAACGACCGGGACTGGAACGACCTCCACTGGAACAACGACGACGAAGCGCGGCTACTAGGGTCTTTCACGAAACTGGAGACGAAGGGCGGACCCTGCATGCGGGTCCGCCTTTTTGCATGGAGGGGATATGGCGTTTGAAGATGCGGTAGCAAGGACCGAAGAGCGCGCGGCCGTGGACGAGGTTGCGATCCCGCTGGTGGCGGAGCAGCTTGTGGTTGATAAGCGGGTCGTGGAAACGGGGCGGGTGCGGCTGCAGGTGCACACGGAGGAGCATGTGGAGGTGGTGGAGGCACCGCTGATGCAGGTGCAGTATGCCGTGGAGCATGTGCCGGTGGACCGGGTGGTCGATGCTGTGCCGGCAATCCGATACGAGGGTGAAACGACGGTGTACCCGGTGATGGCAGAACGGCTGGTGGTACGGCGGGAGATGGTGCTGGTAGAAGAGGTGCGCGTGACACGGCGAGAGGTACGGACGGTGGAGACGCAAAGCCATGTATTGCGGCGGGAGGAGATGACGGAGGAGCGGATGGCGGTGGGTGGCGAAGGTGTGTCGGCAAAGCAGCACTCCTGAGAACAGCGCGACCGCCGCTGGATGTTTTAGTGCGTGGTGGCTGGTTTGAAGTGCATGCCAGGGCGGCGAACGTCCGATGACTCCTCTCTGGCCTTTTAAGCTACCCGAGCCAGTGGATAATGGCAGCACGACCCGGAGAGGCAAGCGCGGGGCGCTGGAGTGACCTGTGTACGGGATTGTGCGGGCTGTGGTGTGGGGATTGGTGTTGAGTCTGCCGTGGGGTGCGGCGTGGGCGCAGACGGCGGCGAGGAGTGCAGGGAAAGGCGTGCCGGGGAATCTAGCTGAGGGTCTGTCGCGGGTGGGGTGGTATGCGGACCCGGAAGTGCACGTTTATGATGGGCAGTACTGGGTGTATCCGACGTCGTCGTTAACGGTGGGAGATGCGCAGGCGGGGGACTTTGCGCACGGGCTGTCGGCGGAGCAGAGGCAGTTGCGAACTCGGCGGGTGGTGCATGCGGATTACCTGCTGCAGACGTCGCTGGATGCGTTTTCGTCGCCGGACCTGGTGCATTGGACCAAGCATGCGCAGGTGTTGAGCGTGCGGGATGTCGCGTGGGCGGCATACGCGGTGTGGGCGCCGAGCGCCATCAAGTTAAACGGAAAGTACTACTTGTTTTTTGCGGCGAATGACATTCAGAAGACGGACACGTTTGCGGGCGGGATTGGCGTGGCGGTGAGCGATGCGCCCGCGGGACCGTTCAAAGATGTGCTGGGTAAGCCGCTGATCGGAAAGTTTTACAACGGGGCGCAGCCGATCGACCCGATGGTATTTCAAGACGACGATGGGGCGGTGTACCTGTACTACGGTGGGCAGGGCCACTGTAACGTGGCGCGGCTTTCGCCGGACCTGACGCGGGTGGAGCCGTTGCAGGACGGGTCGCAGTATAGGGAAATTACGCCTGCGAGCTATGTGGAGGGGCCGTTCATGCTCAAGCGCAAGGGCGTGTATTACTTCATGTGGTCGGAGGGTGATTGGGGCGGGCCGGACTACGGCGTGGCGTATGCGAAGAGCGCGAGTCCGACGGGGCCGTTTGAGCGGGCGGGTAAGATTCTGACGACGGACCCGGCAGTGGCAAAGGGGCCGGGGCACCACTCCGTCGTACAGGTGCCGGGGACGGATGAGTGGTACATAGTGTATCACCGGCACCCGTTGGGAACGACGGGGGGCAGCCAGCGGGTAATGGCAGTGGATCGGATGCGGTTCGATGCGGCAGGCGAGATTGTGCCGGTGAGGATGACCCTGGTGGGTCCGGGGGCGCGAATGCTGCCCTAGAGGGATTCGGTGTCAGGAGACACCGAGAAGGCGAAGGTCCGAGGCGTGACTGGAGGCGGGTTCGGCCTGGGTGTTGCGCAGGTAGCTGGACTTTGCCTGGCGGAGTTGTTCCAACTGGCTGGGCTGAAGAGGGCGGGGCGTGCCCAGTTGGTGCGCGATGAGGGAGACGTGGGCGACGTGCTCGAGGGTTTCCAGCTTGAAAAAGGCGTCGGTGAGAGCGCAGGCGGGGCCGGTGCCGGCGGTGACGACGCCGTGGTTTTCAAGAAGAATGGCGTCGTGACTGGCGATGAAAGGGGCGAGGCTGGCGGCGACTTCGTCCGTGCCGGTGGTGGCGTAACGGGCGAGGGGTACGGTGCCGACGGTCATGACGGCTTCCTGGCAAAGGCATTCGTCGAGGGCGCGGCCGCTACAGGCGAAGGCGGTGGCGATGGGTGGGTGGGCGTGAAGGACGGCAAGAACGTCGGGCCTGGCGCTATAGATGGCAAGGTGCATGCCGATTTCGCTGGTAACGCGACGTGTGCCGGCGAGCAGATTGCCCTGGAGGTCTGCGACGACCATATCTGCCGGGCGGACGGCGGCTTTGGAGACGCCGGTGGGCGTGACGAGGAGCGTGCCTGCGGTAAGGCGGACGGAAAGGTTGCCGGAGGTACCCGGGGTAAAGCCGGCGCGGGCGAGGCGGCGGCTATACCGGGCGAGGTCGTGACGAAGCTGATGCTCCCTCTCTGCATGGCCGTTGGCCGGCGACGCACAGAGGACAGGATGGACGGAGGTCTGGAAGTGAGAGCCGGACATCAGGCTTTGCCGCCCTTCTGTTGTGACTGCGTGGTCTGCAAAATATGGAAGAGGTCAACACCGGGAGTGATGCTGGGCGCGGGCTGGACCATGGCCTGAAGTTTACGCCAAGTTTTGCCCACATAGTCCGAGGCGAAAAAGAGGTGGCCGGCGGTGAGGTTTCCCACGACTTTATAGTGCCCGACAGCAGCGAGACCCATGCTGGCGATGCAACCGCATTGGGAGCAGTCGGGCGTGCCGCCGAACTGGCAGGGAGTGATCTGCGTGGTGAGGTCTGCGGAGATCGTTTCGGTAGTGCGGGCGAAGATGCACTCGGACGGATTGCTGGGCGGATGGGCGATCTCGTCGATGACGATGTCGTGCATGTCGAGCTTGGGGTAGAGGGGACGGAGGCGGCGGAGCTCGTTAAGGACGATGAGGCGTTGGGATGCTGAGAGGATCTCCGGATCGGTGGCGCCGCGCTGAGGGGTGAAGAGGCTGAACCAGACCTTGCGGATAGCAGGGTTGGGAGTCCAGAACGCGAGGAACTCTTCGAGGTAGCCGGGGCGGTCGGCGATTTGAGAGGTGATGGTGGAGTGGATGGTGACGGCGGCGCCGGTAATGTTTTTGAGGATGCGGTCGTAGGTGGCGGGTGCGCGGCGGACGTCGTGCTCGGGCTGGAGACCGTCGATGGAGACGACGACGTTGAGCTTTTTGTACTGCTGCCAGGCGGCGGGGATGACGCGGAAGGCGCTGGTGACGACCTGGGTGTGGATGCCGCGGGATTCAATCTGCGGCAGGAGGAGCTCAAGCTCGCGGTAGCGGACGAGGGGGTCACCGCCGACGATGGAGACGTGGAGCGGCTTGCGGTCGTCGAGCAGGGCGAGGACGCGGGAGACGAGCTCGTCGCCTTTGAAGTCGGAAAGCTGGCGGAGGGTGGTGTCGGAGCCAAGGTGGGCGGCGTCGAAGGCGTAGCAGCCGGGGCAGCGGAGCGGGCACTCCTTGGTGATTTCGATAGAGAGAGAGGGCGCGCGGCCTGTGAGGATGGTGCCCCAGGCGTGAAGAACTTCAGATGTTTTCATGATGCCTTATCAAACGGCCCGCGGGGATGCGAGGGCTTCTGCTAAAGGGCGACTCTGGTGAGGTTCCGGAGACCGGAACCGGCGGAGGCAAAAAGACTTCAGAGTCGCAAGGGCAGGAGCAGACCGTCGGCGGGACAAGGGGGCACGATATTACGGAGTGTCGCAGTGACGCCGGTTTGGGAGCCTAACGCCAAAGACCTGGGAACGAGCCGGAAGAGCGCGGCGCACCAGTGCAGGCACGAAAGCAGGGACGCAAGCAGCGTTCTGCCGGACTGGAAAAGGACCAGCACGAGGCAAAGTACCGTGAGCACCGCGAGAAGACCGAGCTCAAGATCCTGGCCGCCGCGCAGAAACTTGTCGAAGTTGCAGAAGTGCTCGGTCCACGGCATGACGAGAAGGAGACAGGCCGTGAGCGTGAGGAGGAAACGGCTGATCTGCGCACAAAGCCGGGAACCGTTTCGTCTTGCATGGCGCACTGTCAGAGTCTGAAACACTTGTCTTTTTCTCAGGTCGATTATAGCGCCCCGGTGTGGGCGGTTGGCGGGTGCGGAGGCGACGCGTACCTGGGTTTATGCGTGGTGAAAATATGTGTTGGATGACAGGTTTTGTGCCTTGCACCGCCTCAGGCCCGGGGACGGATGCCGGGCGGTGTAATACCGCAGCGGCTGCCGGGCGATGACTTTGTGGAAGTTGACGGGCGTTGGCCGTTGTCGATTTCGGCTTGCTCCGGGTGCCCTGTCAGAGGGCGGCGATGGATTGCCTGGATGAGGCGTGACGCGGATGTAAGGGAAAGCTAGGGTTTGATGACGATTTTCATGCTGCCGGGTTGGGGGTTGGAGGCGAGGTGGATGGCTTCAACGGCTTGCGCGAGGGGGAAGCGGTGGGAGATGAGGCGGGTGAGGTCGAAGGTGCCGTCGCGGAAGCCGGAGAAGACGAGATCGATGGCACTATCCTGGATGGCGACGGAACTGGAGTAGCTGCCCATGAGGGTCTTTTCGTCCATGCAGACCTGGCCGGGGTCGAAGGGGGCCTGTTCGTGCTGGGTCTGGGCGAAGAGGCAGACGCGTCCGCCGGGGCGGATGCTGTTCATGGCGACCGTGATGAGCGGGTTGACGCCGACGGCGAGAAGAGCGACGTCGGCTCCCCTGCCCTGCGTGGCGGCACGGCAGGCGGCGGGGATGTCGTCCGTTGCGTTGAGTGGGTGGTGCAGGCCGTAGGTGGCGGCGATGGTGTGGCGCTCGGGGTAGAGGTCTGATGTGAGGACGGTGGCACCGGTGCGCTGCGCGAGGACAGCGAGCAGAATGCCGATGGGGCCTTGGCCGATAACGAGAACGGTTTCGTCGGGCTGGAGGTGGAGGTTGTCGATGGCTTTATAGCAGGTGTTGACGGGCTCGATCCAGGCGGCTTGCTCGAAGGGGATGTTGGCGGGGATGCGGATGAGGCCGCGATCGACGATCCAGTCCATGACGCGGATGTACTGGGCGAAACCGCCGCCGGAGGGTTCAAAGGCGGCGGTGGTGCCGACGCGTTTGTAGGTATCGCACTGGGCGAAGGTGTGTTTGCGGCAGAAGTAGCAGTGGCCGCAGGGGATGTGGTGGAAGGCCGTGGCGCGGTCTCCGGGCTGCCAGGCGGTGACGTTCGCGCCGACGGCGGCGACGGTGCCGGCCATTTCATGCCCGAAGATGCGGGGGGCGGAGTGGGAGCCGGTGTGGATTTTTTTGAGGTCGGTGCCGCATATGCCGCAGGTGTCGATGCGGAGGAGGACTTCGCCGGGGCCAAGGGTGGGGACGGGAACGGTCTCGAGGCGGACGTCGTTGGGGGCGCGGTAGACGGCGGCCTGTTGGGTGGCGGGAAGCTGGGCGGGGGTAGTGTGCGGAGCGGCTTGGGTGAGCGCGGGCATGGCTGGTTCTATTTTGCTTGTGGGGCGGCGAGTTAGCGAGTCAACAAGTTAGCGAGTCAGCGTGGGTTGGCGGCGATGTTCGCAGGGTGAACCCATGTCCGAGAATCCGGACATGGGGCACACGATGGATTGATGGATGGGTCTGCGGAGCGGGCTAGAAGTGGAGAGCGATCTCGCCAGTGACGGCACGGGGCGAGACAAAGTGAGTGCCGGAGAAGGTGGAGAGGAAGTTGTAGAGGGCGTATTTGTTGGTGAGATTGACGGCGGTGACGCGGCCGCCGACGTGGAAGCGATCGGTGCGGCCTATGTTGAAGAGGTGGTCGTCGCCGAGCTCCATGTCGAAGAGGTTGCGGGCGCGGATGCGCTGGGGATTGTGGTCGTCGTCCTCGGTGCCGGGAGCGGGGATGGTGACGAGGCTGGAGGTGAGCTGCGATGCGAGACACTGGGTGAAACCGGTGCTTTGGGTGGCGCGCACGCCGTTGCACGCGAAGCCGGCGGTGAATTCCTCGTCGGGCGTGAGGCCGGACAGGTCTATGCCGGGCTGGCCGTTGATGGTGATGGAGGTGCCGGCGCAGGCGCTGTTGGGGTCGGTGGAGTTGTAGCAGGGGACGGAGCCGGCAACAAGGCCGGAGTCGAACTTCCAATTCAGCGAGTAATAGGCGGAGTGGTGGAAGGGGAGCTGGTATTCGAGATGGGTGGTCTGATTGAACTGCTCGTCGTGGTCGATGCGGAACGGGAAGCCCCCCGGTGAGCTGACCGTAGCACCAACGCCGCCGATCTGCGGGTTGAAGAAGCGTGCGGCGACAGAGGAAAGCGTGGTGCGGACAGTGACGCCCTTGACGCGGGTGAGCTGCAGGCTGGCAGCGTAGCCAGGGATTTTGGAGTTATGCCATTCGATGGGGAAGCTGATGGGGGTGGCACCGAGGACGGAAAAGTCATAGCCGTTATGGGTGTACTTGCTGATCCACTCGGCGCTGATGAGGAAGTGCTGACCGACGGACTGGGCGAAGCCAGCATGGAACTCGTTACGGAAGCCGGGGTTGAACGGGGCCGGCGTGCAAGGGCCGATGGTGCTGAAGATCGCGTTCAAGACGGGATCGAGGCAGCCGTTTTGGGAGAGGACGAGATTCTCGTTGAAGGGCGTTTCCTGAGTGCGGGCGTAGGAAAGGCGGAGGACGGTGCCGGTCCTTTTTACGTTGTAGCTGACGCCCACGCGCGGCTCGGCCTGACGGTCGGTGACGAGCCCATTATAGAAGTCGCCGCGAAGGCCGAAGTTGGCCTGGAAGTTTCCCTTCGTGAGGCTGTCCTGCGCATAGAGCGCGAGCTGCTTGACGTCGGTCTGGCCGTGAAAGAGATATGTGGTGCCGCCACGGGTAAGGTCATAGGGCGCGAGGACGGGAACGAAGTCGGCGTTGGTGGTGCCGGTAGAGCCGCAGGAACCGGCCTGGGGGTTGCCGTTGAGGTCGAGGCAGGGCGCGTTGAGGTTGGGATCGACGATGCCGATGGTGTCGTTTTCGCGCAGAAAGGTTTGCTGGTAGACGCCGCCAACTTTGATGTTGTTGCTGCCGCGCTGGACGGTGAGGTCGGAATGGAAGCCGGCGTTGGTAAGCGAGCGGTTCTGGGCGACGCTTTCCTGCTGGATGGGGCCGAGATCGTTGAGCAGGTTGCCGGACGGGATGTAATTGTAGGCGTCGCGGCGGACGTAGGGAGCGAAGGTAAAGATGGCGGAGTCGGAGAGGGTGCGGGTGTAGGTGGGGGCAACGAGGAAGGTCTGGATTTTGGAACGCTGGTCAGTGCGGGAGGTGGTGAGGCCCTGCGAGACGTAGCCGAACTGGGTGTCATAGCTGTTGGGCGTTTGGAAGAGGGAGCGGGTGTACTGGAGGTTGACGTGGACGGCGCTCTTACTGGTGAACTGACAATCAACACGATCGAAAAAGTTTTCTTCGTTGCCCTTGTCGTTGTGGACGATGAACTCCGGCGCATCGAGAAAGCGGCCGGACTGCTGGGCGCTGGCCGAGAGAAAGTTGCCCCATTTTTCTCCACCATAGGAGACATCGGCCAATACCTTGCTTGTGCCGAAGCTGCCGTATGCGAGGGAGACGAGGCCGGTAGGCTTGGTGACACCCTGGCCGGAGCGGGTTGTGGCGACGATAACGAGCGAGGTTTTGTCGCCGAATTCGGCGGGCGGCGCGCCTTCGATGACCTGTAAGGACTGTACGGCGTCGGCGGGTAGCTCGTTGGAGAAGACCTTGCTTTGCTGGTCGGTGACGGGCTGGCCGTCGATGGAAAAGGAGACTTCGTTGTGGTCACCGAGGCCATGAAGGAGACCGTCGGAGTCTGCGGCGACGCCGGGGCTGAGCTGCGTAACGATGGTGCTGAGCTCGGAGCTGGAGATGCCGACGGGCAGCCGGGCGATCATGGTGCGGTCGACATCGGTGTGGAAGTCTGGATCGGTTTCCGGGAGGTCGGCGGTGGTGGACACGTCGACGGAGGTTTGCGATGTGGGGGAGACGGTGATGGCCTGGAGAAGTGGGATGGTGGACTGCACCTGGATCGTGGTGGGACGTGCTTGCAGGCCTGCGGCAACGACGGTTAGCTGGTAGTTGTTGAACGGAATGTTGAAGAAGGCGAACCTACCCGCGGCGTCTGACGTGGCGAGGCGGGTGTAGCCGCTGTTGCTGTTGGCGATGGTGACCTGGGCATTGGCCACGAGCGCGCCGGTGTTGTCTTTGACGACGCCGTTGACGGTGCCGGAATAGCTTTGGGCAGAGGCGGTAACGGCGACGAGGGCCAGTGCTGCGAGAGAGGACGGACGAAGCCGGGACAGACGGTGCATGGGAGAACTCCTAACGACTGCGGCGCGGGCGAGACACGCGCGGATGAGACAGAGCACCAAACCAAAGAGGGCTGGGCTTGACCATGGCGATCGTTAGGCGAGCGGTGGAGGCCGGCTGTATTGCGCGAAGGTGAACTGAGATGGAGGAGGCTGGAATGTGGGCAGTGCGCGCAGGGCGTTTGCACGGGAGAGTGAAAAGACGTGGGCGGCCGATGCCTGCAGGGGCGCAAGGTGCATGGCGGCGCAGGCGGGGCAAGCAGCTTCTTCGTCCGCGGCATCTGCGGTAAGGACCGAAACGGTGGCGCGAGTTCCGTGCGGACTGAGTGATGCATGCGAACCGTGGCGATGACAGCTTTGGATGCCGGCAAGTTGCAGGCAGAGCAGCAGGCACAGTCCGGCGGCGAGCCTCGTCCAAAGCGAGGCCGGCGTTCCGGGTTGGGCTTGCTGGTGCACGCGTGAGCGCATCCTTTTCATCAGGGCGATGTTACTTCGGGCTTACGGTTGATGGTACAGTATTGCGATTGTGCTGTCATTAAGCGAAGGGCGGTTTATGACGTGATGTGGCGTTGGACGTGACAACGGTGTCGAAAGACGTGGCGGTGGATTGGAAAGATGCTCTCGGGCTTGGGTTGTGGCGGAGCTTGCCGTGGGGAGCGGGGTTAGCGGGGTTTTTCGATGCCAAGCTCGGCAGCCAGAGTGTCTGCGAGGGTGTGGGCGGCGAGGGCGGATTGCTTGCCGAAGCGGCTCAGGATGGGCCAGAGTGGCGGGCGCAGAGCAACATGCGCGATGAAGCGGGCGGTGGCGAACTGGCCCTGCGGGGTGATGTAAGGGTTGAGATCGGGGAGGGGGTCGTCGAGGGAGTCTGAGATGGCTTTGACGGAGCGAAAGGGCAGGTTACGCGCCGCGGCAAGGCGGGCGAGGGTGGCGGCTTCCATGTCGACGGCACGGGCGGCGGGGTAGGCGGCGGCGAGGCGGTGTTTTTCCCCGGTGGGGGCGACGCGGCGGCTGGTGAGAAGGACGCCGCGGGTGGACCAGTGAGTCGGCGCGCAAGGGAAGGTTTCGCCTGTGGCGAGATCGAGGATGGCCTCGGGGCGGAAGGCGGTGCCGGGCTTTTCAGCGGCGGTGAGCGCGCCGGCCCAGCCGACGGAGTAGATGGCGGTAGGGCGGCAGACGGCGAAGGCGCGCTGGAACGCGCGGGTGGCGGGCGCGACGCCCATGCCGGCGTGGAAGGCGAGGATGGTGTTGCTGGGGTGCTGGAAGCCATGGACACTGCCGACCGATTCAAGCGCCGCCCAGGAGCGGGTGAGATGCGTAAGCTCACCGGGGAGAGCGGCGATGAGGACGACGGCGGGGTTGGTGGGGGCGGACCGGGGTGGTTCTTCGAGGGTGACGGAGCCGCGAAGGAGGGCATTGTCGGGCATCGCTACTTCCCTGCTGTGGGGCCGGCCTCCGAGAAAGGCGGGGCGTAGCCGTTGGTGACGAACCACTCCATAGCGGAGCGGAGGGCGCGGTAGACGGGGAGGACGCGGAAGCCAAGGTCGCGTTCGGCCTTTGCGGAAGAAGCCCACATCATCTTTCGGCCCATCTGGACGGCTTCGACGGTGGCGCGTGGCTCCTTGCCGCGGAGCTTGCCGTTGATGGTTTCGTCAAAAAAAGCGTAAGCGAGGGCGACGGCGTGCGGAACTTTGAAGGAGGGGCTGGGAAGGCCGCTGATGGCGGACATCTTGTCGAGGATCTGCTTGAGGGTGAGGTTTTCGCCACCGAGGATGTAGCGTTCGCCGGGGATGCCGCGGTTGAGGGCGATGAGGTGGGCACGGGCGACCTCGTCAACGTCGACGAGATTGAGACCCGTGTCGACGTAAGCGGGGAAGTTGCCTTTGAGGAAGTCGACGACGATGCGGCCGGTGGGTGTGGGCCTGCGGTCGGCGGGGCCGATGGGGGTGGTGGGGTTGAGGAGGATGACGTGCTGGCCGGCCCTGGCGGCTTCGAGGGCGACCTGCTCGGCGAGCCATTTGCTGCGCTTGTAGTGGCCGATCATGTCGGCTTCGGCGACGGGGGTTTGCTCGTCGACGATGGTGCCGTCGCGCTTGAAGCCCATGGTGGCGACGGAGGAGGTGTACACGACGCGGGGGATGCCGGCTTCGCGGGCGAGGCGTAGAAGGTCGCGGGTGCCGTCGACGTTGCTTTTGTACATTTCGGCAGGGTCGGGGACCCAGAGGCGGTAGTCGGCGGCGATATGAAGGAGAGCGTCGCAGCCGCGGAGGGCGTTGATGAGGGGCTCGGGGGTGCGGAGGTCGCCGGTGATGAGTTCTGCTTGGGGGAGGTCGGCAATGGCGGCGAGATTGCTAGAGGTGCGGACAAGCAGGCGGAGGTCTGCGCCCTGGGCGGCTGCAGTGTGGGCGATGCGGGAGCCGACGAAGCCGGTGGCGCCGGTGAGGAAGAGTTTCATGCGCCGAGGATGCCCTGCCACATGCCGAGAGTGCTTACTTTGATCTCTGACCCTACGACGTTTAAGGCAACTGCAGGCATGTGTTTTCCAAAGCTCAGCAGGGCCCCGTCGATGAAGCATTTCTGATTCATCATCCAAGCGTAGTCGAACTGAAGGCCAATGCAGTCAGCCCAAGGCACCGACTCCGTAAGGTTCGTGCCCTTGTAGCTACGCGGTCCGTCGTTCCAGAAGAGTGTGCCGTTTTCAGCATCAGCTTGAACTGCGATTCCACCGCAATCGCAATTAAGCACAAGCGTGTTCCACTCGAGTTCCAAGTAGACGCTCTGCAATTTGGAGGGCAACCCGCTGAACGGTTCAAAGTCGTCGTAGAGCATATCGCCTAGCACTTCTCTTGTAATTGGGCGGTGTCCCATAAACCCTCGCACGAGCGGAATGCTGCATCACCCTCCGAGTTTAAGCGAGAGGATTAGAGCTGCGATACCTACGGTGTCATCTCTTTACGGGTTTCCCGAGCACTTTGCCATGCGGAGTAGACGGTTCCCCATCGCAGCAGCATCCACATGAGCTCCAAAAAGGCAGCTAGCAGGAGATACTTGGCACCTTCCCAGTAGCGATGCAAGGAGTGACCTGCCAGGAATGGGATTAGGAGCAAGATTGTGACAGGGAAAATCGCGGTTGGCAAGATGATGGAGACAAGGCTTTTACGAAGGCGTGCGGACGCTTGCTGATCGAACTCAATGGTTTCCTGTTCAGTCCAGGTGTCTTGCGGCTCCGCTCCGAACATCTGTTACCCTTCGCATCTGGCGATTGCCGTTGCTGCGGGAAAAGTCGTTTTAGCGGA
This sequence comes from uncultured Terriglobus sp., assembly GCA_964244665.1. Taxonomy (GTDB): domain Bacteria; phylum Acidobacteriota; class Terriglobia; order Terriglobales; family Acidobacteriaceae; genus Terriglobus. The sequence goes on from CAXTJO010000010.1 coordinate 32,265, forward strand.
GTGTCCGAAAAACGCACAGCTTTACATGGCTAGAAGAAAGTAGGGGCGAGCGTTTAACGGGTAACAGCGACCCTCAGAGCTGAGGCACCGGTAATTTGCAAAAGTTACCTCACGGCTAAAGCGTGCCCTTTTAAGAGAAGTAGCGGTAGCGATTCATTCGAGAAGATTAGTCTAGCTTTTCGGGTTCGATCTGGATGTTTTTTTCGCCGGCGGCTTTCTTTTCCCAGTATTTGCGGACCCAGGCATCGAAGGTGCGGCCGGCGGCGGTGTCGCGGCCGGTGAAGGCGAGGGCGGCGATGTCGGCGTAGGGGATGCTGCGGCGGGTGCGGTCGTCGCCTTTGCCGGGGATGATGCGGACGAGGGAGGTGGCGAGTGTGGGGCCGGTGCGGCGGTCGTACAGGTAGCCTTCGAGCTGTTCGCCGTTGCGCAGGGTGAGGGTCACGTCACCGCGGTAGTCGAAGGCTTTCTCGAGAGCGTCACGGATTTCGGCATCGGTGGCGAGGGCGGGAATCCAGCCTTCAAGGTTTTCGCGTTCGCGGCCGGCGATGACTTCGAGCTCGTCGGGGTTCTGGGTGGTGAGCTGTTCGGTTTTAAGGTGTTCCTGCTGGTCGGTGGCCATGGGTCTCCAGGTCTATGCAGCGCAAATTAACAAGTTTCGGTGCCGCCAAAGAAAGCAGGTTTCTCCACTAAGCGGGACGGTAAAACGGTCCTGGTCCGGTCGAATGACAGTTCCGTGCGGCGACAGAACTCTTGCGAAAGTTAATCGCCGGAGACGAGAGAGACTTCGTGGTTGACGGCTTCCGCTTCGAGGCTGGCGACGCCGGAACCAATCTGCACGAGTTGCGCGTGGTTTGAGGCGGGACGCCAGTCGTTGAGGAGTTTCTCGGCCTGCGCGTCTTTGTGCTTGTCGAAGAAGATGGCTTTGGCGGTTTGGAGCAGGCCTTTGAAGGAGCCAAAGGTATAGTTCACGCCACTGGCTTCATAGCCGGAGTGGACCATGCAGTTGGCGCAGCGGGGATTGCCGGATTCGGTGCCGTAGTTGGACCACTCGACCGAATCCATGAGCTCCTGGAAGGTGTCGGCGTAACCATCCTGCAGGAGATAGCAGGGCTTTTGCCAGCCGAAAATCGAATAGGTGGGCATGCCCCACGGGGTGCAGGTGAGTTCGCGTTTGCCCATGAGGAATTCGAGGAAGATGGGCGAGGCGTTGAACTGCCAGGTGGACTTGCGGTTGGAGAGGATGGAGCGGAAGAGCTTGCGGGAGCGGGCACGGCCAAGGAAGTGCTTCTGATCGGGCGCCTTGTCATAGGTGTAGCCGGGGGAGAGCATGATGCCCTCGACGCCGGCCTCGGTGAGCTGGTCGAAGTGGCGGCGGACCGAGTTGGGGTCTGCGCCGTCGAAGAGGGTGGTGTTGGTGGTCACGCGGAAACCGGCGGCGACAGCGGCTCGGACGCCCTCCATGGCGATGTCGTAGCCGCCCTCGCGGCAGACACCGAAGTCGTGGTGCTCGCGCTCACCGTCTACGTGGACGGAGAAGCTGAGGTACTTCGAGGGCGTGAAGAGGTGCAACTTTTCCTTGAGCAGGAGGGCGTTGGTGCACATGTACACGTACTTTTTGCGGGCGACGAGGCCGGCGACGATCTCGGGCATGCGAGGGTGGAGCAGCGGTTCGCCGCCGGGGATGGAGACCATGGGGGTGCCACATTCGTCCGCTGCCTTGAAGCATTCTTCCGGGGTGAGCTCCGCTTTAAGGATGTGCGCGGGATACTGGATTTTGCCGCAGCCGGCGCAGGCGAGGTTGCAGCGGAAGAGCGGCTCCAGCATGAGCACGAGCGGATAGCGCTTGCGGCCGCGGATCTTCTGGGTGAGGACGTAGGAGGCGACGGTCCACATCTGAGAGATTGGTACGGCCATGCGGGGGTACTCCTTGTGTAAGAGGGTTAAGCGGCCTGAGCCGCTTCGCGCTCCATAGCGCGGTTGTAGGTGGTGAGCGCGAGCAGTGGAAAGTAGTCGCGATACATGTGGTAGCCGAGATAGAAGACGCGGGGAAAGCCGGTGCCGGTGTAGACGGTTTCGTTGTCGCGGCCCTCAGCAAGTTCAAGCCATTGACCGTTGGGCTGCTGGCGCTCGATGAGCCAGCGGATGCCTTTGGCGACGGAGTCGGACCGGGTGTCGCCAGCGGCAAGCAGGCCGAGGATCGCCCAGGCGGTCTGGGACGCGGTGCTTTGGCCCTCTGTCATAGTGGAATCGTCGTAGCTGCGGCAGGTTTCACCCCAGCCGCCGTTGGCATTCTGAACAGCGCGAATCCACTCCGCGGCTTGCTGCACGGAGGGTTCATGGTTCCAGACGCCCTGAGCCTCAAGGCCGCGCAGAACGAGGAACGTGCCGTATAGATAGTTCACGCCCCACCGGCCAAACCAGCTACCGTCCGGCTCCTGCTGGCTGAGCATCCACTTGACGGCTTTGTCGACGCGCGGGTCGCGGCGGGTGTAGCCATAGGCGGCAAGCATTTCGACAACGCGACCGGTGATGTCGACCGTTGGCGGATCGAGCATGGCGTTGTGATCGGCGAAGGGGATGTACTGAAAGATCATTTTGGTGTTGTCGCGATCGAAGGAAGCCCAGCCGCCGTTTTTGCACTGCATGGCGAAGATCCAATCGATTGCGCGCTTTGAGGTTTCGTGCTGGTTGCGTTCGCGGGGGGTCTTTACACAATTGAGTCCGAGCAAAACCTGTGCGGAATCATCAACATCGGGGTAGAACTCGTTGTTGAACTCGAAGTACCAGCCCCCCGGTGCCGTGTTGCGGACCTTTACCGCCCAGTCGCCTTTGTTGCGAACCTCCTTGGACAGGAGCCAGTCGGCGGAGCGGATAAGGCGGGGGTCACTGGAGGGGACGCCGGCCTCGCCGAGGACAAAGAGGGCATACGCGGTGTCCCAGACGGGAGACATGCAGGGCTGCATGCGGAAGCGCATAGGATGCTGGTCGGGGACTGCGGGCTCGACGATGCCGAGGTTTTCAAATTCATCCATGGCGCGCATGACCTGGGGGTCGTCGGCGGAATAGCCCAGGCAGCGCAGCGCGATGATCGCGTTCATCATGGCGGGGTAGATGGCACCCAGGCCGTCGGACATCTCGAAGCGCTCGAGCATCCACGTTTCTGCACGCTTGAGAGCTACCTTCCGCAAGGGACGGATGTAGATGCGCTCGGCCCAATGGAAGACGCGGTCGCAGAAAAGAAAGAGGTTGCGCCAGCCGAAGATCTTTTTCGTGTCCCAGCGGAGACGGAGGTCGGCGTTGGCGCGGCCACCTACGAAGAGTTCGTCGATTCCCTGCTCCGGCGCGATTTTTTTGAAGGGCTTGGTCGCGTAGATAATGGTGAGCGGCACGACGATGGCGCGCGACCAGGAACTGATTTCGTAGATGTTGAAGTAGAACCAGTTGGGGAATAAAACAATCTCTGGCGGGACGGCGGGGACGGCGTCGTAGTCGTATTGGCCAAGCGCACACAGATATATTTTGGTGAAGGTGTTGCATTCGACGACGCCGCCATTCGCGAGAATCCACTCGCGGGCGCGGGCGAGGATCAAGTGGTCCGCCGACCAGCCCATGAGCTTGAGGACGAGATAGCATTTGACGGAGAGCGAGACGTTGGATGGACCGTTGGGGTAGATGGACCAACCGCCGTTGGCATTCTGGTGGCGAAGGATTTCCTGGACGGCACCTTCCATGCGCTCCGGCTTACCCGAGCCGTAGAGCGTGTGCATGAAGATGTAATCGGCTTCAAGCATGGAATCGGCTTCAAGCTCGCCGGACCAGTACCCTTCCTCGTGTTGCAGGGAAAGCAGGTAGTCCCGCGCGCTGCCCACTGCCTCACGAACACGGTCGAGTGCGACGTCCATTCTGCCGAAGCGGGGCTGCACGGTCGACCGGTTCGGTGTCGCGGAAGGGCTGGGTTGCATGCCGATTGGATGATCCTCGCTAGGAGACGATGCGACTGAGACGCAAAGGTAAGACGAGTGGTAACGGCTTAAGCGGTAGGAGACGATGCGGACGGCGGCACGCTGCGGGAGCCCGGGGCAGAGGCAATGGCTTGAACGATTTCGGGCGGAAGGCCGAAGCGAACGTTTTCCGGCATGACCTCGACCTCGTTGACGGAGCCATAGCCGCGCTGCTGAAGGTAGGCGACGACCTCTTCGACAAGAATTTCCGGGGCGGAGGCACCGGCGGTGACAGCGACCGAGGAAGCGCCTTCAAGCCATGTGGGCTGGATATCCTGCGCCTTGTCGATGAGGTAGGACTTGGTGCCGAGATTCATGGAAACCTCAACCAGGCGATTGGAGTTTGAGCTATTGCGGGAGCCGACGACGAGGACGACATCGGCGTTATGTGCGACATTTTTGACGGCGGTCTGGCGGTTTTCCGTGGCGTAGCAGATGTCCTGCGCATGGGGGCCGACGATGTTGGGGAACTTGCGCTTGAGCGCATCGATCATGTGGCGGGCTTCGTCGAGCGAGAGCGTGGTCTGAGTAAGATACGCAACCTTGTTGGGGTCGGGAACGACAAGGGCGTCCACCTCTTCAGGCGTCGAGACGACCTGGGTGACGTCGGGCGCTTCGCCCTGCGTGCCTTCAACTTCTTCATGGTCGCGATGGCCCACGAGGACGAGCGAATACCCCTGTTTAGCGAACTTGATGGCTTCGACGTGGACCTTGGTGACAAGGGGGCAGGTGGCGTCGACGACTTTGAGACCGCGCTCTTTGGCGCGCTCACGAACTGCGGGGGAGACGCCGTGCGCGGAGTAGATGACGCGCTTGCCTTCGGGCACTTCGTCGAGTTCGTTGACGAAGATGGCGCCCTTCTGGCGGAGGTCGTCGACGACGTAACTGTTGTGAACGATTTCCTTGCGGACGTAGATGGGCGCGCCAAATGTGTCGAGCGCGATCTTGACGATGTCGACGGCGCGGACGACGCCGGCGCAGAAGCCGCGGGGCTTGAGCAGGAGAACCTGCTTGGAGGAGGCTGCGTCGCCGAGAAGTTCCGGGTGGTTTTGGACGGGGTCTAACGCCAGAGTGCTCACGCTGTGAGTATACCGCTTCCAGTGGGGTTGCCTGCGTGGATTTGCACGGGATGTGGTGCGTTGCGGTGCAGGAGAACGCGCCCGGCTGAGGAGATGAACATGTGAGCAAAAAGCACTGGCGTGCACAGACAATGGACGACGCAGCGCGGAGGCCGAGGTGCCGAGGCGGTCTGCCCAGCGGCGGGCGGTGGGGGCCTGAAGGGTCGAGGAGAGCATTGCAGTCACCATGGCGCGGTACCAGCCGCATTTTGGAGAGTTTGGAAGAGTCCGGTTGCACTCTCATTATTGATAGTGTATTCCTGATTTCGATAAGGAGAACCATGCCATGAAGCTGTTGCCGACTACCGTCTTATCTGGATTTCTGGGAGCAGGCAAGACGACGCTCTTGAACCACGTGTTGCAGAACCGCGAGGGCTTGCGGGTGGCGGTGATTCTGAACGATATGAGCGAGGTGAACCTGGATGCGCAGGCGGTGCGGGAGGGCGCGGGGCTGAGCCGGACCGAGGAAACGCTGGTGGAGATGACGAACGGGTGCATCTGCTGCACGCTGCGGGACGACCTGCTGCAGGAGGTGAGCCGGCTGGCGAAGGAGGGGCGGTTCGACTACCTGCTGATCGAGTCGACGGGGATCAGTGAGCCGATGCCGGTGGCGGCGACGTTTACGTTTGTGGACGAAGCGGGGACCAGCCTGGGCGACGTGGCACGGCTGGACACGATGGTGACGGTGGTGGACGGGCCGAAGTTCCTGGAGGACATGGGGAGCGCGGAGGAGTTGCGGGACCGGCGGCTGGCGCTGGGCGACGACGATGAGCGGACGATTGCGGACCTGCTGCTGGATCAGGTGGAGTTTGCCAATGTGCTGGTGGTGAACAAGGTGGACGGACTGACGGCCGCGGAGCTGGAGCGGTTGGCGGCCCTGCTGCGAACGCTGAATCCAACGGCGCGGGTGGAGTACACGGAGCGCGGCCGGTTGCCCCTGGACAGGATTCTGGATACCGGGCTGTTCAACATGGAGGAAGCGGAGCAGGCGGCGGGATGGGCGCGCGAACTGAGCGGGGTACACACGCCGGAGACGGAGGAGTACGGCATCGGCAACTTCGTTTACCGGGCGCGCCGGCCGTTCCACCCGGAGCGGCTGGAGGCGGTGACGGACGAGGGGTTCGCGGGCGTGCTGCGGGCAAAGGGATTTGTGTGGCTGGCGACGTGGCACGACGAACTGCTGCAGTTCAGCATCGCGGGCAAGCACATGACGTTTGAACCACAGGCGCTGTGGCTGGCGGCGGACGGGATGGACGACGATCCGGAGGACACGGAGGCGGCGGCGTACCGGGCGGAGGTGTGGCAGGAGCCGTATGGAGACCGGCGGCAGGAGGTCGTCTTCATCGGGATGGGGATGGACCGGGCGGCGATTGAGCTGCGGCTGAACGGTGCGCTGCTTTCAGACGAGGAGATGCTGTGCGGGCCGGAGCTGTGGGTGGGCTTCGCGGACCCGTTTGCGGCGCTGTTCGAGGAGCAGATGGCGGTGACGCCATAGGTGCGCGGCGAGGGCTGCCGGCGACCTTGCAGAAGCGTGGGGCGCAGTTGCTGCACGTGCAGTGCTGGCTGTGGGGGCAGGATGTACGCCGGTCGGCGGGAAACCTGCTGGTGGAGCAGGGTTTTGCACGGCTGCCGGCACCGGCAGGGGTGACGGGATGCACGCAGTACACGCGGGTGCTGCAGTGCGGTGCGTGTCTGCGCTTGTGGGGGTTCGGGTTTCTGTTTGCGGAGGCGGAGGGGGTATTTCTTCGACGGTACGAGTTTGTGCCTCGGCGCGTGCCGGAAGTGGTGGATACGTGGGCCGCGATGGAGCTGAACCGATGCGAGGTGTGCCGGGAGTTCCGGCTGGTGGCGCGGGCACTGTGGGAGGTGGCGCGGATGGAGGCGGCGGTGCAGGCGGCGGAGGGTGTGGAGTATCGGCGGCGATGCCTGACCGGGCTGAAAGGGAGGGCACCACTGGTGGAGGCGCTGCCGGAACGGTGGGCGGCCCTGGCGTATGACGTGGAATGCCTGGGGTAAGTGCAAACAGAAAAGCCCACGCTGCCGGCGCGGGCTTCCGTGGGCGGTTGCGTGCGATCTACAGGTGGCCTGCGCAGGAGTTATGGGGGCAGTCGCACGCGATGGTCTCGGTGCCGGTCCCGGCGGACGTTTCGCAGGTTTCGCAGCAGTACTTCTTGCTGTCGGTGACGGTGCAGCTACAACGGCTGTGAGCGCATTTCTTGATGTCGGACATGAGTGAATCTCCCTTTTGGCCTGTTCGGCTCCGAGATCAAGACTAGCGCGGATTTGCCCTGAATTTCGCAATTCGGCAAAGTTTATTCTCAATAACAATGCTGTTTTCTCATTAAAAAATATGTCGAGAACAGGGTCTGAATTGTGTTGCGAACACGTTCTTAACGGCTGGCTTTCAGCATCTGTTCGGCGTGGCGAAGGCTGGTCTCCGTGACGGTGGCGCCGGAAAGCATGCGGGCGATTTCCGTGGGGCGTTCTTCCTCGGGGAGCCGGCGGATTTCCGTGCGGGTGCGGCCGCCCTTTTCCGTTTTGCTGATAAGGAAATGTTGGCTACCGAAGGCGGCGATCTGGGGCAGGTGGGTGACGCAGAGGACCTGCTGATGGGCGGCGAGAGCCTTGAGCTTTTGGCCGACGGCTTCCGCGGCGCGGCCACCGATGCCGATATCGATTTCGTCGAAGACGAGGGTGCGGGGGAGGGCGATGCGGCGGTTGAGCTTGCCGGTTCCCTCTTCGACGGAGACTTTGAGCGCTAGCATGACGCGAGACATTTCGCCGCCGCTGGCAATCTCTTCAAGGGGCTTCATGGGTTCGCCGGTGTTGGTGGCGATAAGGCATTCGACGTGGTCCCAGCCGTGGGCGGTCCAGAACTGCTGTTCTTTTTGCGGGGCGACCTCCACGCGGAACTGGACGTGCATGGCGAGATCGTTAATCTGCTGCTCGGCGAGTTTTTCAAGCTTGCGGGCGGCGGAGGTGCGGGCCTCTGTGAGGTCTTGCGCGACGCAGGTATAGATGTGCTCGGTTTCGGCGACGCGCTGGCGGGCGGCGGCGAGGGCGGCGTCGCGGTTCTCGATTTCGGCAAGCTGCGATGCCGCCTGCTCCCCAAACTGGAGGACTTCAAGGAGGGTGCGGCCGTATTTGCGCTTGAGCTTGTCGAGGGCGGCGAGGCGGTCTTCGATGGTGTCGAGGCGCTCGGGGGAGGCGTTGATGGAGCTGGCGTAGTCGCGGACGGTGGCGGAAACGTCTTCGACGGCGGCGCGGGCGTTGGCGATCTGTGAGGCGGCTTCGGCAAAGGTGGGGTCGTAGCGGGCGAGCTCGTCTAGATGGCGCTGGGCGGCGGTGAGGGTTGTAGCGGCGGCGGCTTCGTTTTCGTAGAGCTGGTCGTTGGCACCCATGGCGGCGGCGTAAAGTTTTTCGGCGTTGCCGAGGATGCGTTTTTCGGCTTCGAGGTCTTCGTCTTCATGGTCGGAGGTGATGGCGGCATCGGCGATTTCAGAGCGCTGGAAGCTCCAGAGGTCGACCATGCGGAGGCGCTCCTGCTCGTCGACGGAGAGGCGGTCGAGGGCTTCGCGGGCCTCGCGCCAAAGGACATAGGCGGTGTGGACGGTTTCGGAGGTTTGCTCTTTTTCGAGTTGTTTCTTGCTGAGCAGGCGTTCGCGGATGCGGGTAGCGGCTTCGCGGGTGGGTGCGCTTTGCGAGATGCCGGCGAAGCGGTCGAGGAGGCCGCGCTGCTGGGCCTGGTCGAAGCTGCCCATGGTTTCGTGCTGTGCGTGGACGAGGGCGAGTTCGGGCGCGAGCTGGCGAAGGACACCGACGGTGGCGGGCTGGTTGTTGATAAAGACGCGGCCCTTGCCGGCGGAGCTGACCTCGCGGCGGAGAAGTATTTCGTTGCCCTCCGCGTCGATGCCGTTGGTTTCAAGGACGGCTTCCGCGCCCGGGGTGCTTTCAAAGACGCAGGAGACGACGGCCTTTTCCGCGCCGTGGCGGACGACGTCCGACGCGGCACGGCCGCCGAGGAGGAGGGCGAGGGCGTCGACGAGGATGGACTTGCCCGCCCCGGTTTCGCCGGTGAGCAGGTTGAGGCCGGGGCCGAAGCTGGCCACGGCGTGGTCGAGGATGGCGTAATTTTCGGCGCGGAGTTCGAGGAGCACGCGAGTGGCCTTTCTTTGCCTTCTCTTCGCGTGGAGGATAGCACGGCGGCGTGACGGAGGGGGAGCGAGGATGTGTGATTTGCACCTGGGTGGATAACAGGTGCTGCCGTACGCCGGTGCGGTGGGTATGCGGGCGGGTCAGGGGGCGTTCGGCGCTGGCGGCGTGGGCGTGCTGCTCTGGTCCGGCGAGGCGACGGCGCGCAGGCTGAACGTGGCGATGGCGGGCGGGCTGGCGTCGGGCAGCATGTGCAGGGTGCCGAGGGCTTCGGTGCCGTTGGGGGTCTGATCGCGAAGGCGGAAGACGAGGAGACCGGGTTCGACTTCTTTTGCGGAGAGGAGGTTGAAGCCGCCCGTCTGCCGCTGGAGCTCCATTTGTGCGGAGGCCGCCGAAGCGGGCGTGAGGCCGGGCAGGGCTTGCTTGAGCGCGGGCTCGCTGGCCTGGTTGAAGGCGGCGAGCCACGCATAGAGCAGGTGGCCGGCGGGGCTGTTGGGGACCGTTCCGACCAGGGGACCTGAGCGGGGAAGGCGAATGAGGATCGTGGGGTGGACGCTGCCGACGTGACTGCGACGATGCCGGGTTGCCGGTTCCGGCGCGTCGGCGGGGTCGCCGAGATAGATGGTGTCGACTTTGGACGGATCGTCGTCCTTGTCGTCGTCGGCGTCGCTGGCGGCAGATTGAGTGTCGGTGTAGGCGTTGCCGGCGTGGCGACTGTTTCTGCTGTGATTCAGGGCGAAACCGCCGACGGAAAGTGCCGCTGCAGCAATCAGGAGAGCGAGCAGGACGGCGGCGGGGCGAACCGGCTGCGGACCGGTGACGTAAAAGGTGGGCGCGGTGCGTGGCGGCGTTTGGGTGGGGTGAGGCGTCGCTGCAAGAAGGTGCTCTGCTGTCGACTTGGAAGGGTCCGCGGCCATTCGTCTTTCAGTGTAGAGGGCGGGTGTGGGAGGCGGTCGTCTGCGCCGATGGGCGCTGGTGCGGGGAGCATGCGAGACGCTTCGGCGGCGGGCGTCGTCTACACTGATTCGTGATGATGGTGATGACGGTGTTGGGCGTGCTATTGCAGGAGGATGCGGGGCCGGGTGGGGCGGCGGTGCCGGTGCATGCGGCGGGTAGCGGGCTGGGCGAGATGCTGCACAACAGCGGGCCGACGGCGCTGGTGGTTTTGGCCCTGCTGGCGGCGATGAGCATGTTCAGCTGGACGATCATGATCGGCAAGTTTCTGCAGTTTCGGCGGGCGGCTGCGCAGAATGTACGGTTCTTGCGGCAGTTCCGGAAGAGCTCGCGGCTGAGCGAGATGGCGACAGTGGCGGACCAGTTTCGGCCGTCGCCGCTGGTGCAGGTGTTTTTGGAGATGGTGGAGGAGTACGGGCGGCAGAGCGGTGGACGGGGCATGCCACGGAGTCCGCAGGCAATTGAGCGAGCGGCGAACATCGCGAGCAGCGAGGCGCTGACCGAGTTGGAGACCCGGCTGACATGGCTGGCAACGATTGCGGCGATTGCGCCGTTCATCGGGCTGCTGGGGACGGTGCTGGGGATTATCGACGCGTTTCACGGGCTGGGAACGCAGGGGGCGGCGACGCTGCGGGCGGTGGCTCCGGGTATCAGTGAGGCGTTGATTACGACGGCGGCGGGACTGGTGGTAGCGATTCCGGCGGTGGTGGGGTACAACCAGTTGACGGCGAACATTCGGCAGTTTGGGGCGCGGATGGACGACTTTGGACGCGAGTTGCTGAATGCGATCGAGAATGCCGCGGCGATGAGCCCGGCGCGTGTCGCAACGGCGGTAGAACGGGCGAGCGAACGCTTTCGGGGCGAGGAGTAGACGATGGCGTTCAGCAGCGGGGGGCGGACGCAGACTTCGCTGGCGGAGATCAACATTACGCCGCTGGTGGATGTGGTGCTGGTGCTCTTGCTGATCTTTATGCTGACCGCGCCGGTGCTGCAGAGCGGGATTGAGATCGCGGTGCCGCAGACGAGGAGCGTGAACCAGCTTACGGACGAGCGGACGGTGGTGACCATCGACGCGGAGCAGCGGGTGTTTTTGCAGGACAAGCCGGTGAACATTAACGCCTTGCCCGCCCTGCTGCAGGCAGAGAGTGGCGACAAGGCGAAAAAGGTGATCTATCTGCGGGCGGACGGCAAGGTGCCGTTTGAGGCGATTGCAAACGTGATGGATGCGGTCAAGCGAGGTGGCGTGACGAATATCTCCATTGTGACCCGGCCGTACGAGAGCAGATAGAGGCGACGTGCGATGCCGGTGGTGAGCGAACGCGGTGCGGTGCGGAAGTGGACGGGGACGCGGGACGTTGCGGCCGCTTTGGTGCTGCACGCCATCGTGTTTGGCGGGATTGCCGGGGCGGGATGGTGGAGCGGACGTCACGAAGCGAAATGGGGCGATACCACAGCACAGGCGGGTGCGGTGCAGGCGACGATGGTGAGTTCCCTGCCGTTGCCGCCGCGAGTGCAGCCGCGGGCGGATAATGTGCTGGCAAGCGAGACGCCGAGCGTGGCACCGCCAGAGAAAAAAGCGGCAGTGACACCGCCGCCGGAGCCAAAGGCCGTGCCAGTGCCAGAGAAGGTGCCGCCGCGCAAGGCCGCGCCGCAGCCCGTGTATTCGTCGCCGAAGGTTGTGCCCCCGCCGAAGAATCCGCCAAACCGGGTGACGAGCGGGGAGAGCGGCGGTGTGCGGATCGCGATGCAGGCGGTGAAGAACGCGGTGGGAACGAGTGCGATCAACGTGACGGACCAGAGCTTTGGGGCGCGGTTCGGGTATTACGTGCGGGCAATGAACCAGAAGATTTCGCAGCAGTGGTCGACGCAGACACTGGACGCAAAGGCGCAGGGTCTGCGGGTGTATCTGACGTTTCGGATTGACCGGCAGGGTGTGCCGGGGGATGTGCGGATCGTGCAGAGCAGCGGAGACCGGGCGCTGGACCAAAGCGCGGTGCGGGCACTGGAGCGGATCGACACGCTGGGGCCGCTGCCGCAGGCGTACAGCGGGAGCTACATCGACGTGCAGTACTACTTTGAGCCGGCAGCGCAATAGATTTGTGACCTGCGGGTGGCGGCGCGGGTACGTTCGGGCAGCGGTCAAGTTGCGGTGTGGAGGGGTGGTGCGTCTACCATGGCAGTGATGCGGATTCGTGTGTGGACGTGGTGGTGTGTGGGTGTGGTGCTGGCCGTGGCGGGCGCGGCGTGGGCGCAGGATAGTGTGTCGACCGGGATCGAGAAGGGCCGGGGTGCGGACCGGGTGCGGATTGCGGCGGCGGGATTCCACGCCGGGAGTGGGGATGCCGCGCCGCTGAAGCAGACGTTCGATGCGGTGCTGGACAGCGATTTAAGGAACGCCGGTGTGTTCGACGTGGTGGCGAAGAGCATGCAGCCGCAGGTGGAGCCGGAGGGGCCGAAGCAGATCAACCTGGCGGCGTGGAGCGGCGGTGCGGCGGCGGCGGCGTATGTGGCGTTCGGATCGTTTGCGGCGCAGGGCGGCAAGGCGGTGGTGAACGCGTATGTCTTCGACACGCACAATGCGCAATATCCGCAGGTAATTGGAAAGCAGTACACGGATGTGGCGGACGATGCGGCAGCGCGAACCATGGCGCACCGGTTTGCGGATGAGATTATTTTGCGGCTGGGCGGCGGGATTGCGGGCATTGCGGAGACCAAGATTTATTACATCCACGCCGGAGGAGGCGTGAAGGAAATCTGGGCCATGGACTATGACGGCGCCAACCCGCATGCGGTGACACACCTGGGCGGGATTGCGCTGAGTCCGAGGGTAAGTCCGGATAACTCGCGCATTGCATTTGCGTACCTGGATAAGTATGGATTTCAGATCAAGATGTACTCACTGCTACTGGGTCGGATCGTAAATTTCGCGGTGCAGGATGGAACAAACATCACGCCGGCATGGTCCACGGAGGGACAGTTGGCGTGGTCTTCGAGTAAGTCGGGCGATCCGGAAATCTATGTCGGCGATGCGAGCGGGAACGGAGCGCGGCGGGTGACGAGCAATCGCGGGCCGGATGTGTCGCCCACGTGGAACCCGAAGACGGGATCGCAGATCGCGTGGATCAGCGGGCGCACCGGGTTGCCGCAGTTGTACACGATGGATGCGGACGGCGCGGGCGTGCAGCGGATGACGGATGGTGGGTACGCGACGAGTGTGTCGTGGTCGCCGAGCGGGCAGTTTTTGGCGTTTGCGTGGAACCGGAAATATGGGCCGGGCGCGCCGGGCGGACAAGACATTTACGTGATGGAAGCCGCGACAAAGAAGTGGATTCAACTGACGAACGGACTGGGCCAGTGCGACTTTCCGACGTGGTCGCCGGATGGGCGGCACATTGCGTTTGCGGTGGGCAGCGGTGCGCGCGGACAGGTGTGGACGATGCTTGCGGACGGAACCGGCAAGCACAAACTGGTGACCGGGGACATGCCGAACTGGAGCTTTCGGTAGGGTGCAGGCAGGAGTTGCGGTGACGTGTGCATCGTAAGCATGTGTGAAGGATCGGGAGGATATGGCATGAGTTGGAACGTTTGGGATGTGCGGCGGGGTGGAGTTGCGCTGGCGGCTGTGCTGCTGGCTGGGAGCATAGCGGGATGCAAGCACCGGCACGATGTGCCCGCGCCGCCGCTTGCGCCGGCGACGACGGTGGACGCGCCGACGGCAACGATTTCAGCCGATCCGCCGGCGATCGACCTGGGGCAGAGTGTGGTGTTGAACTGGCGGACGACGAATGCAACGGCGGTGTCAATCGACGGCATCGGCACCGTGAACCTGAGCGGGACGCAGACGGTTACACCGTCGGCGTCAACAAATTTTCACCTGGTGGCGAAGGGCGATGGCGGCACGATGGACGCCAACGTGCGTGTGACCGTGCGTGTTGCGGCAGCGCCAACGGGGGACACCGGCGCAAGTTCAAACCTGGGCGATGCCGGGACGGATGCGGCATTCCACGCGGCGGTACGGGATGTGTATTTCGGGTACGACAGCTTCGACCTGGATGGCACGGCGCAGACGAGCTCCGCGGCGGCGGCGAGTTACCTGGTGTCCCATCCAGCCGTGCGGATCACGATCGGCGGGTACTGCGACGAGCGTGGGTCGGCGGAGTACAACCTGGCGCTTGGCGAGAATCGGGCGAATACTGTGAAACAGGCGCTGGTGACGGCAGGGGTATCGTCGAGCCGGGTTCGCGTCGTGAGTTACGGGAAGGAAAAGCAGTTCTGCACGGAAGCGACGGAAGCGTGTTATCAGGAAAATCGACGGGCGCAGTTTAATCTGGACCGGTAAAGTCTTCGATAGATATCCAGACTCAGATTGTGTCTGAGTCTGGATATCCTGCCTATTACGATTTAGACAATTTAATTAACCGATTTGACTTACCGCGCTAGTTACTCATTTGCCGTTATTACGAGGAGTGTTATGGCTAGTTCCCTTCCCGCTTTGCTTCCTGTTCGCGGGCTGATGCGCGGCGTTGCGTTGGCCGTGGTGCTGCTGGTGCCGGTGCCTCGGGCGTTTGCGGTAAGTAAGGAGATGGTGCAGCTGCAGGTGCAGATCCAGCAACTACAGGATGCGGTGGCGCGCCTGCAGCAGTCGAACGACGAGCGCGCGGGCGTGTTGAAGGATTTAGTTCAGCAGACGGCGGATTCCGTGAACCGTATGAGCGTGACGGTGCAGGGATTGCAGGGCAAGTTGGGCGCGGCTGGTGAGGCGCAGGGGACGAAGCTGGACCAGGTAGGCGGGCAGGTGCAAAGCCTGAATGACAGCCTGGACGAGTTGAAGGCACGGCTGCAGCGCATGGAGAAGACGCTGGCGGAGGTGCAGAATGCGCAGCAGAGCATCGGTGCGCGGATCGACTCCGGTGCAGCGTCGGCGGCTCCATCGTCCGCACCTGTGACCTCTGCGCCCGCGGGCTTCCCAGCGGAGGCGGTTCCAACTGCGCCAGCGGGAAGGCCACAGCGCGGCGCACGGGCGAATACACCGCCACCGGGATTTCCGCAGGATGCGACGGACGCGGTTGCAGCGGGCGGCGGAAGTCCGGCTGCGGCGGGAGGTGCGCCGCCGGTGACGGACCTGTATCAGACGGCGGTGGGGGACTACAACGGGGCGAAATACAAGCTGGCGCAGGCGGAATTTCAGGATGTGATCCGGTTTTACCCTGACGACACATTGGCGGGGAACGCGCACTTTTATCTTGGCGAGATGCTGTTCAAGACGCGGGATTATGGACCGGCGACGAAGCAGTACGACAGGGTGATCGAGGGTTATGCCGGGAATGCGAAGATCCCTGCGGCACAGTTGCGCAAGGGGCAGGCGCTGTTGGGATTGAAGCAGACGGATGCGGGCGTGCGGGAGTTGAAGTCGCTGGTGGCGCGATACCCGAACTCGCCGGAGGCGGTCACGGCGAAGGCCAGGTTGAGCGATCTGGGTGTCGCTGCCCGGCGATAGGGCTGATTTTTCAGGGCGACGGCGCGGCCACTGCGTTGCACCCTCGCAGCACGAAGGGTGGAGGCTTTTGGTTTAGCTCCGCATGCCGTCGAGCAGCATGGCGGTGTGGGCTTGAACGTCGGCGGTGGATGGCAACTGGGGTAAGCGAGGGCGGCCGCCAAAGTAGCCGCTGAGTTCGGCGGCAACCTTAATCGCGGCAGTTCCCTGCTGCAGCAGATACGGTTCGGCGGCGGCTACGCGATGTTCTTTCTCACGCATGAGGGCGGTGTCGCCGTCTTTGTAGGCGGCCCAGATCTCAAAGACAGCACCGGGAATAGAGGCTGCAACGGAAGGCGCAAGAGCGGCGACACCAGCGTGGAAGGCTGCTGTGCTGTCGGCGGCATGGGACCAGAAAAGCTGAAAGCCAACCTGCTTCGAGCGGGTTTTGAGAGCCGGTGCGGCGGGCGCGACGGCAAGGGCGGTGCCGCCGCCGGCGAGAGAGGCTGCGCTCACGAGAGCACCCGAAGCGGCGGGGTTGTCGACGGCTGGCGGCTGCAGCATGCGGCCGGTGGCGGCGGTAAAGGTGATGGTGGTGGTGGCTGTGCGCTGGATGTGGGTGGTGGCAGCTTTGACGGCGGCGATGCGGCCGAGATGGGTGGATTGCTCAAGCAGGCCGAGGATGTTGGGGTGTTCGGCGAGAGCGGCAATGCTGTCGATGGGGAGTTCGTGGCCGGCGGCGTGGCTGGCGAGGAGGACGGGCAGGGGGCACCGGTCGGCGATGCTGCGGAACCAGGTAAGGAGTTCGGCTGTGGGTTCGGCTGCTTGCGTGCCGCTGCGCCAAAAGGACATACCGTCCGCCGCGGGTGCGGTAAGCAGGATGGCGTCGAAGTGGTGGGCGGCGGCGTGGGCGGCGAGATCGAGCGCGGGACGGACGCCGGCTTCGGCGATGCCGGCGACGAGGACTTTTTCCGGTGCGGCGGTAGCGGCAACGGTGGTGAGCACGCTGCGCTTCTCTTCAGTGGAAAGGCTGCTGTTCTCGCTGTCGGGGCCAAGGGCGATAAGGCCGCTGACGGGCGTGAGCGAAAGGCGGCGAACGTTGTGTTCGAGCTTGCGCAGGTAAACACGGCCGTCAGGGTAGAACGGCGTGGTGAGCGGAACGTGTACACCTTCGAACAACATGGATTCATTATCGCGTAGAGAGTGCTTTGCGATTGGAAAGGGAGCGGCTAAGGTAGTGGCATGGAAGCGGTGGAAATACGCGGAAACAAGACGACCAACCAGCTTGTGCAGGAGGCGGGCTGGTTTGTGTTGCACACAGTGCTTGCGGTGGTGGTGATGGCGCTGGTCGTGGAGGCGATCGGGCTGGCGAAACCCGATCCTGAGAGCGCCGCACCCAAGCTGCTGTGCACCCTGGCGGTGTTTCTGGTGCCGATGGTGGCGGGATTTGTGGCGGGGCGGGTGCGAACGGATGCCATCGCCGGAAACGTGTGGATCTCCGGCATGGTCGTGTTCGCGATCGTGTGCGTGTACGTGCTGGATCTACCGACGGGCGCGGGGCTCTGCGACGGGTGTGGGGCGGTGGACAAGTTGTGGCGGACGTTCTTTTCTATCGACCGAAACAGCGGTTTGATGGGCGGGGATGGGATTCTGGTGGGGACGTGGGTGCCGCTGTCGATGATCGGGTATGCGGTGGGGGCAAAGGTCGGGACGGCGGTGGAATAAAGGTGGGATGACGCACCGTGGTTATTTGTCCCGGAAAAGTTGAAGGCCCACTCTTGCGAGTGGGCCTTCAAACTTCGGTGAACTGTTGAGATTGACCTGAGGCGTCCACTCTTTCGGAGGGCCTCGGCGGAGATTGCCGATGATCGTGCTTTCGGCGAAATGCCAGGTCTAGAGCGGACGCTCTAAGCCTCAGTCACCTCACGTACTGTTGAACCACATAAACTACAATCAGATTTCATAGGCTGGATCATCCTCCTTTCCCGTGTAAGTCTGTTGTACGCCTTTTCGGCCCTGCACCGCAAGCGCGGCATTCACGCCGATTCACGTCAGGAACAGAAGCGGGCGACAATCGGCCATAGCGGCACAGGCACCCGCGTCATCAAAGTGCCTTCTATACTGCATTGAGTGGGCCCAGCCGTTTTGATCGTGATCCTTGCCGCTGTTGCCGGTCTGCTGTTTGGCAGCTTTCTTAACGTGTGCATCCTGCGCCTGCCTGCGGACGAATCCATCGTATCCCCCGGCTCGCACTGTTCTGCCTGCTCTCATCCGCTCCGCTGGTCCGATAACATTCCGCTACTGAGCTTTGCGCTGCTGCGGGGCCGCTGCCGCGACTGCGGCGCGCGGATTTCGTGGCAGTACCCGCTTGTCGAACTCGCCCTGGCCCTGTGGTTTGCCCTGTGCTTCACTGCGCCCGCTCGCCTGCTCTCTGCCTCCGGGCTGGGCGCAGATGTTTTGCTGAGTGCATTCGCACACGCCACCAGCCTTGCCTGTCTTGGTTTCCTGCTGCTCGGCCTGGCGGTAATGGACTGGCAGACCGGCCTGCTGCCCAACGAGTTCACGATCGGTGGCCTTTGCGTGGGCCTGTTCTTTGCCGCGACTGAATCCTTTTTTGTCCCGTCGGTGGCGGTCAAAACCTTTTTCACGCCGGAAGAAGTTTTCATCGCCCGCCGCTTCGGCGCTGCACTCGCCGGGTGGCTGCTGCTCTGGGGTATCGGCGCGCTCTACAGCCTTCTTCGCAAACGCCGGGGAATCGGTGGCGGTGACGCGAAGATGCTCGCCCTGCTGGGAGCGTTTCTCGGCTTCGGTCAGGGGCTGCTCGCGTTTGTCGTCGGGATCGCTCTTGCCACCGCCGCCGCCGTGGTTCTGCTCGTCCGCCGGCGCGCAACCGGCGCAACCCGCCTTCCGTTTGGCACCTTTCTCGCTGCCGGTGGCCTCGTTGTCGCCATCCTGGGCCCCGCCATCCTCGACTGGTACACCGGCCTGTTTCGCTGAGCGCACATTTCACTGCCACCGATGTGACACGCCAGCATCCGCCAGCCTAGAATCAGATGGAAGCACCGGACGGAGACGCCTTGAACACCGCTCACCCCTATACCTGGAACTACATCCCGCTTGCCTTGCAGGTGCTGGTTGCCATCGGCATGGCCTGCGGCATGGTCGGCGCATCGTATTTTATTGGCAAGCGCAAGCAGAGCAAGGTAAAAGCCGGAGCGTACGAGTGCGGCATGCTGCCCATCGGTGACGCCCGTGGCCGCTTTTCTGTGCGGTTCTACATGGTGGCGATGTTGTTCATCCTGTTTGACGTCGAGGCCGTCTTCATGCTGCCGTGGGCGGTGATCTTTCGCCAACTGCCCGCCATCACAGGCTCCCGCTTCTTCGGCTTTTGGGAGATGTTCGTTTACCTCGGTTTCGTCGCTGTCGGTCTTTTTTACGTCTGGAAGAAGGGCATCCTCGACTGGTCCAACGACAAGGCAGATCTCTAACCTGTAAGGACTTCATGACCCCGGCTCTGCTTTCCCCTGAAGCAATTGAAAAAGCGATTCCCGGCAACCCCGCCGTTGCTGCCCTGCACACGCTCGCCGAGCGTATGAAGTGGGATCGCAACGAACTCACCATTACTGTCTCTTCGGCCAGCATCGTGGCCGCGGCGGAAGCTGTTAAGTTTGCCGGCTACACCTTTCTGATGGATGTCACGGCAGTCGACTGGTACCCGGGCGAGCCCCGCTTTCAGGTCAGCTATCACGTCTTGAACATGGCGACACGGCAACTGATGCGTATTGCCGTCATGCTCTCCGGCGACGATCCCTCGGTCGATACCGTTACGCCCGTCTTCCCGTCCGCCAACTTCTACGAGCGCGAAGTCTTTGACCTGTTCGGCATTCGTTTCGCCGGTCATCCGAATCTGACCCGCATCATGATGCCTACGGACTGGACCGGGCACCCGTTGCGTAAGGACTACCCCGTCGAAGGCTATCGCTAACCCGCTTCAGAGAGGCAACCATGGCCACCATCGCTCCCCCCGAACTTCTCATCCCCGGCATTGACGATGTCGTCCGCGACGCGCAGAAGCATTCGCAGGACCCTGGCGGCGAGCAGACCATGGTGCTCAACATGGGCCCACAACACCCGTCCACCCATGGTGTGCTTCGCCTTGTGCTTGAGATCGATGGCGAAACTGTCGTTTCCCTGGCGCCCGATATCGGCTACCTGCACACCGGCGTCGAGAAGACCTGCGAAGCCAAGTTCTATCAGCAGATTGTCCCCATGACGGACCGCATCGACTACTTGTCGCCCATGTCGAACGAGCTTTGCTACGTGCTTGGGGTCGAACGTCTGCTTGAACTTCAAATCCCGGACCGCGCGCAGACCCTGCGGGTTCTAATGAACGAGCTTACCCGCATCCAGTCGCACCTTGTTTGGCTCGGCACGCACGCCATGGATATCGGTGCCTTGACGGTATTCCTCTACTGCTTCCGCGAGCGCGAAGAAATCCTCCGCATCTTTGAAATGCTGAGTGGACAGCGCATGATGGCCAGCTACTTCCGCGTGGGTGGCGTCAGTATGGAGCCTCCACTCGACTTTTGGCCCAAGGTCCGTAACTTTCTCAAGATCATGCCGAGCAAGATTCACGAGTACGAATCGCTGCTCGCCGGCAATCCCATTTGGGTGTCGCGTCTCAAAGGCGTTGGTCCCCTGTCCGCGGCAGATGCCATCGCCCTCGGCGTCAGCGGTCCGCCGCTCCGCGCCTCGGGTGTCGATTGGGACATGCGCCGCGATATGCCCTACTCCGGCTACGAGAAGTACCAATTCAAGGTGCCCACCAGCCCAGTCGGCGATACTTGGGCGCGCTTCACCGTCCGCATGGAAGAGATGTACGAGTCGGTCAAAATTTGCCAGCAGGCGCTCGACCGCATGCCGGACGGACCCATTACCGCCGACGCCCCAAAGGTCGTGCTGCCGGACCGCGAGCAGATGAAGACGCAGATGGAGTCGCTGATCCACCACTTCAAGATCGTGACCGAAGGATTTGCTGTCCCGGCCGGCGAGGTCTTCCAGACCATCGAATCCCCCCGCGGCCTGATGGGGTATTACATCGTCTCCGACGGCACCGCCAAACCGTTGCGCTGCCACATGCGCAATCCCAGCTTCGCTACTCTGCAGGCGCTGGAGACGATGTGCAAAGGCAAACTCCTTGGCGATGTCGTCGCCGTTATCGGCTCGATCGACATCGTTCTGGGCGAGATCGATCGCTAGACCGTTCTGCCGAGCCGTGCATCCAATGCCTGGAAACGCAAAGGAGCACGGCATGGCAGACCAGCAGGACCCGAAAAGCGAACAGCTCGGCAAGCAACTCGCAGAACAGATGCAGGGCAAGCTCGACGCCGACGAAGCCCACCGTCTTGCGACGGAAACAGACGATGATTTCGACAAGCAGGCGTTGACAGTGCTTGAAACCAAGCTCAAAGCCGCCGTCCAGGGATTCAACGAGATTGCCAGGGCGGCCGATCAGTTGAGTGTGGAAAAGGGCAGCAGCATGCTGCAACTCTATAAGGCCAATCTGCCCGTTCTCGCGGCCAAAGTCCACCACCGCACCCTGCAGATCGTTCCGGCGATGCAGACCTCTCCGGCACAGACGTATGCCATCGCAGGTGGACCCGATGAATACACATTCAGCGGTCAGTCCCAGCCGGACTTTCTGAAGGAGCTTCTCACCATGGCGACGAGCGGCGGCGCGGGACTGAAGTAGAGATGCCTGCACCGGTCAATATCCAGTCGGAACTGGAACGTCATCGTGCTTCGAACGCTGCCCGTGTGGCGATGCTGGTTGAGCAGCAGTACAACACCGAGGTGACACGTGCGTTCCAGCTGAGCTTCACCTCCGGTACTGTGGGCGACGCAGTCGCGCTTGGCCGCTTGCTGTTTGCCAAGGGAATGCGGCTGCTCACACCTGTGCCGGAAGTGGTATCCGACGTGTGGAATGTTCGCATGGGTGTAAAGCGCAATGTACGAGAGCTCACGTCAGAGGACTTCGTGTGCGATCTTGTCACTGTCGCCTCTGGCGTTCACAGCTGCTTTCAGACGTGGGAGTTCCTTACGGACGATCCGGCAGAGGCGGCCCAGCCGCACCCAAGCCCGAACGAGCCGCAGGTTTCTTAGCCCATGACTGGATCGCCCACAATGGGAATGACCGACCAGCTTCACCGTGAGCTTTGGAGTTCCTGGGCCGGGGTCTTACGCTCGTACGCTGCCGTTCATTCCCTTGGCCGAGAGCAGCACGCGGTCATCGAGGTGTCTGAGCGGGAGATCTCACTCCGTTACGGCAGCCACGTTTTGCGGTTCACGCCCACATCCATGCGTGTCGATGACAGCCATGAAGTGCCTTTCCAGCTGACGGTAAACGGCTGTGCCATCGTGGGCGACACGGAAGATGAGATGGACCTTGCCGCAGAACGCCTCTGTCGAGAGATAATCGCTGTGTGAGCACGGTCAGTGAAAGCATTTTTACGCCGGCAACCGCCGCGCGCTTCGACAAACTGGTCACCATTTACCCGGTTCCACGCTCCGCGCTGGTACCGATGCTGCTCTATGCGCAGGACGACCTTGGCTATGTGTCCGACGCCGCAGTGACTGAAATCGCGCAGCGGCTGAACCTGCTCGAGCTCGACGTGCGGAACGTGCTCAGCTATTACTCCATGCTGCGCACAAAGCCGGCCGGCAAGTTCAACATCCAGGTCTGCACCAACATCTCCTGCATGCTGCGCGGCGGGTTCGAACTGCTGGACCACTGCAAGCACAAGCTCGGCATCGGGCACAAAGGCGTCACCCCCGACGGCCTCTTCTCGCTCGAAGAAGTCGAGTGCATCGGCGCCTGCTGCTGGGCGCCCGCCATGCAGGTCAACTACGATTTCCACGACAACCTTACCGTCGATAAAGTCGATGCGATTCTCGACGACTACGCCGCAGGCCGCGGCCAGGACATCAAGTAAATGCCGACACTGGTCAGCCATCCCGATGAAGTCAAGGTCATCTCCCGCCGCTTCGGCCAGGGGGCCGCAGAGCTCGACCGCTATCTCGAGCTTGACGGCTACAAGGCCGCACAAATGGCTATCGATAACGGCCCCCAGTGGGTGATCGACACCATGAAGGCCAGCGGTCTGCGCGGCCGCGGCGGTGCCGGCTTTCCTACCGGGATGAAGTGGTCCTTCGTTCCCAAGCGGAGCGAGAAGCCCAAGTACGTCCTAGTTAACGGTGACGAGTCCGAGCCCGGCACGTGCAAAGACCATGTGATTTTTCTGCACGATCCCCATGCCGTGATTGAAGGCACCATGATCGCCGGCCTTGCCATCGGCGCGAAGATGGGGTTTATTTACCTGCGTGGTGAGTATCGTTACCTGCTCAAAATCGTTGAAAAGGCCGTTGCCGACTGCTACGCCAAGGGAATTCTCGGCAAAAACATCTTCGGCCGGGAAGGTGTCGACTTCGACATCATCACCCAGACCGGCGCGGGCGCGTACGAAGTTGGCGAAGAGTCCGCCCTGATGGAGTCGCTTGAAGGCAAGCGCGGCGTTCCCCGCATCAAGCCGCCCTTCCCTGCCGTCGTCGGCCTGTACGGCGGGCCTACCGTCATCAACAACGCTGAAACCATTGCCAGCGCGCCGCACATCCTGCTGATGGGCGGCGAGGCCTACGCGAAGCTCGGCTCAGAGCGCAATGGCGGCACCCGCCTGTTCGGCATCAGCGGCATGGTTGAGCGCCCCGGAGTATACGAGCTCCCCATGGGCTACAGCCTGAAAAAGGCCATTTACGACGTCGCTGGTGGTGTCAAGGGTGGCAAGAAGTTGAAGGCCGTCGTGCCCGGCGGTTCGTCGTGTCCCGTCCTCACCGCCGATGAGCTTGAGGTCGGCCTCGATTTCGACCAGATGGCCAACGCTGGCACCATGCTCGGGTCGGGTGGCATCGTTGTGCTCGACGAAACCGTGTCGATCGTCGAGTTCGCTCTACGCACGATCAAGTTCTACCAGCATGAGAGTTGCGGCTGGTGCATTCCCTGCCGCGAAGGCACAGACTGGATTAAGAAATCCATGCAGCGCTTTTACGACGGTGGTGGCAACTTGAAAGACATCACCAACATGCAATACCTCGCCGAAAACATGCTGGGCCGCACGTTTTGCCCCCTCGGCGACGCTGCAGCCATGCCCATGATCGGATTCTTTAAGAAGTTCCGCCCAGAGTTCGAGGCCTACCTCGAAGGCAAGCGGACGAGTAAGCACTTCATCACTACCGACGAACTTGTCGGCGCAGCCCATTAGCCTTGAAACGTCGTGACTTGCGCAAGCTCATTGAGAAGGACGGCTGGGAATACAGCTACTCCACAGGCGGTCACGATCATTACGAGCATGCAACGAAGTCGGGAAAAGTGACGCTTTGTGGGCACGACTCGGACGAAGTTCAACCGAAGACCTTGAAAAGCGTTCTGGTACAGGCGGGTTTGCGATGACGAAGAAATACCCAGTGGTTTATGAATGGGGCGGCAGAAATTTTTCCGGGTTTTCACCGGACGTTCCGGGTTGCATCGCCACTGCAAAGACGCTTTCAAAAATCCGAGAGCGGCTCGCGGGCGCACTGGAATCCCATCTCGAGTGGATGAAGAAAGATGGTGAACAAGAGCCCCCCGCCTCGGCAACGACGACCGTTGACCTGCAGAATGACCCTGAGTTCCCGAATCCTCCCGGCTACTACGTTGTCGTGGAATGGTTGGACATTAAATTGCCGAAAGCCAGAACGAAGAAGACGCCTACGCGCAAAGCCTCTCGTGAACTTGTAGCTGCATAAGGATTCCCATGCCAGACGTTACCTTTACTGTAGACGGCCAGACACTTACCGCACCCGCCGGCACGCTTCTCATCGACGCCTGCAAGGCCCAGGGCGTCCAGATTCCGTCGTTCTGCTACTACCCCGGCCTGTCGCTGCAGGCGGCCTGCCGCATGTGCGTGGTGCGAATCGAGAAAATGCCCAAGCTGCAGACGGCCTGCACCACGCCGGTTGCCGAAGGCATGGTGGTGCAGAGCGAGACGCCGGAGATTGCGCAGGCGCGCAAGGCCACGCTGCAACTTCTCCTGGGCAATCATCCGCTCGACTGCCCCGTGTGCGACGCGGGCGGCCAGTGCGAACTGCAGGACATGACCTTTAAATACGGTGCGGCCTCATCGTTCTATGCCGAGCCCAAGAACCACCGGGAAGAGCAGCAGTGGTCCCCCACCGTTTACTTCGACCGGCCACGCTGCATCCTCTGCTATCGCTGCATCCGCATGTGCGGTGAAGGCATGGATGTGTACGCGCTCGGCATTCAGAACCGCGGCTCCTCCGCTGTGATCGCGCCCAACATTCCCGCTTCACAGTCGGATGACGGCCTTGCCCACCTGGACTGCGAAGAGTGCGGCATGTGCATCGACGTTTGCCCCGTGGGTGCCCTGACCAGCGACACCTATCGCTACAAGACCCGCCCGTGGGAGATGAACCACGTCGCGACAGTCTGCACCCACTGCGGTGACGGCTGCAAGACCACCCTGGGTGTGCGTGCGACAACGGACGGCTCCGAAATCGTTCGCGGCGATAACCGTGACAAAAGCGGCATCAACGGTGATTTTCTCTGCAACAAGGGCCGCTACGGCTTCGATTTCGCTAACCGCGAAGACCGCATCACAGCGCCCATGCTGAAGCAAGCCGACGGCAGCTTCAAGGCTGTCACCTGGGACGAGGCGCTCGCCTTTGCTGGAACCCGCCTGAAGCAGATCCGCGACGAGCGCGGTGGCAAAAGCATCGGCGTGATCGGCGGCAATCGCCTTACCAACGAGGAAGCGTACCTGCTGCAGAAGTTCGCCCGTACCGTGCTCGGCACCAACAACATCGACCACCACCGCACCGCCGACTTCGTCACCCTTGCCGCCACGTTGCGCGATCACCGCGACCGCTTTGCCTCGCAGCACGACAACGAAACCGCCAGGGCCATCCTCCTCATCGGTGGCGATCCCACGAACCAGGCGCCGCTCACGGCATGGAACCTCCGCACCAACGTCCGTTTGAATCGTGCCAGGCTCTACGTTGCCAACCATGCGCATATCAAGCTGCATCGCCAGGCCAAGTCGTTTCTAAAGGTTGCGCCTTACGGATACGGCGCACTTGCGGCCTACCTTGCCGGGGAGGATGCCGCCGCAAGCGCCGCAGCTCATGATGCCGCGAAGCTTGGAGACTTTCGCGAGACAATCAAAGCTGAGCCGGAACTCCTGATCCTTATTGGCTCGGAGCTTCGCGCCGGCGATCTGCGCCGTCTCATTGAGTTTGGGCTTTGCCTACCCCACGCGAAATTTGCGCTCATCGGTGATTACGTAAACGCCCACGGTGCGGCCGACATGGGTCTGCTACCGGATCTTCTTCCGGGCTATGCGCCCCTCGGATCATCCAGCACCTTCAACGAAGAGTATGGCGGCAAACTCTCTACTGAACCTGGACTAAACCTGCTCGAAATCTTCGACGCTGCTCAAACCGGCAACCTCGCCGCGCTTTATATCGCGAATGCCAATCCCGTCGCCCGATACTCCGTCGATCCTGCCTCGCTCAAAGACACATTCGTCGTGATCCATGAGATGTTCCTTACCGAAACTGCTCGCCTCGCCGACGTGATCCTTCCCGCCGCCAACCTGTACGAGAAGTCCGGTTCCGTCGTCAACAGCTATGGCGACCTTCAGCTCGTGAAAAAAGCAGCGGACCGCGCCGGCGTTCGCACCGACCTTGAGCTCATCGTCCGCGTCGCCGACCGCATGGGTGCTGACATCCGCAAGCTGGTTCCCTTCGGCAAGCGCACCGGCACCGGCCTGCGTGCCGACCTCGGCCAGACGCGCGGTGTCCAGTCCGGCGAAGCGGATCGCCACGCGGTCTGGCTTACGGCAAACAATCTGGAACCCAAGCTCAGCCCTTTTGACCCCTTTGCCGTGCTGGATGAAATTCAGCGCGTCGTGCCGGGGTACGACCTGCTTCGCCTGCAGCTGCTGAGCGGCAACGACCAGCACCTCGCACCCGAAGCCCCCGCCAGCCTTGTCCAGATTGACGAAGCCCGCCGCGATCTCGTTCTGCCTGCCGAAGACAACCTGTTTACCAGCGGGACCCTGGGGCGCTACTCCCCCAAGCTGGTCGAGCTTCAGCTGAAATATGCGCACGAGCCTATCGGCATTCCTGCCGACTGACCCGCCCTTCGAGTGCCGATGTCTCAACTGGAGGGGTCGGCGCCTTATTTGAACCAAACCATCAGCTAACTCGGCGCACCCTATCCTGTCCGTGTAGAACCATTTAGACTACGGCCATACCCTGAGGACCTACCGCCGCGATGCACCTTTCCGACACCCAGATTTTCTTCGTCCTTACCATCGTGAAAATCGTGGTCGTGTTGCTCATCACGCTTACGTCGGTCGCATATACCGTTCTGCTGGAGCGCAAGCTCATCGGCCTTATGCAAAACCGCTGGGGACCCAGCCGTACCGGCCCCTTCGGCCTGCTTCAGCCCCTGGCCGACGGCATCAAGCTCTTCCTGAAAGAAGATCTGATGCCCCTCGCCGTGGAGCGCCCGCTGTTCGTCATCTCGCCCATGATCGCGCTTGCATGTGCGCTCGTCTCCATCGCTGTCGTGCCGTTTGGCTCACTCACTGTCTACCGCGGCGTCGATCTTTTTGAGATTTCTGACGTGAACATCGGCTTGCTCGTCATTCTGGGTATCACCTCGATCGGCGTCTACGGTATCGCGCTGTCCGGCTGGTCCTCCAACAACAAGTATTCGCTGCTCGGCTCCCTGCGCGCTTCCGCCCAAATTGTCAGCTACGAACTCGCGCTCGGCCTCTCTCTTGTCGGCGTCGTGCTCCGCGCCCAGTCTCTCCGCCTGCGCGATATCGTCAATTCTCAGAGCGCGCACGGGGCTCTGTCCTGGAACATCCTCGGAGGGCCGGCCCGCGAGCATACCGCCCATGGTACCGTCTGGGTTGTTGCGGGTGGTTTTCAGCTTCTAGGATTTTTCATCTACCTTATGGCGGCTTATGCCGAAACCAATCGCTCGCCATTCGATCTGCCTGAAGCCGAATCCGAGCTGGTCGCCGGCTACCACACCGAATATTCCTCCATGAAGTTCGCGATGTTTTTCATGGCCGAATACGCCAACATGATTACCGTTGCATGTGTCGCGACCCTCATGTTTTTTGGCGGAGCCTCCAGCCCTTTCGGCAATCTTTTCTCGTATGTCGGCCCGCACACGCTGCAAGTTATAGAAATGGCGCTTCTGCCGATCTTCTGGTTTGTCCTCAAGATCTTTGCCTTCATTTTCCTGTACATCTGGGTGCGCTCCACCCTGCCCCGCTTCCGCTACGACCAGCTCATGGCTTTCGGCTGGAAGTTCCTTTTGCCCATGGCCATGCTGAACATTCTGATCACGAGCCTTGTTTTAGCATTCCACGGTTAGTACTTTGCTTTGCGCAGGAGCGCACGCGCTACAATCGAGCGTAATCCACCAGTTCAACCCTGGATCGAAGGTCTGTCGGAACGATGCAACTTGCCCTGTTTCTCATCTTTGGCTTCCTCTGCGTCGTCGGAGCGCTGAACCTGCTGTTTCAGCGGCACCCTATCAACTCCGCTCTGTCGCTCGTGGTCATTATGATGTCGCTGGCGGTTATTTACTGGACACTGGGCGCTGAGTTCCTTGCAGCGGCACAGGTGATCGTGTACTCCGGTGCCATCATGGTTCTGTTTACCTTTGTCATCATGCTGCTGAACGCCGGGGAAGAAGTTCGCACGCGTGGATCAAAGGCGGCCTATTTTGCGGGCATTCCCGGCGTGTTGGGCGTATTCGCTCTGCTCACCTACATCTTTTTGCGTGAGAAGCAGGCCCTCGGCGTGGCCTTTTTGGGCGGCGGCCTGAACAACGGCGTTTCAAACATTGCATCGATCAGCCGGGTCCTCTTCACCGACCTGCTGTTGCCCTTTGAGGTCACCTCTGTCCTTATCCTGGTTGCCATCCTCGGTGCAGTCGTTCTTGCGCGGAAGGAGAACTAAGCCGCTTTGGTCCCTATCAGCTACTACCTGATCCTGGCAGCGATCCTTTTTTGCATAGGTATCGGCGCATTTCTTATCAAGCGCAATATCATCACTGTCTTTATGTCGATCGAGCTTATGCTGAACGCGGTCAACCTGACCTTCGTTGCGTTTGCGCACATGCGCCACGCCGTCCAGGGCCAGATCTTTGTCTTCTTCGTGATGGTCGTTGCCGCGGCTGAAGCTGCGGTCGGCCTCGCGATCATTATCTCGGTCTTCCGTTCCCGTCATACGCTTGACATCGACCAGATCAACCTGATGAAGAACTGACCGGAGCGATCAAGTCACATGCCCGAACATCTGCTCTGGTTCATCCCGCTGCTTCCCTTCTCCGGGTTCGTGCTCAACGGCCTCATCGGCCGCAGACTGCCGCGCGCCGGCGTTGCGAGCATCGCACTGCTCTTCACAGCGCTTCCCGCCGCACTTGTCGCGTGGCTGTGGCACAGCATGCTCTCGACCGGTACGCTTGCCATCACGGCAAACTCCCGACCCTGGATTGCCGTCACCGGCTTCGACGTCCGCTTCGCCCTCACCGTCGACCACCTCACGCTCATCATGCTCGGTGTCATCACCGGCGTTGGCTTCCTCATCCATCTTTACTCCATCGGCTACATGGCGCATGAGGAAGGCTATTGGCGCTTTTTCGCCTACCTGAACCTGTTCATGTTCTTTATGCTGGTGCTGGTGCTGGCGCAGAACTTCCTCCTGCTTTTCGTCGGGTGGGAGGGTGTCGGTCTCGCGTCGTATCTGCTCATCGGCTTCTCCTGGCAGAAGCCCGCCGCCAATGCCGCCGGACGCAAGGCATTCGTCGTCAATCGTGTCGGCGATTTCGGATTCCTGCTCGCCATGTTTTTGCTCGTCCGGCATTTCGGCACGCTCGACTTCACGCGTATCTTTGCCGTGATCCAGGCGCACCCGGCCATGCAGGGCGGCTTTCTAACCGCAATCGCACTGCTGCTGGTCGTTGGCGCCGCCGGCAAGTCCGCACAGATTCCGCTGTACGTCTGGCTTCCGGACGCGATGGAAGGCCCAACACCCGTGTCCGCGCTGATTCACGCGGCGACGATGGTCACGGCTGGCGTTTACCTCGTCTGCCGCACCCATATGCTGTTCGACCGCTCACCGTACGCCCTCGGCGTCGTTGCCATTGTCGGCGCGTGTACGGCACTGTTTGCCGCCACAATCGGCATGGTGCAGCACGACATCAAGCGCGTTCTCGCCTACTCCACAATCTCCCAGCTGGGATACATGTTTCTCGCTTGCGGCATCGCAGCGTACTCCGCGGCAATCTTCCACCTGATGACTCACGCCTTCTTTAAGGCATTGCTCTTTCTCGCCGCCGGCTCTGTGATTCATGCCCTTTCCGGCGAACAGGACATGCGCAAGATGGGCGGTCTGCGCAAGCGCATTCCTGTTACATTCTGGACGATGAGTGCCGGCGTTTTTGCGATCTCCGGCATACCGCCACTCGCTGGGTTTTTCTCAAAGGACGAAATCCTTTACCGAACCTTCAGTGCAGGACATCTGCTGCTCTGGGCTGTAGGTCTTGTCACCGCCGGCCTGACCTCGTTCTATATGTTTCGCCTGTGGTACAAAACCTTTTTCGGCGCCGAGCGATTCAGCGAACATGATCTCGGCCAAACCCATGCTGGAGAGAACGAACATGATGAGGGCCAGGCCCACGCTCACGGTGTCCATGAATCCCCCTGGATCATGCTGGGTCCCCTCGTTGTCCTCGCCACACTGTCCGTCGTCGGTGGCTGGGTCGGTATTCCGGCAGCCCTCCACGGCCATAACGAGATAGAGCACTTCCTCGCGCCGGTCTTCGCGTCCACAATTCCGT
Organism: uncultured Terriglobus sp.; assembly: GCA_964244665.1. Lineage (GTDB taxonomy): Bacteria > Acidobacteriota > Terriglobia > Terriglobales > Acidobacteriaceae > Terriglobus. The sequence continues at coordinate 62,940 of CAXTJO010000010.1, forward strand.
CAGGTACCGTCATCGTGGCTCAGGTCGAGCCCCTCCAGGAGTCAGCCTCCGCGGGTCCTGAGCTTGGCCTTGCGTTCACTTCGGTCGCTGTCGCTCTCATCGGCTGGTTCGCTGCATGGTTCTTCTATGTGAAACGGCCCGGCACCCTGGGCGCAAAGGCCATCGGCACGCCGCCTTACCGGCTTGTCGCGCACAAGTTTTACATCGACGAGATTTATGACGCAGTCTTTGTGCAGGGGACGCTCATGCTCACCCGGGGTCTGTTGGACCTTGTCGTCGAATCCGGCATCGTCAACGGCTCCGGCACAATCGCTGCGTTCCTGACACGGATCTCAAGCTCCGCGACACGACGCATGCAATCCGGCAACATTCGTTCATACGCAGGCTGGCTGGCCGCCGGTGCCGCCGTCGTCATCCTCGTCATGACCTACTCGGTTCTTGCCGCCCATGCGGCCACACGCTAAGGCAGAACATCATGAATAGCCGCATCCTTTCGCTCATCGTTTTTACCCCGCTGGTGGGGGCGCTGGTCCTCGCTCTGCTTCCCGATCGCGGCAGAGTGCAGCAGTGGGCCGCGCTCGTCGTTACCCTTGTCACTTTCGGCTTCACGCTGCACCTGCCGGCGTACTTCGCCACCGCCGATGTGACCGCCAGTTTTGGTTCGTCACTCAGCTTTCGCTTTGTCTCTGATGTGCCTTGGATCGCACAACCAGCCATCCGCTACCACCTCGGCGTTGACGGTCTGTCCATGTGGCTTATCGTCCTCTCCGGCTTTCTCGCGCCACTCGGCGTCCTCGCTTCCTGGAATGCTATCTCGGGTCGCCGCAAGCTCTTCTACACGCTTTTCCTTCTGCAGCAGGTGGCGATGCTGGGCGTCTTTGTCTCGCTCGATCTCTTCCTGTACTACGCGTTCTGGGAACTGTCGCTCGTACCCATGGCGATCCTGATTGCCACCTTTGGCCGCACTGAAAACCGCCGTCGCGCCGCCATCAAATTTTTCCTGTACGCGTTCATTCCCTCTGCCCTGTTGCTGGTCGGCATGCTGTGGCTCTACACCGCTACCGGCACCCTCCAGATGCCGACGTTGGCAGCCCTCGCAGCGACCCACTCTATCCCAGGCACACATCACGCGCTCTGGCTCTGCTCTCTTGCTTTCCTTGTGGCCTTTGCCGTCAAGGTTCCTGTGTTTCCTTTGCACGGCTGGCTCATCGATGCCATTGCAGAAGGTCCAACCGCAGCCATTATGGTTCTGGCCGGAAAACTCGGCTTGTACTCCATCCTGCGCTTCTCTTTCGCCATCTTCCCGGACCAGATGCACTATGCCGCGCCGCTCATGATTGCGCTCGGCGCAATCGGCATCGTCTACGGAGCCTGCATGGCTCTGGTCCAGAACGACCTGAAACGTCTCGCCGGCTTTTCGACCCTGGGCCACTTATCATTCTGTGTTCTTGGCATCTTCACCTTCACCGTCAATGGCGTCGATGGGGGCATGTACCAGATCCTGAACCATGGCATCTCCGGCGGCGCGCTCTTCCTGCTGATGGGCTTTCTCTATGAGCGCTACGGCACGTACGACATGCGCGACCTTGGTGGCCTCTCCGGCAGACTGCCCTGGATGGTGACGCTCTTTGTCATAACCGCGCTCTCAAACGTGGGTCTGCCCATGCTCAACAGTTTTGTGGGTGAATTCCTTATTCTCAGCGGCTCCGCGCAGACCGTTTGGAGCCAGCATGCCATGCTCTGGACGACCATCGCGACGACCGGCGTCATCTTCTCTGCGGCCTACCTGCTCACCATGATTCAGCGGGTGTTCTATGCCGAGTATGGCAACATCTCCGCCGATCGCCGCGGCTGGGACCTGACCGCTCGCGAACACCTGACCCTCTGGCCGTTCGTTGCGTTGTTTTTGTTCATGGGCGTGGGCTCGCCCTACTTTACGAGGACGCTCGACCTGTTGGGTGCGCCTTACGCGGGACGCGCCTCTCAGCTTGAAGATCAGCGAATTCCCGCCAATCAGGCAGAAGGCTACGCCCAACACCGCGCTGTCTCCGCGCCAACAGATGAGTTAGGCGCATCACTTGCTGTCCACGCTGAAGGAGTTGCACGCTAATGTTCCATTCCCCCAACGTGCTCGCTCTGTTGCCGGAGTACATCCTTACGCTTGTCGGCATCTCAGTCATGATGTTGGAGCCGGTGCTCCGGCCGGACCGCTCGCGCAAGCTTCTTGGCTGGCTCGCTATCTTTGGTGCGCTGGGCGCCTGCGCTGCCAGTTTCTTTCAGGTGTATGTCCTTCGTGCGATTGGCGGTCCGCTTTTTGCATTCGCCAACACCGTTCAAATCGACCGCTTCGCGATCTTCTTCGAAATCCTGATTACTGCAATCACCGTTGTGACCTTGCTCAGCTCACTTGATTTCTTTGAGGGCGAAACGACCTACGCCGGTGAGTACTACGCCCTTGTCTGTTTTGCCGCGGTCGGCATGCTGCTGATGAGCTCCTCGCCGGAACTTCTGGTCATCTTCATCGGTCTGGAAATCTCTTCCATTTCCACCTACATCATGGCCGGCTTTCGAAAGTCGCAGGCAGCCGCCGGGGAAAGTTCTATTAAGTATTTCCTCCTCGGCTCATTCGCTACCGCCTTCTTCCTGTACGGTATTGCGCTTACCTTTGGCGCTACCGGGTCCACAAACCTGCGCGTCGTGGCTCCTGCGCTGGCCGCATCCAATGCACCCCTCCTGGCGATTTTGGCCATTGCCATGATCGTGATCGGGCTTGGCTTTAAAGTGTCTGCAGCGCCCTTTCACGTGTGGACACCGGATGTCTATCAAGGCGCGCCGCCGCCAGTCGTTGGACTGATGTCCACAGCGCCCAAAGCGGCAGCATTCGCAGTCTTGCTGCGCATCCTGTTCGGCGGGTATCCGCTTTACGAACCGAAGTGGTCGTTGCTGCTCTGGGGTATCGCCACACTTTCCATGACCATCGGCAATCTGGGCGCCTTGCTGCAGCGCGACGTCAAGCGCATGCTGGCCTATTCTTCCATCGCACACGCCGGCTATCTGCTGGTCGCCTTCACTGCCCTGCCGCAAGATGGGATTCCCGCCGCCGCGTTCTACACCGCCGCATATGCCGCTACGAACGTGGGTGCGTTCGTCGTAATCACCATGGTGTCAGGCTACCGCGAGCGACTGCGCACCAGCGAAGACTACACCGGCCTTGCCATTCAGCATCCTGTACTTGCCGCAGCATTCACGTTCTTCTTACTATCGATGATCGGCATTCCCTTTACTGGCGGCTTTTTCGGAAAGTTTTACGTCTTCGCCGGGGCCATTCATAACGGACACACCTGGCTGGCCGTGATCGGCCTGCTGAACTCTGGTGTGGCCTGCTTCTACTACCTGCGTCTCATCGTCTCGCGGGTGTACTCGGCGCCCACCGGCTACTCCGCTGCACCCGCCATCGACTTCGATCCAGCCGGGAACACCAACCCGCTGCTTCACCCCGTTGCCGCGGCGGGGTTTGCGGATGAGATACACGGCACACGTCACGCGACACCCGCTTACATCGCGCTTGCGCTTTGCGTCATTGCAACGCTACTGCTAGGCATCTTGCCGGGACGCGTGCTTCGGCTTGTGCAGTTCCCAAGCTTTTCACATGCAGACGATGGCGTGAGTGGGACTTCACTTGAGCGGCCGGGCTGCTGCCCGAATCCTCAAGGCCGTACGCTGGCAGAACTGCAGAGCAAAGTCGCACATTAAAACCGCAGCGGTCGCTTAGTAGCCCTAAGCTATACAACGACGACAGAGTCCGACGCTAGTCCTGTGAGAGCGCCCACAACGCACCGATCCATGCCTGCCCGCTGGCAACAGAAAGCCCCACCGAAGTGGGGCTTTCCTGTGGTCGCTCTACTCTTGTGCTGTTACGCAACCTTGATGAAGATGATGACGAAGGTGAACAGGGCGAGGGACTCGATAAACGCGAGGCCGAGAATCAGAAAAGTGAAAATGCCGGGACGGGCACCGGGGTTGCGGGCAAGCGCCTCAGCCGCGGAGGCTGTGGCCTTACCCTGAGCCAGGCCGCAAAGGCCGGCTGCAATGGCCATGCCGATTGCAGCGGCCAGGTAGTACATGCCCTTGGCCGACGCTGCGTTGGCGTCCTGTGCAAACGCCGGGGTTGCCATCAGCAACACAGCCATCGTCATACATGCGTATTTCATCATCTTCATGGTCGAACTCCAGCCCTCAGAATGCCGCGCCAGTGGGTGGTTGAGGATCACCTTGCTGTCCCCCTCACGCTCGCGTGGATGGAACTCCGGCTGCGAGGAAGGCGAGCTTCGCAGCCGTCAAACCTGGGTGGTGCGTGTGCTCTAGTGCTCGTGCGATACGGCGAGGCTCAGATAGATCGTCGCCAGCAGCATGAACACGTATGCCTGCATCAACGAGACCACCAGATGCAGGCCGAGAAAGACAAGCGGAACACCGATGGGAATCAGCGAGAAGAACGCCCATGTGACGAGGTCGCCAGCGAACATGTTCGCGTACAAACGGACCGTAAGCGAAAGAACACGCGCGCAGTGGCTAATTACTTCGATGACGAAGAGCAGCGGTGAAAGCCACCACACCGGGCCGAGAAACTGCTTGATATATGCTGCGCCGTTTGAGCGGATGCCGCTGTAGTGGTAGTAGAAAAAGGTGACGAGCGCGAGGCCGAGCGGCACGACGACGACGGAGGTCGGCGACTCCAATCCCGGAACGAGGCCGAGCAGGTTCATGAGCAGGATGAACAGTACAAGAACGGAAAGGTAGCCGGTGAACCGCTCGTAGCCATGGCCGATAATGCTTTCGCCCTGGCCCGAGACAAACTCGTGAACCATCTCGGCGGTGTGCTGTACGGCGTTCGGCTTTTCGACACTAAGCGAGATGCGGACGGCGATGAAATAAAGCAGCAGAAGGCCAGTCGCCAGCAGTTCCATGGCGAAGGCGTTCGAAAGGGGCGCGGCGGTGTCGGCCACATTCACGTGCAGGGCGTGCAGCACCGCGTCTGCGGGCGCGGCGAAGGCATGGTTCAACATTCGAGTAAAGACAAGCTGTTCCGGCATGGTTCTTTCTTTTCCGCACAGGCTCAGATGGTTCCGCTGCGCAGCAGCCGAATCGCCTCGACGGTGAGCGCTACAACGCCCATCGCCAGCCCCGCCGCAAGTGCGGGCACACTCCCGTGCAGATATGTAAGGCTAGCATAAAGGACCGCTACAACCACCAGCAAACGCGTGCTGAAGCCGACGATCGCAAAGGCAATCGAGGATGGCTTTGTGGTAATGGAGCCCGCATGCGATTGCACCAGTTCCGCTGCATCCATGCGGGCAGTGAGGGCAGCCATTAAACGCCGCCACTCCCACAGCCCGGTGCCCGAGATGAGTGCGCCGACAAGCAGGGCCGCTGCGCCTCGCCAACCGGAGAAAAACCAGGCAACAGGTGCCGCGATGCCGGTCAAACCGACGACGAGTTTACCGGCGCGGCGCAGGCTGGCGGCGGCCTGCGCATCGGTGTAGGTGCTGGGTGCCGGGTGTGGGGGCGTGTCGCTTGCCCACCATTCGGCGTGGGTCTGGGTTTCAGGCCGCGTTTCGGGCTGGGGTTCTGTTTCGGGCGGGGCGGCGGGAGTTTCGGCGGCGTCTGTCATTCCGGGTCTCGCATGAACTTGCTGGCGGTGTTGTAGATCTGGATGAAACCACCGGCGGCGCCGAGCAGGATGCCGGTGACGCCAATCCAGCCCTGGTGCAGCTTGCCGTCGAGCCAGTGGCCCAGAAACCAGCCGACGAGGCAGCCGATGGGCAACGCAAACGCGAGCTGAATCATGGATTCCGCTTTGACTATGTCGCCGAGCGTGCCCTTCGGCTTGCCTGGGGTGGACGGATCGCTCATGGGGCTATTACACCATTGTGGTTGGGGAGAGGGTACCCCTCCCCCCCCTCCCCTGGGGCTAAATTTGTCAATCTAAAGGAGCGGGTTTGTAAAATCCTCATTCGATTGTGGTTAGACGCAAATTCGTCAAAGCATTGGGGTTGTGTGCGATTGCACAGGTTTTGCGGCACCCACTTCTTCCGGAGCATGTCTTTTATGATGGGAGGTGCGATGGTTTTTCCGATCAAGACGTGTGTAGTGTGTGGGGAAGAGTTCGAGCTGAAGCCGGACAAGCCGGGGTTTGCGAACCGGTGCCCGGAGTGCAGCGGGCCGGACGCGCCTGCCGGCGGCGGCAAGGTAAAGGTGGATGCGGACGAACGACGGACGGCGGCCGAGGCGAACGCGGCGCGGCGCGAGGCGATGAAAAACCTGCTGTACCGGAAGGATTCGTAGGCCCGGGAAGAGCTGACGTATGCTGAGGGCGTTCCATTCCCTGCCGAGATAGTGACGCATGCGCCGTGTGTTTTTTGCTGTTCTGCTGCTGCTGGCAGTTCTGTTGCCGGGAGTAGGCCCGTGTCTCGCGCAGCGACCGGCGGCGCGGGGTGCCGTTGCGCCCGGCGGGCCGACGGTGGTCATCGACACGACGATGGGGCGGGTGGTGTGCCGGCTGTATGCGAGGCAGGCGCCGCTGATGACCGCGAACTTTGTAGGGCTGGCGACGGGGACGAAGGACTGGAAGGATGGCACGACCGGGCAGGTGGTGCATGGCAAGCCATTCTATGACGGAACGGCGGTCTTCGGATGGGGGCAGGGGTTTGGCGCAGGTGACCGTGTGGGCGGGCGCTCTTCGGGCAGTGCGATGCGGCTTCGGTTGCCGTGGTGCACCGGGTGGCGAATCTGCCGCGGGATGCGCATAACAAACCGTTGCGGGCGGTGACGGTGACGCGGGTGGTGGTGGGGAAGTAAGGGGCGGGTTGACGGAAGAGCCCATGTCTCAGAAGCGAGACATGGGGCACCCGGGAGGTTTAGTACGTCAGCGAGTCACGGGTTTGTTTTCGAGAAGAGGTGTGGTTGGTGGAAGCCCATGTCCGAGAATCCGGACATGGGGCACGCGGCCATGCAGTGTGTGATGGATTAAAAGCGTGGGCGATGGTGAAGAAGGCTGACCTCAGGGGCTAAAGCCCCGCTGTTTTGGTGAGGTTTATGGCACGGCTAAAGCCGTGCCCCTCCGAAGAACTCAAGCCATTCGGTTCATCAGACACCACCTAAACCCCGCCTTTTAATGAGGTTTATGGCACGGCTAAAGCCGTGCCCCTCCGAAGAACTCAAGCCCTTCGGTTCATCAGGTACCAGCTAAACCCCGCCTTTTGATGAGGTTTATGGCACGGCTAAAGCCGTGCCCCTCCGAAGAACCTTGTCCGGTTTATGGCACGGCTAAAGCCGTGGCCCTCCGAAGAACCTTGTCCGTTTGGATTGTGGGACGCTGCCGAAGCCGGTTTACCTTGAGGTGTAGTTCCGATCGGGAAGAAAGCAGGTTTCTCCGCTGCGCAGGACGGTGGAGCTGTCCTGCTCCGGTCGAAATGACAGAGCTATACCTCAGCGAAAAATGTCCAGCGGGAGAGGAGGAGCCTTGGTGAGGCACAGTGACCGGAGACGTCTGGAAACCCATGTCCGAAAATCCGGACATGGGGCACAGTCCGAATACAGATGTGGTCGGTGGAACCCATGTCCGAATACAGATGTGGTCGGTGGAAACCCATGTCCGA
>CAXTJO010000011.1:0-67054 GCA_964244665.1 uncultured Terriglobus sp.
TCTGGTCGCTCATGCCGAGGCCGTGGCGGCCGCCGATGCGGTTGGCTTCGAGCAGGAGCTCGACGGGGTCGGGGAAGTCGGTGCCGTTGAGGGCGACGGGGGTGCCTTCGTGGAAGTGGACGGTGACCTGCTCGCGCTGGATGTCCACGTCGTCGCGCCAGAAGGCCGTGCCCATGATGGGGGTGACGATCTGCATGGAGGTGCTGAGGTGTTCGAGGTCTTTTGCCTCGTGGGTGGCACCGAGAATGTTGGAGTCGGTGGAGTAGGCCTTTTCGGCGGACATTTTGTAGTCGAAGCCGCTTTGTTGGAGGAAGGCGGACATTTCGGCGCGGCCGCCGAGCTCGTCGATGAAGCTCGCGTCGAGCCAGGGCTTGTAGACCTGGAGGTTTGGGTTGACGAGCAGGCCGTAGCGGTAGAAGCGCTCGATGTCGTTGCCCTTGTAGGTGGAGCCGTCGCCCCAGATGTTGACGCCATCCTGCTTCATGGCGGTGACGAGGACGGTGCCGGTGACGGCGCGGCCGAGGGGGGTGGTGTTGAAGTACGTATTACCGGCGGTGGTGATGTGAAAGGCACCGGACTGGAGGGCGGCGATGCCTTCGCGGACGAGCTGGGCGCGGCAGTCGATGAGGCGGGCCTGCTCGGCCCCGTACTCGAGAGCCTTGCGCGGGATGCTGTCGTAGTCGGTCTCGTCGGGCTGGCCGAGGTTGGCCGTGTAGGCGTAAGGCAGGGCACCTTTCCGCTTCATCCAGTGAAGCGCGGCGGAGGTGTCGAGGCCGCCGGAGAAGGCGATACCGACACGCTGGCCGGTGGGAAGGGATTCAAGGATCACGGACATTCGAGGTGGAGCCTTTCAGTGCTTGTGCGGACGTGCGCGGACCGGAGCGCCGGGTGGGGCACCGGTCCGCTTGTTATTTTGCGTTTACGCGAGAGACTTGCGGCGTTTGCCGTTAAGGCCGCGGTCGCGCGGGATGCGTTTGGCGCCGCCGAGGAGCATGAGGAGCAGGGCCTTTTGCGCGTGGAGGCGATTTTCAGCCTGGTCGAAGACGATGGATTGGGGCGAGTCGATGACGGCGTCTGTGACCTCCTGGCCGCGGTGGGCGGGCAGGCAGTGCATGAAGACGGCGTGGTCCGACGCCTGCGCCATGAGGGCTTCGTTGACCTGGTAGGGCTTGAAGATGGGGGTGCGTTTGGTGGTTTCGTTTTCCTGGCCCATGCTGATGCAGACGTCGGTGTAGACGGCATCGGCCCCGGCGACGGCTTTCGCGGCGTCGTGCATGAGCTGGATGGAGCCGCCGGTTTGCTCGGCGAGCGCGATGGCCTGGTGGATGATGTCGAGCTCGGGCTCGTAGCCTTTGGGTGTGGCGACGGTGACGTGGGTGCCGAGGAGAGCGCCTGCCAGCATGAGCGAGTGGCAGACGTTGTTGCCGTCGCCGACGTAGGTGAATTTGAGGCCCTCGCAGGAGCCGAAACGTTCTTCGAGGGTGAAGAAGTCGGCGAGTGCCTGGCAGGGGTGTTCGTAGTCGGAAAGGGCGTTGATGACGGGGATTCTGGAGTTGTCGCCGATCTCGGTGACGGTGTCGTGCGCGTAGGTGCGGAGAACGATGACGTCGACCCAGCGCTCGATATTGTGCGCGACGTCGGCGAGGGATTCGCGCTCACCGAGAACGGAGCTGGTCTGGTCGACGAAGATGGCGTTGCCGCCGCAGGTGTTGATGGCGGCTTCAAAGGTGAGCCGTGTGCGGAGGGACGCTTTCTCGAAGATGAGGACCATCTGCTTTGCGTCAAGGGCGTGGCGGAAGTCTTCGGGATGGGTTTTGACGGCGTGTGCAAGCTCCATGACGGCGGCCATTTCCTGGACGGAAAGGTTGGTAATGGAGGCGAGGCCGCGGCCCCGAAGGCCTTTAGCGGCCTCGGTGAATGCGGCGTCGGACTGGATGCCGAGCGGAACTTTGGGCTTTGGCGCATCGCCGGCCGTGTCCCGGCTGTCCGGCATCATGACAACAGTTTTGCTACCCATGGACCGCTTCCTCTGCCTGCAGCGTTTCAGACTGTGCGGGCTTTTTAGTGTTCACGTTTTCAGATTCTTGCAGGAGATCGTCAAGTGCCGCGACGGTGGCATCGACCTGGGTACGGGTGATGAGGAATGGCGGCAGAAAGCGGAGGACGGTCTCGCTGGTGCGGTTGAGCAGGGTGTGGCGCTCGAACATCATGCGGTGTTGAAGCTCGCCGGCGAGGTCGGCGGAGTGCATGTCGACGCCGATCATGAGGCCGGTGCCGCGGACTTCGGCGATGCTGGCGTGCCGCGTTGCGAGCGATTCGAGCTGCGCGAGGAAGTAGCTGCCGACGTCGTGAACGTGGTCGAGCAGACCGGTGTCGGTGATCTCGTCGATGACGGCGATGGCGACGGCGCAGGCGAGCGGGCCGCCGCCGAAGGTGGTGCCGTGCATGCCGGGGGTGATGGCGCGCGCGGCTTCTTCGTTGCAGAGCATGGCACCCATGGGCAGGCCGCCGGCGATGGGCTTGGCGAGGGTGGTGACGTCGGGCATGGCCGAGTAATGCTGGTAGGCGCACCATTTGCCGGTGCGGCCCATACCGCTTTGGATTTCGTCGGCGAGGAAGAGTGCGCCGGTGGTATCGCAGAGCTCGCGGCAGGCGGCGAAGAAGTCGGGAGAGACGGGGTGGATGCCGCCTTCGCCCTGGAGGGACTCGATGCAGATCGCGCAGATGTCGGTGGAGAAGGCCTCCCGGAGGGCGTCGACATCGTTGAACGGAACGAAGGTGACGCCTGGCATGACGGGCTGGAAGGGCTCGCGGTATTTCTGCTTGTGTGTGGTGGCGACGGAGCCCATGGTGCGGCCATGGAAGGAATGCTCAAGCGCGATCATGCGGGTGCCAATCTCGCGGCCCTCGGAGCGGAGCAGGGCGGCGTGGGCGCGGGCGAGCTTGAGCGCGGCCTCCCATGCCTCGGTGCCGCTGTTGCAGAGGAAGGCGCGATCCATGCCGGTGAGCTCGGTGAGCTTGAGTGCGAGCGTGGCGGTGCCGTCGTGGAAGAAGAGGTTGGAGGTGTGCAGCAGGCCGGTTTCGGTCTGGGCGAGAATGGCGCGATTGATGGCGGGATGGTTGTAGCCGAGGCCGCAGACGCCGATGCCGCTGAGCAGGTCAAGATATTCCGTGCCCCCGTCGTCGTACAGGTGCACGCCTTCGCCGCGCGTGAACAGGATGGGGTGACGATCGTAGGTGTGGAGCAGGAGTTTTTGCTCTGCGGCCTCCGTGGCAACAAGGTTCATGTGTGCTGCACCTCCGGCGATTTTGTTCATGCTGTCCGTCCTGTTCTGTTGCGTGGAGTTTGGGTGGAGAGGAGCCTGGGGAGGCATCATGCGACCATGACCTCCGTGCCGTCGTTGACGCGGCTGCTGATGAGGTCGGGCAGGACCTTTGCGGCGCCGGCGGGAAGGATGCGGACGCGTTTGACGCCGGCGTTGAGGGCGTCGCGGCAGGCGTTGAGCTTGGGGAGCATGCCGCCGGTGATGATGCAATTTTTCTCGAGCTGGGGAATCTCCTTGAGGGAGAGCCAGCGCAGGATTTTGCCGTCCGCGCCCTTGACACCGGGGACATCGGTGAGGAAGACGAGGGCGTCTGCCTGGACGCAGGCGGCGGTGGCGGAGGCCATCTCGTCGGCGTTGATGTTGTAGTATTCGCCGTCGAAACCGAGGGCGATGGAGCTGATGACCGGGACAGCGTTCATGGTCCAGATGGCTTCGAGCCAGCGGGGGTCGGTGGCGGTGATTTCGCCGACGAAGCCGAGGTCGGGTACTGTTTTCTTTTTGCGTGCGCGGAAGACCTGACCGTCGCCGCCACAGATGCCGACAGCGGACTGACCCTGCTGGTTGAGCGAGGCAACGAGGGACTTGTTGACACGGCCGGCGAGGACCATGACCGCGGCATCGCGGGTTTCAGCATCGGTGACGCGCAGGCCGCTGATGAACTGACTATGCTTGCCCATTTGTGCGAGCGTGCGGGTTAGCTGCACGCCGCCGCCGTGCACGATGGCGACCTTGTGGCCGTCGCTGACGAGTTCCGCAATGGCCTTGCCGATGGCGTGCAGCAACTCCGGTCTTTCGAGCGAGGCACCGCCAAGTTTGACGACGTACTTCACAGCAGGCCCTCCGTTTCGTTCCAGCCGCACATGACGTTGAGATTTTGGACAGCCTGACCGGCGGCGCCTTTGAGCAGGTTGTCGAGGCAGCTGACGATGAGAACATCGCGGCCATTGGGGCCAAGCTCGAAGCCGATGTCGCAGAAGCTGGTGCGGACAACGTCCTGGATTTGCGGCAGCACACCGGCGGGTCGCATGCGCACCATGGGGCTTTGCCGATAGAAGTCGCGCAGGCCATGGAGCTCTGCGGCACTGAGCGAGCAGTTGAGCCGCAGATAGATGGTGGACAGGATGCCGCGCGGAATCGGGAGCAAATGGGGCGTGAAGCGGATGTGGTCGCGGGTGAGGTGCAGCTGTTCGAGCAATTCGCCGGTGTGGCGATGGCCGAAGACGTTGTAGGCGGAGAGGTTGTCCGCGGCGTGCATGAAGTGCGTGTTCGCGGTGGCTGCCTTGCCGGCACCGCTGACGCCACTCTTGCTGTCGCAGACAATGCCGTGGGCGAGATCGACGATGCCGGCCTGCACGAAAGGGGCGAGCGCGAGGAGGATGGAGGTGGCATAGCAGCCGGGATTGGCAACGAGGCGGGCGGTGCGAATGGTGGTGCGGTGCAGTTCGGGGCTACCGTAAACCGTCTCTGCCTGGAGCGATGCGGCGAGTACGGGGTCGGCGTCGGTTAGCTTGTAGACGGCGGCGTTGCTGGGGTTGTGGAGCCGCCATGCGCCGGAGAGGTCGATGACGCGCAGGCCGCTGGCGAGTGCCTGCGGCACCCACTCGCGGGATTGCTCGTGCGGCGTGGCGAGGAACAGGACCTCGGTGCCGCTGTCGCGCAGTGACTGCCAGGTGAACGGCACGATGTGTGGGCTAGGCTTGCCGTCGTTACGTGCGAGCTGCGGGTGCAGGTCGTAGAGCGGCGTTGCGGGTGCGCCTGCGTCCATGCGACCGAGGAAAAGCGGTGTGTCGTTTCTCAGGCGAGGATGGCCGAGCAGCAGGCGTGCCAGCTCCGCGCCGGAATAGCCGGAGACGCCTGCGACGGCGGTTCGCACTGACGACGCGACCGGAGGGCTGACGGTCCTGGTCGCCGGTTCGTTTTGTAGGAGTACGCTCAACCGATCAGACCTTCCATGCGCTCTTTGAGGATTGCGGCTTTTACGGCGTCTTCGCAGATCACCAGCACGGTGTCGTCGCCGGCGATGGTGCCCATCAGCTCCGGCCAATCTTCGTAATCGAGCGCCGCCGCGACGGGTTGAGCGCTGCCTGTGGTGGTGATGACGATGAGCAGGTTTTGCGCCTGCTTGACCTCGAGCCCAAAATTTTCAAGGGTCTCCTTGATCGCCGGAACGTCGTCCTCTTCTTCGGGACTGGCGAGTGCATATCCATTCGGGCCCTTGTAGATATGGAGCTCGTGCATGTCGCGCGACAGGGTGGCCTGGGTGACGGTAAAGCCGCTCTTCATGAGCTGCCGGCGCAAGGCATCCTGCGAAAGAACCGAGGAGGTGCCCAGGAGCTCACGAATTGCTTGATGTCGCTGCTGTTTCATGGGCTCCGAGGCAGGCTTGCCGCTATGGAAACGACAGCAGAGAAGGTGAAACTGGATGCGGATGCCAGAAGCATTCCACTTTTGTGATTACACATGAACGGATGATGAATGTCACGCCGGAGATGCATAAATATGCAACAGTATGTATAACTATACAGGACAGAGATCGCCGATGGCGCTCTGCTCCCCGATTCCTGAAAACAAAAGAAGAACACGCCCGAAACCGGTCGTTTTGCGCCGTTTCGGCCATGTAGGATGACCCATGGACACCACTGTTTCAGTTTCCCGCTGCCCCGAGGCGGTCTCTCGTTTGTGGAACGCCGACGACCCCATGCGGGTGCCGTCGCTGATTGATGCACGCTTTGAGCGCGATTCCTGCGGCGTGGGTTTTGTGGCGTCGAGTAAGAATGTGGCATCGCACCAGATTTTGCAGGACGCACTGACGGCGCTTGGCCGGCTTGCGCACCGGGGCGCGGTTGCGGCGGACGGTAAAAGTTCGGACGGCGTGGGTATTGCCGCGGCAATTCCGCGGGAGCTGCTGCTGCGGGAGACCGGCGTCGAGCTTGGCGCGGCGATGCCGCTGGCGGTGGGTGTGCTGTTCAGCCACACGGACGCGGAGAAGAATGAGGCGGCGCTGGAGAGCTGCATCGGCGCGCAGGGTTTGCGGAGCCTTGGCTGGCGTACGGTGCCGATCGACCCGGGCACGCTGGGGGAGATTGCGCTGGGGTCCATGCCGAGCATTCGCCATCTGCTGGTGACGGATGACGGTGCGGAGCCTGGCGTTTCGCCGATTGAGGCGACAGAGCGGAAGCTCTATCTTGCGCGGAAAGAGTTTGAGCGGCGGTTCGAAGCGGGTGAGGTCACGGGCTATGTTGCGTCGCTGTCTGCGCGTGTGATTGTGTATAAATCGCTGTGTATCGGGCGGCTGCTGCCGGCGTTTTATGCCGACCTGCGGGACCCGAGTTATGTGACGCCGTTTGCGCTGTTTCATCAGCGGTACGCAACGAACACGACACCGGCGTGGCACCGTGCACAGCCGGGGCGGATGCTGGCGCACAACGGCGAGATCAACACCGTGTGGGGAAACCGCGCACGCATGGAGGCGCGCTACAGCACGCTGCCGGCGGAGTGCCAGCCGATTTTGACGAAGGATGGAACGGACTCGACGTCGCTGGACGAGACGGTGGAGCTGCTGACGCGCAATGGCCGGACGGTGGCCGAGGCGATCCGGATTCTGCTGCCGCCCGCCGTGACGGAACATCCGTCAGCGTTTTTGCAATACCACCGCGATACGGCTGAGCCGTGGGATGGGCCGGCGGCGCTGGGTTTTACGGATGGGCGGTATGTTGGGTCGGCGCTGGACCGCAACGGGCTGCGGCCAACGCGGTATGCGTTTACGGCAGACGGGTTGGTGGTGGCGGGGTCGGAGGCGGGCCTGGTCGATCTCGATCCGGAGCAGGTCGTGCACAGCGGGCGGCTGGGGCCGGGACAGATGCTGGTGGTGGATCTGCAGGAGCAGAAGGTGTACGAGAACGAGGCGCTGCTGGACCTGTTCGACGCGGACGGCAGTTATGCCGCGATGGCGGATGACCGGATGATTGAGGCGGAGTGGGTAGACCTGCCGCCGACCGATACTGCCGCGGTGGAGCGGGCGCAGAAGAATTTCGGTTATACGCGGGAAGACATGCGCATGGTGCTGCAGCCGATGTTTGCCGAGGGCAAGGATGCGGTGTGGTCGATGGGGGATGACACACCGCTGGCGTACCTGGCGAAGGCGCCGCGGCCCGTGTACGCGTATTTTCGGCAGCGTTTTGCGCAGGTGACGAACCCGGCGATCGATCCGTTGCGCGAGGCGGTGGTGGTGTCGCTGCACACGCGGCTGGGGCCGTGGTCGCACCTGCTGGACAGGCATGCGGCGCTGCCGGGGATCTCGTTGCGGACGCCGTTTTTATCCGTCGGCAAGCTGGAGGCGTTGCGGCAGGGCCGTTACCCGCATGCCGAGTCGCTGCGGCTGCGGGAGCTGAAGTGTGTGTTTTCGGCGCGGTTTTCGCTGGGGATCGGCGTGGAGGCGCTGTGCGCGAACGCGATCGAACTGGTGCGGGAGGGTACGGAGATCCTGCTGTTGAGCGACCGCAATGCGTCGGCGGACGAGCTGCCGATTCCGATGGCGATTGCGGTGGCGGTGGTGCACCATGCGCTGGTGGAGGCGGGTTTGCGTACATGCACGGGCATTGCGGTGGAGGCGGCGGATGTGCGGGATGTGCACCATGCGGCGGTGCTGATCGGCTATGGCGCGGGTGCGGTGTGCCCGTGGCTGGCGCTGGAGACGGCGCGTGCGTCGAACCCCGACGAGCCGAATGCGCCCGAGGTGCGGATGCTGAAGGCCTTCGACGCGGGGCTGGCGAAGATCATGTCGAAGATGGGCATCAGCGTGGTGGACAGCTATCGCGGAGCGTACCAGTTCGACATTTTGGGGTTGAGCCGGGAGGTGGTGGACCGGTGCTTTCCGCTGACACCGGCGCCGCTGGGCGGCATTGGGTTTGCGGAGATCGAACGCAGCGTGCGGACGCTGTGGAGCGCGGTGCCAGCGGAGGCGGCAGTCAAGGCGGAGTTGCCGGATTATGGGTGGGTGAAGTTTCGCCGAGCCGACGTGACGGAGCCGCACGCGTGGGCGCCGATGACGGTGAAGGCGTTGCAGAGTGTCGTGGGCAGCGCGCGGAATGTGCCCATGCCGGTGGATTCAGCGGAGGCTTTCCGCATCTTTTCCGACGAGGCTTCGGCGAAGGAGCCCGCGAATCTGCGCGATCTGCTGGAGATTCGGCCGGTGGGGCCGGAGGTGGCGCTGAGTGCCCTGGAGCCGGTGGGGGCGCTGCAGGCGCGGTTTGTTTCGAGCGCCATGTCGCTGGGATCGCTAAGCCCGGAGGCGCACGCCACGATCACGATTGCGATGAACATGATCGGTGGGCGATCGAATACGGGGGAGGGCGGCGAGGATTCCGATGCGTACCGGCCGCACCCCGGCAATCGCCGTGTGCCTGAGCCCGGTGAGGGCAGCAGCTTTGTGAACAAGCCGGTGCCGAAGGGCAGCGAAGGTGGTGTTGCGGTAGCTGAGCCGATTGTGGAGGCGCCCGCCGTGCACACGCACCTGAACAACAAAATCAAGCAGATTGCGAGTGGACGTTTCGGGGTGACGGCGGAATACCTGGCGCATGCCGAGGAGATTGAGATCAAGGTGGCGCAGGGGGCCAAGCCGGGAGAAGGCGGGCAGCTGCCGGGCCACAAGGTGAGCGGGCTGATTGCACGGCTGCGGCACGCGCAACCGGGTGTGCCGTTGATTTCGCCGCCGCCGCACCACGATATCTACTCCATCGAGGACCTGGCGCAGTTGATCTATGACCTGAAGCGGGTAAACCGGCGGGCGGCGGTGGGTGTGAAGCTGGTGTCGAGCTGCGGCGTGGGTACGGTTGCTGCGGGTGTGGCAAAGGCGTATGCGGACTACATCGTGATTGCCGGGAATGGTGGTGGCACAGGTGCTGCGGCGCTGAGCAGCATCAAGTACGCGGGCAACCCGTGGGAGCTTGGGCTGGCGGAGGCGCAGCAGGTGCTGATGCAGAACGGCATGCGCGGGCGCGTGCGGCTGCGGACGGACGGTGGCCTGGCGACGGCGCGGGACATCCTTGTCGCTGCGCTGCTGGGGGCGGACGAGTATGCGTTTGGGACGTCGGTGCTGGTGGCGATCGGCTGTGACATGGCGCGGCAGTGTCATCTGAATACGTGTCCGACTGGAATTGCGACGCAGAGACCGGAGCTGCGGGCGCGGTTTCGAGGCAAGCCGGAGCACATTGTGCGGTTCTTCAACGAGTTGGCGAACGATTTGCAGCAACTGCTTGCATCGTATGGATTTAGCTCGATTGCGGAGGCGATTGGGCGAGTGGATTTACTGGAGCAGGTGCGGACGGATGGTGAGTTGAACCTCTTGCCGATGCTGGCGCATTTGCCCAACGGGCCGGTGCAGTGGGCGGGACAGCGGAACGACCGTCCGGAGAGCACGCCGGCGCTGGACGAGGCATGGGTCGAGCCGGCGCTGGAGGCGGTTAGGGCCGGCGCGGCGTTTGAGGTGGAAGCAGAGATTGCAAACCGGGACAGGGCCGTTGGGTCGCGGATTGCGGGGGAGATTGCGACGCTGCGTGCCGCGGCGGAAACGCCGATGCCAACACCTGCCGTAACGCTCAGGCTGAATGGGACGGCGGGGCAGTCGTTCGGTGCATTTGCGGTGGAGGGGATGCACCTGATCCTGACGGGGCAGGCAAACGATTTTGTGGGCAAGGGGCTGAGCGGCGGCGAACTGGTGCTGCGGGCGCGCGGTTTGGCGGCAAAGAACTCCGGCGAGCATGTGATTTTGGGTAATGTGGCCTTGTATGGTGCGACCGGCGGTAAGTTGTTTGCGGCGGGCCGTGCGGGCGAGCGGTTTGCCGTGCGCAACAGCGGCGCGACGGCGGTGGTGGAGGGTGTGGGCGACCACGGCTGCGAGTACATGACCGGCGGTGCCGTGGTGATTCTGGGTGCCATCGGCATGAATTTTGGCGCGGGGATGACGGGTGGCCTGACGTGGATTTATGACGAAGACGGGTCGGTGCTGGCGAAGCGGCGGTTCCATGAGGAGTTCCTGGTGGCGCGCGGATTTGCAGAGGCGGGCGAGAGCGCGCAGCGGGGTCTGCGCAGTCTGTTGGAGGAGCATGCGGAGCGGAGCGGCAGTTCTTTGACGGCAGGGCTGCTGGGCGATTGGCCGAATGCGTCGGCGCGGTTTCTGCAACTGGTGCCGAAGCCACAGGTGTAGACGCCTGCGGTGCGGCTGCGGTTCGCGGGAACGAGGGTGGCAAGGTGGTGAGCGGGTTGTAGGCGCGTGCGTCCTGCCGTTCGGCAGCGTGCCGATGTAGCATGCATTTGTCTGCGAAGTGTGCGCCACGAGATGCACAGTCGACATGGGGAATGCATGCAGCTTACGACGTTGAACGATGTGTTTGCGCGCGCGGTGTCGCGTGGGTCTGAACGGGTGATCCTGGAGCACAGAGCGGACGGGGACTGGTCGCCAATCTCGTCGGATGCACTGTATTGGCGGGTGCATAGACTGGCGAACTGGTTGCGTGGCCGGGGTATCGGCAAGGGTGACCGCGTGGCGCTGCTGGCGGAGAACCGCTGGGAATGGGCGGTGGTCGACTTTGCGTGCCTGGCGATCGGTGCGGTGGATGTGCCGATGTTTCCGACGCTGACGGCTGAGCAGATTCGCAAGCAGATTACGGATTCCGGTGCGCGGATCGCGTTTGTGTCGACTGCCGAGGTCTATCGCAAAGTGCAAGGCGTAGGCGGCTTGCAAACGATTGCGATGGATGCCGTGGAGGGTGCGGAGAGCTTTGGCGCGATTGTGGCGGGAGACGAGCCGGCGAGCCGGGATGCGGCGTTTGACGCAGTGCGCGGCGAGATTGGGCCGGAGGATCTGGCGACGCTGATCTACACGTCCGGAACGACGGGAGATGCGAAGGGGGTGATGCTGACGCACGGCAACATCGCGGCGAACCTTTCGATGACCACGGAGATCTACCATTTCAAGCCGACGGATACGACGGTGTCGTTTTTGCCGTTGTCGCATGTGACGGCGCGGCATATCGATTACCTGTTTTATGCCGACGGTGTGACGCTGGCGTATGTGAGCCGCGCGGAGCGTGTGTTGCCGGCGATGGCGGCGGTGAAGCCGACGATCTTTGTGGCAGTGCCGCGGGTATATGAGCGGGTGCGGCAGTCGGTGGAATCGAAATCGGCGAAGGCGGGTGGCCTGAAGGCAAAGATTTTTACGTGGGCGGTGAAGACCGGCGCGGGTCATCGGGAGGCTGTGGCGAACGGGCGCACACCGGGGTCGCCGCTGTGGAAGCTGGCGAACAGGCTGGTGTACCGCAAGATCGCGGATGCGTTTGGCGGGCGCGTGCACACATTTGTTGCGGGCGGGGCACCGCTGGGAATCGATCTTAGCCGGTGGTTCGCGGATGTGGGACTGCCGATTTTTGAGGGGTATGGGCTGACGGAAACGTCGCCGGTGATCGCGGTGAACCGGCCGGGCGCGAACAAGCTGGGCACGGTGGGGCAGACGATGCCAAACATCGAGTGCCGCATCGCGGAGGAGGATGGCGAGTTGCTGGTGAAGGGGCCGAGCGTGTTTCCCGGCTATTGGAACAAGCCGGAGGCGACGGCAGATGTGTTCGACGCGGAGGGGTTCTTTCATACGGGCGACGTGGGCAACATCGATAGCGAAGGCTATTTGAGCATCACGGATCGCAAGAAGGAATTGTTGAAGACGATCGGCGGCAAGCTGGTGGCGCCGCAGCCGATCGAGGCGAAGCTAAAGGTGAGCGCGCTGGTGGGCTACGCGGCGCTGCAGGGTGACAACCGGAAATACATTACGGCGATCGTGTCGCCGAACTTTCCGGCGCTGGAGGAGTGGGCGTCAGGTGAGGGAATTGCTGCCGGCGACCATGCTGTGCTGGTACGCGAGCCTAAGGTGGTAGCGCGATATCAGCAGGAGTTTGACCGGGCCAACGAGGGGCTGCAGCCGTGGGAGAAGGTGAAGCGGTTCCGGCTGGTGGCGGACGAGTGGACGCAGGATAGCGGGCACTTGACGCCGAGTGTGAAGCTGAAGCGGCGGGTGGTGAAGGAGCAGTACGGCAAGCAGATTGAGGAGATGTACAGCGGGGCCGAGGCGGAGTAAGGCGGATTCGGCAGTGTCTGATGAATCAGTTCGGGCTTTACGGGGAGCAAAAGCAAACCTCAGGGGCTGAAGCCTCGCCGTTTGGGTGTTTTATGGCACGGCTAAAGCGGTGCCCCTCTGAAGAACTCAAATCGTTTGAATTGGTCGGACACTCCCTAGTGCCGCGCCGTGCGGGGAGGCGACGTTAGAGTGGCAGGTTCATAAGTCGCTGCCGGGGAACCAAGAGGCGCATGAGCAGGGCCTTGCCCTTGTGCCGAAGACGCAGTACAACGGAGCATCGAGCGTTCTTTGCAACCTACGCAGTGCGAGGAGAGGATTCGTGGCAGAAGCACCCCAAACAGTGTGGCGCGAGGTGATGGATATGCGGCAGGCCGCGGAGTACCTGGGCCTGAGCGCGGATTCGCTGTACCGCTACGCATCGGAGGGCACGGTGCCGGCGTTTCGCTTTGGCAATCGCTGGCGGTTTAAGAAAGACCTGCTGGACCGCTGGATGGAGGAGAAGTCTGGCGTGGTGCCACTTGCGGCTGCGATGGTGACCGGCGGAACCAAGAAGCCGGCGCGTTCCGCGAAGTGACAGTCAGCCTTGTTGTACCTAAGCGGTAGTGGGTGCGGGCGTGCCCGGCTGAAGCATGAGCAGCGTGATTTCCGGCGGACAGCGAAAGCGTACGGGTACATGCACGGTGCCAATACCGCGGTTGACATAAAGCTGCATGCCGTTGAGGTTGAATCGGCCATGGATGTAGCGCTGGCCCATGTCCGGTAGAAAGAACGGGGTCAGCAGCGGCAGGCGGATCTGGCCGCCGTGGGTATGGCCGGCGAGCAGGAGATCCACGGGGCTGTAGTTGTACACGGCAGGTGCGATATCGGGTTCGTGGCCAAGCAGAAGGACGGGTGCGCCCATGCGCTGTCGCGGAATTGCGCGGGTGAAGTCGGGCGCGTCGAAGTAGGCGTCTGCCAAGCCGCCGATCCACAGGCGGTCGCCATGCAGGTCGATGCTGGTGTATGCATTGCGCAACACCTGCAATCCGCGTGATTCCAGCACGGTTTGCACGCCGACAAAGTCGATGCTGTCGTGGTTGCCGAGAGAGCAAAAACGGAGTGGGCAGGTGAGGCCGCCAAGGATCTCCGCGCACTCCGATTCGTGTCGCTGGTTGTTGCGGACGCTGTGCTGGTCGGCGGTGATGAAGTCGCCGGTAATTGCGACCAGGTCGGGCTGGAGTGCGTTGACGCGGGCGACGGTTTCACGCAGAAACCATTCCTCGGCGTAGTGATTGTAGTGAATGTCGGAGATCTGGGCGATGCGGAAGCCGTGGAAGGCAGCGGGCAGGTTTGAGATGTAGATGGTGTGCTGGATGAGGGTTAGCCGGTGACGATCAATCTCGGTCGCGTCTATGAGCAGTGCGGAAGCCGCAATCGCGGCGGCGCCGGTCAGGAACTCCCGGCGGGTAGGTCGTGCAAGGCCATGACCGCGGAAGTGCATACGTCATTTTAGCGGGCGTCCTGTTGCTGACGCGGTTGAGGGTGGCATAAACAGACCGGCGCTGCGGAAACGGTAGACTTGCTGAGTGAATTTTCTTGCACGTCATCAAAGGCTCGCGCGGGCGATGGAGGAGCGGCGACTACCGGCGCTGCTGATTACACATCTGCCGGATGTACGGTGGTTGTGCGGCTTTACGGGCTCGAATGCGGCTGTGGTGGCGTTGCGCGGGGCGCGTGGGGTGACCCTTAGGCTGTACACGGATGGACGGTATACCGCCCAGGCCAATGCTGAGGTGCGGCAGGCGACGGTGCGCATCGCGAAAAAAAGCGCGTTGGCCGAGGCTGTGATTTTTGCTGCGGGGTCGGCGGCGGCGCGCTGCTACTTCGATGCCGGCAGAACAACGGTGCAGGCGCTGCAGGCGATGAAGGCAGCTGTGCGGAGTGGGGCAGAGCAGCGGACGGGCGCGTTTCTGCGACCGGCGGGCGATGTGATTGCGGCGCTGCGACAGGTGAAAGATGCGGACGAGATCGATGCGCTGCGGCGAGCGACCGCGCTGGGCTGTGCGCTGTACGAAGGCATGCTGGGCTTCATCGAGGTGGGGATGCGGGAGCGGGATGTGGCGGCGGAGCTGGAGCACCGCGCGCGCAGGGCGGGGGCGGAGGCGATGAGCTTTGAAACCATCGTCGCGGGCGGTGTGCGGTCGGCGATGCCGCATGCGCATGCGACGGATGCCGTGTTGCAGGCGGGTACGCTGCTGACGCTGGACTTCGGCGTGGTGTTGGACGGTTATTGCTCCGACATGACGCGGACGGTGTATCTGGCGGAGGACGGAGCAAGGCGGCAACCGGCTGCTGCCCGTGCGCGGCTGGAGCGGCAGCGGCAGGTGTTCGACGCGGTACTTGCGGCACAGATGGCTGCGGTGGATGCCGTGGGTGCAGGTGTGGAGGTGGGCGTGGTGGATGCGGCGGCACGCACGCTGCTGAAGACGCATCGGCTGGACAAGGTGTTCAGCCACTCGACGGGCCATGGGCTTGGGCTTGAGATACACGAGGGGCCGCGACTTGCGGCGAAACAGACTGCCGTGTTGCAGACAGGTATGGCGATTACGATTGAACCGGGAGCGTATCTGCCGGGGGAGTTTGGGGTCCGCATAGAAGATACCGTGCTGGTAACAGACACAGGATGCGAGATACTAACGCCGGCGTATAAAGGCTGGGTTGAGCTGTAACGCCCCACAAGAACGTGCACGCGCCGACCGCGGTGCAGCAAGGAAGAGCATGGAACGGATGGATTTGCAGGAATTACGCGAGTTGGTGGAGTTCCTGAAGCAGAGTGGTATCGCTGAGTTTGAACTGGATCGCGAAGACCAGCATGTGAAGTTGAAGTTTGAGAGCGCGTTTCCAGCGGCGGTATCGACGGCTGCGGTACCGCACACACACGTGCTGGCACCACCTGCCCCCGTCGCAGTGCCGGTGGCGGCGCCCGCGCCGGCAGTTGCCGCCGCACCGGCGGAAGAAGCGCTGCACCAGGTGAAGTCGCCCATCGTGGGAACGTACTATGAGAGCGCGTCTCCGGGCTCGGCGGCGTTCGTGAAGCCCGGTGACACGGTGGAGGTGGGTCAGACGCTGTGCATTGTGGAAGCGATGAAGCTGATGAACGAGATTGAAAGCGACGTTGCGGGCGAGGTGGTGAAGATCATCGCCAAAAATGGATCGCCTGTGGAATACGGTCAGCCGCTGTTTGCGGTGCGCGCGCGGGCATGAGCATGTTCAAGAAAGTTCTGATTGCCAACCGAGGCGAGATTGCGTTGCGCGTGATCTCCGCCTGCCGTGAGATGGGCATCCGCACGGTGGCCGTGTATAGCGAGGCGGACCGCAACAGTCTGCATGTGCGTTTTGCGGACGAGGCTATTTGCATCGGTCCGCCGCGCTCAGCCGAAAGCTATCTGAATGTGCCCGCCGTTATCAGCGCAGCGGAGATCGCCGATGTGGATGCAATCCATCCCGGCTACGGTCTGCTGAGCGAGAACGCGAACTTTGCGGAGGTATGCCGGGCGTCGAACATCAAGTTCATCGGCCCCCGGCCCGAGGTGACGCGGATGATGGGGGAAAAATCCACGGCGCGGCAGACGATGAAGGCGGCGAAGGTGCCGATTCTGCCAGGGTCGGACGGCGTTATCGGCAGCGTGGACGAGGCGCAGGTGTGGGCGAAGTCGGTCGGCTTTCCGGTGATTTTGAAGGCGGTGGCCGGTGGCGGCGGCCGGGGTATGCGTATTTGCAGGACGCCGGATGAGCTGCCCGGGCTGTTCAATCAAGCATCAACGGAGGCGTTGAATGCCTTCGGTAACGGCGATCTGTACATGGAGAAGTTCATCGAGCGGCCGCGCCATATTGAGTTCCAGGTGCTGGCCGACGAGCATGGCAACGTGATGAGCCTGGGGGAGCGGGAGTGCAGCATCCAGCGGCGGCATCAGAAGCTGATCGAAGAAGCGCCGTCGCTGCAGGTTTCGCCCGAGGTGCGCGCGCGGCTTGGTGGGGTGATTGAGCGGTCCTTGCGCGAGGTGGGCTATTGGAACGCCGGCACGATCGAGTTCCTGATGGACGAGGACGGCGAGATCTACTTTATCGAGATGAACACGCGCATCCAGGTGGAGCACCCGGTGACGGAGGCGGTGACCGGCATCGATCTGGTGAAGGCGCAACTGCGCGTTGCCGCCGGCGAGAAGCTGAGCAGCATCGTGCCGGACCGGCCCACCATTCGTGGGCATGCGATCGAGTGCCGCATCAACGCGGAGCATCCGGAGAAGTTCACGCCCAGTGCCGGGAAAATCACCGCCTTTAACCTGCCGGGCGGCAATGGGGTGCGCGTGGACACGGCGCAGTACAGCGAAGGTGTGGTGCCGCCGTACTACGACAGCATGATCGCCAAGGTGATCTGCCATGGCAAGGACCGCGATGAGGCGATGAACAAGATGCAGCGTGCGCTGGACCAGTTTGTGGTGGAGGGGATTTACACGACCATTCCGCTGCAGCAGAAGATTTTTGCCGATGCGGACTTTCGCCGTGGCGATTTCGATACCAAATTCATGGAGCGATTTTTTGAAGCAGAGGCCGAGCGAAAGCGTGTTGCCGCAGAGCAAGCTGCGGCGAACGCAGGCGATGCCGAGGTGCCGGTTGGTGCCTGAGCCGTTCTCCGATGCGGGTGCGGCTTCGGCCCGCGTCCACTTTGCACGACGCATTGCCCAGGGTGATGCGTCACTTCGTTTGTACGCCATCCTGGATGCGGAAAGCTGTGGGCGTCGTGGCTTTGGGCTGGAGGAGGTCGCGCGCGCGTGGCGCTGTGCGGGTGTACAGCTTGTGCAGTATCGGGACAAGACAGCCAGCCGCGACGCGGTACGGCGGAATGCCGCGATGCTGCGGGATGTGTTTCCCCCTGGAACGGCGTTGCTGCTGTTGAACGATGACCCTGAAGTTGCGGTGGAGTGCGGTTTCGACGGCGCGCATGTGGGCCAGACGGACACGGGTGTTTCCACGGCACGCGCGGTGCTTGGGCCGGCGCGCATTCTGGGTGTATCCACGCACACGCCCGACCAGGCGCTTGCAGCAGGAGCCGCGGATGTGGACTACGTCGCCATCGGCCCGGTGTTCGAGACGCGGACCAAGCCCGATGCTGAGAGTCCGGTGGGGGTGTGCGGCGTGCAGGCAGCGCGTGCGGTGGTGCGCAAACCGCTGGTGGCGATCGGCGGTATCGGCCCGGGCCGGGGCAGGCAGGTGCTGCAGGCCGGCGCGGATGCTGTCGCGTACATCTCTGCGTTGTTGCCGGAAGAACAGGGCATGCAGGCTGTACTACAGCGTGCACGAGACATTCTTGCCGGATTGAAGTAAAACCGACGTACACGTGCAAGACACCCTTTCTTCACCCTCTCCCGTGCATGCACCCGGCGACGCCACAACGCAGCCGGAGTTCGTCAAAGGGCTCGGCCTGTTTTCCGCCACGGCGATTGTGATGGGATCGATGGTCGGCTCAGGCATTTTTGTGGTGTCTGCGGAGATGGCGCGGGGCGTGGGCTCGCCGGCGCTGTTGATCGGCGCGTGGCTGGTGGCAGCGGCTATGACGATCATCGGTGCGCTGAGCTACGGTGAGTTGGCGGCGATGATGCCCAGGGCGGGCGGCCAGTATGTGTATCTGCGTGAGGGACTGGGGCCGCTGTGGGGGTTTTTGTACGGCTGGACGCTGTTCCTGGTGATTCAGTCCGGTACGCTTGCCGCGGTCGGTGTCGGGTTCGGCAAGTTTCTGGGTGTGTTTCTGCCGTCGGTGTCGCAGAGCCACTGGCTGTGGCACGCCGGCCATGTGCCTGCCATACGCGTTGGGCCCATGGTGCTGGGCAACATGGACATTGGGCTGAATACCGCGAACCTGGCGGGCATCCTGGTGCTGACGTTATTGACGGCGCTGAACTGCCTGGGCGTCAAGCTGGGATCACTCATTCAGAATGTGTTCACCAGCGCGAAGCTGGGAGCACTGGCGCTGCTGGTGTTGTTTGGGCTGATTGCGCGCAATGCGACGGCGCTGGCTGCCAATTTTCAACACGGGGCCTTCTGGAGGAACGCCGGTTGGAGCGATCTGCACCCGGTGACGGTGGGCACGGGCGGCCCTACCGCGCTGGTGGGACTGTTGACGTTGGTCGCGGTGGTGCAGGTCGGCTCGCTGTTTTCCGCGGACGCGTGGAATAACGTGACGTTTACGGCGGGGGAGATCCGCAATCCGCGGCGCAACCTGCCGCTTTCGCTGGCGCTGGGCACCGGCATTATCCTTACGCTCTACATCGCGTGTAATTTCATCTATCTTGCAGTGCTGCCGCTGCATGGGTCGGCGGACGCCGCAACGATTTTGGGCAGGGGTGTGCAGTTTGCAAGTGAAGATCGTGTCGCGACGGCGGTGATGGAACAGGCATTCGCAGGGTACGGAGCGCGGATCATGGCGCTGGCAATCCTGATTTCCACGTTCGGATGTGCGAATGGCATGTTGCTGTCCGGTGCGCGGGTGTACTACGCCATGAGCCGGGACGGACTGTTCTTCAAAGCCGCGGGACACCTGTCGCCGAAGACCAAGACGCCGGTGGTAAGCCTGTGGGTGCAGTGGGCGTGGTCGTGCCTGCTTTGCCTGTCGGGCAGCTATGGGCAGCTGCTGGATTACGTGATCTTTGCGGTGCTGTTGTTCTACATTTTGACGATTGCGGCGCTGTTTGTGCTTCGCCGCACGCAGCCGGACGCAGAGCGGCCGTACCGGGCGATCGGCTATCCGGTTCTTCCGGCCCTGTATATTGTGATGGCCGCGTTCATCAGTGTTGTACTCTTACGCTACAAACCCCAGTACACCTGGCCGGGCCTATTGATCGTTCTGCTCGGCCTGCCGGTCTATTTTGCCTGGCGTCGCAGTGCCAGTATTTCTCCCGCAGCCGAAGGATAACGATGGCAAAACTCTTTGCACGAAAGTCGATGACCGCCCTGTTGGCCGAGGCAAACGAAACAGGCTCCCACACGCTGGAGCGGACGCTTGGGCCCTTTCAACTGACCGCGCTGGGTATCGGCGCGGTGATTGGCGCGGGCATCTTTGTGCTGGCAGGACTTGGGGCGCACTATGCCGGGCCGGGCCTGATGCTGTCGTTTGTGCTGAGCGGGTTGGGGTGTGCGTTTGCGGGGCTCTGCTACGCGGAGTTCGCAGCCATGATTCCGCTGGCCGGCTCTGCCTATACCTATGCGTACGCGACGCTGGGGGAGCTGATTGCCTGGATCATCGGCTGGGACCTGACACTGGAGTATGCCATGGGCGCAAGCACCGTGAGTTCCGGGTGGTCGAACCACTTCATCGAGTTGCTGGAAATCTTCCACATCAAATTTCCGTTATGGCTGGCGTACGACCACTGGACGGGACTGAGCGTGGCGCTCGACAACGTTGCCCGCGGTGCCATGCAAACGGTGAATCCCGGTATGGCGCTGGGGTCGCAGGAGTATATCGCTGCGCTGGGCGAGATGAAGGCGTCGCCCACGGCGGCCATGCTGAGCCAGGCGCATGTGCTGCTGAATGCGCCGGTGGTGTTCGGGCACGAGATCGGCATCAACCTGCCGGCGTTCCTGATTGCCTTGTGCGTTACGACTATTCTTGCTATCGGCATTAAGGAATCGGCAAAGTTCAATGCGACGATCGTGGTCGTGAAAGTTGCGGTTGTGCTGTTTGTGCTCGGTTTGGGCGCGCATTATGTAAACGCCGCGAACTGGGGTCACGATTGGCAGACATTTGCGCCGCACGGTTTCGGCGGTATCGGCGCGGGTGCGGCGTATATCTTTTTTGCTTATATCGGATTCGACGCAGTCTCGACGACGGCGCAGGAGGCGAAGAATCCGCAGCGCGATCTGCCGATCGGGATCATCTCGTCGCTGGTGGTGTGCACGGTGCTGTACATCGGCGTGGCGGCGGTGCTTACCGGCATGGTGCCGTGGGCGCAGATCAACATCGAAGCGCCGATCGCACGCGCCTTTCTGGACCGCAACCTGGTTTGGGCAAGTGACATCATCACCCTGGGCGCGCTTGCCGGGCTGACGTCGGTGATGCTGGTGATGCTGCTGGGGCAGACGCGTGTGCTGTACGCGATGGCCAATGACGGCCTGCTGCCGAAGAAGTTCTTTGCTGAGGTGAACCCTCGCTTCCGCACGCCGTTCAAAAACACATTCCTTGTGGGGACGCTTGCGGGTGTGGTGGGTGCGCTGACGCCGATCGACGATATCGGCAAAATGGTCAACATCGGTACGCTGCTGGCCTTTGTGATTGTGTGCGTTGCCATCGTGATCCTGCGCCGCACCGAACCGGACCGCGTGCGACCGTTCCGCACACCGCTGGTTCCGCTGATCCCCGCACTTGGCGTGCTGTTTAACGGGTACATGATGATCAAGCTGGGTTGGCTGAACTGGGCACGCCTGGTAGTCTGGTTGTTAATCGGCCTGGTGATTTACTTCACCTACGGGCGCAAGCACAGCCGGGTACAGCATCAGCTTGATCCATCGCTGTCCGCAACAGTCGCCGCAGATTAAGAGCACGATTGCAAACGTGGGAAATGAAATGCGCCTCGGACAAGCGAGGCGCATTTCTTGGTTCGGATGTTTGATGCCAGGAGTCTTGCGCGATCAGGGTTTAGGCTTGAGGGGTTCGATCTGCACGGTGGCGATGTGTGCCGGGTCGTCGCGCAGGCGTAGGTAGAGGGTGTGGCCGTCGGCGGGGCGGGGAACCGACAGACTGTCGAGAGCGAAGCCTGCCGGGACCTCCACGGCGGGGCTGAACGTGCTGCTGCCGGACACCGCGTCGATGAGAAACAGGTCGCTGCCGGCTAGGGTGCAGGGCGCGGGCGTCGCCGCTGTCTGGGTGTCCTGCGAGGCGGGCGGCGAGATATCTGTCGAGGCTGCAACTGTCTGGCTGGACGATCCTGCGCGCGCCACCGGAATGCGGTTGGTGCATGCGAGGGTGTGCAGTGACGGCGTACGTGTGAGGATGCCCAGCTGGAGCCAGTCGGAAGCTGTGCCGTCCGCCGAGACCGCGCGAAGCTCGAGGGGACCGAAGCCGGAGGGTCCGAAGGTGACAGCAGGCGTGATAAAGCCCAGGGCGGTCCGGGCGTCCTGCAGTACCAGGGTGCGGTCCTGCAGCGAGAGTGTGGTGGTGGCTGAGCCGTCGGTGAATGCCACTTCCAACTTTTCGGTCCGAGGAAATTTCGACGGCGTGTCTGAACGGACGGCGAGCGTGAGCTTTGCCTGCAGTGGGATGGATCTGGCGTCGCCAAGCGTGATGGGAAGGTCGGTCTGGACGGTGGACTGCGCTTTGGCGGCCAGCAACGTGATGAGTGGCCGCGCGGCTTCGACATGGTACGGCACAGTGAGCGAGCGGCCATCCTGCAGAGCCAAAACGGCCGATCCACGATCGCCGCCGGATTTGAAGGCGGGCTTTTTGTCGGGAGATGACGGCTCAAGACGCAGCAGGCGGTCGTCCGCGACGGCCTGTGCTGCCGGGGCAAGCGAGACGCCGTTTACCGTTGCGGATTTCACCCCTGCGAGACCGGTTCCACGCAGCACGAGGTAGGCGTCGCCTGCGTGAGCCGTCGCATCCTCGATACGCACTGCATCGGCGTAAGCGGTGAGCGCGACCGTCTGCGGCTGTGCATCGCCGTACTGCTGTACCGCCAGGCTAAGACCGCCAGGTGCCGATTTTTCCAGCGGCAGCTTGACTGTAATGAGCGGGGTACCGTGCCCTTCGTCGGTATGCCAGTCCAGTGGATGCGTGTTGCCGCTTTCCACCAGCGACACAGACGAAACGCAGGCCGTGCCGGTGCTGGAGAGCGATGCCGTACTGGAACGGCCGGCGAAAAGGTCTCCCTGTGTTGCGACGGTCCACTGATGGCCCGGCATGCGTTGCAGGGCGAGTGTCGGACCACTGAAGGCGTCGAATCCCAGGTAGCCCCTTACGACGCCTGTGCCCTGGATGGGACCGGAGAGTGACGTAACAGATGTGGCTGGCTGGCTGGCGGCAGATGCAACCGCCGGAACGGGCGCAGCGACGTGGGGCTGCGATGCCGCGACACCCAGAGCCGTACCGGCGACGGTGTCCGCCGCATGCGCTTCTGGGGCCACGGCGGAGAGTGCCTTGCGCGGGAAGACGTCGCTGACCATCAACCCGCCCTCGTAAGCATTGGGTATCAGCGGCAGATCGGTGCGGCCGTCCGGGCCAGGTTCGTTGAGGTGAAGAACCAGGTCATGCGCGAAGCCGGTGGCAAAGACGAGCGGCGCGCCGTTGAGTGGCAGCACGAGGTTTGGCTGCAACAGGCATGCCACGTGGCGCGCATCCTGCGATTGCAGGGGCGGCGGTACTGCGGTTTGGATCGCCGGGAGTGCGATCACGATGACTGACTTTGGATTGTTGAACGAGGGTGCGGTGTTCAGGCGCAGGTTCAGCGCATCCTCGTCGGGAAAGGCGATGGCGGGGATGTACTGGTATTTGGCCGTGTGCAGGCCGGTGAGCAGCCGCACCACGTCGAGCACCGTTCCCACGTAGGCGGAGTATGCGGCTGCACCGCCGACATTCGCGACGGGCGTACCGGCAACGGCACCGATGAGGTCGGACGATGGGCCTGTGGTGAGAACCTGCGCCATGGTCTGGCCGTGGCCGTCGTCAAGCAGAAGGGCCGAGCCGGTCTGGCTGAGGCATGCGGCCTGCAGATCGGGAGCACGCTTGAAGCAGTCATCGTTCGGCTTGAGCTGCAGTGTGGCCGCAAGTTTGTGACTGTGGTCGAGCAGGTCTGCGGGCGAGCCTGGAGGGACCTGCTTGATCGCCTGAACATACCGCTCGATGCGCGACTGTTCGAACGATGCCTCATTCAAATCCTGCGACGCACGGACGAAAGTGCCGGGCCGGCCGCGTACGGCGGACTTGAGGGTGGAGAAGTCTCCGCCTGTTTCCGGGGCGATGAAGATGAGCGCCTGCTGAGCCTCGTCGGGCACAGTGACGGAGACGCCTTCGCTGTGGGTGTGGTCCTTCCAGGTTTCAACGCGGGTGAACCATTTGTCCGGCGGCGGATTGGTGGTGCCGCGCAGGAAGGCGATGACGAGCAGCAGGTGCACGGACTGCGACGATGGCAGGTCTGCGCGGACCTGAAGCTTGTCGCCGGGCTGCAGGTTGGGCACACTAGCGATGGGCAAGGACTTGTTGCCGCGTGTGACGTGCACGTCGACACTGGGCCCGAGCAGGTCGAAACGCCCTGTTTGTGCCTGCGCCGAAACGGCCAGAAGCGCGATGGACGCGGCTGCCAAAAGGGTTAGCCGGCCCGGGGCCGTGCGCTGGATTTGTTCAGGCATCAGTCATTAGACGGCCAGAGCGGGCGCGGCGTCGCATGAAACGGGAACCCTGTAATAGTTGAAGTGCCAGCAAGGGACGGATTAGACAAGCGGCGTCTGAGAGACGGCATTGAGCAGGTCTGTGGGGGACATGCGTACGGACGGGTGGTCGCTGGCGATGACGCCGTCGCGGATGGTGACGACACGGTGCGCGTGCTCCGCGATGTCAGGCTCATGCGTGACGAGCACAATGGTGTTGCCGCGACGGTGCAGTTCTTCGAAAAGGCCCATGATTTCAACGCCGGTTTTGCTGTCGAGATTACCGGTGGGCTCGTCGGCAAGGATGATGGATGGCGAGTTGACGAGAGCACGCGCAATGGCCACGCGCTGTCGCTGGCCGCCGGACATTTCGTTGGGCTTGTGGCTCATGCGGGTTCCCAGGCCGACCGACTCCAGCACTGCCTTAGCGCGCTCGATGCGGGCGACGGAACCGGTGCCGTTGTAAATCAGCGGCAGCTCTACGTTGTGCAGGGCCGTTGCGCGCGCGAGCAGGTTGAATGTCTGGAAAACGAAGCCGATTTCTTTATTGCGAATGCGGGCCAATTCATCGTCATTCAGGCGCGAGACGTCGTGACCGTTGAGGCTATAGGTACCCTGCGTGGGCGAATCAAGGCAGCCGATCAGGTTCATGAGCGTGCTTTTGCCGGAGCCGGACGGGCCCATGATGGCGACGTACTCGTTGTGACGGATACGCAGGTTAACACCGCGGAGAGCGTGCACCTCCTGGTCGCCCATGCTGTAGGTTTTCCACAGGTTATCGGCCACGATCACGTATCTGGAATCGGTGTCTGTGGCCTGCGAAAGGGGTGCGGTTACCGTTGCCATGCTGATGTGATCCGTTCCGCTGGTGGACTGCTGTGAGAGTTGGTTTGGGTCGGGCTGTGTTGACTAGGAGGCGGCGTCCGGCCCACCGGCATCGGCGGAGGTATCGAGCTTGATCGGTGTGCCGCTATGCAGGGTGCGCAGGGTTTTGAAGCGGCCGCTTACGACCTCGTCACCGGCGTGAAGGCCAGAGGTCACCTGGATCTCGGTAGCACCGGTCACGCCGGTGTCGACCGGGTGAAATTCGGCGTGCATACCGCTTTTTTCGTGCACCACCACGAAAACACCCTGCTGCTGCGCGTCGGCTCCACGAGTGGCGGCGGAGGCTGTGCCAGGATGCTCCGGCAGCTTTCCCTTGTTTTTTGCGTACGCTGCTTCCTGCGCGGGGTCGCGGGTGATGAGCGCCTGCAGTGGCAGCACGACGGCATCGTCGACCGATGCCGTGCGAATTTTGGCGGTGGTGGAGAGACCGGGCCGCAGGTCGTCGTTGTTTTGGCTGCTGACGTTGTCGAGTGTCACGACGATTTTAAAATCCTTGGCTTCTTCGGTGCCTGTCGTGGACTGGGAGGTCGCGATGCCGGTGGTGCGCAGCAGCGCCTGGTCGCCGACCTCGGTCACATGGCCCTTGTAGACCTTGCCGGGAAGAGCATCGACCGTAACGTCAGCGGCCTGCCCAAGCTTTACGCTCACGACGTCGGTTTCGTCCACCTTGACTTCTGCGGTGATCACGCTCATGTCGGCGACGGTCATGAGCGTGGAGCCCTGCGCGTTCTGGATACCTGTCACCATGGTCTCGCCTTCGCGGACGGGAACATTCGTGACCAAGCCGTCGTACGGCGCGCGCGAGATCGTTTTATCGAGCGCGTCATAGTTTGCCCGCTGCGAGGCGACTGCCTGGTCTACGTGACCGCGGGCCGAGTCGGTCTGTGCCTTGGCTTGTGAGACCGCGGCGTCACGCTGCTGCACAGTTGCGACGTCCACGTCGTATGCCGCCTTGCGCTGATCGAAATCCTGCTTGGAGACCAGCTTGTTCTGGTAGAGCTGCTGGTAGCGGTCGAAGTCGAACTTCTTCTGTTCCAGGTCGGCCTTGCTCTGGGCGAGGTTGGCCGCCGCTGTTCTTTCCGCAGCAATGAAGCTGGCTACGTCGGTCTTAGAAGCGGAAATAGAGGCAGTTTGCGCGGCGACGGTGGAGGTCGGCTGCACATTTTCGAGCGTCGCCAGGACCTGACCTGCTTTTACGTGATCGCCTTCCTTCGCGTACAGGTGCGTGATGCGGCCAAAGGCGGTAGCACCGATGTTGACGTAAGTTTTGGGCTTGATCTGGCCGGTGCCGCTTACGACGGCGACCACGTTCTGGCGCGCGATTTTGGCGGTTGTGACGGCGGTCACGTTGCCGCGGTTGTGCAGAACGGTGCCGACAATCACGCCTGCCAGCACCAGCACCGCCACAAGACTGAACACGATTTTCTTGGTTGTCATACGCTCCACCAGGCCCGCTTTGCCTGCGTACCTGCCCATATTCTGTATGCAGAGTGTAGTACGGCGACCGCGCTGTTGTAGTTCCGTTGTTGCTGTATTTCCGCTCGAGCGCACCAGTCGCCGCGGTTGCTATCGTTCTGGGGTTGGTTGCGTCACATCCACCAGCAATCCAGTCCCATGCGTACAGGAGGCACCCGGATGAATTCTTTTGCTGCAGGGTTGTTCGCAATGCGCGGGAAACTACTAGAATGGGCTGGAGCTGCTTTAGGCTCGGGAGTTGGCCTTTGATGATGCAGGGTTTCAGGACAAGGGGCGCCGCGCTCGCGCTGCTGGCAGGATTTGCAACGGGCTCCATCGCCTTGAACGCCCAGACCGCGACACAGGCGGCAACCCCGTCGACAGTGCCACCGGTTAGCGACCCCAACGGGAAGGTTGTGAAGTCACCGCCGGCGGAAGAAAGACCCGATCCTACCAAGCGTCGCCTGTCGGACCGCGAGCAGGTGCAGCAGCAGAAATACCTGCGCAGCGAATTAAAGGGGGATAGCCCCTGGAAGAAGTGGCTGGACCAGGATGTTGTCTGGATTATCTCGGATCAGGAAGTACAGGCGTTCAAGAGCCTGAAAAATGACGAGGAGCGTGAGCAGTTCGTCGAGAACTTTTGGTTGCGCCGCAATCCGAATCCGGAGTCGCCGGACAACGAGTTCCGCGAGCAGCATTACGCTCGAATTGCATATGCGAATGAGCACTATGCCGCAGGCAAGCCCGGCTGGAAGACTGACCGCGGCCACATCTATATCTCATATGGCAAGCCCGATTCGATCGATTCGCACCCGAGTGGCGGTAACTACGAGCGGCCTATCGAAGAAGGCGGCGGCAGCACGTCGACTTTTCCGTTTGAGGTGTGGCACTACCGCTATCTGGAAGGTGTCGGTGACAACCTCGATCTGGAGTTTGTCGACAGCTGCAACTGCGGCGACTATCACTACACTATTGACCGATCTGAGAAGGATGCGCTGAAGCATACGCCTGGTGCCGGTCTGACACTGTATGAGCAGACGGGGCAGGCGGAAAAGAAAGACCGGTTTTCGGGTAGTGGACTTGAGCAGCTCGGTGCGGGGCCCATGGCGGCGTCGCAGCAAAGCAAACAGTTTGACCGTATCTCGTTGGCGTCAAAGATCTTTGCACCGCCCGTTATCAAGTTCAAAGATTTGGAGCAGTACATTGGCTCTGCGCAGATACTGAAGGGACCGCCGTTTCTCTTCGATGTTCGGACCGACTACGTGAAGGTGACGAACGATACCGTTTTGATGCCGTTGACACTGCAGATACGGAATAAAGACATCACGTTTGTGACGAAGGACGGCGTCTCGACGGGCACTGTCAACATCCTGGGCCAGGTGTCGAATATCAATCACCGAATCGTGCAGACGTTTGAGGAATCCGTGGTGGTGCAGGTGCCCAGCGAGTTCCTGGAGCGCGAGCAGACCAACAGAAACCTGTACTGGAAGGCGCTTCCGCTACAGTCCGGTATTTACAAAGTCGATATCGCCATCAAGGACGTGAATAATCCAGATCACGTCGGTACCTGGAAGCGCTCGGTCAATGTCCCGAAGTATGACGACGAACGGCTATCGGCGTCTTCGCTGATTCTGGCGTCAAGCATGGTGCGCGTTCCGACCAAGGAGATTGGCGCCGGCAACTTCGTCATTGGGAACACGAAGGTGATTCCCAGCGTTTCGACCGGACCGACAGTGCCGGTGAGCTTTAAGCGCAGTCAGAGCCTGAACTTCTGGATGCAGGTGTATAACCTGGGCATCGACGAGAAGAGCCGTCAAAATAACGCCAGCATTCAATACCAGGTGATGGACCTGAGTACGAACAAGGCGGTGCTGGATGCATCCGAGTCGACGGCAAAGGTGAACCCAAACGCAGACCAGGTGACGTTAGAAAAGAGTATGCCCCTGGCCGCTCTGCAGCCGGGTAAATATCAGGTGTTGATCAAGATTAACGATGGTGTGGCAAAGCAACAAATTTCGCAGTCCGCACCCTTTACGGTGGAATAACGTCGTATTAAGGGCCGCAAGTGACAGCAGGGTGACCGGGCGCAGAAACAAGCGAGACCATGGCATCTACGGTAGGAGTTCCAGGTTCGCACGGTTGAACTTCTGGAGGGGGACGGACAGGGGATTCGAGACACGGTGAAGCGGTTTACGTTTCAGTTCGGAAGCTCCGTTGCACTGGCTTTGGTGCCACCAGTGTGTCTCTGTGCGTTGTTTGCAGCGCCTGCTTTGCAGTCTCAAAAAAGACCCAGTCAGTTTGCCGGCGGATCCGTGACAGGGACCATTGTGGACACGGAGGGCGTGCCACAGATGGGAGCACTTGTTCAGTTGCTGCTGCCCGATACCAGCATGGCCGCCACGGCGATGACCGACATGCACGGACATTACCATCTGGCCGGTGTGGCTCCCGGTGCCTATCGTGTTCGCGTGAGTGCTGCACTGTTTTTACCAGTTGTGCGTCGACACCTGCTAATCGCCGGCACGACGCGTGCTGTTGTGAATATGACCTTATCGACCATGCTTTCAACAACCGAATGGTTGCCGGCAACGCGACGTACCGCCGCGGACGCCGATGACGACTGGCTATGGACGATGCGCTCGTCCACGATGCGCCCGGTGTTGCGGCTGGTAACGGATGAAGATGGAGCTGCAGTCCCCGAGTCGGCGACGAGCGTTTCAAGCAGTTCGGAACAGCCGCGCGGTTTGATGACTGCCGGCCGTGTTACGGTGCAGGACAACGAAGGCGGATTTGCGCGTGGCGGCACACACAACGTGTTCTCGCTCGTGCGTCGCAGTGGCGATACTGTGTCCTTTGTTCGTGCGGACTTGTCCGGTCCCCGAACGCCGTTCCCGGTGAGTCCATCTGCCGATTTGGCGGTGGGCTGGGAGCGCACTCTGCCGTTCAGCGGCACGTCGCGTACCGTTCTAAGCTACAGTTCGCATCCTGAAGTGCAGGGGAATGGCATCGGACTGTTTGCCGGGCCAGCCGGCCTGCAATCTGCGGTTCTGCGCAATGCGCAACGGATGGACCTGGGCGATAGTGTTCGCGTGGATGCCGGTACAGTTACAAGGGACGTGAGCCTCGGCGGGAATAACTTTGTCGTTGAGCCTTTTCTTCGCGTTGCTGTTCGTCCGTCCAATGGTGTCGTGATTGCTTACTCGTTCACAGAGGCGCGCGGCAATGAGTCCATCGACGACCTGGACCGCGTCAGACCCGCGTCCCCAGCGGCACTGCTGCACAACGGACGTGTGCAGAGCGAGCGTGGCAGTCATCATGCGTTGAGTTTTTCCGGCAAGACACCTGGGCGGGGTGTGGTGGAGTTCGCGGTGTTTCACGATCGCTTCGTTTCGCCCACGATTACAGGCATCGGCAGCCTGCAAGCGGTGGATGCCGGATCTGTTGCGAGCGCCACGGATCCGACAACTGCAAGTTTTCTGGTTGCCGCTCGCAACTATCGTGCCAGCGGCGTACGCATTGCGATTCAGCAGCCGCTGACCAGCAGTTTTTCGGTCGACGGTTCCTTCGCCGACGGCCAAGCCCTGCACGCAACGGCAGCCGCCGATGCCGTGTTGCAACAGGCACTGGCACGCCTCGCGAGTTCTAACACGCTGTCTGCCAGCGTGGGCGTGAATGGGAATTTTCAGCGTTCCGGCACGGCGGTACGGACCGGATACCGCTGGCAGCCGCAGGACACACTGACCGCTGTCGACCGTTTTGGCGCCGCGGACGATACGGCGTACCTACACTGCCAGATACGGCAATCCCTGCGTGCGCTACCTTTGCTACCCGCCAATTTAGAAGCTGTGTTGGAGGTGCAAAATTTGCTGGAACAGGGCTATACGCCATTTGTTTCGCATGATGGACAGACACTTTATCTCGCGCAATCTCCGCGTGTTTTGCAGGCTGGACTGTCTTTTTCGTTCTAAGCCGCAGAATTGCGACCACAGGCGGTCTATGTTACCTTAATCGAAGCACGTGTGCGGCGGAGTCGAGATCAGGTGTTCTCCTCTGACTGTACACATTGGACGCGTAGCTCAACTGGCAGAGCATTCGACTCTTAATCGACAGGTTGTAGGTTCGATTCCTACCGCGTCCACCATCCCCTCCGCAGTTATTCAATACTTGCGCCGGTGAGTTTGATCTACAGCGGGTTAGAGTCATTTGAGATCTGGTCTGCACAGCCCTGAGCCTGTGCGGTGCGTCTCACGTGTGTCGTTGTATAAATCCTCGTTTGAGGCACTATGATTCAGTCCACCCGACGCCGTGCCACCGGCCCGATTCTTGCCGCAATCGTTTTTATCGTTCTGGTGAATGCATTTTTTGCGTTTGCAGCGGTTCACAGCCTGCTGCAGAGCGAGTATTGGCTGTCGCACACCTGGCAGGTCATCGGGCAAGTGGAAGCGGTGATGAACAGTGCGACCGAGGCTGAAACCGGTGTGCGCGGCTACGTGATTACCGGGGATGGGCAGTACCTGCATCCTTTTCTGGATGCCCGAAGCCGCATCGTGAAGCAGACCGACGAGTTCGCCTCTTTAACCGCCGACAATCCTGGCCAAAAGGTGAATGCGAATAATATGCGCACCGTTGTGCAAAGTCGCTTGAAGCGGCTGCAGGGTGGCGTGGATGTTCGTCGCGAGAAGGGCTTCGAGGCTGCCCGCGCTCGTGTGCTGCAGGGCGATGGGCTTGCCGAAATGACGCACCTTCATGCGATCGCAGCGGAGGCGGAGGCGGAAGAGCGAAGGCTACTGACGCTTCGCATGGAAGACCAGCATCGCAGCGGCGTGCGTGCCTATATCGCCACGGGGATCGCTGGAAGTCTTGACCTGCTTTTTATCATTTTGATCTTCCGCTACTTGTCGCGCGAGCGTTTGCTGCGCTTTGCGTCGGAGGACAATCTTGTCCAGCTTTCGAGAGCCAACGAGAAGATTGCTCAAACTTCCGCCGAGTTACAGGCTCTGAACTCTGAACTGGAGGAGCGCGTGCGGCAACGCACCGCAGAGCTGGAGAGCACCAACCGGGAGCTTGAGGCGTTCAGCTATTCTGTGTCGCACGACCTACGTGCACCGCTGCGCACCATCGACGGGTTCAGCCTGGCGCTGGAAGAAGATTACGTGGACGCCGTGGATTCTACGGGCCGCGACTACATCAAGCGTGTGCGGGCCGGGGTGCAGCGCATGGGTGGATTGATCGACGCGCTTTTGCAGCTTAGCCGCATAACGCGATCTGAGGTGAACCGATCCGAGGTGGACTTGACGCGTCTTGTGGAGTCGGTGGCGGGAAACCTGCGCGACGAGAATCCAGACCAGATTCTGCATTTCACCATACAACCGGAGATGCATGCCAATGCAGATCCTGCCCTGCTGCGAGTCGCGCTAGAGAATCTGATGGGGAACGCAGTCAAGTTCAGCTCGCGCAAGGCCGAGAGCAAGATCGCAGTGCGGTTCGACGAGGTGAAGAAGGCGTATCTTGTCGAGGACAACGGTGCCGGATTTGACATGAATTATTCCAACAAGCTTTTCAATGCATTCAATCGGCTGCACGGCGATAAAGACTTTAAAGGTTCCGGTATTGGCCTTGCGACAGTGGCGCGCGTGGTTCGCCGCCACCATGGCACCATCTGGGCGGAGAGTGAGGTGAGCCGTGGCGCGTGCTTCTGGTTTACGCTAGGATCAGACCATGCCCGAGTCGGTTAAAAAGATGATTCTGTTAGTGGAAGACGATCCCGATCACGAGTTGCTCACCATCCGGGCGCTGAAGAAATCGAACATCGTCAACGATGTTCGCATCGCACGCGACGGGGAGGAGGCCATCAATCTTTTGTTCGGACCGAATCCGATCAAGCCCCAGGTGATCCTGCTGGACCTGAAGCTGCCGAAAATTGACGGACTTGAGGTGTTGCGGCGAATTCGTGAGAGCGAGGAAAGCCGGATGCTTCCCGTGGTGGTTTTGACTTCGTCTGACGAGGAGCGGGATGTGGTAAGAAGCTACAGCCTGGGGGTAAACAGCTACATCCGCAAGCCCGTTAACTTCACCGACTTTGCAGAGGCGACACGCCAGCTCGGCATGTATTGGCTGGTGCTGAACGAATGCCCGGCACGCTGATCGACAATCGACCACTGAACGTCCTTCTGGTAGAGGACAATGCAGACGATGCATTGCTGTTACAGCGACACTTGCGCCGGAGTGGTTTTTCGCCATCGATGCTGCGGGTGGAAACCGCAGACGAGATGCAAGGGGCGCTGGCGGGGAGTGCACTGCCAGACGTTATTTTGGCAGACTATAACCTGCCCAATTTTAGCGGTCCAGAGGCGCTGGTGCTGCTGCGTTCCAGCGGGTTTGATATCCCGTTCATCATGCTGTCGGGTGCCATGTCTGAAGAAACAGCCGTGTCCAGTATGCGTGCGGGCGCACAGGACTACGTTACCAAGCAGAATCTCTCGCGCCTTGCACCGGTGTTGGAGAGGGAATTGCGAGAGGTAGCCGCGCGTCGGTCGCGCGTGGCCGCGGAACTCGCGTTGCAAGCAAGCGAAGCCCGTTTTCATCGTCTTGTCGATGCCATGCCACTTGGCCTGCTGTTGAGCGACGCGACGGGTCGCATCACCTATGCGAACGCAGCGGTTTCAAACATGCTTGGCTACTCTGCTGAGCAGATGTTGCGCGGCGATGTGACGCTGGACTCGATCGGCGGTTCGACCCAACTCGCTATACACAACCTGGCCAGTATGGCCGGCAAGCAGCCTGCAGAGATATCGTTGGAGCGGCAGGATGGTTTGTCAATCGAGGTGCTGCTTGGAACTGCGTTTCTGAACCCGGACGAGTCACTTGAGGATTGCCAGATTGCGGCGTTTCTGGCAGACATTACCGCGCGCAAGCAGGCCGAAGAAGTGTTACGGCGAACGGAGAAGCTCGCCGTGGCCGGCCGGCTGGCGGCGTCTATCGCGCATGAAATCAACAATCCGCTGGCTGCCGTAACGAACTGCCTCTACCTTGTGCAGAGCACCGAGTTAACAATTGACGGACGCACCTTTCTGGAGATGGCGCAGAAGGAGCTGGACCGGGTGGCGCAGATCACGGTCCAGACACTGCGCTTTCATCGCCAGAGCAGCCGTGCGGTCGAGAGTGACGTCGCGGAATTGGCCGGAACGGTATTGGCCCTGTTCGATTCACGCATGCGCCGGCAGAACATCACGGTACGTCGCGACTTCCGCACACGCCGTACGCTGCTCGCATTCGAAGGTGAGTTGCGGCAGGTAATTGTCAACTTGTTAGGGAATGCGATCGATGCCTCACCCGCGGGCGGTGAGATTGTGTTGCGCACGGCATATAGCCATCACCCGGCAATCGGGCGCGAAGGCATTACGATGACAATTGCGGATCACGGTACTGGTATGTCGTCGCAGACGCTGGAGCATCTTTTCGAGCCCTTCTATTCGACCAAGGGCATTACCGGGACAGGCCTGGGTCTATGGGTCTCGCAGGAGATTGTAGACCGCCACGGTGGTTCATTCCAGGTGCGTAGCCGGCCGGCGACGATGGTCCAACCCGGTGGCACGGTGTTCCGTATATTTCTGCCGTTGGGTGGCGTACCGACGCCGGCACCTAAATCGCATCGGCTCGAAACTGTTTAGACTTGCTGCCGGTAATAGAAGAGGAGCACCGAGACCAATACACCCCTGTCCAGTTGATTGATACATCGACCTCTGATCAATCAATGAAGTCCACGTGTGACTCCATTGGAATCACGCCGCGGTCGAACCCCTTCTGCAAGAGTTGTCGGATACCTTCACGCCCGTCGTCACCATAATTCAGAGTGCGTTCGTTCACATACATGCCAACGAAGCGATTGGCCAGGGTGGTATCCAGGTCGCGCGCAAACTGCATGGCATATTCCAGTGCCTCTGCCCTGTGGTCCAGCGCATGCTGGATAGAATCGCGCAGGGCCTGTGTTGTAATCCGCATGGTCTCCTCGCCGAGTGAACGCCGGATCGCGTTGCCGCCTAGCGGCAGCGGCAGGCCCGTTTCTTCGCGCCACCAATGCCCCATGTCCAGAATTTTGTGCAGCCCGTTCGTCTGGTACGTCAACTGGCCCTCGTGGATGATAAGGCCCGCGTCATATTGCCCGGCAACGACGGCCGGAATGATCTGATCGAACGGCACCGTCACTGTCTCCACGTCGGGCGCGAACAGCTTTAATGACAGGTATGCCGTGGTTAGCGTCCCTGGAACGGCAATGCGAACTTTCTTTATGTCGTCGAGTGAATACCTCTTGGGCGCTACGATCATCGGCCCGTAGCCATCGCCCACGGACCCGCCACACGCCATGATCGCGTAGTCCTTTTGCAGGTAGGGGTAGGCGTGAAACGAGATCGCCGTCACGTCATAGTAGGGGTCGTGAATAGCTCGCTGATTGAGCGTTTCGATGTCCGTCAGTACATGGGTGAATTTATATCCCGGTACGCGGACCTTGTTAGTGGCC
The DNA here is from genome assembly GCA_964244665.1 of uncultured Terriglobus sp. Lineage (GTDB taxonomy): Bacteria > Acidobacteriota > Terriglobia > Terriglobales > Acidobacteriaceae > Terriglobus. Next base: position 34,700 of record CAXTJO010000011.1, read on the forward strand.
AAGCCATAAAACATAAACGCGTCATCGGAATCTGGACTATGCGCTATTTTGATCTCTTGTATCTCGGCTGCAATGGTACTCATGTTCTTTCGTGACTCCACACTGTATAGAACTCTGAATGGCGGCTGTGGGTTGAAGCTATCGGCGGCTGCGGTTTTGCCATGCGGATGCAATGCCCGCCGCGGCAAAAACTTTTACCAGCTCACCGGGAACGAATGGAAGCACCGCCGCAATAAGCGTCGCACGCGGGCTCAGTTGTAACAGCGATCCCAGCCACGCGGCACCCACCGCGAACAGCAGGGCGAACCCGGCCAATCCCGCAACGACCGCAGCAACAAAGCGAGACGGCGAGTCATTCTTTTCAAATAGCCAACCCGCCAGCGCCGCGACGAAGGGATACGCAAGCAGAAACCCGCCGGTGGGTCCCATAAGCTGCGCCGCACCACCCGGACCGAGTGGCTGAAATACCGGCAGGCCGGATATGCCTTCGGCCAAATACAAGCAGAGTGTGCCGCAGCCCAATGCCGGCCCGAACAGTAAGCCCACTAAAAGTACGGCGAGCGGCTGCAGCGTGAACGGTATCGGTGTGAAGGGCAGGGGTATTGCGACGTGCGCCGCTGCCGCGATCGCCACGCTGCCTGCCAGTGCCAGACCCACTGTACGAAGCAGTGAGAGGCCGTGCGTGTTGCTGGCCGAGCCGCCTAGAATCGAAACGGAATGCTCTGCACGATAGGACATACACACCCCTTTCTCGCGAAGGCGAGCTTCATTCATTGTAAGCGAAGGCACAGCGAATGCGTGCGTTCAGCGACAGCGCGGGAAATGTCAAAAGCCTGGGCGTCTTCGCGATGCTTTTCAGTGCCGTGTTATTCGCCGACACACCTTTAGACTGTCGCAGTCGCTCGCTGCCAGATTCCTCGACCAGTATCCGGGTCCGACAGGTCGCCCATTGTGTCTCGCGCGTACAGCCGGTCGAGTCTTTGACGTTTCGGCCGGAACTGCCTCTGGCGCTCGGTGAACGGCTCAGACTGGGCCAGAGCGCCGCGGTATTGCCTTCGTGACGGCTGTCCGTTGAGCCATTGCTGCTTGTGCCGCAAACTTCGTCGCTCCAGGTCAATTTGCTGGTTGACCGGTGCACGCCCAGAAGCCAGATCCATACGCGGATGCAGAGCAGGTTTGTGAAGGAGTGTTGCCGCAGGCTGGTCGAAGGTGCTCCGTGGCTCGGGTATCAGAGATTGAGCCGCTGTGCCTGGGTGTCTTCGGACTTCCAGGGCCAGCAGACCGCCGAGTACCAGCAGGCCCACGCAGCACACAACCGATACCGCCACTAGAATTGCCATACGCCACGCAGCTTAGCACGCCGAAAGCGGCGCGTCTATCACTCGCGAGCCGTGTATGTCTACATGCGTTCGCGTTGGGGATCGTCTGCGTTACGGAGTGCCTTTTACGATACATCGGAAGACAAGCCCTTGCGCTCGGCGCGGTCGTGTTGTCTTCTGCTGAAGTGACTGCACTTTCAAAACGCCGCCAGCAAGGCAAGCGGCTCGTCTCGCGCGCCGCTACGGTGGGCGAGCGCATCTTCGGCATGCGCCGACGAATTGCAACGGTAGCGGCGGCGATTCTTGCGGTGATGCTGGGCTACCACGTCGTGTTTGGTCGTAATGGACTGACGGCATTCGGTAACAAGCGCCATGATCTGCATGATCTGCAATCACAGGTCATGCTTTTGCAACGAGAAAATTCAGAGTTGCAGGGACACGTCGACCGGCTAACGAGCGACCCAAACGCTATCGAACACGAAGCTCGTGAAGATCTGCACTACACCCGCCCCGGTGAGGTGATTTTTACGCTACCGCCAGAACACCCACTGCAGCCCGTCGCACCGCCCAGGCCGAGTCGTTAATCAGCCACTACCCCACTCATAGGCGTTCTGTAGTAAACGCAAGTAGATTGAAGAGTGCAGCAGCGTGATGAGACGGGCGGTGCGACGTGTGTCGTCATACTACTGCTGCCCACGCGAAAGATCGGCGGATGCGTTTATGGCTGTATTGTTGGGGATTCCAGCGCCGCTTGTGCTGCTCGTCCCGGCAGGCACAGAGGGCACGTCAGATCCCGGTCCGAGACCCAGCTTGATGAGTGCACGCGAATCCGGGATGAGCTTTGTCTGCCATCCGTTGTCGCCCTGCATCTTGCGCATGGCCTCGGCACTAGCCTCATCCCATTTGCCGCTCGCGGTTTGCAGGTAGCCTGCTTTTACAAGCGCCGTTTGGATTTGCGTTGCGCGTTCATCGTCAATGGCCCGCGGTCGTGTTCCTGCGCCGGTTGATGAACTAACATGCTTTCCCTTGTGTGGCTTTGTTGCGGTTGGCCCCCGGTGATAGTGGGATGCGCTTGCAGGCAAGGCGAGCAACAGTGCGCCGACTACTGCCAGAAGGTTTGCGCGTGTGGATCGAACCTGCATGGATGTTCTCCCTTGATGAAAAGACGCGACTGTACTTACCAGCACACGACTGCTAAACCGTAGCAAAATCGTACACAGAACAGCTTCGATGGGGCAAGCTCTTGCAACGGCTGTTTCGCTACCACCCTCTTGCGGCCTATACCGGGCGGCTTGTTAGGGCAAACGAAAGGACCGGCAGCGCCCGCCGCCGGTCCCGTCGCACACGCCCTTTAATTTACGGCAGAGTGCCACCGACGAAGTTGTTTGTCCGGTCACGAGCTTGGCCCGCACGGACCACGAACACCACGTCATCGCCTGACTTCAAACCGTTAATGATGCCGCGGAAGCTTTGTGCATCTGTCACAGCTTTGCGGTTCACTTCCAGGATGATGTCGCCCTTGCTGAGCGGATAAGGACTGAGATCTTCGGCAAATGAACCTGGCTTCACGTCAGTCACAAGCACGCCGCCGCTCAGCTTCTTTTGCTGCAAGACGTTCGCCGGAATAGCCTGCACCGTAATGCCCAGTTTGCCGAGATTTGCTTGCGCGTCGTTATCCTGAGCTCCGTTACTATCAGCTTCGTCGTCGCTCTTGCCGTTCAACGCCTGCACAGTGCTGGTACGGTCTGCAATGTTGACGGTGGCCGTCTGCTCTTTTCCGCCGCGTAGGTAGGTTAGGCGCGCAGTAGAACCGGGCCGGCGAGCGGAGATATTAGCTACAAGGTCATCACCATCTTTCACCTGTTTGCCGTCAATGCTGGTAATCACGTCCTGTGGCTGAAGCCCTGCTTTGCCGGCGGGGCCGTCGGAACCGACTGAAGAAATGAGCACGCCGCCTTTAGCGAATCCATAGATGCGGCCGACGGCGGAGGATTGCCCAGGCTGAAACTGGATACCGATCGAACCGCGTACTACCTTATGCTCCGGAGAAATAAGCATGTTGTAGACGTCGATGACGGTGTTCGACGGTACCGCGAAGCCCACACCGGCCGCACCACCGCTCTGGGTGAAGATCGCTGTATTCACACCGATGACTTCGCCGTGCATGTTTAACAGCGGGCCGCCAGAGTTTCCTGGATTGATCGCTGCATCTGTCTGGATGAAGCGCTGGAACTGCGATTGATTGCCCTCAATGCTGCGGTTTTTGGCCGATACGATACCCGCCGTCACGGTCTGTGACAGGTCGAAGGGGCTACCGATAGCCAGAACCCAGTCACCCAACTGTTCGGCTTCGCTGTTGCCCATCTTTACAGTCGGCAGTGGCGTCGGAGAATCGATTTTTACGACAGCGATGTCGGTATCCTTGTCCGTCCCAACGACGTGACCGACGTGGCCCAGGTCAGTGTCCGCATCGCTCGCCAGCTTCACATAAATACGATCGGCCTTGTCGACGACGTGATTGTTCGTAATGATGTAGCCGCGTGGATCGACGATAAAACCCGATCCCAGGGCGCGCTTTTCGCCACCGGCCGGGCCGTCCTCATCATCACCACCGCCTTGGCCACCCTGACCGCCGAAGAAGTGGTTGAAGAAATCCTGCATGTCGCCCTGGTCGCCACCCTGGCTGTCGCCGCCCTGGCCACGCCGATTGCCGCGGCGCGGGGTCTTGGGCGCGGTGCTCTGCTTAGGTAATTGCTCAATGTTGATCTTGACCACCGCCGGTCCGACCTGCTTTGCGATTGCGGCAAACTGGTTGGTCTCAGACACCGGAGCAGGCACACGCAACGGCGTGGCATCGCGTGTATCGACCTGTCCCTGCTGCGCGCCGTGGACTGTTCCCGTCAGTACCGAGCCTGCAACAATCCCAACAGACAAGGTTCCCAGCAGGGCAAACGTGGAAAGCAGCCGATGCGCGCGGACGCGTTCGGTAAAGGACGTATGCAGGTCGTTCTTCTGGTCCATGAAGTCGTATCTTCCTTGAAAGTTGCCATGAACGCCCTCTGTCGGGTGTTCTTGCACATATAGACGCCGCTTATGGCGGATTGTATGCGTAGCGTGGTGCGGCCTGCTGCGCCACCGTGATCCCTGCGCAAAACGTCGCCATCGTCTTACGCTCCCGCCGACAGGTGCGGATGCCGGTTAGATTGTCTGTGTCAGTCTCAGAGGAGACCCTGGCTGGCTGATATGGCGAAATCCGCCCCCGCCGCGTCGAGCAATATCAGCAGAACGCGTCGCAGGGCCAGTTCGCGCCCGGTACTGTCAAACCACTCCGCTGTGGTGTGGATGCCGCCTGCCGTTCCGCCCGCGCCCAGCGCTATGCCGTTGATTCCGAGCGCAATGGGAATGTTTGCGTCGGTCGATCCGATACGCTCCTCCGTGCGCAGACGCAAATGCCGGTCTACCGCGCGCACAGACTGCAACAATGGAGCGTGTGCCGGAAGTTCACCCGCCGGCCTGTCGCCCACCACGGCGATCCGGGAACGCAGCCCGGCACGCTCGCCTGCGGCTGAATTCGCGGCGAGTACGGCATCCTCTACCGCGCGATACAGCGCTACCTCGCGCACCAGCAGTTCGTCGGCATCCACACTGCGTATATCCAGCAGCGCCCAGGCACTCTGGGGAATGCTGGTGAGCGACGTGCCGCCTTCAATCCGGCCCACATTCAACACGGTGCGTGGCCGGAGCCGCAAAGCATGCTTTTGTAGCGCTGCGATCGCTTCTGCCAATGCCGCGATAGGGTTCGGCGTTCCCGCATCTGTCCAGGAATGACCACCGGGGCCCGTCATTTCTAAGCGGAAACGCCGTGATCCCAGGCCGCGTGTCACGACTGTCTCGGTACCCGCACCTTCCAGTGCCAGGCTCGCGACGACCCTTGGGCCCACGCCTTCGCTCCGGAACAGGTGACGCATGCCGCGCAGGTTTCCTTCCGCTTCTTCACCGGTATTGGCGGCAAAGAGAATGTTCGTCGCCGGCACCACCGCTGCATAGCGCAGGGCCGCGATCAGGCCCAGCAGCGCTGCCAGCCCGGCACCGTTGTCGGCCGCTCCGGGCGCACGCAGAATCTGGTCTTCCTCTACGGGCTCGACGGATGTTTCAGCGGGAAACACCGTATCCAGATGCGCGGACAGCAGGACCACCGGCTCGTCCGCCGTGGGCGTGCGCAGCCATCCCAAGGCGTTCCCCGCCTCGTCTACCTCGACGTCAACCAGCCCCAGCTCACGAAATCGTTCCGCAAACCACGCTGCCCGGGGGCCCTCGCCAAATGGTGGCGCGGGAATGGCCACCAGCTCCCGTTGCCACTGGCGCAATCGCAACTCATGCAAGTGCAGCCAGTGAAAGGCACGGTGTGTGCCTGGATGCGCGGCCAACGCCAGCACACGTGCGTGCACGGCAAATCCTGTCGTGGCTGTAGTCACGAGCACTCCACCGCAAACCCCTGGTCCGTAACTTGTGCCACCGCCGCCGCAGAAGCATACTGCACACTCATCAGGAACAGCCCCTGCGGCGGCGCGGTGGGCCCTGCGGCGCTACGGTTTTGTGCGGCCAGCACTGCCGGCACGCAATCGACCGCCCGGATGCCCATGCCGATCTCTATGAACGTGCCAACAAGGTTGCGCACCATGTGGTGAAGGAACCCGCTCCCGCTCACGCGATACAGCACTAGCCCATCGTTTTCGACCCAATCCGATGTAAAGATTGTGCGAACGTTCGTCGGTGCGGGTTCTTTTTCGCGCGTCTGACCAAGCCGCGCCGCACGATCCGGATCGAACGCCGCGAACGACGTGAAGTTGAAGGTTCCCACCACATCCCCGGCTGCGGCCTGCATGCGTTTTATGTCCAGCGCAAATCTGCAATCCCACACAAACCGCGCCTGCCACGGCATCAACGTTCGCTCTGCACTGCCTGTTGCCGGCTGTCGCAAAAATAACCGGTACTCGTACACCTTCGACCGTACCCCGGCGCGTGCATGGAAACCTGTCGGCGCATGCTCTGCCGTAACCACCCGAATGGCCGCCGGCAGCCGCCGATTCATGGCGGTACGCAGCCGGTCCGGAGGAATAGCTGCTTCCAAAGCCAGTGACACAGCCTGCGCCTCGGCATGTACACCCGCATCCGTTCGTCCGGAGCCCTGCGGCAGCACGCGTTCTCCCGTCACCTGAAAGACGGCATTCGCAAGCTCACCCTGGATGGTAGGCAGTCCGGGCTGTACCTGCCAGCCGCGGAAATCGGTGCCGTCGTAGGCAATGGTCAGCTTCCACGCGCGGAGCGGGTAGTCAGCCTGCCGTCTTTTCTCGCCATCGTGCATGCCCTGCCTTTCTGCCGCTTTTCTAAGACCGCCGCGCCCACAGCGGAGCCATGTATCCCTCTCTGTCGACGGTAGCATGTGCTCCCATGCAATTCTGTCTACCCACTTGCAGCAAACGCTCCGCTATACTTAGCGTGATTCTGACAGGCGAAGTCTCCGGACTCGCGAGAAAATTGAGCGGGTCATTTCCGCATCGCAGCCGCTCTATGCCGCATCAGGACACGTACCCATTGCATGCCGGAGAAACAGAGAACTCGGCCACCGTGGAACTGAGTCCTTAAAGTGTGCGTACTCGTCAGTAAAGGTGCGTGTTCGTAAGAGACAACGATATGCAGCAGCAACATGCTCGATCAGTAGACCAAGCATTCCCCGAAGTTGACCGGGCTGAAGAGAGGTAACGTGAAATCAGGCAGGCTGCAGGAGGCGACAAGCATCGCTCTTCTGTTTACGAGTTCGTTCGCATCGACAGGGAGTGCCCTGGCGCAAGCCGGTGTCACTACCGCTCCTGCGGCCCAGTCCACGACTCCTTCCGCGAACCCCGCCGCAGGTCAGACAGGCGCATCGCAGACCAATCCGACCGCGCCTGCCGCACCTGCACAGGAGCAGCTCGATACTACCGGCCGTCCCGGTATTCCCCAGGCACCCGGGCCCGTTGCCGTTGGACCGCTCTACCTGCGGCAAACCGATAAGGATTACACCCATCTCAAGGGCTATTTCCCAAAAGGCTTTGTCCCTCGTCCTTTTGCGCCATATACGTCGACGGATTACCAGGCGCCCCGGCTCGGCAACACGCCGCGCATCAACGACATTCTGCGCGACGGCAAGATCTTTCTCAGCCTGTCCGACGCCATCCTGCTCGCGCTCGAAAACAACTATGACATCGAGATCGCCCGCGTTAACCTCGACATCGCCGACACTGACATTCTGCGTGCCAAGGCCGGCAGTACCTTGCGCGGCGTCAGCACCGGCCTGGTCACCAACACGCTTGGCGGCAGTAGCACGACCGTGGCCGGCGGTGGTGGGCCCGGCGGCACGTCCACGGCCTCGGGCGGCGCCGGTGCCGGTGCCAACGGCCTTGTGCTTAGTACGCTCGGCAGCGGTCCAACCCCGCTAAGCCGTGACGGTATCCTGACCGGCACCGTTCAATACGAGCAGCGTACCAGCCCGGGCGGTTCAGGCTTCGGCAGCTCGTCTTCAAGCAGTACGACAACGACGGGTACGGGAACAGGCACCGGAACGGGTACGGGTACCGGGACTGGAACAGGCACCGGGACTGGAACAGGCACCGGGACAGGCACGACCACCGCAAGCAATCTGTTCAATTCCAGTCCGACGCAGACCAACACAGGCACCTACGACTTCCAATATTTCCAGGGCTTTGCCAGCGGCACCAGCCTGAACGTTTCGTATTCCAACTCGCGCGTTACATCGACGTCCACCTCGTCCTCGTTCAGCCCGTCGCTCACGTCGTCCTTTACCGCGACCGTAACGCAGCAGTTGCTGCAGGGCTTTGGACCCGGCATTCAGAGCCGCTTTATTGTGCAGGCCAAGAACGATCGCCGCATTGCCGACTCGGCGTTCCGGCAGCAGCTCATCTACACCATCACCCAGGTCGAGAGCATCTATTGGAATCTGGTCAGCGCCTATGAAGACGTGCAGGCAAAGCAGCGTGCGCTTGTGCAGTCTACGCAGCTTGCCGGCGACAATCGCAAGCAGTTGCAGATCGGTACGCTTGCCCCGCTCGATGTCGTCAATTCAGACCAGGCTGTTTCCACGGATCGGCAGTCGCTCACCACATCTGAGTCGAACCTTGAGTACCAGCAGTTGCTGATGAAGCAGGCGATCGTTCGCGACCTGAACGATCCGCAATTGTCGGCCGCGCCTGTTGTGCCTACCGAGCGCGTATCGCTCGACCGCCTGCCCGAGGAAGATATGCCGGTGGAGCAGCTTGTGAAGCTCGCCTATGCAAATAATCCATCGATTGAGCAGGCCGTGCTCAACATGGAAAATAACAAGATCGCCATTCGAGCAGAAAAGAACGGCCTCCTCCCTCAAGTTAACGCCTACGGCTTCTACGGTGGTTCGGGGATCGCGGGCCAGCCTAACGCGACGTCGATCGTCTGCCAACCATTTTTGCAGGCGAACGGCACACTCTCTGACCCGACTTGCGGCGGACTGAGCCGCGGTGGGTACGGTACGGCCTTTCAGAATGCCTTCAACAATTCCGCACCCGACAGGGGTGTTGGCGTTACGCTGAACGTGATTATTCGAAATCGCACAGCGCAGGCCGATCAGGCACGTTCGCAAATGGAATTTCGGCAAGCCCAGATGCGTCTGCAGCAAATCTATACGCAGACCCGTATCCAGGTGGTGAACCAGCAGTACGCGCTGACGAACGATCGCGCTGCGTATGTCGCAGCTCAGGCGGCGCGCGATTTTCAAGCGCAGTCGCTGGATGCCGAGCGCAAGAAATATCGGCTTGGCGCGTCCACGACGGCCAATGTGCTGACCCAGGAACGTGCCCTGGCCACAGCGGAGAACACCCTCATCTCAGCCACTGCGCTCTTCGCAAAAGATCGCTCCACGCTGCTGCAATTGCTCTCGAACACGCTTGATCGGTATGGCGTGAATATCGAGCAAGCCGTTACCGGCACCCTGACGACCGCGCCCAATATTCCGGGCCTGACTGCACCCAAGGCGCCGGAAGCGCCCCGGCCGCTGACCAGCACGCCACCGCCACTGGCGCCGTTCAACGATCCACTCGCCCCGCCCAGCGGCGCGCTCTCTCAGCCCGTCGGCACGCAGGCACAACCTGGTGGAACGCAAACAACACCGCAGTAGTTTGGCGGCTCACAAGAATAAGCCTCATGTCCTCTAATCGGGACATGGGGCTTTTTGCTGCCACACGTTTCCGCCGTAAACTGGGGAGATGGACTCGCCGCTCAACGCCCTCCAAAATAGTTCCTCTGCCTATCTGCGCTCCGCCATGCACCAGCCCGTGCAGTGGAACGAGTGGGGCGAAAGCGCCTTTGAAAAGGCGGCTGCCGAAGACAAGCCGATCCTGCTCGATATCGGCGCTGTCTGGTGTCACTGGTGCCATGTGATGGATCGCGAGTCCTATGAAAACGCCGACACCGCCGCGCTGATCAATGCCCATTTTATTGCTGTCAAGGTTGACCGTGACGAGCGACCGGATGTCGATAGCCGCTACCAGGCTGCCGTTTCTGCCATCAGCGGCCAGGGCGGCTGGCCTCTGACTGCCTTTCTTACACCGCAGGGCAAGCCATACTTCGGCGGCACCTATTTTCCGCCGGACGAGCGTATGGGCCGTCCCAGCTTCAGCCGCGTTCTGCAGACGATGGCCCACGCCTTCCACGACCAGCGCGACCAGGTGAATGAATCCGCCGCCTCCGTCGTCCAGGCCGTGGAATACAACGAGGCCTTCGCCGGTGGATCAACCGACCTCGAGAACTCCAGCGCCGGCATTGCCCTTATCGACAAGCTGGTGGCCAGCGCCCTGCAGCAATTTGACCCGCGCCACGGTGGCTTCGGCTCGCAACCGAAGTTTCCGCATCCCGCTGCACTCGATATGCTGACCGACGCTGCCAGCCGGTCCGGCCGCAACCACGAACAGGCCGCCGAACCTACCCTCAAGACGCTACACAGCATGTTTCGCGGCGGCATCTTCGACCAGCTTGCCGGTGGATTTCACCGCTATTCCGTGGACGAGCGTTGGGTCGTGCCCCATTTCGAAAAGATGAGCTACGACAATTCCGAGCTTCTGCGCGCCTACACCCACGCATTCCAGACCTTTGTCGACCCAACCTGCGCCGAGGCCGCTACGCAGATTCTTGGCTGGATGGACGCTACTCTTACCGACCGCGTTCGGGGAGGTTTTTACAGTTCGCAGAATGCCGACCTTACGCTCGATGACGATGGTGATTACTTCACCTGGACCCGCGCCGAGGCCGCCGCCGTCCTTACACCCGCGCAACTCAGCATCGCGGAACTCTACTTCGACATCGGTGCCGTCGGCGACATGCATCACGATCCGACGCGTAACGTTCTATTCACGCCCTTTACCGTGGAGCAGGTTGCTACCCGCACGAACACCACTGTTGATCAAGCCGCGCAGATCCTCGCCGAAGCCCGTGCTGCACTCACTGCCGCGCGTCTCGCGCGTCCAGCACCGTTCGTCGATAAAACCCTCTATACCGGTTGGAACAGCATGGCGATCTCCGCCTACCTCACCGCCGGTACCATCCTTCGCCTGCCGCAGACCACCGCCTTTGCGCTCCAGTCCCTCGACCGCGCCCTTGCTGCTGCCTACACGCCCGCTGACGCGGACAGTCCCGCGCAGGTCCTGCACGTCATCGCGTGGGGTGACCCTGCAGCCCCCGCCAGCCATGTTCCGGGCGTGCTGGACGATTATGTTCAACTCGCCGCTGCGGCACTCGACGGCTGGCAGGCGACCGGCGCAATGCATTACTTCAATGCCGCCCAAGCCATCGCAGACGCGCTCCTCGTAGATTTCCAGGATCACGATAAAGGGGGCTTTTTCGATACTCCTGCGGACCCGAACGCACTCGGCGCACTTACCGCGCGCCGCAAACCCCTGCAGGATTCTCCAACGCCAGCTGGCAATCCCGCCGCTGCCTCGCTCCTCCTTCGGCTATACGCCCTTACGGATTACGAGCCCTACCGTGCAGCAGCCCGGCGCACCCTTGAGTGCTTTGCCGCGATCGTGGAGCACTTTGGCCTTTACGCGGCTACCTTTGCCCTCGCGCTTGGCCGCCTGGTGCGTCCCGCCGTTCAGGTTGTGATCGTCGGCGAGGGCCCCTCCGCGCAAGAGCTTGAACTCGTCGCCCTCGCCCGCTATGCCGTTAACAAGACCGTCCTCCGGTTCCGCCCCGACCAGCTCAGCGAGTTGCCGTCCGCTCTGCAACAAACCCTGCCCCATCTTCTGCCTGCCGAGCCCGGTACAGCCGTCGCCCTCGTCTGCGTCGGCACCGCATGCCAACCACCCGTCAGTTCCGCCGAAAGCCTAATCGAAACTCTCGCGGCGGTACTCTAATCAGCTTTTGAGGCACGTCCAACGTGTCCTCACCGCTGCGCAGCTACTGCCGATAAGCGATGCAGAGGGTATCCGTGACTCTTTCTGCCATTGCCGCTGATAGCATCGCGCACGCGATTTCCGTGCAGCTTCTTCGCCCGCTTTCCGCACTTCCAGCGTTGCCGCCCGCGCCGCAGCCACGTCGCTTAGATACCGTCACCATTCGTCACGCTGTCGCCTAGATCAGGCGTACTTCATTCCGCGCTTCCGGGCACCGCAGCCTGCGTTGGTGCGGCCGTCAGATCCGCTGCCTTCTCCATTACCACCGCGCTCACCGGCATTCCCAGAGCGATCCCTTCCGTTTCGCAGGCTAGCAGCAATCGCTTGCGCAACTCTCGCAAAACTCCGTCCTTCTGGTTTGCCCGCACCTTTATGTTGATGGGATAGATCACTTCGCGCCCGGCAATCTTGTCCACACCCAGTATGTCTGGGTCTGCCACTGCCACGTCTTTGAACGCGGCGTCCTGCCGTACCTCGAGCGCGACGCGCCGCAGCAGTTCGATGACACGTTCCGGATCGACCCCGGCGTCCACGCTGAAGTTTAGCGTTGCCACACTGTATTCCCGCGACAAGTTACTTACGGTCGCAATCTGCGAATTCGGCACAAAGTACATCGTCCCATCGCCATCCCGCAGCGTCGTCGATCGCAGCGTCAGGTCCTCGACCGTCCCTGTCAATCCGGCAACCTTGACGATGTCGCCCACGTTGAATTGATCTTCGATCAGGATAAAAAGTCCATTCAGCATGTCTTTAAAAAGGCTCTGCGCTCCGAACGAGATACCCAGTCCCACCACGCCCGCGCTCGCCAGCAGCGGCTTTAGATCGATGTTGAACAGCGGCAACACCTGCAGCAGCACCAGGAATGCAATCACCCCGTACGCCGTTGTCCGCAGAAGGGTAGCCAGGGTCCTTAATTGCGACGCTCGCCGCACATCACCCACCAGCGTATCCGCCAGGCGCCGCAGCCTCTTTACGGCGAACGCCACCAATCGCGCCAGTAAAAAACCAAGCAGTAGCACTACCAGAAGCCTGGGCACATCATGGCGCACGAAATCCACGACATCCGTGTGCCATTCACGGCCCAGATCGTGGAAGTTTTCGTCCTGCGCAGCGGCAGCAACAACCGCAGATGATACGGCGACGGCACCTTTACCGGGCAGGGAGACAGTGGCGGAAAATAGGCGGCAACTTTCGATCATCCGTTCAATCATCGCATTCACAGGAGCTTATATCCCGTACTATGGCCCAAAGGGAACGCTGCTCGCGCATGGCCTCTACCGAGTTTTGGGGATAACCCGTCGGCAGTCCGCTCTGTTTCCGCAGCGCACGAATGCCTTCTCTTGCCGCTCCAGGGGAGACCGCCATGTTCCAGCAGACACGTACTGCCCAGATCGCCGCCCGCTCGTGTAGCAAGACAAAGGGCAACATTATCGTGGGCAACATCGCCCGACGTCGGCTCTGGATGCCAGCGGCTGCGCTGCTGCTCCTGCCTGCCTGTGGTGCCCAGAAATCCACGACCAGCGTTCCGCGGAGTTCCAGTGGCAACATCGGATCCGGCCCCGCTGGCGCGCAGAACAGTAGTCTTAACCCAACGTTTAGTAGCGTTGACCCTGAACGAGACGCTCGACTCGAACATCTACGCGATTACACTCGCGCGGCAGAGCGTCAGAAGCGTATGGTGGATGACGCCAATCGGCTGGTCGCCCTTACCACCCGCTACCGTGCCAGCGTTTCAGAGCACGGCAAGGAGACGGCGGAGGACGCCAGGCTTCTGCTCGACATCGAGAAGCTTGCCCGGTCGGTCAAGGACCGCATGAGAGGCATGTAATGCGCTATACCCCCTCACGGTCCGCAGTACGGATGGTATGGAAATGGTCACCCAGGTTTACCGGTTCGTCATAGCCACGCACGTTAGACAAACACCCTTTAAACAAACATTCTTCGCCGCATGTGCCCTTGCCGCCACTCTGGCCGCCCCCGTCATGTGCACAGCACAGTCATCGCAACCTGCCCTCATCCAGGGCAGCAATCCTGCACAGCACATGGAGCAGGAACGCCTCGGCGCCGCTGCCACCCAACGTCAGCAGAAGATGCTCGAGGATGCCGACAAGCTGTTGCAGATGGCGCAGCAGCTTAAAGTCAGCGTCGACAAGACCAATAAGAACGAGCTCTCCGTCGAGGTGATCCGCGAAGCCGAGCGCATTGAGAAACTTGCTCACCAGGTGAAAGAGGGTATGCGCCAATAAGCGCATCCCTCAATTCCACAAGCCCGGCCTCTATTGCACCCACGCCACCGCCGCACCCGCGTCCACCAGCGGCACTGCCATCGTCGGTACCGTTCTGGCCGACGACCGGATCGCCCCGGCAATGGTCGCCGCGTCCCAGCCGGGATGCGCTGCCTTCACCAGCGCCGCCACCCCCGCCACCAGCGGTGCAGATGCGCTTGTTCCAATTGCCTGCACATATTGCTGGTGGCCCAGATTGAAGCAGCCCATCGATGCTTGATTTGCCGGCAAACCGTCCGCCGTTCCCGGCTTGCTATTTGTGCACGCACCTCTCACAAAGCCACTTACACCTTCGTCCGGACCGAGGGGCAGGTCGCCGCCCGGTGCTGCAACCGCATTCAGCGGTGCCCCATAATTTGAGTAGTACGGCCGCGTCATCGGCCTCGCAACGCAGCTTCCAGGAGCACCGGTGTTCTCTTTGCAGTCCGGGTTCGTCGATGCCACCACGGCCAGCACATCGCGTGCCTGCGCCGGCAGCGAAACGTAGCGCGTGTTCGACAGATCGAATCCATCGTTTCCCGCAGCCGCTACCATCACTACACCCGCGTTTGCCGCCGCGTGCGTTACTCGGTCGAAGCTTACCTTCATGCCTGCGCCATCGCCGCTGTACAGGTCCACGATCGACCCCAGCGACAGCACGATTACGTCGGCATGCTGCGCCACCGCATCGTCGATGCCCTTCAGCAGCCACGACACCAGACCCGATGCCTCCCCCGCCGTGCATTGTGCCGCGAGCGTTGTGCCCGCTCCCGGCAGCCGCTGCAATACCTTGATATTCAGGATCGTCGCACCCGGTGCCATTCCAACGACACGGCCCGTGCTCGACCCCATGGCACCCGCCGCAAGTGACGCTACCCAGGTACCGTGGCCCTGCTGATCCTGCGGTGTGCCGTCATCGCACGCACTTGGAAGTGCGGCCGTATCAATTTCTGTAATGTTTAGCGCCAAATTCGGTGCAATGTCGGGGTGCTGCGCATCCACGCCGCTGTCCAGCACCGCGATGCGCACACCCTGGCCAAGCGTGGTGTTCCACGCGCCGTGTACCGTTCCACCGGCGACACCCATTCCATATCCGCCGGCGGCTTTAACAGCCCAGCCCTGGGAGCCCGAGTAGTACGTGTCCGCTGTCGATGCTGGTGCGGCAGGCGTCGTCGTGACAGGAGAGGTCTTCACCGGCGTCGTCGTCGGTGTGCTCACCGGTGTGCTCGTAACAGGTGGCTGCGTCACTGGCGTCGTCGCAACCGGCGCTGTCGGTGTCACCGTGACCGGTGCGCTCACCGGTCCGACCAACACCTTTACCGGCCCTGCCGGGGCTACCCGCGTCAGCCGTCCCGCCGCCGTTTCGTCCAGCTTGCTGTTCAATTGTGCCGGCACCACTCGGGTGCCCGTTACCACGCGATCCTGCAGGACATACTCCACCGCAGAATCGTGCAGCAGTCGCTGACGCCCCGTTGCGTCTGTCGCGACGGATACCATACCGAAGCGCTCGTGCCGATGTAGCATCCGCGCCCCCATGCGGCCCAGGCGCTGCTCCGCGTCCTCCGGCACCGTGCCGCCGCGATACACCACAATGTAGCGGCCCTGCACCGTTGCACTCACCACGCCACCCGTTGCCGCGACGGCAGAAACGCACGGCGTTGCCGCAGCAAGCAGGCAGGCAAACGAGCGTGCAAAACGCACAGCGAAGGGGCGGGCAGGGCAATTGAAGAAGGGCACGGAACACCTCTCGGGGAGTTATGTCGACAGCACCACCGGCAGACTCTGCATTCTCCGGTGTTCCGATGTCGGACACTCCTCCTATCGGCACTGCCGCGCCATGCAACAGACCCGAACCCTGCGAAAACACACACGTCTCTCTTCGCTTTACAATCGGCAGGGAAGTGCCCGGTGCGTGCTGCGGCAAACGGCAAGCGAGTACAAGCGGCAAGCCACAATGCCGCCGGCAGGAACACAACGCATCGCGGCAAAGGAGCGGCAATGGCGACAAAGGAACTTCGAACGGCTCCCACCGCCCCCCAGGTTGACGAAACTGCCGCCCCAGCCGACGACGCCCCGCTTCAGTCCCCATTGCTTTCGCGCGACGACCTCATTCGCTTCTATCGCATTATGTATACCTCGCGCCGCACCGACGACCGCGAGCTCCTTTTGAAAAAGCAGCAGAAAATCTTTTTTCAGATCTCCGGCGCGGGCCACGAGGCCTTGCTTACCGCCGCCGGCATGGCCCTGCGCCCTGGCCACGACTGGATCTTTCCGTACTACCGCGACCGCGCCCTCGCTCTCGCTCTCGGCCAGTCCGTTGAAGATCAATTGCTGCAGGCCGTAGGCGCCGGCACCGACCCGCAATCCGGCGGCCGCCAGATGCCCTCTCACTGGACCAGCGTTCCGCTGAACCTCGTCTCGCCTTCTTCCTCCGTTGCTACTCAATGCCTCCACGCGGTCGGAGCCGCCGAGGCCGGCCTCTATTTCGCCGCGCATCCTGAAGCCGCCGCCGTGCCCGCAGCCACGCAGGACTACCGCGGCTTTAAGCAAGTGAAATTCGCTGAAGACGAGGTCGTTTATACCTCCCTGGGAGAAGGCAGCACCTCACAGGGTGAGTTCTGGGAGTCGCTAAATACTGCGTCCAACCTGAAGCTTCCCGTCCTCTTTGTCGTTGAAGACAACGGCTATGCCATTTCCACGCCCGTTGAAACCAATACTCCCGGCGGCAACATCAGCACCCTCGTCGCCAACTTTCCTGATTTTTATTTTGCCGAAGTCGATGGAACCGATGCCCTCGCCAGCTACGCCGCCATGGTCGAAGCGGTTGCCTGGTGCCGCGCCCGCAAAGGTCCCGCACTTGTCCACGGTCATGTGATCCGGCCCTACTCCCATTCCCAAAGCGACGACGAGAAGTCTTACCGAGTTTCCGCCGAGCTTGAAGCCGACGCCCTCCGTGATCCCATCGGTAAGTTGCAGGCCTACCTTATCGGCCAGGGCATCCTTTCAGAAGATGAGCTTCGCCAGTTGGAGCAGGACGTCGATGCCGCGATTTTCCAAGCAACCGATGCCGCTCTCGCAGCGCCACTCCCTCTTATCGCCAACATCGAGAAACACGTCTACTCCGAGGATCTGAGAGCCACCGCCGCCCTCTTCGATACAGAGTTGAGCGTCGACGCAACACAGGCAACAAGTAATCCCGATCGCGCCCTGAACCGCGAAACGGACCGCACCATGGCCGACAGCATCAACTCCACCCTGCGTGACGAGATGCGCCGCGATCCGCGCATCGTCATCTTTGGCGAAGACGTCGCCGATGCCAGCCGCGATCAGCACCTCAAATCCGGCGCCCTCAAAGGCAAGGGCGGCGTCTTCAAGCTCACTGGCGGCTTGCAGACGGAGTTCGGCTCCGACCGCGTCTTCAACTCCCCACTCGCCGAGGCCAACATCGTCGGCCGGGCCATCGGCATGGCGGTGCGCGGCCTTAAGCCCGTTGTCGAAATCCAGTTCTTCGATTACATCTGGCCCGCCGTCCACCAGATGCGCAACGAAATGTCCGTCATGCGCTGGCGGTCGAACGGCACCTTTACCTGCCCGCTCGTCATGCGCGTACCCATCGGCGGCTATCTTACCGGCGGCTCCATCTACCACTCGCAGTCCGGCGAATCCATCTTCACCCACACCCCCGGCATCCGCGTCGTCATGCCGTCAAACGCGCTCGACGCCGCCGGCCTTCTGCGCACCGCCATCCGCTGCGACGACCCCGTTCTCTTCCTCGAACACAAACGCCTTTACCGCGAAGCCTTCGGTCGCGTACCCTATCCCGGTCCCGAATACAGCATCCCCTTCGGTAAGGCGCGCACCCTCAGGCAGGGAAGCGACATCACCCTCGTCACCTACGGAGCCGTCGTCCCTCGCGCCCTCCAAGCCGCCCAGCGCCTTGAGCGCGAACGCAACATCTCCGTCGAAGTCCTTGACCTCCGCTCCTTAAACCCCTACGACTGGGAAGCCATCGCCGAGTCCGTCCGCCGCACCAACCGCATCCTCATTGCGCACGAAGACATGCGCTCCTGGGGCTTCGGCGCAGAGCTCGCCGCGCGCGTCGCCGACGAACTCTTCCACGATCTCGATGCTCCGGTCCGTCGCATCGGTGCCTTGGATACCTTCGTTGCCTACCAACCCATCCTCGAAGACGCCATCCTTCCCCAGGCTGAAGACCTCTTCCAGGCCTGCGCCGCCCTTGCATCCTTCTAGTTCGCATCCTGAGTAAGCTTCGCGACTCCAGTCACCGAGATAGAACCCAGCCCTTCTCAAACACCGGCCTGAGGCTTTGAAACTCTAGCACACGCCAGATCGAGCCAATCTCCACCCCAGAAGGAGGACAGCCGTCTGTCGCGACCGCTAGCGTTGCTCCATCACTGATTCACTTTCTGGAGTGCCAATGCGTTCGTTCCGTGTATCCCCTGTTCTCTGTTTTCCCTCGCGTCCCCTCGTTTTCTGCGTAAGCCTCGCGTCCTCCCTCACCCTTGCCCAGGCCGCCCTCGCACAAAGTGCCACAGCCTCCCTGCGCGGCGTCGTCACAGACAGCACCAGCGCCGCACTCCCCGGTGCCGACGTCGTCCTCACCTCCACCGACACCGCACAGCAGCGCACGCAGCGCGTCGACAGCCGTGGCGAGTTCTCCTTCCAGCAGCTCTTCATCGGCGACTACCGCGTCGAAGTCCGCTCCCCTGGCTTCGCTACCTGGACGGACACCCACATCCACCTCGACGTCGGCAACCAGTCTCAGATCACCGTCCATCTCGTGCCGGCCTCCGCCCAGCAGACCGTCGAAGTCACCTCTGACGCGGCCCGTCTGCAGACCAACGAAATGGCGCAGGGAGCCGTCATCGGTGAGCGGGAGATTGCCAGCCTCCCCCTCAACGGCCGAAACTTCACCCAGCTCGGCATCCTCCAGCCCGGTGTCCGTGCCGCCTCCGCCAGCCTCACCGTCATGGGCGCCTTCCGCCGCGCCGGCCAGAACTACGAGGTCAACGGCCAGCGCCCCGAATCCAACACCTTCCTGCTCGACGGCATGCGCGACGTCAACCGCATGGATGGTGGTATGGCCTTCCGCCCACCCGCCGACTCCATGGCGGAGTTCCGCATCCTCACCACCACCGCCCCCGCGGAGTTCGGCTTCACCAACGGCGGCGTCACCACAGTCGTCACCAAATCCGGCACAAACAAGCTCCACGGCACCGCCTACGACTTTTTCCGCAACGACGTCCTCAACGCCAACAACACCTTTGCACCGCGCAAGGAACGCATGCGCCAGAACCAGTACGGTCTCACCGCCGGCGGACCCATCCTGCGCGACCACGCCTGGCTTTTTGCCTACTATGAGGGCCTCCGCTCCGCACAGGACATCACCCACGGCGTCGTCGTCCCAACTCTCGCAGAGCGCGCCGGCGACTTCTCCGCAGACGCGCCAATCCTCATGAACAGCACGCACCTGCCCTACACCGGAAACCTCCCCGCGCTCATAAACCCCATCACCGCGAAATACCTCCAGTTCTACCCGACCCCCAACTCCATCGAGAACCCGCACCTCGCGCAGACCACCAACCTGAGCCGCTATAACAGCGACCAGGGTGGCGCGAAAGCCGACTTCCTCCTGCGCAGCAAAGACGTCCTCAGCGCCCGCTACAGTTACTCCACCCTCGCGTTCCTCGATCCCTACTCCGAGCTTGGTTCCGACATCCCCGGCTTCCCGGTTGGCTACTACACCAACACCCACCTCGGCGGTCTCACCGAAACCCACACCTTCACGCCGCAGACCGTCCTCACCGCCAACGCCTCCGTCTTCCAAAACCACATCCTGCTCGACAAGCGTTTCTCCGGCTTCTCTCCCCAGGCGTTCGGCTTCACCTACGGCTCTACCCGCCCGGAGGCGACCGGCGCTCCGCTCATCCAGCTGCAGGGCTATTCGAACGCCGGCGACCCCATCATTAACCCGCGCGACACCGTCGAAGACGACTACGCCGTCAGTGCTAACCTCGCCCACACCCGTGGCAAGCACGCCACCAGCGTCGGCGCGCAATATCGCCGTGTCCAGCTCAACGGCTACCAGGCCAACTTCGCCTCCGGAACCTTTAGCTTCACCGTGCAGGGCGTCACCAACAACTCCGTCGCCAACTTCCTGCTCGGCCGCCCCGACATCTTTACCCAGGCCGGCGGCGACTTCACCCGCTCCCTGCGCGGATGGGAACTCGGCGTCTACGCCCAGGACGAGTACCGCATCAGCCCGCGTTTCACCCTCAACTACGGCGTCCGCTATGAGGTCACGACCCCCTTCCACGACATCCACAACCGCCTCATGGCCTTCGCTCCCGGCCACAAGTCGACGGTCTACCCCAACGCGCCTACCG
The DNA here is from genome assembly GCA_964244665.1 of uncultured Terriglobus sp. Classification (GTDB taxonomy): domain Bacteria; phylum Acidobacteriota; class Terriglobia; order Terriglobales; family Acidobacteriaceae; genus Terriglobus. The sequence goes on from CAXTJO010000011.1 coordinate 55,168, forward strand.
GCCTGCTCTTCCCAGGCGATACCGGTGTTCCGGACACCATCGCACCCATCTTTAAGGCAGACGTCATGCCGCGCATCGGCTTCTCATGTGACCCGCGCGGCAGCAGTCAGACTGTCGTCCGCGCCGCCTACGGCATCTTCGTCGACCCCCTGCTCAACGGCGTCGGCATGCCCATGCGAGCCGCCAGCTCCGCCCTGCCGCAGGTGGTCGTGCGCACGCTCACCGGCGCCATCAACTACCAGAATCCGACCTCCACCGTGACCAACCCGTTCGCCCCCGGCCAGGTCGCCCTCCCGGCGTCCACCTTCACCATCGACCAGGGCCTGCGGCCCCCCTACACGCAGGATTGGAACTTCACCGTCGACCAGGGCTTCGCCGCCCAGGTACTCTCGCTCGGCTACATCGGCGCCAAGGGTACCCGCCTGCCGCGCCTCGTCGAGGCGAATCCCGCCATCTACCAGCCCGGCTCCACCCTCGCCAACTCCGGCCGCCGCCGCATCTACTCCGGCTGTACTCTCACCACGGGAGTCTGCCAGCTCGGCACCGCCGGCCTCGTCGTCGGCAACGCCAACTCCTCCTTCCACTCTGCCCAGGTTTCGCTCACCCGGCGCGGCACGCCCAACTTCAACTACACCCTCTCCTACACCTGGTCCAAAGACCTCGATTACAGCTCAAGCCTTCACATGTCCGGCCCCGCTCCGTGGCTCACCCTCGGCGAGCTTGACATTGCCCAGAACCCGCTCGACCTCAAGGCAGAGTACGGACGCTCGCTCTTCGACGCGCGCCACCGTTTTGCCGGCAGTTTGAGCTATCTCATCCCCACCGGCCACACTTTCACCGGCCCATCGCGCTTCCTTTTCAGCGGCTGGCAGATCAGCAGCCTGCTCGCCCTCAACACCAGCACCCCCTTCACCGTCTACGACTCCGCCAACGTCTCGCTCCAGGCGCCACACCCCGGCGTCTCCGGCATGTTCGGTGACCGTCCCAACGTCGTCGGCAATCCCAACCGCAGCGCGCCCCACACCATCTCGCAGTGGATTGCCCGCTCCGCCTTCCAGCGGCTCAACCCCGTCCTGAACGCGGGCCAGTTCGGCAACGAGCGCCGCAACACCATCGATGGCCCAGCTTTCGGCAGCCTTGACACGTCGCTGGAGAAGAGCTTCACCATCGCGGAAAACATGCAGGTCCGCTTCACCGCGCAGGCCTTCAACGTTACCAACCACGCCAACCTCATCACACCCGTCGACGACATCAACTCCCCCGTCTTCGGCCAGATCACCGAGTCCCAAGCCCCTCGCATCCTCCAGTTCGCCCTCAAGCTCCAGCGCTGACCTTACTCCACCGTTGCGCATCCGACAGGTCCCCGGTGCGCAACCAACTTCCACCAGCCGGGTCACACTCTTTGAAGCCTTCCGCGCCCAAGGAGCAGACATGCGCCGACACTTCCGCGACACGTTCGCTATTGCCCTTAGCGCCACCCTCACCCTCGGCACTCTCCCGCTCCAGGCCGCCAAACTAGGGCCTGCCGTATCCCCGACCATCCCCGTAGACCACGCCGACCTCCTTGTCCAGCGCTTCACCTTCGGCCCCCGCCCCGGTGAAGTCGACGCCGTCCGCGCCCTCGGTCCCGATAAGTGGTTCGAGCAGCAACTCAACCCCGGCCGCATCCCCGATACCGCCCTCAATGCCCGCCTCGCACAGTACCCGGCGCTCCAGATGTCGCAGAACGAGCGCATCGAGCGCTACCCCACACCGAACCAAATCCGCCAGTTCGCCAGGACCGGCACGCTCCCGCAGGACCCCGCCACCCGCACCATCGTCGCCGACCAGGTGGAGTTCTACCAGGAGCGCCAGAAAGCTAAACCCGCTACTTCTACCGTCGCCCCCATCGTTCGCCAGGGCGCAGATGGTACGCAAACATTCGTTATCCCGCAGTTGTCGGCAAGAGCACTCGCCCAGCCAGACCAGCCTAACTTCGAGCAGTCCATCCAGCCCCTGCCGCAGGCTCAGATCGACGGCCTGCTTGCCACGCCTCCAGACCAAAGGTATGCAGAGATACTTCGTCTGCCCGTCGAACAGCTCATCGCCCTACGTAAAGGCATGCACAACCAGGACGGCAAGCTCGCCGATGGCATGAGCCCCCTCGAAAAAGAAACCCTCGTCGCCCTTTCCGGCACCAACCGCATGATCACCGCCGAGCTTTTCGGCTCCCGCCTGCTCACCGACATCTACAGCAGCCACGAGCTTGAAGCCGTCATGACCGACTTTTGGCTCAACCACTTCAACATCTACATCAAGAAAGACGGCCAGATGCCGTCGCTCCTCCCGGAGTTCCAGCAGACCGTCCAGGCCCATGCCCTCGGCCACTTCGAAGACCTCCTCCTCGCTACCGCGCGCTCGCCTGCCATGCTTCTCTACCTCGACAACAGCCAGAGCGCCGGCCCCGACTCACCCGCCGCCAGCACCAAACCGAAAAATCCCAACGCCAAAAAGAAAACAGACGTCGGCCTCAACGAGAACTACGCGCGCGAGCTCATGGAACTCCACACCCTCGGCGTCAACGGCGGCTACACCCAAACCGACGTCACCGAACTCGCCAAGGTCCTCACCGGCTGGACCACGGACAAGCCCGGCGATGGCGGCCAGTTCACCTACAACGACCGCCGCCACCAGCCCGGCTCGAAAACCGTCCTCGGCAAAAACATCCGGGAAGGTGGCGAACGCGAGGGCGAGCAGGTTCTCCACCTGCTCGCCACCAGCCCCGCCACCGCCCATTTCATCTCGCTCGAGCTCGCCGAGCGCTTCGTCTCCGACACGCCCCCGCCAGCCCTTGTCGACCGCATGGCACAGACCTTCCTCAAGTCCAACGGCGACATCAAGGCCGTGCTCCGCACCATGGTCCACGCGCCAGAGTTTTTCGTCTCTACGAACGTCCACGCAAAGCTAAAAACCCCGCTGGAATACGTCGTCTCCGCCGCCCGCGCCACCGGCGCCGACGTGCAAAACCCCCAACCCCTCGTCCAATCCCTCGAGCGTCTCGGTATGCCGCTCTATGGCTGCCAGCCCCCCACCGGCTACAAATGGGACTCGGAAACCTGGCTCAACTCCTCCGCCCTCGTCAGCCGAATGAATTTCTCGCTGCTCCTCAGCAGCAATCGCATCGGCGGCACCACCATCAATCTTTCCACGCTGCTTCAAAACGAAAAAAACGGCAAATTAGCTGCCTCTCAAATCTCTGACCCCGCGCAAAGAGAGCATCTCCTCGAAACCGCTATCCTCACCCTTCCGGCCAGCGCCCAAACCCGCTCTGCCGTCCTGAACCAGGCCAACGACGACGCCGTTCAGCAAGCCGCCCGCGACTTCACCACCATCCCCGGCGACAGCAAGCAGCGCAGCCTTAAGGCGCGCATCAAGGTCAATGCCAGCAACACTCCTGTGTCGTCCACACCGCAAGTGGCGCCACCCCCGGCCGACAAGCAGGGAAGCGTCATGCTTGGCCTGCTCCTCGGCTCTCCAGAATTCCAGCGTCGATAGTCGGCCGCCTTCAGATGCCGGACGACGTATCCCAAAGTGGCAGACGACGACACTCAAGTTGCAGATATGTTGGCACCTGCCAGTGTTAGCGTTCAGCTATGAGAAGGGCAAAACGTCTTGCAGTTGTCTTCCGCCGGGCTTTTCGCGGGCTTCGACTCAACAGCTCTATACGCGACAACGGGCATTTCGGCACCACCCATGGATCCCCGGCACAGGGTCGAGCGCCGTATCATGCTGCACTGCAGAACCCGGCGTCCAGGTGGGTTGCGCCGTCGTACTCACCGCAACATCCACAAGCAATCCGGTTCCGTACGGATGTAGGCAGTAGTACCGCTTAAGGACGCCCTTCATGCCCATCACGCGCCGCTGCTTTATGAAGGGTTCAGCCCTCGCGCTCGTCGGTACCTCCGCGGTCCCGCAGTTTCTGGTCCGCTCTGTGATGGCAGAAACGGCCACCGCTCAGGAGAACGGCAAGAAGCTGGTCGTCATCTTTCAGCGCGGCGCCGCAGACGGCCTCAACATCGTCGTCCCCTACGCAGAGCCGAACTACTACGCCCTTCGCCCTACCATTGCCATACCGAAAAATCAGGTCATCAACCTCGACGGCGACTTCGGCCTGCACCCCGCCCTCGCCGCCTTGGCACCCCTTTACAGGCAGGGCCACCTCGCTGTTGTCCACGCCGTCGGCTCGCCCTCCTCCACCCGCTCCCACTTCGATGCGCAGGATTATATGGAGGCCGGTACCCCTGGCCTGAAATCTACCCAGGATGGTTGGCTGAATCGGGCCCTGCAAGAACAGAAGCTTGCAAAACCCACTGCCTTTCGCGCCGTCAGCATGGGTGCCGATGTTGCACGCACCCTGCAGGGCAGGGTCCCCGCCGTCGCCATGACCAACGTCCGGGACTTCAACGTCGGCGGCCGCGGCCCCGCACCCTCCGCCGCCTCCAACGCCTTCCAGGCCATGTACGGCAGTTCGGCAGACCACGCCCTCAGCTCCGAAGGTAACGAGACCTTCGAGGCCATGCGCATGCTCAAGTCCACCGACCCGGCCCACTACGTCCCCGCCAACGGCGTCGTCTACCCCAACACACCCTTCAGCAACAGCATGAAGCAGGTCGCCCAATTGATGAAGGCCAACCTCGGCGTCGAAGCCGCCTTCGCCGACATCGGCGACTGGGACACCCACGTCAACCAGGGCTCTACCAACGGCCGGCTCAGCAATCGCCTCAAAGAGTTTTCCGAAGCCATCGCCGCTTTCTGGCACGACATGGGCCAGGAAGCCGAGCACATCACCCTCGTCACCATGTCCGAATTCGGCCGCACCGTCAAAGAAAATGGCACAGGCGGCACTGACCACGGCCACGGCAATGTCATGTTCGTCCTTGGTGGCGCAGTGCGCGGTGGCAAGGTCTACGGTAGTTGGCCGGGACTCGCCACGGAACAGCTGAACCAGGGCCGCGACCTGGCCGTCACCACAGATTACCGTCAGGTCTTGGGTGAACTCACCCAGCGCACTTTAGGCACCCTCGACCTTGACAAAGTCTTTCCTGGAGCTGCACTATCTCCAGGGCAATTTCTTCGCATGGTTTGAGTCGCCAGACCCAGGCTTCCGAGGAATCCGCTGAAGTACATGACATGGAGGAAGTTCACGCCACGCTCACACGCAAAGCGCAACCTTTCTTTCATGGCCGCGTCTTAACGGATGTAGTCCAGCAGTAACGCCGGGGTTACTTCTTCGATCCTGGCATCACCTATCCGCACCACCACTTCCCACCTCTACGTAAGGCCTCCAAAACACCGGAGGCCTTCACTTCGTAGCTCAAGCCACTGGCTACAATCGCCTCTGACACGGCACACTGGACGTGTGACACGCAAAGCAAAAGCCCTGATCCTGCTCGTTCTTCTTCTGGCCATCGCTGCAATCGCCCTGCCCGCTTTCAACCACGCTAGCCCCACTGTCGCCTTCATGGGTGATTCACTCACGCAGGGATGGCAGCTTCCCCGCGAAAATTTCGGCATCTACGGTCAAACGACGGCTCAGATGCTCGCTCGCTTCCAGCAGCAAATCCCAGGCCACGCAACCGTTGTCATCCTCGCCGGCACCAACGACACCATGCTTCACGTCGACCCTGCCACTACCATCGCCAACCTCGGCGCCATGGTCGACTTAGCCAACCAGGATCACGCCCAACCCATCCTTGCCGAAATTCCACCCATCTACCGCGACAACGGCGTTCAAAACCCTGCCGTCGACCGCCTCAATGCCTCGATCGTCGAACTTGCCACACGGCGCCACGTGCCGCTCGCCGACTACAACGCCGCCCTGCGGAATCACCCGGAGAGCTTCAGCGACGGTATCCACCTGAAGCGTCGCGGCTACCTGCGCATGGAACTCGCGCTGCTCCGGGTCGTCAACATCTTCTAACGGTTTACGATTCGCCTACGACAGCCCTAGCCGCCGGTCCAACGCAAGCACGCCGCCGCCACAAGCAACCAGCATCAACGCAATTGCCACCAGCGCCACGCTGTACTGCGATCCAGCATAGCCGTGGTGGACATTTACCTTCCAGATCGCCACCAACATGTTCACCGCCACCAGCGCCGCCGTGAAGCGCGTCAACAGTCCCACCAGCAAAGTGATTCCGCCAAAGAACTCCACCAGCGCGCTCACGGTCCCCAGCCAGGCCGGCATGCTCAGGTGCACCACAAACACGTCCCAGTGCTGAAGCGCGCTGAAGGTGTTCGTTCCATGAAATCCACCCGCTGGCACAACCTTGTCCCAGCCATTGAACAGCATGGCCGCGCCCAGCGTCAGCCGCAAAAACAGCGCGCCCCACGGCCGCAAATTGTCAAGAAATCGTCCCACCCGCTGCTCCTGCCTCAGCGCAAGCCTATGCCCGCTTGCGCATTCGTTGCAGCTTACTTCGGCAAGGGAAGCTGCGGAGCTAACACAGGGGCTGGCAGCAGCGTCGCTCGGTCGTCCAAGAAGCGTTTGACGGCTTCCCGCTCTTTCGCCGCGTCGTCCCCAGGCATCTCCACCGTAACCTTGGGATCAGCTGCTGCCGTGTACGCCAAACTCCGTGCCGTCTCCGCGGGTCCAACATCGGCTGGCCCAATGTCCAGCAACAGCTTCGGCATCGCCAATTCGTCCAACGCTGACACGGCAAACCGGTCCTTGAACAGCAGCCGCGTCGGGAAGTATCGGCTCCGCCGATCCCGCAACACCGTGCCCAGCACATCCGCATCCGCGTTGCGCACGATTAGGGCCGCAGCGTCCTTGTGGCGCGCCGCTAACTGCGCTGCAAGTGACCCGCCCACACCCGCCCCGTAAATCACGATGTGCTGCGGCGAGACCCCACGCAATCCGCGCAGGTATTCCCACGCACTCTCCGCATCCTCCATCATGCGGCTCTCGCGCGGGTGAGGCTTTGCCGCACTCCTTCCATACCCGCGATAGTCAAACGCCAGCACGTTCAGACCAAGGTCGTGCAGCACCGCCATCAGTGGCGCATCCGCAAAACCTAGCTGCCCATCTCCGCCCCGAAGGTATAACACCGTCGTATAGTCCTGTGCGGCCACACCCTGAGCCACTGACGCAGCCGGTAAAAAGTCACCAACCAGTTGCGGTATTCCGCCCGTGTCCGGCCCAAACCTGACCACCTGGGCGCCGGCCAATCCTGTCCCACCGGTGGCCTTCTGCGTCGGGTGCAGGATCAACTGCCACGATCCCAACCCGAACAACGTGCACATCGCCAGGTACGCGCAAAAGAAGGCTCCAGCTATCGCCGATCCGAATGCCCATGCAAGCCATCGCGGACTCACGACCTGGAAGTTTGGGTCGCTCCTGTTGTACGTCGGTCGAGATGTCGGGTTCTGCTTTGAACGTCGCGGTGTGGCCACGCCCCACCCTAGCATGCGGCCCTTCGTGCACACTAGATGGAGCAGGGGAGCGATCCATGTCCAACTGGGTAAAGATATGCACTCAATCGGACGCGCCTTCCGCAGGCAGCGTCGGTGAATACGTGGCAGGTGGCGTCGACATCTGTCTGGCCAACGCCGACGGCAAGCTCTCAGCTGTCGATAACTGGTGCCCTCACCGCCGCGGCCCCCTCGGCCAGGGCTGGCTCGAGGACGGCAAGGTCGTCTGTCCCTGGCACGCCTGGGGTTTCAATCTCACCACCGGCGACTGCCCGGAAGAACACAGCAAAGTCGCCGTCTTTGCCCTGAAACTCGAGGGCGAAGACATCCTCGTCGACATCGCCTGATCCCAGCCCACCACGGCTGCTAAAATCGATTGAATCCACTCCATTGGAGAGGCAATGCAAGCCATCCTGGCGCTCGAAGACGGGCGCATCTTTCGCGGTAAAGGGTTCGGCGCGCCCGCCGAAGCATCCGGCGAAGTCGTTTTCAACACTGCTCTCACCGGCTACCAGGAGATCTTCACCGACCCCTCCTACGCCGGCCAGATTGTTGTTCTGACCAACCCTCAAATCGGCAACTACGGCACCACACCGTCGGACGACGAAGGCAAACGCCCATATATCGAGGGCCTCGTCACCCGCGAGTTTTCCCCGATCTCCTCCAACTGGCGCTCCACCCAGGTCACCGACGAGTACCTCGAGAAGTACAACGTTCCTGTCCTCGCCGAAGTCGACACCCGCGCCATCGTTCGCCACCTGCGCAACAACGGCGTCATGCGCGGCGTGATCAGTACGAAATCCACAAACGCAGATGAACTCATCGCGCGCGCCAAGTCCATCCCCAAAATGGACGGCACCGACCTAGCCCGCGTCGTCAGCACAAAGCAGACCTACCAGTTCTCCGACGCGAGCCCCATCAACGAAACTGGCGACAGGTTCCTTCCCCAGCAGATCGAGAACCCCAACCAGATGCACGTCGTCGCCTACGACTTCGGCATCAAGTCCAACATTCTTCGCATGCTCACCCGCGAGAACTGCCGCGTCACCGTCGTCCCCGCCGAGACTTCCGCCGCCGAAGTCCTGGCCCTCAACCCCGACGGCGTCTTCTTTTCAAACGGCCCCGGCGACCCCGAGCCGCTGGATTATGCCCAGCAGAACGTCCGCGACCTCGCCGGCAAAGCCCCCCTCTTCGGCATCTGCCTCGGCCACCAGATCTTCGGCCTGGCCCTCGGCGGCAAAACCTACAAGCTTAAGTTCGGCCACCACGGCGCCAACCACCCCATCAAAAACCTCGACACCGGCAAGGTCGAAATCACCTCCCAGAACCACAACTATGCCGTCGACCCCACCACTCTTGACGCCACCACCACTGAAGTCACCCACGTCAACCTCAACGACGAAACCGTAGCCGGCCTCAAACACCGCACCCACCCCATGTTCAGCGTCCAATACCACCCCGAAGCCTCCCCCGGCCCCCACGACTCGCACTACCTCTTCAAAGACTTCCGTAAAATGATGGACGAGTGGAGGAAAAGCTGATGCCCGGAACCACCATGGAAATTGTCCTAAGCGAGGAGCTCAAACAAAGAATCTTCCTCGCTGCGCAATCGCAAAACAAAACAGCCCTGGTCTTCATTCAGGATGCTCTGTTTACTTACGTCGAAGACATCGAAGATGGCGTTATGGCGGACGTTGCTCTGACTGAAGAGGGCCGTACCTTTTTCAGCGCGGAAAGGGAGCACCAGCGTGCCTTGGACGATTCATTACTCGAAGCAAGCTGAGAAACAGCTGAACAAACTGGGACCTGAAATTGAGCGCCGCATCAGAACCTTTATGGCGGATCGAATTGCTGTTTTGGAGAAGCCTCGGATCGCTGCGAAGTCACTGAGCGGCCAGTACGAAAGTTTGCTGCGCTACCGCGTTAGCGACTACAGGGTCGTGTGTGAAATTCATGATCGGGTGCTGATCATCCTCGTTGTTGCGGTCGCGCATAGGCGCGAGGTCTACCGCGGCACCGAGATCTAATCAAAGAAGATCGAGAAGCCGCTAAATGCCACGCAGAACAGACATCGCCAAGATCCTCGTCATCGGTTCCGGCCCCATCGTCATCGGCCAGTCCGCCGAATTCGACTACTCCGGCACCCAGGCCTGCAAAGCCCTCAAGGCCGAGGGCTACGAGGTCGTCCTCGTCAACAGCAACCCGGCCAGCATCATGACGGACCCGGAGGTCGCCGATCGCACCTATGTCGAGCCGTTGACCAAGACCTACGTCGAAGAAATCTTGCGCGTCGAGTCCGACATGCTGCGGGCCTCCGGCAAGCCCGGCGTCTTCGCCGTCCTGCCGACAGTCGGCGGCCAAACCGCCCTCAACCTCGCGGTGGACATGGCCGACGCCGGCACCCTCGACAAGTACGCCGTTGAGCTGATCGGCGCCAAGCTCGGCCCCATCAAGAAGGCCGAAGACCGCCTCCTGTTCAAAGACGCCATGAACAAGATCGGCCTCGACATGCCCCGCTCCGCGCTCATCGCCAACCTGCGCGACGGCCTCGACTTTGCCGCCAAAATCGGTTTCCCCTGCGTCATCCGCCCATCGTTCACCCTCGGCGGCTCGGGCGGCGGCATCGCCTACAACCGCGACGAACTCACCGAAATCCTTTCTCGCGGCCTCGATCTCTCGCCGGTCCACGAGTGCCTGCTCGAGGAGTCCGTTCTCGGCTGGAAAGAGTACGAGCTCGAAGTCGTCCGCGACCTCGCCGACAACGTCATCATCATCTGCGGCATCGAGAACTTCGACCCCATGGGCGTCCACACCGGCGACTCCATCACCGTCGCCCCCATCCAGACCCTCACTGACCGCGAGTACCAGCGCATGCGCGACGCCGCCATCCGCGTCATGCGCGAAATCGGCGTCGAAACCGGCGGCTCCAACGTCCAGTTCGCCGTCAACCCCGCCGACGGCCGCATGACCGTCATCGAGATGAACCCGCGCGTCTCCCGCTCGTCGGCGCTCGCGTCCAAGGCCACCGGCTTCCCCATCGCCAAGATCGCCGCGCGCCTGGCCGTCGGCTACACCCTCGACGAACTCAAAAACGACATCACCCAGGCCACGCCCGCCTGCTTCGAACCCACCATTGACTATGTCGTCGTCAAGATTCCCAAGTGGCAGTTCGAAAAGTTCAACGGTGCCGACGAAAATCTCGGCCCGCAGATGAAGTCCGTCGGCGAAGTCATGGCCATGGGCCGCACCTTCAAAGAAGCCCTCATGAAGGCCGTCCGCTCGCTCGAAACAGGCAAGCGCGCCACCGCCGCCGATATCGAGCCGCGCCGCCTCACCCAGCGCCTCGTCACCGCCCACCCGGAGCGCCTCCGCTACGTCTTCTACGCCTTCGAGCGCGGCATGAGCGTCCGCGAAGTCCAGCACCTCACTACCATGGACCCCTGGTTCCTCTACCAGGTCAAGCAGATCGTTGACGAAGAAATCGCCGCCGGCAAACTCACCCTCGAGACCGCGACCGAAGACGACCTTCGCACCGCCAAGCGCATGGGCATCTCCGACGACCTGCTCGCCTCCGCAATGAACATCGAAGGGAAGGGAACTGCCCCGCAGACCCGCATCCGCGAAGCCCGCGAGCAGCTCGGCATCCGCCCCGTCTTCAAGCTCGTAGACACCTGCGCCGCGGAGTTCGAATCCTTCACGCCCTACTTCTACTCCTGCTACGACGAAGAAGACGAGGCCATCCCCACCACCAAAAAGAAGGTCATCATCCTCGGCTCCGGCCCCAACCGCATCGGCCAGGGCATCGAGTTCGACTACTGCTGCTGCCACGCGGCCTTCGCCCTGCGGGACGACGGCTACGAGACCATCATGGTCAACTGCAACCCGGAAACCGTCTCCACCGACTACGACACCTCCGACCGCCTCTACTTTGAACCGCTCACCTTCGAAGACGTCCTCGCCATCTACCATCACGAGGCTGCGAGCGGCGCCGACATCGGCATGATCGTCCAGTTCGGCGGTCAGACCCCGCTCAACCTCGCGCTGCCGCTCAAGGCCGCCGGCGTGCCCATCATCGGCACCTCGCCAGAATCGATCGACCTCGCGGAAGACCGCAAGCGCTTCGGCAAGCTCATCGTCGACCTCGGCATCCCGCAGCCCGAAGGCGCCATCGCCACCAACCTGGACGAAGCCCTTACCGGCGCGAACCGCGTCACCTACCCCGTCCTCGTCCGCCCCAGCTACGTCCTTGGCGGCCGCGCCATGGTCATCGCCTACGACGACGCTGAAGTCCGCCAGTACATGTCGTCCGCCATCGAATACTCACAGGACCGCCCCGTGCTCATCGACCACTTCCTCGAGGACGCAACGGAGGTGGACGTCGACGCCCTCTGCGACGGCACCGACGTCGTCATCGCCGGCATCATGCAGCACATCG
>CAXTJO010000012.1:0-63022 GCA_964244665.1 uncultured Terriglobus sp.
TCGGACATGGGTTCCACCCATCCCCGAAGCTTCAAGCACCCCAACTCCCGCGCCTGAAACACGTGCCCTATGTCCGGATTCTCGGACATGGGTTCCACCCATCCCCGAAGCCCCAAGCACCCCACCTCCCGCGCCTAAAACATGTGCCCCATGTCCGGATTCTCGGACATGGGTTCCACCCATCCCCGAAGCTTCAAGCACCCCAACTCCCGCGCCTAAAACATGTGCCCCATGTCCGGATTCTCGGACATGGGTTCCGTCCATCCCCGAAGCCCCAAGCACCCCACCTCCCGCTTCTGAGACGTGGGATCCCACCACCCCACACGGCATAAAAATCTCCGTCCATCGCAACGCGGCGGCCCAACATTCATCCCGTCTCACAACAGCCCCCCTCACCACTAAACCCAAAGCACAACCACCAGGCGGCCAACCCAACACAAAACCCCACCAACCCACCCTTCGGCAGCGCGCCCACGCGGAAGACCTCTTCTCCGCCTTCCTCGACGAGCTCACCTCCGTCACCGTCCTCGACCCCGCCTGCGGCTCCGGCAACTTCCTCTACATCGCCCTCCAGCAACTGCTCGACCTTTGGAAAGAGTCGAAAGACTTCGCCCTCGCCCACGGCCTCGCCACCGTCCGCCCCGGCAAGGTCAGCCCACGCCAGCTCTTCGGCATCGAAACCGACCCCTACGCCCACGAGCTCTCCAGCATGGTCGTCTGGATCGGCTACCTCCAGTGGATGCACCAGCACGGCGAACCCATCACAGACGAACCCATCCTCGAAAAACTAACCAACATCCAACACGCCGACGCCATCCTCCGCTACGACACCGAAGGCAAACCCTACGAACCCACCTGGCCCAAAGCCACCTACATCATCGGCAACCCACCCTTTCTCGGCGGAAATCGTATTCGGAAAGAGCTTGGAGACAAGTACACCGATGACCTCTTCAACATGTATGCAGGTCGCGTTCCTGCGTTCAGCGATCTGGTTTCCTACTGGTTCGAACGTGCAAGGTTATCTATTGAAGACCGACAAGCAACTACGGCAGGACTTCTGGCGACGCAGAGTATAAGAGGAGGCGTCAATCGCGACGTACTCAAGCGCATTATCACTGACGGCAATACGATCTTTTGGGCGTATTCCGACCGAGCCTGGATGCTCAATGGTGCCGTGGTTCATATTTCGATGATTGCGTTCGGGCGTCAGGACTACGACACTATCTACCTAAATGGAGAATGGGTAGACTGCATCCACGCTGACTTATCTTCCGGTGCCGACACAACGCATGCGTTCAAGCTGATAGAAAATGCGCACCTCTGTTTTATGGGAGTTTCTCCAAAGGGGCCCTTTGACATCTCGTCAGGCGAAGCGCAAAAGATGTTAGATACTCCCGTCAACATAAATGGGCGCACTAACCACGATGTTTTAAAGCCAGTGCTCAGTTCAGTTGATATCGGTGGCCGGGGGCGAAATGTTTGGACGATTGACTTCGGCATAGACATGCCAGAGCGCGAGGCCGCGCAGTACGAGATGCCGTTCGAATATGTCAAACACCACGTTCTTCCCAAGAGGTTGGAAAACAGACGAGACGCATATAAGAATCGTTGGTGGATTTTCGGGGAAGCAAGACCAGGAATGCGGCGAGCTTTGTCTACTCTGACAAGGTACGTTGCGACTCCTGCAGTTGCCAAGCATCGGCTATTTGTTTGGGTTCCGACAACCACTTTGTGCAATCAGGGGGCGCTGGTATTCGCTCGATCAGACGATTACTTTCTCGGTGTTCTAACATCGCGTTTGCATGAAATGTGGGCAAGGCAAGTCGGAACACAACTCCGTGAAGCCGAAAGCGGCTTTCGCTACACACCTGACACCACCTTCGACACCTTCCCCTTCCCCTGGCCCCCAAACACCGAACCCAAAGAAGACCCCCGCGTCCAGGCCATTGCCGCCGCCGCAAAGTCCCTCGTCGGCCTCCGCGACCGCTGGCTCAACCCGCCCGACACCCCCGAAGCCGACCTCAAAAAACGAACCCTCACCAACCTCTACAACAACAAACCCCAATGGCTCCAGGACGCCCACCACACCCTCGACCAGGCCGTCTTCGCCGCCTACAACTGGCCTCCCACCCTCACCGACCAGCAAATCCTCCAACACCTCCTCACCCTCAACCACCAACGCGCCGCACCGCAGAAAGTCGTCTAGCGGCTTCTCCTCTGGACCCTATCCCAAAAGAAACGGCCGCTTTGTAGAAAGCAACACTCGCGCACTGCTTCATCGGCCTTCTCCTCTGCCCTTCACTTCAAGGAATTCATTCAGCGCCTCCACTGCAGCGTCCTGCCCCTGCCGGTCGCTCCACATCGGGTATGAAAGGTCTTGCCCCCGCGTCACCAGCAAACGTATGCGCCGCGCATTCGGCTTCTCATCCAGAATTGCTTCCTGCACCGTCGAGAACGGCACCGTCTGCGTCCGCGCCGGCAAAAATATCGTCATCTTCGACCGCATCTCCGCCACACCCCGCATGCGGTCAAGCTCGATCGATCCGCTCGTGTACGACACCGCCCAAAAGAACGCTGTAAACGCGCCCATGATGGCCGCAATAAAAGTGCGATTCCGAGTCACGACTGTCGACATCTCCTCAGGTGTCGCACTCGACGCATACACCTTCTGAATCGATCGCCCTGAAAAGAAAATCGCTGCCACGGTAACTGCACCCAGCGCAAGCACCAGCGGTACGGAGAGAAGAGAGGATGGCGGAACAACCACCATCACGTGATTGCTGTTCTGTTCTGCGACAACATATGACGAGGCAAGCAAAATGATCCTCAGACCCAAAGTATTGCTGTAAACGACACTACCAGCCCCCGGCAGCCCCGAAAATCCTGTCAAGCCCCCAACCCACTTAACATGCACATTCCAAAAGAAATAGAGTTGGCATACTATTTATGCCCAACTCGCTACAATAAGAGATAGAGCTTTCCACCCTCTCACACTCCCAGCCGGTCATCACGCGCCCCCTAAAGGCACGCTCCGCCCCGCTAACTTCAATGGAATGACGATTTTGCGTATAACCCGTTTGGAATGAGGATTTTGAAAACATGCCCCAATAGAATGACGAATTTAGCGGAGCAGGGGAGGGGGGAGGGGGGTACCCTATACCCTCATGCTCACCCTCTCTGACGTCCAGGCCGCGCGCGACCGCATCCGCGACTCCATCTACTACACCCCCTGCGAGCTCTCCCAGGCCATCTCCTCCCTCACTGGCCACCACGTCTACCTCAAGCTCGAAAATCGCCAAATGTCCGGCTCCTTCAAGGAACGCGGAGCTCTCAACAAGATCCTCCTCCTCACAGCAGATCAAAGCCGCCGCGGCGTCATCGCCGCCAGCGCCGGCAACCACGCCCAAGGCGTCAGCTATCACGCCACCCGCCGCGGCATCCGCGCAACCATCGTCATGCCCCAAACGACGCCGCTCGTGAAAGTCACCGCAACACGACGCTTCGGCGCCGAAGTCGTTCTGCACGGAGCGAACTACGACGAGGCCTTCGCCGAAGCCACGCGCCGCCGCGACGCCGATGACCTCACCTTCATCCACCCCTTCGACGACCCCGACGTCATCGCCGGCCAAGGCACCATAGGCCTGGAGCTGCTCGAGCAAATCCCCAACCTCGAAGCTGTCGTCGTCCCCATCGGCGGAGGCGGCCTCATCGCCGGTATTGCCTGCGTGATCAAGTCGGTGAATCCTAACATTCGGGTCATTGGCGTGCAGACGGCGCGCTTACCCAGTATGCAAACGGCCCTCGCAGCCCAGCAGCCAATCACACTCGAAGCTTCAACGACGATTGCGGATGGCATCGCGGTTCGGCGTGCCGGCTCTTTCACGCTGCCACTCGTAGCAAGGTACGTCGATGAGATTGTGACGGTCGAGGAGGACGAGATTGCAAGCGCAATTCTTTTACTCCTGGAACGGGAGAAGATGCTGGCTGAAGGTGCCGGAGCCGCTGCGCTTGCAGCCTTATTGCAAAAACGTGCACCGCTTCCGGTGGGAGCGCGGACGGCTGTGTTGGTGTGCGGCGGAAATATCGATGTCACGCTGCTAAGCAGGATCATTGAGCGCGGATTAGTGCAGGATGGTCGGCTAATACGGTTGCGAATCCACCTGCTGGACCGGCCTGGAGCTCTGGTGGAGCTGAGTCAACTCATCGCGGCGCATGGAGTGAATATCGTGGATACACTCTATAACCGCGCCTATTACGGAGTGAATCTTGGAGACACGACGATCGATATCACCATGGAAACTCGTGGCAAAGAACAAGCTCGAGAACTGCTGGCTGCGCTGGATGCGGGCGGATATAAGCATGGGAGGGTGGAGTAGCCCCACCCTCCCGATAGTTCTTGATCGTTCTACATATCCTGTTCGGCAACACTAAATGATGATTTAGCGGCGACCGAGTAACAAATAGAGCAAAACAATAACAACAATTAGGCTGAGACCGCCGCCGCCGTAGTAACCAAAGCCAGGTCCCATGGCGTAACCACCGCCACCAAAGACGAGAAGAAGAACTACGAGAAGAATGATGAGGCCCATATGCGTGTAATCTCCACAGCGTGAGAAGCAGGATAGCGAATGGGTGTTGCACGGGACGCAAAAATGTTTGTAGTTTCGACAGTTCGCAATTCTGCACCCCATGCGGAGTTGCGCACTTGCACAGCTCGTGCGACGTGGTGGTTGGGGAGGGAGGTGGGTACCCCTCCCCCTCCCCCTTTTTGCAAAATCGTCATTCCAGGGGACTTAGGATTTTGGTACAGCTAAAATCGTCAATCTGTTGGGGTTAGCTGCAAAATCGTCAAAACAAACGGGTTGGGCGCGGCCCGAAGGCATGTGGGGCGGTTATGCCGGGTTTGGGGCGGATTCCGCGGTGAAGTTTTGTCAAGAGCGGGGTGGATAGATACCTATGAGGGCGATGCGGTAAGCTTGGCGATGGTGACGGAGTTGGGAGCGATGTTGACGGTTGTGACAGCGCTGGTGTCGATATTGGCGGTTTCGATGGTGTTGGTGGCGATCTTGGCGCCGGTCACGGCATTGGCGGCGAGCTTGATGGTGGTAATGGCGTTCGCGCCAACGGTGAGAACGCCGGAACTGAGGGTGGCGTTGCCGGGAGAGGCCACGATGCGGGCCGTGCCGTTGAGACTGGCGACGCACGCCGTGATGGTGGCCGCTTTGGCCAGTGGGGACAGCGACGCCACGAGACCGATGCCGCTGAATGAGAGAACCTTACGCGAAATACCTTTTATACCTTGCCTTTCAACGGCAAATTCCGGAGTAAGTGAAGGATTTTTGTCTTCTCCGGTTTTGTTCCAAAGTGGGCTTGAGGGGGATGCTTCTATCCGGGAAGAAGGCAGGTTACTCCGCTGCGCAGGACGGTAGAGCTGTCCTGCTCCGGTCGAAATGACAGTGCTATACCTTTACGGAAAAGGTCTTGAGCCGTGCCTCTCCGAAAAGCCGGCTCGTGTCGATTCGTCAGACACTGCCTAAAGCCGTGCCCGCCTTCGTAGAGTCCGGAGACAGAAGCTAGTCTTTGTCGGGGAGGAGGCCGATGGCTTTTTGCATGGGTGCGATTTCCGGGCTGGACATGAAGGTTTTCCAGATGAGGCCGGTGCGGCCGTTCTCGATCATGACGGTTTGCGGGGCCTGGTTGAGGCCCATGTTGGTGGAGGAATACCAGTTCTGCTGCTGGTTGAAGCTGTCGCGGAAGCCGTAGATGCCCCAGGTTTGCGCGCCCATGTCGCGGTACCAGTGTTTGAGCGCGAGCAGAGATTGCTGGGGGGTGTAGGCATAGGAGGAGACCGCGCCGGTGGGTGCGATGGTGCCGTCGTCTTCTTCAAAGGGCTTGTATTCGTGGTAGCGGTCGTCGGGGCCGTCGACGGCGGTAAGGCCCCAGCTGTTGGCACCATAACCCTTGAAGTGGCGGGGGTTGGCGATGCTGTAGGCCTGGCTGACGAGGGCCTCGTTCTGGTTGTTGCGGAAGTAGTTGCTGTACTGGTCGCGCATGCCGCGGGGGTCGTAGCCCATGTAGGAGTAGTGGGTGAAGAAGAGCGGGCCGGGGGAGTTGGGGACGTAGCCCTGGGTGAGGGGGATGCCGAAGTAGGTGTGGTTGATGCCGTACTGGCCATGGGCACCAGGCCCTTCGCGCTGGTAGCCGGTGCGGTAGAGCAACGGCGGGACGGGGTGGGTGGGCGAGGCGATGGCGAGCATGTAGGTGATCATGACTTCGTTCCAGCCTTCGAGGCGGTTGGCGATGTGGAAGGCAAAGTTGGGCGACCAGTGCCAGTAGAGAGCGGCGTGGTCGGGGGTGGCGCGGTACCAGTCCCAGTCGACGGTGCGCCAGAGGGTGTTGATGGTGTTGCGGAGGGTGGTTTCGGCGGGTGTGTTGCCGTTGAAGTACTGGCGGGCGGTGAGCAGGCCCTGCATCATGAAGGAGGTCTCGACGAGGTCGCCGCCGTCGTCGTAGAGGCCGAAGAGGGAGATGGTTTTGCCGGTGCGGCCGTCGAGGAAATGAGGCCAGACGCCGTGGTAGCGGTCGGCTTTGCTGAGGAAGCCGGTGATGCGCTCTATGCGCTCGACACCTTCGGCGCGGGTGATGAAGCCACGGTCGACGGCGACGACGAGGGCCATGACGCCGAAGCCGCTGGCACCCATGGCGACGAGGCCGTCGGGGCCGGGCTGCGATTCAAGGGCCATGCCGCTGTTTGGTTCGGCGCCGTCCCAGTAGTAGCGGAAGCTGGCCTCCTGGACCATGGTGAGGAGGTCGTCGTCGGACATGGGGTGGGTGTGGGCGGAGACGGGCGGGGTTTGGGTGGATTCGCGCAGGGTGGGGGTGCGGGCGGAGACGCGGTAGGTGGCTTCGGTGTTTGGGTCGCCGGTGTAGTCGGTGAAGCGGTGGATGCCGTAACGCTGCGTGCCGATGGGACGGAAGGGGCTGCCGTGGAGGGAGCGGTAAATGACGTATTCGGTGGTGGCGGCGTCTTGCGGGGCCTGCCATGCGAGGTCGATGTGGCGCTCGTAGGCTTTGGCGGTGAGGGCTGTGGGCGGGGCGGGGATGCCGGCTTCGGTGCTGGGGTCGCCTATGCGGATTTCGTCGAGGTAGAGGGTGTGAGGTTGGTTGTCGGCGGAGCCCTGGCTAAAGACGACGGATTCCAAGTGGGTTGGATTGAAGGGGTTGAGGGAGTCGGAGTGGAGGGGGGCGAGGGGGATCTGGATGCGGGTCCAGGTTTGGGCCGTTACGGAGGTGGTGAGGGGGACGGGCGTGGTGTGGCCGCCGTCGCGGTCGGTGAGGGCGATGCGGGGGAGGTCGGCGGCGGCGAGGGGCGCGGCGGTCCAGAGCCAGAAGGAGAGAGTGTTGCCTTGCCATTGCGGGTCGGCGTTGCGCCAGTGGATGCTGTCGACCTGTGCGTCCCAGCCGCCGTTGGGTGCGCTGGTCCAGGAGAGTTCGAGGGCGTTGGGGCCGCTGACAAATTGGGCGGTTTCGAGGGGGAGTTTGCCGTCGACGAGCTTAAGGGTGCTGGGGGCGGAGAGGGTGGCGCGGCTGTAGGGGTCGTAGATGGCGGAGGGGCTGTTGTCGAAGAAGACGTGGTCGCCAAAGCGGGTGAAGGTTTGGGCAGCGATGGGAAGGGTGCAGAGGGCGGCGAGGAGGCAGGATGTGCGGATGGTCATGGGGAAGTACCTTGCCGGAGTGTGAAGTGCCGGAGGGAACCCATGTCCGAGAATCCGGACATGGGGCACACGGTGGGGATGGACCAGGCAGTGTTTGACGAATCGAGAAGCCTTGGCAAAGGGGAAGAAAGCTGACCTCAGGGGCTAAAGCCCCGCTGTGTTGACGAGTTTTATGGCACGGCTAAAGCCGTGCCCCTCCGAAGAACCCGGTCCCTTCGGATTGATCAGACGCTACTTATTGTGTGACGGTGAGGAGGACGAGGCCGTGGGCGGGGACGGTGAGGTGAAGGTGGCCGTTGGTTAGGGTGGGGTGTTCCGGCGGGGCAAGGGCGCCGGCCTGTTTGAGTTGGGTGATTTGTGCGGGGGTGAGATCGGCCGGGGGGCGGCCCATGGCGTCAAAGGCAGCGACGACGTTGCTGTGGGTTTCGTCGACGCGCCAGAGGGTGACCTGTGCGTTTTTGCTGATGTGTTGAAGGTCGAGGTCGAAGGTTTTGTCGGGGCCGATGGGTGTGGCGGGTTTGGTGTACGCGGCACCGGTGCCGCTGGGCGGGGCGTAGTTCCAGAGGGCGAGGGTGAGCGCGCCATCCTTGCCGGTGGTGGCGAGGGCGGAGTCGGAATCGAGCTGGAAACGACCGGTGCCGAGCTTGTGCAGGAGGAGAAAGACGTTGTAGGACGCCTTGGGGATGTTGTCTGCGGCGATGAGGCCGAAGCCGCCATAGAACGGGGAACGCACGACGC
Source organism: uncultured Terriglobus sp. (assembly GCA_964244665.1). Taxonomy (GTDB): domain Bacteria; phylum Acidobacteriota; class Terriglobia; order Terriglobales; family Acidobacteriaceae; genus Terriglobus. The sequence goes on from CAXTJO010000012.1 coordinate 8,454, forward strand.
CCTGCTCCTCGAAGACGTCAGAGAAGGACCAGTAGTCCATGCTGTCGGTGAGGCCGTCGCAGAGGCGGATGGTGTTGGCGAGCCAGGGGCCGATGTAGGGGGAGTCGGTGACGTCGGGCTCGTTGGCATAGCTGGCGTTGTATTCGGAAAAGATGAGGGGAAGCTTCGGCTGGGGAGACGCGGCGATCTGGTCGTGGACCTTTTTGACGGAGCGGTAGACCATGGCGTCGCGGGGGATGTTCTCGTTTGTGCCGAAGACGTCTTTGGCTTCGTCGTTGGCGTAGACGTGGGTGGAGACGAAATCGACGGGGACGTGTTCTGCGGTGACGTGGGTGAGAAAGTCCGGCACCCATGCGGCCTGCGCCGTGGCGGGACCGCCGATCTGGAGACGGGGCGAGACGCTTTTGATGGCGCGGGCGGTGTGGTCATAGAGCTGCCAGTAGGTGGACTGTTTCGGGCTGCCGCCCCAGAAGTCAAGATTGGGTTCGTTCCAGACTTCGAATTTCCAGGTGGCGACTTCGTCGATGCCGTAGCGGCTGACGAGGTGCCGGGCGAAGGCAGAGATCATGCTGTCCCAGGCTGCGTAGTCCCTGGGCGGGGAGACGACGGGCTTGTACCAGAAGGGCTGGGTGAGGTTGGGGTCGGCGGCCAACTTGCGCGGCATGAAGCTGATTTCGACGAAGGGTCGCACGCCGTCCTGGAGCAGGCCGTCGTAGATCTGGTCGACGTAGGAGAAGTTGTATTGCGAGCTGTCGTTGGCCTTTTCCGCGGCGAGGCCGGGATTCTTCGTCATGCGGTCGGGGTCGTAGAGGCCGACCTCGTCCATGAGGATGCCGTGGAAACGGACGGAGCGGAAGCCGGTTGCCTGCTTGACGGTGCGGATGTCCTGGCGGTAGCTGTCGCGCAGGGCAAGGATGGCGCGGCCAGAGCCGAAGGTCTGCTCCCAGAAGTGGGGGAAGGGGGTGGTGGGTGCGGTGGCGTCGATGGTGAGGTGTTGCTGGGCGATGGCTGTTGCGGAGAGTGCGAGGAGTGCTGCGGCCACGGCGAGCAGGCGGGTACGGTGTCGAGAGAGGGTCATCGTGGGCAGATCCTTGCGCGATACGGATGCGAGGTGCGGCAAAAAGAGAAGGAGAGCGCCCATGGCGGCGCACTCTCCTTGGTAGACAGACAACGTGCGAGAGTTAGAAGCTGAGGCGAGCCTGCAGCTGGACCTGGCGACCGGCCAGACCGGCGTTAGAGACACCGAAGTTTCCATTTGTCGTGGTGACACCGTTGTTGACCGTTTGCACCTGGCTGTTGATGCTGGGGCTGAGATTGGTTTTGTTAAAGACGTTGAAGGCGTCGGCGCGGAACTCGATGCCGGTGCGCTCGCCGAGGTAGTGGTTGGGGATGCCAAAGGCCTTGGTGACGGTGGCATCGAGTGCCTGGTAGTGCGGGCCGGTGAAGCTGTTCCGCGCGATGCCGGGTACTGGGTAGAAGGTGATGGGGTTGGGGAAGACGGCGGACGTAGTTTTTGTGACGTTCTGGTCGTAGACACCGAAGTAGGCCTGGGGACCGCCGGTGAAGTTTTTGCTCAGGCCGGTGCTCATGAACGCACTGTTGCTGGTGTCGTGGCCGGCGTTGCCGTTATAGGCGGTGGGTCGCAACGTGCCGGTCTGGGACTGGGTGTAGTACGCGTTGACGCCGTAATTGGCGGTGGGCGTCCAGGGGAATCCAGTGTGGAGGTTGTAGATGCCGCTTAGATTGAAGCCGTTCAGCAGCACCTTTCCGAAGGCGTTGTTGCCGTAATAGAACTTCGGATTATAGGTACCAAAGACTTTGAGCGCCTTGCCGACATTGAAGTCGGAGCGGCCGCGGGCAAGGGCTGGATTGTAGGTGTACGGATCCTGCTCGTATGGGCCGGAGTTGTCGTCCATGCTTTTGGAGTAGGTGAAGCTGGCATCGACGGAGAAGTTGTGGGCCATGTTGTGCTTCAGGTCGAGGATGAGGGCGTTGTAGTTAGAGCCACCGTTGTCGCCGAAGTATTCGATGTACGGGACGGCGGGGTTGAAGGCCTGGCCGTGAAACTGGCCGTAGAGGTAGGCGTCCTGGTGGAAGATGAGGTGATGGGCGGAGCTGCCCTGGTAGAGCGCGCTGGCGACCAGTTGATGACCGAGGTCGCCTTCGACCGCGAGCGAATAATGATGTACCTGCTGGGTATGAAGGTGGTTAGGCACGACAGTGAGTTGAAAGCCGCTGGTGAGGGGCAAGCCGTTGGTGCCATAGGCTGTGATGGTGTTGGTGTTGGCGGCATAGCCGAAGAGCGATGAGGAGTCCGAGGGGACGCTGTACTGAATGCGCGTGTCAGCCGCCAGAGGTGTGCTGTTGTTGAAGTTGGGCGAGACGGCGTCGTTGGGGCTGTTGGACTGGTTGGCGGAGATGGCGATCTCTTCCTGGTTGAAGTTGAGACCGTAACCGCCGCGGATGACCATGCGCTTGTTGAAGACGGCCGGATTGTAGGCGAAGCCGAGCTGAGGGCCGAAGTTGCCCTCGTCCGGTGTCCAGGACTTGCCACCGCGGACGAGCGTGATGCCGGTGTAGGTGGAGGCGCCGGAGCCGAAGACGGTGTGGGGCAGATTCTCCTGCTTGCTGCGGAGGGCGTCGAAATAGTTGTAGCGGAGGCCGACGTTGACGGTGAGGTTCGGGGAGGCCTTCCAGTCGTCCTGGGCGAAGCCGCCGTAGATCCACTCGCGCATGTCGTAGCGGTTGGAGAAGGGGACGCCGGTGACACGGTTGAACTGACCGGACTCGGCATAAGGGGCGTCGTTGAGGAAGTTCCAGATGTTGTAGAAGTTGAAGTTGGGCCGGGCGGAACCGACAGGATCCTGGAGATAGTGGAGCTGGGTCGCGTCGCCACCGAACTTGATGGTGTGGTTGCCGAGGATCTTGGTGGCAACGTCTTTGTAGCCGTAGGTCCACTGGTTGAGATGGCTGGGGCCGGATGCGCCGAAGAACTGGACATCGGTATTGCCGGGGGAGTTGATACTGTCTTGCGGGAGGCCAAAGGGAGCCTGAGGATTATCGGTGACCTCGTTCCAGCGCCAGCCGGCGGCGTTGGCGCGGGCTTCGTTGAGGAAGTTGGACGAGAAGGTGTGGTTGTAGATGACGGAGAAGGCGTCGTTGATCTGATTATGGTTCCACTGGTTGTAGCCGCGGGCCGGGCCGTTGATGTAGTGCTGTGTCTGGGGTACCCAGTAGATGGCGAAGGCGAGGTGATCCTTGCCGGTGACATCGCCGTCGAGGCGGCCGTTATATTGCACCTGGGTGGTTTGAGACGGGGTGGAGGTTTGGTAGTCGGCAATGTCGGCGATGCTGTCGAGACCGCCGCCCACTCCGGGGTTACCGTTCGAGACATAGCTCGGGTCCTGCGTGTGAAGGGCTGTTTTTAGCGGAGACCCAATGTCGAGACCCTGGCCGGCGACGGTTCGGCAGTTCACGCCTTCTGTAAGACCGTTGGTGTTGCAGGTTGTGTTGATCATGGTCGCACCCACGGGAGAGTGGCCGGCAAAGTTTGTAAATTTGTTCGCGATGGTGCCGGCAGGAGCTGAGGCATCGAATGCGGTGGTTTCGTACCAATGGGTTGCAGTGGTGTTTGAGTTGTTGCGGATCGTTTCATACGCAAAAAAGGCGAAAAGCTTGTTGCGCAGGATGGGACCACCGACGCTGCCGCCGAAATCGTTGTAGCGTGCGGTATCGCGTTGAAGGCCACGCGCCGCGGCACGATTGACGTTGGTGTTGGCGACACCGGTGCCGAGGGTTCCGGGATTGAGCGAGTTGGGACCGTTGTAGCGCTGGAAGGCGTTCAGGCCGGGGCGAGCAGCGCGGAAAAAGAAGCTACCGTGAACCTGGTTGGTGCCGCTCTTGGTGGTGACCTGAAGGTTGGCACCGCTGAAGCGACCGAACTCTGCGTCGTAGCCGTTGCTAGTGATTTTGACGTTGTCGATGGAATCTTCGTTGGGCGTGATGATGGACGTGCCACCCCACACCGCAGATACGGTGCTGATGCCATCGATGTTGATGCTGTTAGTTTCGTACTGGCCGCCGTTGGCGAGAGCCTGGGGACCGTTTTCCGTCGCGAACGCACCCTGCGAGTTACCGGAGCCGCCGGGGCCCTGGGTGCCGGGAAGGCTGTTGGTCCCGCCACCTGAGCCACGCTGGCCGTCGCCGAAGGAACCGGGGGCAAGCTGGGCGAGTTGGAAGACATCGCGGCCTGCGGAGGGCAGATGCTGGATATCGTTGGCAGAGATGGTGCCGCTGATGGAGGCGGTAGACGTCTCGAGCGGCGGGATGGTATCGGCGTTCACGGTAACGGTGTCGGCGACGGAGCCGATGTCAAGGGTCACGTTGACGTTGTTGGGCTGCTCCGGGACGATGGCGAGGTCGCTGATGGTTTTTTGCTGGAAACCAGCCAGGCTGGCGGACAGAGTGAAGCGGTCGGGCGGCAGAGCGTTAAAGGTGTAGACGCCATTGGCATTGGATGTTGCAGTCAAAGCTTTGCCGGTGGCGGTGTCGAGAAGGGTCACCTTTGCGCCTGAAACAGTTGCGCCCGCTGGATCTGTGATGGTGCCGGTGATGGATGCGCGGAACTGGGCGACGAGTGACGGAGCGCAGGTGAGAACTGCCGCGGATGCGATGAGGATCGCACCGGCGCGCCGGCGTTGACCCTTGTCGAGCCGGGTTCTATTCAGGATGTTCATACTGCCTCCAAAGACGGAAGCGCTGTGCCCAGCGTTTTAAGCGCGCGAGGCAAACGTTTGCCGAACATCCGGCACTATGGAGGTTTGCAGGGATGTTTGTCAAATAGCGGTGCGATTGCCTGCGCGGGTAGCGGCCCCGACAGGTTACCGGATGCTGCTGCGGCCGCGCGCGTGTCCGGGCAGTGAGCGGTGGAGTGACTGGTTCGCCGTTGGAGTAGTGGGAGGGACCGAGCGGGGTGAGGTGCGCGTGATGAAGGGGTGGGTGAGTGGCTGGGTTTAGCGGTTGGAGTATTGGGAGGGGACGATGCCGCCGAGTTCGAGGTGGAAGTCGGTGGCGTGAAAGAGGACGTGTACCTCGCCGGAGCCGGGGTTCCACCACCACTGGCCTGGGCGGCTGCCGTTGGGGGCGGGGGTGTAGCTGGCGAAGGGAGTTCCGTTGAGCTTGACCGAGGTCGGGAGGCGGCGGCTGCGCACGATGATTTCGTAGTCGCGCGCGGTGGTGCTGGTGCCGGCGATGGTAGCGAGCTCGCCCTGCTGGTCGAGGCTTGCGCGGGTTCCGTTCGGCAGGCTGAACTCACCGTGTGCCTGGCCTGTTTCAGACAGGTACGCTTTCCAGACGAGGGAGGTTTCAAGCAGGTGCGGGTCGGACCAGTCCCAGCGGGAGGTATCCTCTTCCGGCTTGAAGGGCAGGATGGAACCGGCCTTGACCAGGATGGGGATGGTATCCGCACCGGCGTTGACGGTGTTCTCCTGGCCGCCGGTGAGCGAGTCGCCGGTCCAGTAGTTGACCCACTCGCCGGGTGGCACGTAGAGGGTGCGGGTACCCGCGGGAGAGACGACCGGGGCGATGAGCAGTTCGCGGCCCAGGAAGTACTCATACTCCGCCGTGGCGCAACGCGGGTCCTGCGGATATTCGAGCGCGGGGTGCCGCATGATGGGGACGCCGGTGCGGTGGGCTTCGCTGGCGTAGGTGACAAAGTAGGGTAGAAGCGATGCGTGCAGCACGGCATAGCGGCGGAAGTGCGCGGTGCTGTCGGCGTCCGTCCAGATGTGGATGGCGCCGTCGGGTTTGTTCCAGACGTGGTCGCGCATGAGGGGCGTGAGCGCGCCGAATTCGACCCAGCGCATCCACAGCTCACGGGAACTGCCGGCGCTCATAATGTCGGGGCCCCAGTTGGAGAAGCCGGACATACCGGCGGTGATGCCGGCGGTGACGACGGAGGGCAGGCCGTAGTCGCGCGACCAGTTTGCGGACTGGTCGGCACCCCACAGGGCGGGACTCCAGGTCTGGGTGCCGGGCGCGGCGGAGCGCGAAAAAGACACCATGTCCGGCTTGGCGGCCTGCGCCGCCCGGGTGGTGATCTTGTGGTAGAAGAGCGGGTAGAGCTCGCTCATTTTGAGGCCATCCGCGGCCTTGAAGCGGTCGGAGTCGCGTACCCACTCGCCGAAATCTTCCATCCAGCCGTCGAAGCCCAGATCGCTTACGGCGCGGGTGATCATGCCCTGCCACCAGTCCACCGCGGCCGGGTCGGTGAAGTCGATGTTGCCGGTACGCACCTCTTCAAAGCGCGGACCCGCGGGTGTTCCGGCAGCGTCGGTCATGAGGAATTTGCCAGCGACGGCCTGCTGGTACAGCTGGCTGGGTTGCGGGTAGGGCAGTATCTGCTCCCGCACGTACGGGTGAACGTAGGTAAGAACACGGAAGCCCTGACCATGGAGGGTGTCGGTGAACGTGCGTGCATCGCCGTAGTAGCTGCCGAACCAGAAGGGCCAACCGAGATTGTTGGCCTCATCCATTTCGTCGTAGACCCAAAGAGCGCTTGCCGGGATGCCTTCCACGCGGAGGCGATGCGCGTAGTCGAGCACTGCGCCCTTGCCCTGCAGGGAAGTGATCCAGGGGCCGAACTGCCACATGGGTGGATCGTGCGGACGGCCCGTGAGGCCGGTGTACGCGGTGAGGATGTGTTTTGGATCGGGCTCGACGAAGAGGTAGAGCGGCACGGAGTGAGTTGCAGCCTTGATGTCGACCGACCCGTCCGCTTCGTCGATGGCGAAATGGGTGTCGAAGGCTGTGTCTGCGTACAGGCCGAGGCCGGCGGGCGTGTACAGCAGGGGGATGCCCATGTAGGTCCAGTTATGCCCGGGTTCGTTGTAGCGGTCCTGCGGGCGGGCGTCGAGTTGCGTGCCTGCAAGGCCGGCCTGCCAGAAGCGCTCGCCCAGGCCGAAGTAGGGGCCGCCCCCTGCGATATGAAAGGCGATTTGCGGTGTGGCGGACGATGCGGTTTGAAGGTCGAGCCGGGCAAGGGTGGCCGACATGATTGTGAGTGTGGCCGACGCGCCGAGGCAGTCCCCTGAAGCGGCAAAGGTCCAGGAGTTGCCGGTGCGGATGCCGCTGGCTACGCCGCCCCGGCATGCGGGGGTGTTGAGGGTCCACTCCGACTTCGTCTGCCGGTTGCGCATGACGATTTCGCCGGTATGTTTTTGGATCGTGAACTGTGCGGCGGAAGTTTCGATCTGGAGCATGTCGCCATTGTCCTGGACGACGAGCTCAACGGAAGTTTCGGGCACCGGACGCTTGCCTGTCGCAAGAAAGATGGGAGATGGAGAGGGCTGCTGGAGCTCGCGCAGCATGCCCTGGTACTCCGCGGACTTGGAATAAGGCGTTGTTGCCGGGTTTTGAGCGACAGATGCCCGGCAGAAGACGCAGGCGAAGGCAACGGCTGCCAGGAAGCGTTTGCTGACGCGGACGGAAACTTTGCTGCGCATGTTCGTTGCTCTCCGAAGAATGACACCGTGCGATGCAATGGTCGTAAAGAGTAAGTGGAGCCGATGTACTTTGACTATGTGCTGGAGTTTTGCTGAGCGTCAATGCCCGAACTGGCGCAGGTGATGGTCGGTGTGTACGTAAGCCCAACGCATCCAGTCCAGGGGCGACATCGGGCCGAAAAACGGGTGGTCGACCCGAGCCTGTTCCGGTGTACAGAATCGACGTAGCTCCGCCAGCATGTCACGGTGGTCGGCAGCGAAGGTCGTGGGCTGCATGGCGGCGGTACCGCGTTTCAGCTCAGCGACAGTTTCAAAGTTTTTGCGCCATGGCAGTGGCAGGCGAAGGGCGACCGCCTTTACCACGGCGCGAGGGACAGGCAGACGGACGGGCGCGACCTGAACTTCACCCGCTGCCATGCGCACCGCAGCACGAAGATGACACACCATTTCGTGCGCGGTCATCAGACCCCACAGCGCACGATCGTCGATTTGGATGCGCGACAGCCGTTCGTATATGAGAGCTGCGTCGCGGGGATGAGCGAGGGTACGCATGCCAAGGCAAAGCATAGCGTAGAGCGGAAGGGGCATGTGCAAGGAGGGCCTGAGTGCCTTGCGTGAGAGGACTGCTGTCGTCATAAGCAGACAGCCTTTGCCGTTTGGGGTAGAGCGGAGACTGTTACCGTCGCGCAATGGATATTCTGGGGGGCTCCGGCCGTGCAGTCCATCGTTCTGCATTTTTTGCCTGGTTCGCGGTTTTCGTGGTGACTTTTTTTGCTGCGTTTGTTTTGCCATTCTTTTTTCCGAGCCATGTGCCGGTTTTTTCACGGGCCTATACCGCCGGGGCCGATAACCGGGTCGCCGTTGTGGCCGTTGCCGTTCTCAGCGCCGCGGTTTCGCTGCTGTGCTGGCGGATGCGAGTCGGCACAGGCCGCAGCACCCCTGCCGAGCCGGGCGATCTTCCGCTACGGCACCTTGTGTGGGGCACGGCTGCGATGCTCGCCTTCACCTACCTGCTTGGCGCGTTTGTGATTCACAATGGGTTCTTTTACTCCGACGCCGGATATTTTCTTACGCAGCTGCGCACCGGTCTTGTGTTTCATCGCACGCTTTATCGCGATTTTGAATTTCCCTATGGCTTTTTGCTTTTCGAGTGGCCCGCGACCTTTGTCCGCCTTTTTGCCGTCTTCCACCTTTCCGCCGTAAGTGCTTACGTTACGTCGCTTGCCGCCGCGGAGGCTGCAGGGACAGCGATGCTGTTTTACACGGTATGCGCGTTGCCCATGCGTCGCTCTTTGAAAGCCGCCGCGTTTGCCCTGGTGGTGTTCGGCGCGCTGGATCCGTTGCTGGGCTTGAACTACTCGCTGCTTCGTTTTGTGCTGCCGCTGGCGTGCGGCGTGCTGCTGGCTCGGCAGACCTCTTTGCCGCGCTGCTGTGCGGTAGCCGTTTGCGGTGTGGCGCTTTGCCTGTCTACGTCGCCGGAACTCGGAATCGCGTTCGGCGGCGCGGCTTTTCTGTACGGTATGTTTCGTGCGCGCAGCCGTGAGTTGCGCTGGTTGCTGGTGAGCGGCGCGTCGGTGCTGGGTGCGGGTTTGTTCGCGCTGCTGGCGCCGCGTTTTATCTTTGCCACTATGGGCAAGTTTGCCAACGGCGCCTTCAATCTGATCCTGCAGCCTGTTCCGCATGTGCTGTGCCTGCTTGTTGCGGTGGTTGCGCTTGCGCCGCTTGCCGTGGCCTGGGGCGTTCGCCGAGGTGGTGCGCCGGCGAACGTACTTTTTGTTCTGTACGTGGTGTCGCTCGGCATGCTTCCGTCTGCCCTTCAACGGGGCGACCCGCTGCACGCCTTCTTTAGCGGTCTGGGGGCATACCTGCTTGCGTTTGTTGCGATCGATAAAGCGGAACCCACGTGGCGCAGGCGGGGTGTTCTGTTTATCGCTGTAGCTTTTGTTTACACGCAGGCGCAGGACTACTTTTTTTATCGGCAGTTGCTGGTCGAAACGATTCGAGGCGTTTCAGAGTACGACGTTGTCGACGCCGCGACGGTGCGGCGACTGCAGGCGGCTGTGGCCACGAACCGTGTTCTTTTTCCATGGATTCTTCCGCTTCACCTGTCCAACGCGCTGACGGCCTCAAACCAGTTTGAGCCCGACTATTTTTGCGTGATGCCGTTGGATAGCTCATCTGAGCAGAGAAAGGTGGACGAGATGCGGAACGTTCGTTATGCCCTGGTGCCGACCCACTGGAAGCTCGCGGTGACGGACGATATCGACAATGGGGGCGTGAAGCGCTGGCTTCGGCTGGGCTATACCTACAAGGCGCGCAACGCGCCCTATGTGGCCGGTGCGCGCATGGAAAGTGAGCTGCGTTCCAACTGGCAGCCCGACGGCAGCTATGGCCCGTATACCCTGTACCGGCGGGTGCGCTGAGTTGCGGCTACGCGCGCCGGCTCCAGTTCCTTGAGCCGTGGCGGTTTGACGTAGCATGAGTACCATATGGCATCGAAGCGAAGTGGAGTTATAGCCGTAGCCGCGATACTGGTGGCTTTCTGTACGGCTGCTTCAAGCGCGCAGCAGGCGACCCCGGGCATGGGCGTGAATACCGGACCGGCTCATGCGGCGGTGTTGGACGCAGAACGCCGTCCGATTACAGCGGGTGGTTTTGTAAAAACCGGTCCTGTGATCTTCAAAGATATTGCCGAGAGTTCCGGGCTGGGGAAGTGGCGACAGGTTACCGGGACGGCAGGCAAGGCATACATTCTTGAGACGGTGGGCTCGGGTGTTGGGCTGATCGACTATGACAATGACGGCTGGCTGGATATCTACCTTGTAAATGGGTCGACGTATGAGGCGATGGCTGGAAAGGGTACGCCGCCGCATGCCGCGCTTTTTCATAACAACCATGACGGCACCTTTACAGACGTAACGGCAAGGGCTGGTGTGGCCAACGATCGCTGGGGTTTTGGCGTGGCCGTTGCCGATTACGACAACGACGGGTGGCCGGATTTGTTTGTCTCAAACTTTGGGCGCAACCGGCTTTTTCATAACAATCATGACGGTACCTTTACGGACGTGGCGGACCGCGCCGGTGTTGCACTGGGCAACTGGTCGACTGGCTCGACCTGGGGCGATTACGACGGGGACGGCCGGCTGGATTTGTTTGTGCCGGGCTACGTGCACTATGACATTGCGAAGCCGCCCGACCTGGACCAGTGTACCTTTCGGGGTGTGCGGGTTATGTGCGGACCCCGTGGATTGAGGGGCGAGCCGGACCACCTGTTCCATAACAATGGCGACGGCACATTTACGGACGTGAGCGAGAAAACCGGAACCGGAGACAAAGCCGGCTACTACGGATTGGCGTCATTATTTATCGATGTGAATAACGATGGCAGGGCGGACCTGCTGGTGGCAAACGACTCAACACCCAACTACCTGTATATGAACAAAGGCAAGGGCGGGTTGGAGGATGCGAGCTTTGCGTCGGGCTACGCGTTGAATGAAGCCGGCCGCGAAACGGCTTCGATGGGCATTGCGGCAGGCGATTTGTTTCACAATGGCCGCATCGACCTGTTCAACACTACTTTTTCTGACGACTATAAACCGCTGTATCGCAATGAAGGAGAGGGTAACTTTTCCGATGTCAGTTATCAGATGAGTATCGCTGAGCCGATGGTACCGTTTCTTGGCTGGGGAGCTTCGTTCTTCGATTACGACAACGATGGCTGGCTCGACCTTATGGAAGCGAACGGTCACGTATATCCGCAGGTCGACACGATGAACTGGGGAACAAGTTACGCGCAGCGGTCCCTGCTGTTCCACAACAACAAGGGCAAGCTGGAGCAGGTGCCCGCGGTAGAAGGCACAAGCCTGGCCGCAGTAACAGTAGGCCGCGGCATGGCAGTTGGAGACATCTTTAACGACGGCCATCTCGATGTGGTACTCAACAACGTCGATGGACCGCCTTCGTTCATGAGGAACATCAGTAGCGACACAAATCACTGGGTGGGGCTGAAGCTGGTGGGTGGACCGAAAAGCCCGCGCGATGCCGTGGGGACGACTGTGACTCTGCAGGCGAACGGGTTCAAGCAGCGCGGCGATGTTGTGAGCGGCGGAAGCTACGCCTCGACATCCGACCCGCGGCTCCACTTCGGGATCGGGCAGGCGACAAAGATCGAGTCTATCGAGGTTCATTGGCCGAGCGGTGCGGTGGAGCAGGTAAAACTTGGCGGCATCGATGGAATATTCACAGTGATCGAGGGCAGCGGAACCGGCAGACGCGTGCCTTGATGGCCCCCGACGAACTATGAGCGCCTTTGTAGATTTGTCAGACAGATCTGTCAGACGAAGCTAATCGCGCAGGCCGTAACGGTCCACTTTTTGTTGCCTGAGTTGGGCGGACTTGCGCGCCTCGTTGAGTTTGGCGGTGAGTGCGATGACCTCGGTGGTCTCGCCTAATCGCCGGCGCGCGAGGATGTCCTGGTAGAGCGCGCTCTGGTCGTCTGGGTCGAGAGCAAGAGCAGCCTCTGCCTCTGCGACGGCGAGCTTCATCTGGTTCGACCGAACATAGAGTACGGCGAGGAGGTCGCGCGCAGCCTGGTAGCCGGGATCGAGATGGACGGCTCGTTTTGCGGCGGCGATTGCATCATTCAACCGGATTTCGTCCGCTCCGCCCATGGAAAGCTGTTCCGCGAGAAGGTACTGGAGGAGCGGATCGTTGGGATGCAGCCTGGCCTGGTCCTGAAACAGCTTCAGGGACTCTGCGTTTTCATGTTGCTGGCTTTGAAGGATACCGACAGCGTCTGTGGCAAACGACAGCTTTGGATCGAGCCGGTGCGCTGTCTCGAAATCGGCGATGGCTGCGTCGCTTTGAGAGATTTGCACTTTCAGGACGCCACGCGCGACAAACAGTGAAGCCGATTGAGGTAGCCGTTGCAGGCCCGCGTCCAGCATATCGATGCCTACCTGAAACGACTTATGGGTAAAAGCGATCGTGGCGAAATCAAGGTAGTTGTCTTCCTGGTCCGGTTCCTGAAGGATGGCCTGACGCAGAAGGTCTACGGCTACCGGTGTTTCCCCTTCCTGCTCGTGGATTCTGGAGGCAAGAGCCAGCGCCGGAACCTGCTGCGTGCCGGTGAGGAGAGGTGCCAGGGTTGCGAGCGCAGCGGCGTTCTCACGCGTTTTCGACTGCAACAGGGCCACGTCGTAGCGGATGGCGTCGCCGGGTTTGGCGGCAAGAAGATCTTTGTAGACCGCAAGCGCGGAACCAAGATCGCCGGTATCGACCAGGCAGGCGCCATAGCCCTGTGCCAGGTCTGGACGGGAGGCGAAGAGGGCGCGGCTGGCCTGGTAGTGACGAAGCGCCTCGGAACACCTTGCCTGGTCATGAAAGGTCGTCGCCAACATGGCGTTCGCGGTCGGGTTTGCAGGCTGCAGCACAAGGATACGTTCCAGTAGGGGGACGACTTCAGGAGAGTGCTGCGCAAGCCGGATTTGTGCGGCGCCTTCCAGGGCGGGAAGATAGGCAGGACAATTTGTGAGGGCCGCCTGAAAGGCCCCAAGAGCTTCCTGTGTTTGCTGGAGGCCCGTGAAGGCGATCGCTTCAAGCGACAGGAGACTGCAATCGTGCGGTGTGTGCTGGAGGGCTGTTTGCGCAAGCGAGAGAGCGGCACGATTGTTCCCTGCCTGCAACGCCTGAATAATTGCTGCCCGGCCCGGGGGAGAAGATGTCTGTGCGGAGGAGCAGGGTACAGCCAGACATGACAGCAGAAGAAGCGCGGCGAGATCTGCCCGGTAGCGGGGGGATCGCGTTCCAGGGTTTGCAGGAGATCTCGGTTGTTTGCGCCCCATGTACGGTGTGTCCAAACTGGTTCGGAGCCGGTGTGATGCAGGCCCGCAGAACTCTTCCATCATCGCACTCGGAAGGGTGTACCTCTACCGATAGAGGCACACCCTTCGGGCAAAGTTCCGGTTTGTCAGCGGGTTTAGAAGTTGAGACGGGCACCAAGAAGCATGTTGCGCGCAGGGTTTGTGCCAGCGCTTTGTCCGAAGGAGCCATCCTGCAGGTTGGTGTCGACGCCGTTGCCAACGCCGGCCGACAAGTAATTGACCCGATTGAAAACGTTGAAGGTATCCAGACGAAGCTCGAGATTGAAGCGTTCTTTGATTGCGGTGACCTTCTTCAGAGTGAAGTCGTAGTCTGCGTATCCGGGGCCGCGGAACTGGTTCGGACGTTCGTTGCCAAGAGTGCCGATGGTAGGAAGGACGAAGTTTCCGCAGGGCAGAACGGCACCGGAACATGAACCGAGGATGCCGCGTCCGGTGTGGTAATCCGCCCGGTTGTGACTCTGCGCGTAGGAGGAGACGCTGGGGTAGTCATTGTTGTTGCCGTCGGCGTTGTAGTCGCCGCTGCCCGGAGCGAACTGGAGATTGCCGGCGGTGGCGGGGAGGTTGGCGTTGACCAGTTGTGCCTGGAAAGCCGCACCGTTGAAGACGGTGAAGGGTGTACCTGTCTGCAGGACAGAGATGCCGGCGACCGTCCAGCCCCCGAGGGCTCGCTTGGCGAAAGAATTGCCAAGTCTGCTGCCAGGTAATTCATAGGAGGCACCGACAGAAAGACGGTGACGAACGTCGTACGGTGAATTGGCATAGAACTGACTGACTGGATTGCCGACCGGGTAATTCTGCCAATCGTCCAGGGAGTGGCCCCAGGTGTAGGACGCCGTTATAAAACCACGCCGTGTAAAGCGGCCACGGGCTGAGGCAATAAGCCCGTGGTAGTTCGCGTAGGACGTGTTGGACGCGTAGTTGATGCTTCCAAAGCTTGTGTTGAGCCGGGTTTGCACGCCGGTGCAGGAATTGCCGGCGGGCACAGTGCCCGTGGCAGGTATGACTGTGCACTTGATGTGCTGGATGAGATCGCCCGCGTAGGCGTTGACGTCGTTTCCGTAGGAGGTGTTGCCGGTGTTGCCACCCGCGGAGACAAGATTGGCAGAATGAGAACCCGCGTAACCCAAACTCACAACGAATCCGGAAGTGATCTGCTGGTCGACTGCGACGTTGAAGTTGATGGTGTAGGGGCTGCTTAGATTCGACGCGACGCCGGAGATCCCGATCTGGCTGCCCACAATGCCGCCCTTTGCGTCGAGCGCCTGCCCCTTGAAGGCGGGGTAGGGGAAGCCGAGAGGGTACGTGTTCTGCGTGCCGAAGCCGAAGATCGGCGCGGCGGTCGAACCATCGTTTTTGAACGTGGGGCGGGCGAAGCCGGGGGGATTGCCACTTAGACCGTTCTCTGAATTCCCGAGCGTGAAGTAGTCGTGAAAGAGGCCAACGCCGCCATGCAGAAGAGTTTTGCCGGTGTCGTCGAGAGCCCAGGCAAAGCCGCCACGAGGGCTGAAGACGAAATTAAGGTCGCCGGGGAAAACGTGGCTCTGGGGGGTGAGTTGGGCGTTTGTGACCTGATCCTGAAAGGAGCCACCTGAACCCAAGTGGAGGTTGGAGAGACCCGTACCGGCAAGCGATGGATAGGCGTTGCCGAAGTTATCGTACCGGACGCCGTAGTTGATCGTAAGTGTCTTCGCGACCTTCCAGGTATCCTCAACAAAGCCACCACCGGTTGTCTGGGCGTAGCCGTAGTTATTCGCTTTGGGCTTACCGGTCAATGGGTCGTAGGACAGGTTTCCCTCGCTGAATGGATTGTCGTTAATCAGATCGATGAGGCTGTTGAACTGGAAGCTGGGTTGGGAATAGGCCGCGGCGAAGAGTGCGATGTCATCCCCGTGGAAACCCTCGTACCCGGCTTTGATGACATGGGTGCCATGAACGTAGGTAAGAACGTCTCGCCAGTGGTAACTGTGCTGAATAAAGTCGCCGAGTGCGAAGCCATCGCCGAAGTTGGTGCCAAGCGCGGTGACGTTTACCACGGGCACGGTAAAGTTACCGGTTGCCGGCGAGAAGCCTTCGATCCGGTTGTATCCCATATAGGCTTCGTTGATAAGGCTGGGAGAGAAGGTGTGGGTCTCGCTGCCCTGGATGGAGAAGACGAAATCCTTGTTGGTGGTGGCGAAGCTTGGCCTGGCGGATGGGCCACCGCTGTTGATCGTGCTGCGATAGAACAGCCCATACAGGCGGTCTTTCTTGAAGTACTTGTCCGCGCGCACGTTGTACTGTTTTGCATTGTTGAACGAACTGGAATTAAAGACTCCGTTGTCGATCACGGGTGTGCTGCACGGGATGTTGTCGGTGGCGGGCGTGCCGCAGGTATTGCCAAAGACCTGCTGTGCCGTGCTTTGGACGCTTGTAAAGGTGAGGTTCGACGGTTTGTATTTGTTCAGCAGGGTAACTTCCGGGCTGTTCGGCCGTACCACGTTGGCAAACGCGACAAAGGCTGGATCTTCGAACGTCTGATTTGAGGTGCCATTGGAAGCGAGTGAAAGGTAGGGTTCATATCCCGCGAAAAAGAAGAACTCGTGGTGCGGAATCACCGGTCCGCCCACACCGAACGAAAGATTGTTGGTGTGGTAGGGCGCGACACGCGTGCCCGCCTGGGGGCCGTATTCACCCCGCGCCGCGAGACCCTGGTAGGTGTAGTACTCGCTTGCGAAGCCATGGATGGAGTCGCTGCCCGACTTGGTCGTAATCACGGTCTGGATGGAACTGGCGCGGCCATAATCGACGGTGTAGGTGTTGGTCTGCACCGCCGCTTCCTGAATCGTGTCCGCATTTGGAGTGAGATTGATGACACCCGGGCGGATGCTGGAGGTTACATCGAGTCCGTCGACGATGTATTGGTTGGCGTTGGAACCGCGGCCATTGGCACTGGCGTCGACGCTATTTTCAGGGTTGAAGTTGGTTGCGGATCCAGAGCCCAGGCCGGTGACGCCGGGCGCGAGCGTGATGAGGGCCAGAGGGTTGCGGGCGGCCAACGGCAACTGCTCAAACGCGGCAGTGTCCAGCGTGAGTTCATTGCGGCTGTCGGACGTATCGAGAAGGGGCTGCCGGGCAGTCACTTCGACCTGGGTGGCTACCGAGCCCAGGGCAAGATTGATCGGCACTTCGCGGGTTTCAGCGGTGGTCAGGGTAAAGGTGGTCTTGGTCGAGGAGAAGCCGGCAGCCGTCACATCAATTTCATAGTTCCCGGGAGCCAGGGAGGGAAAACGGTATCCCCCTGACTTGCTGGAGGTTGCCGACTGAGTCACCTTGTTGTCGAGATTGACCAGGGTGACGTTGGCAGAGACCACGGCAGAGCCGGAGCCATCTGCGACAGTGCCCTGCACCGCGCCGGTAAACTGTGCGTGCGCGGCGCTTATAACAAGCAGAAACACCGCAAAGACGAATGCGGCACGGCCAAGCGAACGGCGGCGAACAACAAGATGATTCACATGGCCCCTTAGTGAACAAGCGCTTAGCAGGCCCATGACGCGATGGCTGCAGTTAGAATCCTTTTGACTGAAAGAGACCCTCAACGTCGACGCTCCTGAAAATTACGTACTGCGAAAAGTAGATGGACAGAACGGACACAACACTAGAGCGGCTCTGCAACAAGGCACAAGCTGCATTACGCTCAGGCACCCGTAGTACGAATGAACTATAGATACACCGCCATAGCCTGCATATACTCGGTGCGCCAGGGGCAGGGATGATGATTCGGCTCCAGCATGAGAGGTCAAGGTGGTTGCAACCGGCACGCTGTCTCGCGCTGGTTGTGTGGCTCGGCTGCCTTGGTTGTCATCGCGAGGGCCAGGGAAGCATTGCAGTAATCCCGCGCACATCGGGAACCATGCTTTGGGATCCGGAGAACGTCGGTGCGCAACGAGAAGCGGCGAAGCTGAGCGAACATATTTATTGGAACGCTTCGGCACGGGAGGACGACATCGATGGCCAGATTGCCTTGGTGGACCGTATCCGGGCGGGGAACTACCGGGGACTGGTGCTGGCGCCAAACCACTCGCGGGCATTGATCACGCCGGTTCGCCGTGCGATTGAGAGCGGTTTGCCGGTCGTGATCGTTGGTTCGCCCCTGCCGATTCCGCCGAGTGCGAACCTGACCTATGTTCTAAATGACGAGCAGGAGGGCGGGCGTTTGGCGGCGTTGCGCGTTGCCGAACTGATGCGCAGCGGCGGAGAGATTGCGCTTACCGGCATCGACCCGGGTATCGCGGGCATAGTTGAGCGGGCACAGAGCTTTGAGAAGTATCTCGCCATCTACAGTCCCCTAACCCATGTAAAGGTTCGCCGTGTAGGCACCTCAAATCCGGGACATGAGCAGGAAGGCGCGGAAGAGATGCTGCGCGCCGAGCCGCGAATCAGCGTTATTGTGGCGCTCACCAATGCTTCCACCCGTGGCGCGATCTCTGCCAGCCCAGGTGTTTGCGGCACGATCCGGGTAGTCGGCTTCGACCCGGAGCCGCCCCTGTTCGACAAGCCGAATCTGGATTCAATGATCGTGCAGAACACGCTGGGGATGGGAGCGCGGGCGGTGCAGCTGATTCATGAGAGACGGCAGGGTCGATTCTTTTCAGCGCGTGTGGAGTTTAAACCGATCCTGGTGACGCGACAGAATGCGAACAGCCCGGAGATTGAGGAGTTGATGAATTCCCGCTGGCAGCCCGACGCCGCAAACCTGCAGCGAAGCGTGATGCCGGAGTGACCGACCGCGCGCAGCGCCTACGGCCGTGGCTGCTTTGGTTTGGCGGCGTCTTCGTCGTCCTGGCAGGGTGTGCTGCGATTGTGTATCGGTATAGTTCGCATCGCAGCCTGCCGTACCGCGATTCCTTTGCGCAAGGCAGGGCAGACGAGTGGAAAGCGTTCGGTGGAACATGGGAACTGGTAGACGGTTCGATGCGCAATGGCTCCGACGAGCGGGGGGCGAAGCTGCTGACCGGTTCGTCGCGATGGAAGGATTATTCCATTGAGGCGGACGTGATGCTGCTGGGGTTGAGCGGCGATGCGGGCCTGATGCTGCGATCGAGCGATGAAGAGCAGGGGGTCGATGCCTACACCGGGTATTACGCGGGACTGCGCAACCTGGACAACTCCCTGGTGATTGGCCGGGCGGGGCACGAGTGGGTAGAGATGAACGAGAAGCTGAACACGATGCCGCAGGGCGTTCAGTCGACCCACTGGTACCACCTGAAACTGCTGGCGTATGGCTGCCAGTTCGCAGTGCGAGCGACGCTGCTGGAGAGCCCGCAGACCGGGACGACGCTTGGCGTAACGGATACGGCGTGCATTCGCTCCGGGCGGGCAGGGCTGCGGTCCTACGCATCCGGAGGTGTGTGGCGCAACGTTGCGATCCGCCAGGCTGCGCGCGCAGACCTTGCGGAGATGCTGGCTACCATCAGGCATTCGCCGGAGCGCGGCAGCGGCAGACCGGCTGCAGGCCAGATTGCGCCCACACCGTATGCCGCACCGCCCAGCGCGGCGACGGTGCCGCTGCCACCTTCTGTCAGCGCACAGCCGATCAAGGACCTCCGTTTCCCGGCGCTGTTGCGGGCTGTTCCGGCGACCATTCGAGGAACCGTGGTGATGGCGTCGCCGGCGCTGTTCGTTCAGGACGCGACGGGCGGCATGGCGGTACAACAATTGCTGCCACAGGTGCTGAAGGTGGGCGACGAAGTGGAGGTCACGGGGACCGTGCAAGCCAATGTCTTGAACCCGGCACTGGACCAGGCCACGGTTCGCATCCTGTGGGAGAACACGCCGCTGCCACCTGTTTCCGTAACAGCCTCACAGGCCGCCACGGGCGCGTTCAATGCGACATTTATCGAGGTGGAAGGACGCCTGGTTGAAAAGGAACATGCTTCCGACGATAGGCTGACCTTTACGTTCGAAGCCGGCCCACAGTCGTTCCGGGCGATTATGAATCGCGGCCGTGGCGACACTCTGTACAACACCCTGAAACCTGGAAGCATGCTGCGGCTGCGCGGCATTGCCGTTGTAGACCCGGCGTATACCCAGGACCTGGTGCCGTTTGCCCTGCTGCTGCGTTCGAGCGATGACGCCGTGGTGCTGGCCGGGCCGCCATGGTGGAACGCACGACATGCGCTTACGGTGGCCGTAACTCTGCTGCTGCTGGCGATGGTTGTGAACTTTTTCTATCACCGGGTGGAGAACTGGCGTCTTCGCGCCGTGCTGGATGAGCGCGAGCGAATGGCGTACGAGATGCATGACACACTTTCGCAAAGCTTTGCGGGGATCGGCTTTCAACTGAATGCCATCCGGGAAGGTATACCGCCCGGGCTGATGAGGCTACGGCAGCAGCTTGACCTGGCGAGCGAACTGGTCCGGCACAGCCATGAGGAGACACGGCGAAGCATCGCCGTACTCCGTCCGTTTGAGCCTGGATCGGGAGGGCTGGTCGATGCTCTTCGCGAGTGTGCGAACCGGCTGGTAGAGGGCGGCTCCGTAACGATCCACGCAACCTGCAGCGGAGAGGCAGTGAGGATGCCGTTGCGAGTTGCCGATGCGCTTTACCATGTTGGACAGGAGGCACTTGCAAATGCAGTGCGGCACGGCAAACCCGCCACGCTGCGCATCAGCCTGCTGTATGACAAAACTTCTGTGGAACTGAGCATCCAGGACGATGGATGTGGGTTCGTTGCGGGCGAGACCCTGAGCGGAATCGGACTGCACAGCATGCGAAAACGCGCTGCCGCCATTGGGGCCGTGCTTCAGATTCGCAGTAGTCCTGGCGCAGGCACAGTGATCTCTCTGCGCTCCAGGCTGAAGGGTACTGAACCCGCCGCAGC
The DNA here is from genome assembly GCA_964244665.1 of uncultured Terriglobus sp. Taxonomy (GTDB): domain Bacteria; phylum Acidobacteriota; class Terriglobia; order Terriglobales; family Acidobacteriaceae; genus Terriglobus. The sequence goes on from CAXTJO010000012.1 coordinate 28,698, forward strand.
AGGTTCAGGGTCAGCGACAAAATTCCGGAGGCACTTACGACATGTTGCAGACAGTGGAAGAACCCATTCGCATTCTGATCGTGGATGATCATCCGGTTGTGCGGGCCGGCCTGGCCAGCATGCTCGGCACCCGGGCAAAGCTGAATCTGGTTGGCTCCGCGCCGAGTGCGGAGGATGCGCTGCGCCTGATCGAGGAACAAACGCCGGATGTGGTTCTGCTTGACCTGCGCATGCCCGGGATGAGCGGCGTGGAAATGCTGCGGGCACTCAAGCTTGCCGGCAAAACTGTGCGGGTCATCATCCTTACCAACTACGAAACCGACGAGGACATCTATCGCGCGGTGCAGGCGGGGGCGCAAGGGTATCTGTTGAAAGATACTTCGCTGAACGAAATGGTCGAAGCGATCTGCGCGGTGCACGCGGGCAGGCGCTATATTCCGCGTCACATCGCGTCCCGGCTCGCGGAGCGCATGGTGCGTACGGACCTGACGGTACGGGAACTGGAGATTCTTAAACTGCTTGCACGGGGACCGACGAACAAGCAGATCGGTCACATGCTGGGCATCAGTGACAACACCGTCCGGAACCACGTGCTCAGGATTATGGAGAAGCTGAATGCATGCGATCGCACAGAGGCGGCAACCACCGCGATACAGCGCGGGCTGATCACAATCGAGAGCTGACGCCCAACGCTGCCGATTGTTGACGAACACAAGTACGCCGACCTGCGGAAGCAGTTGTAGGTCACTTGAACTATAGACCCGGCTTGTTTGGAAGACGACACTGGTAAAGCGTTGCGCTCGCGGCACCCAAGGCTGCCCGAGACGAAACGAGTTCAGCCAAGGGGCCGGAGTTATGACGAAAGTGCATCGCCGGAAGATGTTGCAGTTGATGACCGCCGCCGCGGCGGGTATGGCGCTGAACGATCGATCAGGTTTCGCTCTGGGCAAATCATCCACGCCAAGAAAGGCGGTTTCGGGCGATCACTCCAAAACGCCATCGGCGATACCCAACCGCGCTCCGCTTGCGGCCAATGCGTTTTATCTGCTGCCACTCGGCTCGGTGCGGCCGGCTGGCTGGCTGCGCCGACAGTTGGAGATCCAGGCGACGGGCCTTGGCGGCCATCTGGACGAAACCTGGGCGGATGTGGGCCCGAACAGCGGCTGGCTGGGCGGCACGGGGGAGAGCTGGGAACGCGGGCCGTACTTTCTGGATGGCCTGGTGCCGCTCGCATACTTGCTGGACGACGATCGGTTAAAAGAGAAGGCGCAAAAGTATATTGAGTGGACGCTGACGCACCAAGCGGCGAACGGCATGATTGGGCCGGCAAGCAACGACGACTGGTGGCCGCGCATGGTGATGCTGAAGGCGCTGATGCAGTATCAGGAGGCAACGGGCGACCCACGGGTTATCCCGGTGCTTGAACGTTATTTTGCGCATCAGCTTGAAACGCTTCCCACGCGCCCGCTGCGTGACTGGGGCAGGTTCCGCTGGCAGGACAATGCGCTGGTTGTGCTGTGGCTTTATAACCGCACGGGCGACCCAAAGCTGCTGACACTGGCGCGCCTGCTGCACAGCCAGGGATTCGATTGGCAAAAGAACTTTGCCGATTTTCGATTTACCGAAGCTGTTACGCCCGAGCAGATCAAACTGGACCAGAACAATGGCCTGGGCGAGTCGGCGCTTGCCTCGCACGGCGTGAACAACGGCCAGGCGATCAAGGCGGCTGCTGTGTGGGCGATGGTCACGGGAAGCGACGCGGACCGGCACGGCGTGGACGAGATGCTTGCCAAACTGGATCAGTATCACGGGCTGCCGAACGGCATGTTCTCGTGCGACGAGCACTTTGCGGGGCGCAATCCGTCGCAGGGGTCGGAGCTTTGCACGGTTGTGGAAAGCATGTATTCCCTGGAGTATGCGCTGGCGGTAACAGGCGAGTCTGCCCTGGGCGACCGTCTTGAGCGCATTGCCTACAACGCGCTTCCCGGCACATTTACAGACGATATGTGGGCGCACCAGTACAACCAGGAACCGAACCAGGTTGAGGTAAGCCTCCACCGGAAGCCGTGGACGACGGATGGGCCGGAGTCGAACCTGTTCGGCCTTGAACCGAACTTCGGCTGCTGCACGGCTAACTTCCATCAGGGGTGGCCGAAACTCGCGGCAAGCCTGTGGATGGCGTCCAACGATGGTGGACTGGTTGCGGCTGCTTACTCGCCCTGTGACGTGGAAACGATGGTCGGCGGCACCGTTGTTCGTGTGTCGGAGACGACGGATTATCCGTTTCGCGGGTCCATCCGGATCGTGCTGACACCCGCAACCGCCGTGCGGTTTCCGCTTCGTCTGCGCATCCCTGCCTGGGCGACTGGCGCAGCAGTGCGGGTGAACGGCAAGCCGGTCGACCTGCAGGTTGCAGCGGGCTGGGCGACGCTGGACCAGACCTGGAACCCCGGCGACGCGCTGGACCTTGAGCTGCCGATGCTGCCAAGGGTAGAAACGGGTTTCCAGAACTCCATCGCGGTCGAGCGCGGGCCACTGGTCTTCTCGTACCCCATCGGGGAGAGCTGGGTGAAACTGCGAACACGCGGCATGACGGCAGACTGGCAGGTGTTTCCGACGGGGGCGTGGAACTATGCCCTGCTATCCAAGGACGACGCCACCCACGGCTTCGCGACGAAAGAGCAGCCCATTGGCGGATCTCCGTTTTCGCTGACAGGAACGCCAGTGATGCTCCAGGTTGCCGCCCGTAGAGTGCCTTCGTGGCGCGCGGAAGACGGCGTTGCAAACATTGTGCCGCAGAGCCCGGTAACGAGCGAAGAGGCCGAGGAAACCATCACGCTTGTGCCATACGGTGCCGCGAAGCTGCGGATTACATCGTTTCCTCGGCTGAAAAGCTGATGCGTCGACGCTGCGGCTATTTGAATTCGCCAGACATTACCTGAGCCGCGTACTCGCTTATTGCGCAGCCAGCGTCATGTTTGCCTTTGCCGCTTGCCCTGTTCGAAACACCAGTTTGCTGCCCTCTGCCTGTGCGGTGACGTGGTCGCCTTGCCGCACGGAGCCGTCCAGGATGCGGAGCGCCAGCGGGTCTTGCAGTAACCGTTGGATCGCGCGCTTCAAGGGCCTTGCGCCGTACGCCCGGTCATAGCCCGCGGTAAACAACAGCTTCCGCGCGCCTGGTGTGAGCTCGAGCGAAATCTTGCGGTCGGCCAGCAGCGTTTCCAAATCTTTCAGCCGCAAGTCGACAATGTGCGTCAGTTGCTCCTCGCCCAGCGGATGGAAAATGACAATGTCATCCACCCGGTTCAGGAATTCCGGCCGAAACTGCTTGCGCAGGTCATCCATCACGCGGCTTTTCACATCTTCAAACCCCTCGGCGCTCTCTGCCCAGGCAGAGGTCAACAGGTGCGCGCCCGTGTTCGACGTCATGATGATGACCGTGTTTTTGAACGACACCGTGCGCCCCTTCGAATCGGTGAGCCGGCCATCGTCAAGCACCTGCAACAGCACGTTGAACACATCCGGATGCGCCTTCTCGATCTCGTCGAACAGAATCACCGCATACGGCCTGCGCCGCACCGCCTCGGTCAACTGCCCGCCCTCGTCAAAACCCACATAGCCCGGGGGCGCGCCGATCAGCCGTGCCACGGCGTGCTTTTCCATGTACTCGCTCATGTCGATACGCACCATCGCGTTCTCGTCGTCGAACAGGAACTCCGCCAGCGCCCGCGCCGTTTCCGTCTTGCCCACACCCGTTGGCCCCAGAAAGATGAAGCTGCCGATCGGGCGCTTGGGATCGCTCAGGCCTGCGCGGCTGCGCCGGATCGCGTTCGCCACCGCGTCGATGGCTTCCGCCTGCCCCACCACGCGCTCCGTTAGCCGGCCCTCCATCGCGACCAGCTTCTGCACCTCACCTTCCAGCATTTTGCTGACAGGAATGCCGGTCCACCGCGACACGATCTCCGCAATGTCCTCCTCGTCCACCTCTTCCTTCAGCATGCGCGCGGTGTTGCCGTTTTTCAGGGCATCCTGCTCGGCCTCGAGCCCGCGTAGCTCTGCCTCGGCCTTTGGCAGATCGCCGTAGCGGATCGCCGCCGCCCGCTCCAGGTTGCCCCGCCGCGACTGGTCCTCCATCTCGAATTTCAGCGCCTCGACCTGCTTCTTCAACTCCGTGATGCGGCCAATTGCATCGCGCTCATGCTGCCATTTCGCCCGAAGTCCCGTGCTCTTTTCCTGCAGCTCTGCGAGCTCACGTTCCACCGCGTGCATCCGCTCCTGCGAACTGGGATCTTCCTCGCGCTTCAGTGCGGTTCGCTCGATTTCCAGGCTCATCGCCCGCCGGTCGATCGCATCGATTTCCTCCGGCACGCTGCCAATCTGAATGGCCAGCGCCGCTGCGGCTTCGTCGACCAGGTCGATCGCCTTGTCCGGCAAGAACCGGTCAGAAATGTAGCGATGACTCAACTGCGCTGCCGCGATGATCGCCGCATCCTTGATACGGACATTGTGGTGCGCCTCGTACTTTTCTTTCAGCCCGCGCAGGATCGCAATCGTGTCTTCCACGTTTGGCTCACCCACAAACACCTGCTGAAAGCGCCGTTCCAGCGCCGCATCCTTCTCGATGTACTTGCGGAATTCAGCCAGCGTCGTGGCACCAATGGCGCGCAACCCACCCCGCGCCAGCGCCGGCTTCAGCATGTTGCTGGCGTCGATGGCACCCTCGCTCGCGCCCGCACCTACCAGCGTGTGCAGCTCGTCGATAAACAGGATGATGGCGCCGTTCGAGTCTTCGATCTCTTTCAGCACTGCCTTCAACCGCTCTTCGAACTCACCGCGGAACTTCGCGCCGGCAAGCATGCTTGCCAGATCCAGCGAGATCACCCGCTTATCTTTCAGGCTCTCCGGCACGTCCCCGGAGACGATGCGCCGCGCCAGGCCCTCCACAATCGCCGTCTTGCCCACGCCCGGCTCACCGATCAGTACCGGATTATTTTTGGTGCGCCGCGAGATCACCTGGATGACCCGCCGAATCTCCTCGTCTCGCCCGATGACCGGGTCAAGCCGCCCCTCGCGCGCCTGCTGTGTCACATCCTTGGCGTACTTCTCCAACGCCTGGAACTTGCCCTCCGGCGTCTGGTCCGTGACCCGCTGCGACCCGCGCAATTCCGCCAACGCCTTTAGCACCGCATCCCGCTTTACGCCCGCTGCCTGCAGCGCCATGCCCACTGGCTCGGTGCGCTGGTCCGTGAGCGCCAGCAGCAGGTGTTCGGTCGACACAAACTCATCTTTGAAATGCTGTGCCTCCTTGGCCGCCTGATCCAACACGCGGCTCAACGCACCGCCCGCGTTTGGTGCTTGCTGCGCCCCCTGGATTTTCGGCATCTTCTCAATCGCGGCATTCGCACCCGCCAGGAGCTGCTGCGCCGGGGCATGGATCCTTTCCAGCACGGGCAGTACCAGCCCCTCACGGTCTTCCAGCATTGCCGCCAACAGGTGCATCGGCGTCACTTCCGGATTGCCGTTCTCCGCGGCGGTCTGCGCCGCCGTCTGCAGCGCCTCCTGCGACTTGACCGTCAGCTTTTCCCAATTCATGGCCATGCGTCCAGCTACCTCATCCTGTATCCATTGGACGCGAGGAGAGTGACTTGCGGTGCAGAAGATCTGACAGATCTACACTCATATCCAGGTAGCTGCGTGTACAGTCGACGCGGAGCACACACACGGTTTTGGCCGGTTCCGGGGCCGTTCAGAGTAAGCCGCGACCCGCTTACAGCAAATCGCGCATCGCAGCATTGACGCCCTGCCCTTCCAGCAGCTTGAGGCAGGTTTTTACCTTGCCGGTGAAGACGGTGTTGCGCGAAAGCCTGTCCCCGAAGATCGACCCGATGCTCAGGAAGGCTGTGGGATCCGTGCCGCCCTGCCGCGCGATGCGGCCGAGCTCCTCGGCGCGTGCGTCGATCTGGTGCAGGGGCTTGCCATACCGGTCGACGCCGCGATTGAAGTAGAAGATCCAGCTGGCGATGACCAGGCTCAACAGATCAATGCTGCGGTTTTGGACGAGTAGTTCCGTGATGGAGGGCAGGACCCACTTGGGGACTTTGGCCGAGCCTTCCGAGCAGATGCGGGTGACCTGGTCGTTGATCGTGGGGTTCTGAAAGCGATGGATGAGGCTCTGCTTGTACTCGCCGGTGGAAACGCCCGGGATGACGGGAACGACTGGCGTTACCTCTTCCATAAAGCGCTGGATAAAGCTCAAGAACAGGTCGTCCTGCATGACCTCGTGCACAAAGGTATACCCGGCAAGCGCGCCCAGGTAGGCCATGGCCATGTGGCTGCCGTTCAGCAGGCGAATCTTCATCAGTTCGTAGGGGGCAACATCCGCCACGATCTGCGCGCCGACGCGTTCCCATGCGGGACGGCCGTTCGAAAAGGTGTCTTCGATGACCCACTGGCGAAAGGGTTCCGTGACCACCGGCCAGGCGTCGTCGATGCCGAAGCGATCCGCCACGGTCTGAACGTCGGCCGGTGTGGTGGCCGGGGTGATGCGATCGACCATGCTGTTGGGAAATGCGACATTTGCGGCGATCCAATCGTGGAGCGCGGAGTCGCGCAACGCGGCATACCCGAGAACCACGCTTTGCGTAATGTGGCCGTTGCCCTGTAGGTTGTCGCAGGACTGGATGGTGAATGCGGGCAGGCCACGCACCCTGCGGCGGTCAAGCGCTTCCGCGAGGATGCCGAGGGACGAGCCGGGCGCGTGCGGTACCAGCAGGTCCGCCTGCAGTGCAGGGTGCCCTGGGTTGAATCGACCCGTACCCTCGTCGAGAAAATAGCCACCTTCGGTAATGGTGAGCGTGACGATGCGCGTTGTGGGTGCGGCAAGCGTTTCAAGCGCGGCCTCAAGCTGGGCGGGCGCGTAGACATACCGTGTCATCGAACCGATCACACGCGCCGTCTGTTGTTCGGCGCTTCGTTCGACGACGGTGTAGAGGCAGTCCTGGCGGAGCATGGCATCGCGCATGCGGTCGTCGCTGGAAAGCACACCGACGCCGACTTCACCCCAGCGCGGTGTGTCGGGAAAAGCCAGCAAGTCGTCCAGGTACACGGCCTGGTGCGCCCGATGAAAGCCGCCGACGCCGATGTGCACCGTATGCGGCAGCAGGGCGGCACGGTCGTACTGCGGCACTGCGATGTCTGCACGGAACTTTGGTAAATTTGCGCTGTTCAGTGTGATGCTGGAAGGCTCGGTGCTCATAACGTGGTTTGTCCTTGGTGCTTGGGAGCTTGAAGGTCTGGGGCGAGAACGGGGGCGAGAGCGGGGGAGAAGCGTAGGGGGATTGCGTTGCCGGCTGCAGTGAAGAGGTGAATGGCAGGAGCGTGAAGATTGAGGCGAACCTGCTGATTGGCGACCACACTGGTTTGGCCGCTTACGCGCACAATCAAGGTGTCACCCGATGCGTTGGTGACGTGCAGGTAGCTTTCGCTGCCAAGGTGTTCCACGATCTGCACTGTGGCCTGCAAACCTTCCGCGGGCACAAGGGTGACGTGCTCCGGGCGGATACCCAGTGTGACCGGGTCGCCGGTTTTCAAGAATTCCGCGGTGGCGGCCATGGCAAAGCTTTCACCGGTGGCCAACGACAGCAGCAGGCCGCTGCTGTCGGCGCGCTGCACCCGGGCCTGCAGAAAGTTCATGCGCGGCGAGCCGATGAACCCGGCGACGAACAGGTTTGCCGGGTGCAGGTAAAGCTGCATGGGTGAGCCGACCTGCTCGACCTGGCCTGCCTGCAGCACGACGATAGTGTCGGCCATGGTCATGGCTTCCACCTGGTCGTGCGTCACGTAAATCATGGTGGCCTTCAGTTGCCGGTGCAGCTTGCTCAACTCCAGGCGGGTGCGCACGCGCAGTGCGGCATCCAGGTTTGAGAGCGGCTCGTCGAAGAGGAAGACCCGGGGATTGCGAACGATGGCGCGGCCGATGGCCACACGCTGGCGCTGACCGCCGGAGAGCTCCTTCGGCTTGCGGTCAAGGTATGACTCCAGGTTCAGGATGCGTGCCGCAGCGTGCACCTTGCCGTCGCGCTCGGCCTTCGGCAAGCCCGCCAGTTTCAGGCTGAACGCCATGTTCTCGGCGACGGTCATGTGCGGATACAGGGCGTAGCTTTGAAAGACGAGGGCGAGCCCCCGCTTAGCGGGTGCCACATCGTTCACGCGCTCCCCATCGATGAGCAGATCGCCGGAGGTGATCTCTTCCAGCCCTGCGATCAGGCGCAGCAGCGTTGACTTGCCACAGCCGGACGGGCCGACAAAGACCGTAAACTCCTGGTCCTGAAGGGTGAGATCGATGCCCTTGATGATTTCTGTGTCGCCGAAGCGGAGCCGAACCTGCTTCAGTTGAACCGTGGCCATGGCCTATGCTCCTTCGCGAAAACTGGACTACTTGACCGCGCCAAAGGTGAGGCCGCGTACAAGCTGCTTCTGGCTCAACCAGCCGAGCACAAGGATAGGCGCAATCGCCATGGTAGACGCTGCGGACAGGCGGGAATAGAAAAGTCCCTCCGGGCTGGAGAAAGAGGCGATAAACGCTGTGAGCGGCGCTGCCTTCGACGCGGTGAGCGTAAGGCTCCAGAACGCCTCGTTCCACGCCAGGATAATGGCGAGCAGGCTTGTGGAAACGATGCCGGGCGTGGAAAGCGGCAGCAGGATGGAGCGCAGCTCGCGTAGCGGACCGGCACCGTCCATGCGGGCGGCGTCCAGCACCTCGCGTGGCACGTCTTTGAAGAATGTGTAGAGCATCCACACGACGATGGGCAGATTCATGACGGCATTGAGCACAACCAGGGCCGCCCTGCTGTCGAGCAGGCCCAGATCGCGGAAGATGAGGTACACCGGGACAAGCACGCCGACGGCAGGCATCATGCGGGTGGACAGCATCCACAGCAGCGTCGACCGTGTGCGCTTTGTGGGTCTGAAGGCAAACGCATACGCCGCGGGGATGGCGAGCAGCAATGCCAGCAGTGTCGAGCCGAGCGCGATCCATGTGCTGTTCAACGCGAAGTGCAGATAGTCGGCCCGCCCCTGCACCTCACGGTAGCTTTGCAGCGTTGCGGCGAACAGCAGATGCGGCACACGCGAGATGGCCTCGGACTCTGTTTTGAAGCTGGTAAGAATCAGCCAGAACACGGGGAAAAAGATGAGCAGCGCAACGGACCAAGCAAGAAGCGTGACAGCCCACTTGCGTTGACGTTTGCCGAGCCGGAGCGTGCTCAATCAGGCCTCCAGGTTTCGCGCGAACGAGCGCATCAGGAACGCTGCAAAAAGGTTGGCGACCACGACGGCGACCAGGCCGCCAACTGCCGCGGCACCGATGTCGTACTCCAGCAAAGCATACCGATAGATGAGGAACGAAAGCGTGGTGGAAGAGAAGCCCGGACCACCGGAGGTGGTGACATAAATCTCCGCAAAGACACCCAGCAGAAAGATCGACTCAATCATGACGACGGCGGAGATGGCCCGGCCCAGGTGCGGCAGCAGGATGAAACGAAACATGGCGATTGGGCCCGCGCCGTCCATGCGCGCAGCCTCTTTGCGTTCCGGGTCGAGCGATTGCACGGCGGTGAGCAACGTGAGCACCGCGAAAGGCAGCCATTGCCAGGACACCATCAGGATGATGGACGTCAGCGGCGCCACCGCGAACCAATCGATCGGCTTGAGGCCGACGGAGCGCCACAGGAAGGCAAGCACCCCGTTGTCCGGATGCATCATCATGTTCTTCCAGATGAGTGCGCTGACGGTAGGCATGACGAAGAACGGTCCGAGTACAAGAACGCGCGCAATGCCGCGGCCAAAGAATTCCTGGTCGAAGAGAATGGCAAGCAGGGTGCCTAGAACGACGGTGAGGAGCAACACGGAGCCAACCAGCAGCGTGGTGTTCCAGATGGCAAGCCAGAGGCTGGGATCGCCGCCGAGGTAGCGATAGTTCCCGAGCCCATCGAAACCCTTGCGCGCCGGCTCCAGAATGTTGTAGCGCTGGAAAGAGAACCACAGCGTCATGACGAGCGGTACCAGCGACCACACCAGCAGCACGGTAATGGCCGGCCCTTTAAGCGCGAACGATACGAGGCGCTGCCCCCGCTCGCGGGAGACGGAGGTTGGGTGCAGGCCTGAATCGTTGGTGACGTGTGCTGCCTGCATTCTGTCCTTGAGCACTACTGCGTGATGCCGGCACGGCGCTCAACGCGCTCGGTGGCTGCCTGTGCCGCTCCCAGCGCCTGGTCGACGGAGATGTTGCCGACGAGAGCCGCCGCGATAAGTTGGCCCACCTGATTACCGATGGTGGGAAACGAGGGGGAGACGACCAGCTGAATGCCGCTATAGGGTACGGGTTTGAGCGTGGGATGCAAAGGGTCTGCGGCCATGATGGATTTGAAGGTAGTCTGCGCAAACGGAGCCACGCGCAGGTACGCCGGCTCGGCATACGTCGATTGCCGGGTGCCGGGTGGAACGGCGGCCCAGCCTTCTGTGCGAGCCACAAGTCGAATGTACTCGCGGGAGGTAGCCCACTGGATGAACGCGGCAGCGGCTTCAGGGTGCTGAGACGACGCGGGTATCGCCAGCCCCCAGAACCAGAGCCACTGTGCGCCGCGCGTGGTGACGGCGACCGGCGCGGGTGCGAAACCAACACTGCCGGCGACCCTGGATTCCTTTGCATTGAACAGCGATCCCGCGGCCACGGTGGCGTCGATCCACATGCCGCAGCGGCCGTTCTCAAACAGCGTGAGCGATTCGTTGAAGCCGTTGGAGCTGATGCCCGGCGGTCCGTAGTTGCGCAGCAGGTCTACATAAAACTGGATCGCGTTGTGCCACTCAACCGAGTCGAACTGTGGCCGCCACTTTTCATCGAACCACCGGCCGCCGAAGGTGTTGGCCAATGTCGTGATGTAAGCCATGTTCTCTCCCCAGCCAGGCTTGCCGCGCAGGCAAATGCCGGCAACGCCGTGCGCAGGATCGTTCAACACCTTGGCGAATCGGGCGATGTCCTGGTACGTGGGCTGCGCCGGCATGGTGAGGCCGGCCTGCTGGAAGAGATCCTTGCGATAAAAAGTCAGCGAGCTTTCCGCGTAAAACGGCAGGGCATACAGCCTGCCTGCAAACGACGCACCGTCGCGAATCGGCTTGAGAAGATCGTCTACGCCATACCCCGGAGACAGGCGGGCATCGAGCGGCAGGAGCCAGCCGCGTTCTCCCCAGATCGGCGCTTCCAATGGACCGATCGTCACCACGTCAAACTGTCCGCCGTGCGTGGCCGCGTCCGTGGTGGTCTTTTCGCGGAGGACGTTCTCCTCCAGCACCACCCAGTTGAGGTGGATGGTGGGATGATCCCGCTCGAAGTGCTTTGAGAGCGCCTGCATGGTGACCATGTCGCCGTTGTTTACGGTGGCGATCGTAAGGGCAGTTTGCGCTCGCACATCACAGCAGAGCAGCAGCGCAAGCAGTGCTGCACCCCACGGCGTTTTGCTTTTGAAAAAGGCGGGCATCGCAGTCCTGTGCGCTACGAAGACAATGAGTGCGGACCACTCGATTTGTCAACCGTTGCGCATTACGGTGCGCGGGTTCCGGCGGCACTCGTTGAATGGTCTCCATCCGCGGAGAGCGGATCGAAACGTCGTCCGGCTGTAACCGTGCCTGTCCGGGACGGCTTCGGGCGCGCGACTCCCCGCGTCAACCGGCGACCCAACAGGATCGCTCATTTTGCGGCTGTACCGTCGTCCCATCGTGCTACGGTACTGTGCATATGAGAACGGTCGAATCCGCGCGGCGTGATTTTTTGAAGCTTTCCGGTCTTGGCCTGGCCGCCGCCGTCCCTGGCTCTGCTTTCGCGTCTCCCTCTTTACCGGCCGCTGCGCCCGGCGCGGTTCCCATGGTCTTCGACGTTCGCACGTTCGGTGCCACCGGCTCTGGCGCCACGCTCGATACGCCTGCCATCAACAAAGCGATTGAGGCAGCCGCAGCCTGTGGTGGCGGGACAGTCTTTTTCCCCGCCGGGGCGTACCTGTCATTCTCGATCCGCCTCAAAAGCCATGTTGGCCTCTATCTTTCGCAGGGCGCGGTCATCATCGCCGCCGAGTCTCCCAAACCTGGCGAACAAACGGGTCAGATGGGCGGTGTGTACGATGCCGCCGAACCGGAGAACTATGCCGCCGCCTTCGGCTCCATCGAGGCATACCAGGACTACGGCCACAATCACTGGCACAACTCGCTGCTGTGGGGCGAGAACATCCACGACGTCTCCATCACCGGCCCGGGCCGCATCTTTGGCAGGGGCCTTAGCTATGGGGGTGCGCACGAGAAGCGCGGCGACTACCAAGGCTATGTGGCTGAGCAACCCGGCGTGGGCAACAAAGCCATTGCCCTCAAGAACTGTTACAACGTGCTGTTCCGCGACTTCCAAATACTGAAAGGCGGCCACTTCGGCCTTCTACTCACCGGCGTCGACAATCTTACGATCGACAATCTCACCATCGACACGGATCGCGACGGCATGGACATCGACTGCTGCAAAAACGTCCGCGTCTCCAACTGTTGCGTCAACTCACCCTGGGACGACGCCATCTGCCCCAAATCCAGCTTTGCCCTGGGCTACAGCCGCCCGACTGAAAACGTGATGATCACCAACTGCTACACCAGCGGTTACTACGTTCTCGGCTCCGTTCTGGACGGCACGTTTAAGAAGTACCCGAACGACGCAAAGCTCCCACGCAACGGACGCATCAAGTGCGGCACCGAATCGAATGGCGGCTTCAAGAACATCACCATCTCCAATTGCACCAGCGAAGGCTGCCAGGGGCTCGCACTGGAGAGCGTCGACGGCGCCCTGTGCGAAGACATTACGATCGTCAACCAAACATTCCGCGACTTGGTGAATGGGCCTTTCTTTTTCCGGCTTGGCGCTCGTCTTCGAGGCCCCAGGCAAGTGACACAGGTGGGAGCCCTTCGCCGCGTTCTGGTCGACAACTGCACGTCCTATAATTCCCGCGCGCGGACCACCACGATCGTTACAGGCATCCCCGGTTACCCGCTTGAGGACATCAAGTTCAGCAACATTCTGATTCAGCACCAGGGCGGAGGTACCGCCGAAATGGCCGGCAGTAAACCCTACGAAGGCATCGACCAGTATCCCGATCCCGAGAGGTTCGGCACCATGCCTGCACACGGTTTTTATCTTCGTCACATCCATCGCCTTGAGATGAGTCATGTCGAAGTGCAGCCTGCCACGCCCGACGCTCGCCCTGCTTTCGCGCTGAGCGACGTGACTCGCGCTGACTTTTTTGCCTGCACTGCGCCAACCAACCCACCAGCCTTTGCTCTCCAGCAGGTCAAGGACCTGCGCATCCTGTTCAGCCGCGCCGCACCCGACGGTTACTACGACACTGTCGAGAGCAAGAGCCTTTAACTGCGAGCACTGGCCATAACGTCCGGCTGTTCGCGACCCGGTGTGCAGAGTTCCTTTAACGTCGAGGCTGCGATGGGCCGGAGGTATCGCGGCGCGTCGCGATCGCGGCGAGTGAGAGCCCTTCCTCGTCGGCCAGATGGTGGTGCTTGCTGCTGCCGACCCGTTGCGCGTGATAGATGCCCGCGTGTCCTGAAAAAAGGTAGCTAAAGACACACGCGATGCCTGCATACGCGCCGGCTTCGGCTCCGAACATCTCCATCGCCATAAGCGTGGAGGCGATGGGTGTGTTGGCGGCACCGGCAAACACAGCAACAAATCCCATGCCTGCAAGGAGCGAAGGCGGCAGTGGCAAGACAAAAGCAAGGGCGTTCCCCAGCGTCGCACCGATAAAAAAAAGGGGCGTAACCTCGCCACCCTTGAACCCCGCTCCAAGCGTCACCGCGGTGAACAGCAGTTTGGCCGCAAAGTCGTACGGCGGTTGGAAACCCTGGAAGGCAGCAACGATCGTCGGTATGCCGAGGCCGATGTACCTCGTTGTGCCGGTTGCGAAGACCGCGAGCGCGATCAGGACGCCGCCTGTAAACGGCCGCAACGGAGACCACCGGATGTGCCTCTGAAACAGATGGCCTATCGCATGGGTGAGCTTCGCAAAGGTCATGCCCGTTACTCCGAAAACAGCTCCAGCAATCGACGCAAACAGAACACCCGTCACGTGCAAGGGCGGTACGTTCGCCACCTGGTAGATCGTGTGACGTATGCCCCACGCATGGGTGGCGAGTTCTCCGGCGAAGGCCGCGATCAAGCAGGGAGCTATGGCGTCGTAGCGAATAGTTCCGAAGGCCAGCACCTCCATCCCAAAGATGGCACCGGCAAGCGGCGTGCCGAAGACAGACGCAAACCCGCCGCTGATGCCGGCCATCAAAAGAACGCGGCGCTCCACCGGATTCATGCGGAACGGCCGGGCAAGCTGATCGGCCAGGGATGCGCCGGTCTGCAGTGCCGTTCCTTCTCTTCCCGCAGACCCCCCAAAAAGATGGGTTATGAAGGTGCCGATCAGGATCAATGGCGTCATCCGGATCGGGATGCGGCGTTTCGGATCGTGTATCTCGTCGAGGATGAGGTTATTGCCCGCTTCGACGGAGGTACCGAAGTTGCGGTACATCAAGCCCACCAGAAGCCCAGCCAAAGGCAGCAGGGCAATCAGCCAGCGGTGGCTCTCCCGGATGTCCGTTGCGACGTTCAACGACCAGATCAGCAGCGCAGACGCGGTGCCGGCCAGAAGGCCGACCAGAACGGCTATCGGAATCCAGCGCGCGAGATATCGAACGACACTGACAAACTCAGATTGTGCGAACGGGCGAGATTTGGACACAAGGAACTCCTACCTGAAATGTAGGAGTCATCAGCAGCGTTTCCGCATGCAGGCCCGGCGAACCCCATCGCCCTTGCTTGTGTACCGAGAGTATCAAAACGCGGTGCAGTTGGTAACGGGAATGTCTTGATCGTCTACGGCTCCGGCCCGCGCCATTCCGCGTCCATCAGCCGCCGGTCGACCCGCGTCTCTACCGCAGCCGGCCCTTCTGTCCGTTGGGAAGTGCGACCATAACTCCATGCCCCGCTCTACCCCGCAGCCTCTGCCTTATCGCGAAGCCGACACCGTCGGCCCCGCTGCCATCATCACTCGCCGGGCCGCCGACCGCCTGCGCGCCGGCCATCTCTGGGTCTACCGCTCCGAGCTTGAAGCGCTCGTGCCCGCCCTGGGCGCGGAAACGATTTCCCCCGGTGCCCTGGTCACCCTGGTCGACAGCCGCCTTCTTCCCCTGGGCACCGCGCTGTTTTCCGATACCAGCGAACTCACCCTTCGCCGCATATCGACCGAACCCCGCCTTAGCCGCAACGAATACCTCGACGATCTCCGCACCCGCGTCCGCGCCGCCATCGCGCTCCGTGCACCCATGCTTCTCACCGGCGAAACCGACTCGGTTCGCCTGCTCTTCGCGGAAGCCGACAACCTGCCCGGCATCGTCGCCGATCGATACCACGACCTCATCGTTTTGCAGCTGCTCACGCAAGGCACCGCCCAGCCCGACGTCCGCGAGCTGCTTGCCGTCGAACTTGCCCAGCCCGGTGTTCGCGCCGTCATCGAGCGACCCGACTCCCGCATCCGTGAACTCGAAAACCTGCCTCTACCCCCTCCGGCACCGCTTTTCGTCCAGGAGAACTCCACCCTCGACACCACCTTTATCCTCAACAACCTGCACCTCTCTTTCGACGCCAACGCTGGCCAGAAGACCGGTGCCTTCCTCGACCAGCGCCTCAACTACGCCGCCGCTGCCCGCCATGCCGCCGCCGCCCGCGCCGCCCGCGTTCAGCCCGATGCACCCTTCCGTGCCCTCGACATCTGCACTTACCAGGGAGGTTTCGCCCTCCACCTCGCCCAGGTCTCGACCCATGTCACCGGCGTCGACTCCAGCCGCAGCGCCCTCGAGACCGCCGAACAAAACCTGCAGCGCAATCGCGAAACTCTCCATGCAGAGGTGGACTGGGTCGAAGCCGACGCCTTCGACCTTCTCCGCTCCCTCGATGCCGACGGCGCAAAGTTCGATTGCATCGTCCTCGACCCGCCCGCTTTCGCAAAGTCCCGCCGCGCCGTGGAAGGCGCACTGCGCGGCTACAAGGAGCTCAACCTGCGCGCTCTGCGCATGCTCAATCCCGGCGGCGTCCTCGTCACCTGCTCCTGCTCGCACCACATCTCGCTCGAAGCCTTTACCAACACCGTTGCCGAAGCCGCTGCCGACACCGGCCGACACCTCCGCCTGCTCGAAACCCGCGCCGCCGCACCCGATCATCCTGAAGTTCTCACCCTGCCCGAAACCCGTTATCTCAAGTGCCTTATCCTGCAAGCGGATTAGCCCTCGCCTGCCAAAACAACACGTCTCGGGCAAATCACGCATCCTGCGCCCGGTGCTCTGCGTCCAAAGTAGAAATCCCGCGTATCCGGAGCTGCACGACTCGCGCATCCGAGCGCCCGCATACCCCGGAGTGTCATGTCCAATCGTTTTTCCCTTGCCTGTTTCGCCCTGTTCGGCACCGCCTCGCTTTCCCTCGCGCAGGCGTTTCAGCCAGTAGCTTTTACCGCGGCGCCAGTGCAACCGTCCACGGCAGCGTGGAGCACCTCCGCAGACACCACACTCCCCGACGCACCCGATCCCACAGCGCAAACGGCGGCAACCCAGACCACTGCCGGTCAGCCGGCCACCGACCAGCCCTCCAAGCGCGTTCTTTTCATCATCCCGAACTACCGTTCCGTACCTGTGGGTGCCCGGCTTCCAGCCCAAACGGTGAAGCAGAAATTCTTTACCGCCGCGCAGGACAGCATCGATCCAGCCGCGTTTGTGCTGGCCGGCCTTGTTGCGGGTGAAAGCGATGCCCGCCGCTCCACGCCGGAGTTTCACGGGGGTGCCGTCGCCTATGGCCGCTATTACTGGCACGCGCTCGCCGATCAGGATGTGGAGAACCTTTCCGTAGAGTTCCTGGTACCCGCACTCACGCATGAGGACACACGGTACTACACGCTGGGCCGCGGCAAGTTCAGCAAACGGCTGGAGTATTCCGTCACACGCATTCTCATCACCCGGTCCGATTCCGGCAAAGAAACCGTCAACCTTGGCGAACTGGTTGGCGCGGGCATTGCCGCCGGCGCCTCCTCCCGCTACTATCCGGCCAGCCAGCGCGACGCGGGAAGCGTGCTCAGCGCGTACGCGCTCGATCTCGGCATCGACGCCGCCAGCTACGTTCTGCGCGAGTTCGACTCGGACCTTTCCCGCGTCCTGAGCCGCAAGGGCGCGGACGCCGCAAAGCCGTAGTTTTCAAGCCACAATTTCAGGGCGTTGCGCCTACAGCGTCACATTGCTGTATGTGCTGCTTGACACTTGCTTGTGTTGTACCTCGTTCAGGAAAGCTTTTGCATGTGCAGAGCGCCGCGATCTCGCGCACAATAACTGCATGCTCCGCACCTGGTTTCCTGCTGCCCTGGCCCTCGGCCTCGTTGTGCCTCTGTTTGTGTCGGCCCAGCAACCTGTTTCTCCGCTGCAGCCGCACAGCATGTACGAGCCGCCCGCCGCAGCCGCCGCGGCGTCACTCGCCGCATCGGCGCAGGGCGTCGCACCCGATCTGCTCACCTCCGGCGAAATCTCCGGCTGGAACCAGACGGGCGGGTATGACGAGGCCGTGCGCACCATGCGCCTGCTGGAAAAGCGCAGCCCCTTCGTCCACGTACTCGCCGTGGGTCAGACCCCGGAACACCGCACCACCTACGCCCTGATCGTGAGCAGCGATAAGGCGTTCACGCCGGACGCTGCGCACAAAACCGGCAAAGCCCTCATCCTGATTCAATCCGGCATCCACTCCGGCGAAATTGAGGGCAAAGACACAGCGCTCATGCTGGTCCGCGACATGACCGTGGCAAACAAGCCGCACCAGCGCAACTGGCTCAACAATGCCATCTTCGTCGTGCTGCCGGTGTTCAACGTCGACGGCCACGAGCATCGCAGCCCCTATAACCGCCCCATGCAGAACGGCCCGGAGATCACGGGCCTGCGCAACACCGCCCAGAACCTGAATCTGAACCGCGACTATACCAAAGCCGACACGCCGGAGATGCAGGCGTGGCTGCGGCTTTTTACCGCGTGGCAGCCGGACTTCATGTTCGACAACCACGTGACGGACGGCGCGGATTACCAGTACGACCTCACCTACGACATCGCCCACCAGGACATTGCCGCGCCCGCCCGCGCATGGGTGAACGAGCACCTGCTGCCTCAACTGAACACGGCCATGGAGAAGGACGGCCACCGCATCAGCCCCTACGGCGCGCTAAATGTGAACCCTGTCACCAGGCAGCGCGAGTTTTACATCGAGGTGTTTTCGCCGCGCTATTCGCATGTGTACGCCGCCACGCACAACCGCCCTGCCCTGCTGGTGGAGACACACTCTCTCAAGACCGCCAAAACCCGGGCGTGGGCGAACTATGACGTGATGACCCACTGCATCGAGCAGATTGCCGACACCGCACAAGAGGCGCAGGCCCTGCGCAAAGCCGTGCGCGACGCCGATGCAGCCGACATGGCACTGGCCGGGCATCGTACGTCGGCCACGCTCAACACCGGCCTCGCCGGCACAGCCGGAGCGCCGCTCGAAGGCATCTACCTCGACGGCAAAACCGCCGCCGCGTCCCACCCACTCACCTACTACTCGTTGCGGCAGGAGCAGATCCCGTCCCCCATCACCGGCAAGACGGTCGCCCAGTTCACCGCAGACAAGGAAGACCTGCAAACCGTGATCCACGACGGCATCGACCCCACTGCCGCCGCGCCCGTACCCACCGGCTTCCTGATCCCGGCCACCGCCAGCAACGTCGCGGACCTGCTACGCCTGCACGGCATCCATGTTGAAACGACAACCACACCGCGCGATGGCGAGTACGACACCTGGCGCTTTACCGATGTGAAAAAGCAGCCCACGCCGCAGGAAGGCCGCAGCCTGACCGACTTCACCATCGTACCCGTGCACGAGAGTATGAGCTTCGCCCCGGGCAGCTACTACGTGCCGCTGGCACAGCCGGGCACCCGCCTGATCATGGCGCTGCTGCACCCCGCCGCACCGGACGCCCTGGTTCGCTGGGGCTTCTTCGACCGCATCTTCGAACCCACGGGCCGCTTTGCCGCCGGCGAGTACCTGAGCGTTCCCATCGCCCAAAAACAGGCTGCAGCAAATCCCGCGCAGTGGTCTGAGTTCCAGGCCAAACTGACGGCCGACCCGGCCTTCGCCGCAGACCCTGCTGCCCGGCTCACCTGGTGGCTAACCCGCACGCCTTACCATCCAGCCTCGGTCAACCGCTATCCCGTCGCCGAAGTCTGGTAGTGCGTCACGGGATCAGTCGAGCCGCACCAGCCATGCCTGGGCCGCATCCTCGCTGGGACGCAGGGTGCGCGCGATGACGGTGGCCTGCGCGCGATCGCCGCCCGTGGGGTTGAGCCGCACCCAGTAGCCGGTCGCGCCAGAAAATTCGATCACCTTCGCCGCGGTGCCATAGCGTTGCAGCAGATCGGCCTTCAGCGCGGCGGCATTGCCCTCGTTGGCAAATGCGCCCACCTGCACGCACCAGCGGCCGGCGGTAGCCGCAGCCGGCCCTGGTTGCACAACTTCAATGCGCACCTGTGCCACACCCATGCGGTACACGCCCGTTGCCCTGGCTGCGGCGGTCGACAGGTCCAGCACCCGGCCGCGTACGAACGGCCCGCGATCCGTTACCGTAACGGTGACCGCCAGTCCGGTTGATAGATTGGTGACGCGCAGCACCGTGCCCAGTGGCAGCGTTCGATGGGCGGCGGTCATGCCCTCCCCGGTGTACACGTCGCCGTTGGCGCTGCGGCGTCCGTTGGGCGCATACCAGCTTGCCGTACCGATTTCGACGGAGTTGCTCTTCCCACTGCTTGGAATGTTGGGGTCACCGCCCCCGTACGGCAACGGGGCCGCAACCGGCGGCACCTGCCGTGCTGTTGTGGCGGTGCGGTTCGTGCGCGCCGGCGGGGCCGGTGGCGCGCTCCGCCGGCTTACGCGCGTGTGCTTGTGGCAGCCCGCGATGAACGTAAACGGCAAGACCAGCGCGGCCACAAGAGCGAGTCGCCTCCTGTTTCGTGCGGCCGCGATAGGTGGCCGCAGCGCCGCACACAGGCTCACGGCCTGCGGTCGTCCAGCCTCTCGGCCAACTCGCGCAAACGCTCGGCCGCACTTCGCAGCGCGGTGGAACCCTGCCGCCGCACATCCGGCACCACCTCATCGTTCACTGTGCGCACAAGCCGGCTCAACTCTTCTTCGGCCCGCGCAATCACGCTCCGTACTTCATCGCCAAAGCTGGGCCGGCTGCCTGGCGTTGGTGCTGCTTTGTACTCTTCCGGCATCTTCTTGCCTCCGCCATTTGGGCAACGCCCAGGGCTGTCCGCCCAGGCCCTCACGTTGCACGCCGGCACTGTACTTCACATTAGGCCAGTCGTTAATGCAATGTTGCAAGCCGGAAATGAGTCGGGCGCCTGGGTAGTACATGCCGGTGTCCATGCGCAGCCGCGGCCTGTTTTTGGAACAGCTTGCGACGCACCAAGCGATTCTGTGTGCAACGTTCGGAGTTCTAGGTAATCCTATGGGTACGGTGCCATACCCTGCCGTAAGCGAAGCCGGTCCGCGGCTCGCACCAGACCAGCTCAGGAGCTGCCCAAACGATGTCTTTCGCCCGCCCATTTACCCTGCTCGTAGTCAGCGCCTTGGCGTGCAGCACGCTCCCGCTCAGTGCGCAGGGTGTGAGTTCTGCCCAGGCATTTTCTACGCTGGCCGAAGCATCCGTTGCCGGGCCTGCCTTCAGCTCTTCCGCGGCACCGGCTGCAGATCTGCCGGATGCCCCCGCGGCAGGCGGCGAGGACGCCCAGGCCACTGCGCTCTCCCCGCCGTCCCGCAATGGTGAAATCGTGCCGAAATACCGCATCGGCATCCTGCCCGGCCAGACGGCGCAGCCCCTCTCGGCCCGCGATAAAGTGAACTTCGGTTTGGAGCATGCCTTTAACCCGGTCAACATCTTTGTCTGGACGATCTCTTCCGCCTTCTCGCAGGGCATCGATTCCGCACCCCACTTTGGCCAGGGCTGGGGACCTTACGCCCAGCGGTATGGGTCTACCGGCGCCCGCAGCGTCATGCAGACACTCGCCACCGACTCTGTGTTCGCACCCATCTTCCACGACGATCCGCGGTACTACATCCTGGGCTCCGATCACACGCCGCTGAACCGCAGCATCTACGCCATCACCCGAACCGTCATCACCCGCAGCGACAGCGGCCAGAACCGCATCAATTTACCTGTGCTCGTGGGCTATGCCGTTACCGCCGGTGCAACCAACAGCTTTTACCCGCAGGCTGACCGCACCGCCAAACAGACCATGGAAACCTTCGGTGCTTCCCTTGGTGGGCAAGCAGGCTTCTTCCTTTATAAGGAATTCCTGGACGATGCACTACGGATAGCGCACCTGCGCAAGTAAGTCCGAAGCCCCGCGCAGTCCACGCACCCTTAGCAAGAACGCGCTCACGCGGCACACATGTGCCTAAGCGGTTTCGCGGTGAAACTTTCGCACAAGCAGGCGGTGCAGGTGGCTGCCCTGGGTTGCGGTCAGGGCGCGCAGCGGGACTGCGGCAAAGGCGTTTCCACGGCCTACCATGATCATGCTTCGCTGACCCATGCGCCGCTCCCGCAACTCGCCCCACGAGCGCATCTGCCCCGCGTCAAGGTCACCGGCGCACACCGCGCGCCAGCCACCTTCCGAGAGCAATAATTCCTGTTCTCCGTCCGGCATGGCCGCCAGCGGCCGCAGTGCCCGGTTGCGGCTTGCGGCACGCGTGTACACCTGCATGGCCACCACTACTGCCGCTGCGAACAACAGCATCGGCAGCAGCGACCCGCTGTAGTCCGGGGCCACGCTGGAACGGAGAGCATTGAACAACTCGCCGACGGCACCCAGCGACATCATGCAGACAACCGCGTAAATCATGACCGGCTTTGGTGGACGGCGGGGTCCGGCAGACGCCAGCAGAAGCGCCTCGCGCCATTCCTCCGGTTCCCACGTGTAACGCAGATGCATGGCACACAAACCTCGCGGGGATTCCCGCTCTACACGCCTTATCGTCGCGCCGCGCACGGTGGTGACGCCTGTGTTGCGCATTCACACAATCACCGGCACAAACACCATGCAGGCCGTGCCGCCGCAGGGCGATACACTGGCACAAGCGATGCCTTTGCCGCAACAGCAGTCAGGCAGGGCGAAGCGACGCCCCCAAAAACCCTCGCGCAGCATCGATCTGCCGCTCGCCCCGGCACAGATGCATGCCTTTGCGCAGGCTTTGCTCGCCTGGTATCGCGTGCATGCCCGCGTGCTGCCATGGCGCGGCATCGACGACCCGTACCGCACCTGGCTGTCGGAAATCATGCTGCAGCAGACCCGGGTAGACGCCGTCGTCGATCACTACCGCCGCTTTCTCGCCCGCTTCCCTACCCTGCTGGCGCTTGCCCTGGCGCCGGAAGAAGACGTGCTCGCGCTGTGGAGCGGCCTGGGCTACTATCGCCGAGCCCGCATGCTGCACCGTGCTGCAAAGTTTCTGGTGCAGCAACATGCCGGTACCATTCCGCGCACCGCGGCAGAGCTGCTCGCGCTGCCGGGCATCGGCGCCTACACCTCCGCAGCTATCGCCAGCATCGCTTTCGGTGAACCCGTCGCCGTGGTCGATGGCAACGTGGAGCGCGTGCTGCTGCGCATCGCAGGCAAGGCGGAGGAGTCTGGCGCGCAGGCCGACGCCTTCATCAACGCCTTCGCGCAGGCACTTCTGGAAACGGAGAATCCCGGCGATAGCAACCAGGCCATGATGGAGCTGGGCGCCACGGTGTGCCTTCCACGCGGCCCGCTTTGCCTGCATTGCCCCGTGTTCGACTGGTGCCGCACCCGCGGCGAACATCGCACCTTGCCCCGCGCCGCCATGCAAAGCGCACGTGTGGGGTATGCACTCGCCACCAGATTGGCGAACGGCGAGCAGGCGCGAAACGCCGAGGCTGCAGAGGAAATCCTGCTGCACCGCCGTGATCCGGACCTGTCCCTGATGCCGAACATGCTGGAACTGCCGCCACTACGGTCCTTGCCAGAAACCGCGCCACAGCTTCGCCTTCGCCACGGCATCACCGGCACCAACTACTTCGTGGAAGTGTTTCTCCTCGACTCCGAGGCAGAGATCGCCCAGGCCATGCAGCCTGCACCGGTAAACCCATCCGACGTGGTGACGGTCGAACCGCTCGCCTCGGCGGTTCACCCCGACCTCCATCCAGACCCCGCCGGCAAACCTCCTCGCCTGCAATGGTGCGCCGTGCAGAGCCTGGCGACCCTGCCCTTGACCGGGTTGGCGCGCAAAGTCCTGCAGCGCACCGGTCATCTCCACGCACCCGCACGCCGCACCGCCCGTTAACACACGCCGCCCTGCCGCACGTTCATCGCGCTGCTTGCGGCTGCGCTTATCATGGGTCGAAGGTGCCCACCAGCGTGCGGGCCACGAAAGGAACAGGATGGCGATCGAGAACAAAGGAAATGCCGAGTGGAACGGCGGTCTGAAAGACGGGCACGGCACCATCAGCACCGGCACTGGCGCAGTGTCGAACCAGCCCTTCACCTTCGCCTCGCGCTTTGAGCATGGCAAGGGAACCAACCCGGAAGAGTTGATTGCCGCGGCGCACGCGGGCTGCTTCAGCATGGCCCTGTCCGCGGAGTTGGAAAAGGCCGGTCACAAGGGCGACAGCGTCAAGACCACGGCAACCCTCACGCTCGACTTTATCGACGGCACCCCCACCGTCACCACCATCGCGCTTGTGACCGAGGCAAAGGTCCCGGGGATTGACGCGGCGAAGTTTGCCGAAATCGCCAAGGGTGCCAAGGAACACTGCCCCATCTCGCGCCTGCTCAAGGCGGCGGAAATTACCCTCGACGCAAAGCTGGTGTAGCCCGTGCGCCCTGCCCTTCGACATCGGCCTGTAAGCCCGGTGCCAGGGCAGGGCCACCGCACCACGACCGTCTTTATTCCGCCGCGGCAATCGCTTCGACCATGCGATCCATCGCCGCCTCATCGGTCCTGTCCAGCGGCGTGTGACCCGTCACCATTACGCTGAACACAACCGTTCTGCCGCTTGCACCCACAACATAACCGCTGAGTGCCCGCGCCTCGCCCAGCGTTCCGGTCTTCGCAAATACCCGCCCTTTCAGGTCGCCGCTGAACCGCGACCGCAGCGACCCATCCACCCCACCCACCGGCAGGCTGGCCTTCCACGTCTCGCCCCACGGCTGGCCCGCACCGTACCGCAGCAGTGTTGTTAAAGCGCGCGGCGTTACCAGGTCATGGCCGCTCAGGCCGCTGCCGTCCACCAGGACGAAATCACCGTCATCCACACCGGCCTTCCGCGTCAAAAACGCCCGCACTACCCGCGCACCGCTCGCCGTTGTAGCCGTGCCGGTCTGCGCCAGTCCCAATCGTCGTAAAAACACCTCCGCATGCTGGTTTTGCGATGTCTTGTTCGTAACCACGACGTCCTGATACGTCGCTGGCCCGCGATGCAGGGCAACCCAGCACGCATGCTCCCGCACACCAGAGGTGTCCGCACCGCCCCTTTTTTGAAAGCATCCGGGCTGCCCCTCAACCAACGGCACCGCGGGCGGCAAAAGTCCCGGCAGCGGCACAGCGGCCGCCTTGGCAAAGTCCGGCTCAAACGCCGCCGCGTGAAGCGCCACGGCCGCTCCCGTCACTTCGATTCCATCTGCTTCGAGCGCTGCCTTTAGCGCCATGGCCGCATACTCTGCCGGGTCTTCGATGCTGATCCCCTGCACGTACGGCTTGGCATCCGCCGCAATCGAGCCGCGCACCGTGACCACCTTCGACCCGGTCGGACGCCCGATCTGCAGCACCGTCCCCGTGCCCTTCGTTGTCGTCGTCACCTGCAGCGCTACCGAGTAATACGGTAAATTCGGGGTAATGAACGCCGTCGCGTCCCGGCCGGCGTCTCCTGGAATCACGGTCAGCGTCACCGCGTTGTCCGCGATCATCAACCCGCTCACCGGCGCACCGTAGTACCACGGCAAATCGTCTACCGCCCAATCCTGTGGGTAAGGGTCCCACGGAAACAGCGTGTCATCCCCGACGATGTCGCCTTCCACCCGCGTCATCCCGGCGGCTTTTACCCCGTCCGCCAGCTCCCGCACATACCGCAGCTCGTCCCGTGGAGCCTCCACCTGCCCCGGCGGCGTCACACGATAAGGAACAAGCCTTCCCGAAAAGTTCGTATCTCCCACACCCCGCAGCCGTAGATCGCCCTTGTACACCCCGCCCGGCTCGAAAGACCCACTCGCAACCACCTTGGTGGAGAGCCGCTCGTCCATCGGCAGCAACGCCATCGCCGCCGCTGTCGTAAACAACTTCGAGTTCGACGCCGGCTGAAAGAACTGTCCCGCATTCACCGCCGCCGCCACCGTTCCGTTCATCCGCACCACGCTCACACCCCAGTGCGCGCGCGCCACCGCCGGCTCCGCCGCCATCGACTCCAGCGTTCGCTGCAAGCTGGCATTCGCCTGCCCAAGCCCGCAACCCCACCCGAGCATCACCGCCGCCACACCCACACGCATCATCCGCGCAGTCTAGCAGCCGGTATTCCTTGCACTCCATCCAGCGCGCCCCGGTACCCCTCAAACGCGACGGCGCGATCAGGCGAGTCCCACCTCCCTCGCGAAAGCATCCAATGCACCAGAACAGGGGCACCCTATGGCCAAAGCAGCACCCGCCAAAAAATCCACACCGACCAAACCCGCATCCGTAAAAGCAGCCAGGCCACGCAGGACGACCCCCGCCGCGACGCCCACGCAGCCCACCGGCACACCCGACCTGTACGGCAGCATCCACGCCCTGCTCCACACCATGCGCCTCATCGAGCGGCACGAAGAACCCCTTTGCAGCATGCACGACGAACTCAAGCGCACCGGCAAACTATCCGCGCCGCAACGCCGCAAATTGCAGCAACTCATCCACGACCTGCCCGCCCACGATTACCAGGCCGATCTTGAAGCGCTCCGCCGGGCCGTCTCCGCGTGACATCGCGGCCACCTTTCACGTGGCAGCTTCGCACCCGCCACCTCACACTCGGCCCCCGCACCCTGCTCGCCGGCATCGTCAATCTCACGCCCGACAGCTTTTCCGACGGTGGCCTGCACAGCTCCCCCGCACGCGCCGTGGACTACGCACTTCGGCTCCTCGACGATGGCGCGGACATTCTCGACTTCGGTGGCGAATCCACGCGGCCCGGTGCCCCCGCGCTGACCACGAATGCCATCTCCGCCAACGAAGAGCAACGCCGCCTGCTGCCCGTCCTTGAAGCTGTCCATCGTGCCCGGCCCGACGCGGTTCTCTCCGTCGACACCTACCGCGCAAGCACCGCCCGGGCTGCGCTTGCCGCTGGGGCAGAAATCGTCAACGACGTCAGCGGCCTGCTGTGGGACCCCGCGATGGCAGCGGCAGTCGCCGCTGCCCGCTGCGGTCTTGTCCTGATGCACACCCGTGGCCTGCCGTCGCAATGGTCCGCCCAGCCTCCGCTCGCCCCATCCGCCGTGCTGCCGACGGTGCTCGAAGGCCTGGCGGCCCAGCTTGCAGTCGCCAACGCCGCAGGCATCGACAGCCAGGCCATCGTTCTGGACCCTGGCTTCGGCTTCGGCAAACGTGGCCCGGAAAACTGGACGCTTCTCGCTCGGATCGCCGAACTTCATTCCCTGGGCCGGCCCGTTCTCGCCGGTCTTAGCCGCAAGGGGTTCCTCACCGCAGACCCTGCGGTCGATGCGCGCGATCGCGCCACCGGCACTGCCAACACCGCCGCGCTGCTGCAAGGCGTTCACCTACTCCGCGTGCACGATGTCAAAAACGCCCGCGCCTCGGCAAACATTGCAGACGAACTACTCGCCGTCGGCTTGTAACTACGAGCCATACCCGAAACACGCCCTACCACCAGCGCCTAGTGCACCCGCGCCCGAACCTCATCGCGCACCAGATACAAAAAGAACAGGGTAAAAAACATCGCCCACACCAGGAAACCAAACCCATGCGCTACCCCCACGTGCGTACGGATAAACTGCACAACGTAATAAAGCGCAACAAACAGGGTCGCGCCCAACACAAGCGCCCAGCCCCACCGCTTCAATCGCAGCAAACCGAACACCCCCACCACCAGCAGCGAACAAATACCCAGCACGGCATACCGGCCCGGCCCGTATCCAAACACGCCCTGCACCGCGCCAAACACGTTCAGCAGCGCATACATCAGCAGAAACATCGCGATCATGGCCATGCCCGGCAACATACGCGGCCCGGCCACAGTCTCCGCCGCGCGCTCCCGTCGCACCCGCGCGGCATCCTGCGGCGCCAGCTTCAGCCGCCGCCCCTCTGCCTCATCCTCCGCGTCATACATATCTTCGGGCACAATCACCTCACACAAGTTCAATAGAGTAGTTAGAAAAGGCCGATAGCAGCTAAGTCAAGCGCAGCAGCGCTTCTTGAATTCCACTTACAACGTGTGTAAGTACGCCAGTAATTCCGTCAGGTCCTGGTCGGTCAAATTACCACCCTGTGCCGGCATGTTATTCCGCCCATGCACAATCGTAGCGCTCACACGGTCGTCGTTCGCTGGCGCGCCGCTCGGCAGGTAGGGCTTCTTGTACAGGCCCAGCAGCGACGGCCCATGCAGCGACCCCGCCTGCCGGTCGTAATGACACAGCGAACACCGCTCCACGAACACCGCGTGCCCTGCCTGCTCCGTCGCCGTCAACTGCTCCAGCGGTTTCGGCGGGGGAACGCTGCGGCACCCCACCATCGCTCCACACACCATCATGCATACTGCCGTCGCCACACACTTACCACGCACTCGCATCTCTTCTATTTTCGCACTGCCGCCAATATCCGCCGTGCACGCCCGCGCTCGGCATGGCTGGCATCCTAGTCAACGAAAACAAAATGCGCTGCCACTTAAAGCCTGCGCATGCACTCGGGAGTCATCATGAGCAAGGAACTCGCATTCGTTACCGGAGCTTCGTCCGGCATTGGCTACCAGCTCGCCCTGCAACTGGCGCAACGCGGCTACGACCTGGCCGTTACCGCCCACAGCGATCGCCTCTCCGACGCTGCCCGCGACTTTCAACTTGC
The DNA here is from genome assembly GCA_964244665.1 of uncultured Terriglobus sp. Classification (GTDB taxonomy): domain Bacteria; phylum Acidobacteriota; class Terriglobia; order Terriglobales; family Acidobacteriaceae; genus Terriglobus. The sequence continues at coordinate 56,953 of CAXTJO010000012.1, forward strand.
CGGCGCAGAGGTTTACGCCTTCCAGGCAGACAGCACCCGGCGCGACGAGGTCAACAACGTCTGGCGACAGGTTGAAGCGCTCGGCAGGCCCGTGACCGTCGCCTGCATTAACGCCGGCATCGGCGAGTCCGGCCTGTTCGCCACGGAAAGCGATCTCGATCAGGAACTCGCCATCGTGGACCTGAACTGCGCGTCCACGGTCCAGTTCGGCAAATATGCCGCAAAGCAGATGGCCACCCGCGGTGCCGGCAACATCCTGTTTACCGCCTCCATCGCCAGCGAAACGATCTCGCCCAAAATGGCCGTCTACTCCGCTTCCAAGGCATTTGTGCTCTCGCTCGCCAAGTCGATCCGGTTCGAATTGAAAGACATTGGCGTCAATGTGACGGCACTGCAGCCCGGCCCGGTCGACACAAACTTCTTTGACGTTGCCCATATGAGCGATACGAAAATCGGCACAGAGGGCAAAAAATCCAACGAGCCCGATGCCGTTGCTAAAACCGGCCTCGATGCCCTGTTCAATGGCGACGAGCACGTCTACGCCTCGGATTGGCTGACGAAGCTCGAAGGCGCGGTCGTCAACGTCACACCCAACTCCGTGCAGGCCGCAATGCAGGAGAAGATGATGCAGCCCGCAAGCAAGTAGCCCGGTCCAGCGCGCACTCACGACGCCTTACGCCATAAGATACGCGTGTCTGCTTTCGCGGCATCCCTCCTAAGCGAAGGAGCATTCCATGGCTAACGGATCCACACACGAGCAGCCCGCCGTCAATCGCAATCCCGCCCAGGCCGACGTTGAGCCCGACCAGCTTACCGCCCAGGGCGCGCCCGGCACCGAGTACGACACCATCACCAACACCGCGGACGCACAAACCGACGGCAGCCGCAATCCGCGAGTCATGAACGTGTCCAACGACAAGCACGCCGTCGAGGGCATCAGCGAATCCACCACAACCGCCTACAACACTGCGGACAACGCCCATGCCAGCGGCATCACCAACCAGCCGCTCGACAAGGAGAAATCGTCACAAACCGAAGTCGGCTCCGAACAGAAAAGCTCCTCCGGCAACCGGCACTGACATCTCCTCCATCGCCTAACATAGCGGACACGGTACAACTCTCAACAGAAACCCCCAAACGCTAGCCCACACAACAGGAGCGGGCAGCATCCATCGCCGCCCGCTCCTGTACGCTTACTTCACCAACTCCGCCACTACTTCCACCTGCGTATGCCGCGTGCTGCCCGGCGAATCCAGCCCACCCAGCTCCACCGGCTTGCCCAGTGTAAGCACGCTTGTCCCCTCAAAGGTCGTTTGCCGCAGCACCGGATCCGCCGCCAGCGTGCTCGACAGGTCTCCCGCTACGCTCGACAGCTCTACCTTCGTCCGCAGGCCCACGCCGTTGTCCAGCGAATCCACCGTCGCATCCAGATTCACCCCAACATCGATGTACGTCACCTGCGACGACAGCGATGCCGCGTCTTTCACCGGCACCGTTCCGGTCACCAGCGGCACCCGATTGCCCTGCTTCAACTGCGACCGTAAACCACCCTCGACTTCCATCGAATAATGCTGCACCCCCAGCCGCTTGCCACCGTCGGTCTCGGTCAGGGTGTAGGTCAACCGGTACACCTTGCGTGGCAGGTCCAGGTCGCGCAACATCTTTTCAAGCAACGCCATCTGGTCCGGTTGCCCCTCCATGACGATTGCAGCCTGCCCCGGCACCAGGAAAATGCGCGTCTCCGGCCCAAGCAGGTTGCGCAGCGCCGTTAAGAGTTCGTTCTGGTCCGCCTGTGTCCGCGCATTGTGGAGGAAGAACGTCCGCTCCGTTTCTACGCTGGGTTCCACCGGTAGCCTTCTGTGCTGCGTCCCAGTGCCATCCTGCCCTGTCTTCGCGTCCTGTGCCCATGCGCCCGACGCCAGCACCAGGCCCAAAACCGTCCATCCCATCGCTACCCTCATCGTATTTCCCCCCCATGCGTTCTTCTTTCTATTTGTCGTTTTTCAACAAACCCAGCGGCAGTGCCGGCCCGCCGTTCAACCCCGTGTCCGGCAACGGTGTCTCCGGCCCACGCGGCCCAGTCACCGGCACCGGCCTGAAAAATTCTGAGAACTCCGCTCGCTCCGCCGACCGCACAGCCGTCTCAGCGCCCGGCGCCAGCGTCGCCACCAGCTCCCCCGTCCCTCCGCCGTGTAACATGCGCAGCAACAACCGTTCCTGCCGCATCAGTGGCAGCGGCGGCGCTGGAAAGCTCGCCACATAGGCCGGGTCGATCGTCTCTCCCCCATCGGCCTGCACCGCGGCAACGACATGCACCGGCAAGCCCCCGGCAAGCTCCCTAAATCCCATCCCCGCCCGTGCGGTATCGTCCACACTCGCATGCAGACCGGCCCTCACCCGCGCAGCCCCGGCACGCCCGGCCACATGCTGCAGCACGCCTGTCACGGCAAGCGAGCGCACCTCCGCAGCCCCATGCGCCGCACCCGTCGCAACGACCGGTAACACCTGCCGTCGGCCGTAGCCACCCTGCACCCGCAGCACCATCAACACCCCACCCAGGCACACGCACGCTGCCAAGATCCCAACAGAAATCCACCGCATGTTGCCCGCGCCAGACACAGCAGCCGCGATGGACCAGCCCACACCGGTTCGACCGCCACGATCCCGCTCCGCCGCCATGCGCTGCAGCACGCGCGTCTCCAACCCCGGCGCGGGTTGCACAGCGCGTAACTCTCCAAGAATCCGGTCCAGATCGTCCATCTCGTTCATCGCTCGCCTCCCAGCCGCTCTCTCAATCGCGTCCTCGCCCGAAACACCAGCGCCCGCACCGCGCTCTCACTCCGGCCCAACACCGCCGCCATCTCCGCCGCGCTCATCTCCTCCAGCGCGCTCAGCAGCAGAGCTTCCCGCTCTGCCCGGGGCAGCCGCTCCACCTCCCGCATCACCCGGCCATACCGCTCCGCCTGCGCCAGCGCCGCATCCGCCGTCGGCTCCTCAGACGCCAGCGCCTCGGCAAACACCCGGTCCATCTGCTCCGGCCGCACCCGCCGCTTGCGGTCCAGCGCCAGCCGCCACGCAATGCGCACCAGCCACACCCGCATCTCGCGGACCGCCGGCAGATCCCCGCTGTGACGCAGGACCCGCACAAATGTCTCCTGCACCACGTCCTCCGCGTCCGCAGGGCTGCGCAGCACGGCGTTCGCCACGCGAAACAGCACGCCCGCGTAATCGGGCACCAGCCGGGCAATTGCGTCCCGCGCGGCGACTGCCTCCGCCGTAACACGTACGCTGCCCTTCGCGTTCTCTGCCAAATCCATCCACATCCCGTGCGTTCTACTCTGGCAGACGACGACGTTGGAAGTTCGCTCGAAAATATTCAAGGGGTCTGCACCACAGACCTCGTGCGGCGTGACGGCCACCGCTCCTCGGCATCCGATTCCAGTTCACGGTAGTACCGCGCGCACCGCAGCCGCACTCCGGCCCATCCGGATTCACCGGAACGTGCCCGAAACTCCCCCGCAAGCCCGTTCTGCCGCCGATCAAACGCCCGTCCGCAATGTCATAGTTCTGCCAGTGCAGGTTCGGCACCATCACCAGCCGCCGTCTTGCCGTGCAGGCGGCCCGGCACGCACACCCCCTGCCCCATAAAGCTGCGCTCCGGATAGCTTTGGCGCAGCTCGTCCAGCGCGTTCCCGAGCTCTGCAATGCTCTGCTTCGCCTCGGGTGCCAGCTTCACCACGTCCTTCGTCAGCAATCGTCCGTTCAGCGCCCCCGCGCCGATCAAGGCAATGCTCGGGCACCGTCGCCATAAAGCTCCGCTGCGGGTCAAGCCCCCAAGCATCGCCTTTCTCGGGCACGCCATAGCGGATGAACGTGAGCCTCCATCGCGCACGGCGCAATCGACTCCTCCGCATCCACCGGAGATATCTACTGCAGCTTCGCCTTCATCTCCAACGGCAAATCGCTCGACGATCCCCCCACCGCCACCGTGTACTCTCCCGGCAGCCGCGTCCACCGCTCGTGCGGCTCATCCCACGTCGCCAGCGTCAGCGGCTCCAGCACCACAGTCACGGTCTTGCGCTCACCCGGCTGCAACGCCGTCCGCTCAAAGCCCGCCAGCCGCCGAAAATGCTCTCCGCTCGCCCCCGGCAGCTCCACATACACCTGGCTGATCTCCACCCCGGCACGCGCCCCGGTGTTCTGCACCGTAAACGTCGCGCTCTTCGCCGCCGCGTTCACCTGCAGCCCGCTGTAACCATACGTCGTGTACGACAACCCGAACCCGAACGGGAACAACGGCTGCTTTCCCTCCGACTCGAACCACTTGTACCCAAACCGCACGCCCTCGCTATAGTCCGCCGGAAAACTCACCTTCTTGTTTTCCGACACCCAGTGCTCCGGCAGCCCGCCGTTCCTGGTGGCATACGTCATGCCGAAAACGCGCGGGTGCGGCAGGTCCGCCTCCGATTTCGCGAACGTGATCGGCAGCTTGCCCGACGGGTTTACCGCGCCAAACATCACATTCGCAATCGCCTGTGCCCCGCCGATGCCCGGATACCACGTCTCCATCACACCCGCGACCGACGCAAGCCACGGCATCGCCACCGGATTGCCCGTCTCCAGCACCACCACCGTCCGCGGGTTCGCCTTCGCCACCGCCGCAATCAGCGCGTCCTGGTTGCCCGGCAGCGCCAGCGTCGGCGCGTCCCCGCCCTCGCTCATGTACTGGTCCGCAAACACGATCGCCACGTCCGCGCCGCGCGCTGCCGCGGCAGCCCCAGCCGTGTCCGTCCCCGCCACATACGTCACCTCCGCGCCCGGCGCATGCTCGCGGATGTACCGCAGCGGCGACGACGGAAAATACACCTCCTGCCCCCAACGCGACGGCCGCTCCGGATTCACTGCATCCCCGCCCGGGGGGTCCACCTGCGCCGACCCGCCGCCCGACATCACCCCCACATCCGCATGCCCGCCCACCAGCACGATCTTTCGCAGGCCCTGCGCGTTCAGCGGCAGCACGCCGCCCGCGTTCTTCAGTAGCACAATGCTCTCTTCCTCAATGTGCTGCGCGTCGTCCCGCCCGCGGAACGGGTCCACCACCCTGCGCGGCGTTGAGGGATGGTCGATCACACCTGCCGCAAACATCGACCGCAGCAGCCGGTGCACCATGTCGTCCAGCCGCGCCTGCGGTACCTCTCCCGCCTGCACCGCATCCAGCAAACCCCGCCCGAAGTGGTTTGTCCCCGGCATCTCCATGTCCAGCCCCGCCAACGCCGCCTTTGCGGTCGTGTGCGTCGCCTCCCAGTCGGACACCACAAACCCCGGAAACTTCCACTCCCCCTTCAACACATCCGACAGCAGCCATTTGTTCTCGCACGCCCAGTCGCCGTCCACCTTGTTGTAGCTGCACATCACACTCGCCGGGTGCCCAATCCGTAGACCGATCTCGAACGCCAGCAGGTCGCTCTCATGCGCATCCTTGTGCGACATGTGCACGTCCACCACCGTTCGCCCGGTCTCCTGGTCGTTCAGCGCATAGTGCTTGATGTCCGCCATCACGTTGTTGCTCTGCAACCCCGCGATCACGTGGCCCACCGTCGTCCCCGCCAGCAGCGGATCTTCCCCCGGGTACTCGAACAGTCGCCCGTTCCGCGGATCGCGCGCCAGGTTCACACCGCCCCCGATGCTCTGGTTGTACCCCTGCGCCCGCAGCTCCCGCCCAATCACATCGCCATACAGGTGCGCCGCCTCCGCATCCCAGCTCGCCGCCGCTCCCAGCACCGACGGCAGCAGCGTCGCATACCGGCTCTCCGGTGCCGCCATCCGAACCCCCACCGCAGAATCCGCCTGCTGCAGCGACGGGATCCCCAGCCGTGGAATCCCCTCGATCTCGCCCGCACCGCCATTGTTGTCCGCCGGCACCGGCGCACCCTGCTGCAGCGGTCCCCACCCAATCCCGTGCACCAGCTGAATCTTCTCCGGCAGGGTCAGCTCCCGCGCCACCATGTCTGCCCGCGCATCCGGCGACAGCGCCGCATTCATCCATGGCCGGCTCGCCCCCGCACCCGCC
>CAXTJO010000013.1:0-61104 GCA_964244665.1 uncultured Terriglobus sp.
AAGCCGTCATCCACATCCCCGCCGCCCCCGAACTCCTCCTCCCCATCCTCGAAGTCGTCCCCCTCCAACTCCTCGCCTACCACATCGCCGTCCGCCGAGGCTGCGACGTCGACCAACCCCGCAACCTCGCCAAGAGCGTCACCGTCGAATAGTCAGACGATAAAGCTTTACAAGATAATCGGGTAAGCGGGAAGCGAACGGTATTACCTGGCATGCCTCTTTATGAGTTCGACCCTCGCGAAGCCCGCACCAACCTTCGCAAACACGGCGTCAGCTTTGACGACGCAGTCTCAATTTTCGAAAATGACCCTTCCGCCTATACCGACTTCGACGAACTCCACTCTGAACACGACCCTCGTTTTTTCACCATCGGCACCGCAGACAACGGCAAGCTGCTCTACATCGTTCATAATGAAAACGAGAGCGGCCACGTCCGCCTCATCAGCGCCCGCACTGCGACACCTCGCGAAAGGCGTCTATATGAAGAAGACTAAAGAGCCCGCACAGAAACCTGTCCCATCCCGCAGCACGACCGCCGTACGCGGCAAATATTTCAATCAAATGGAGCGCGGCACCAACTTGGTCATCCTTGACCCGGACCTCATGGCCCACTTCCCAGATTCCGAGTCAGTCAACCGTGCCCTCCACGCTTTCGTCGACCTTGAAGAAAGCTTCAAAGACATCCAAAAGAACGTGAAAGCCGCAGCGTACCGCCAACTCTCCAAAATTCCGCATTCGCAACCGATTGCTTCATCGGAAGACTCACATCATCTTGAACGCTGACCTCGATCCCCTCGCAAAACGCCCTGACCTCGACTTCCGAAAAGGCACACGCGGCAAATACAGCAACCTGTTAGCCGAAGGCACAAACGTTGTCATCCTCGACCCGGCCTTGCTCGGCAGCTTCCCCGATTCGCAATCGGTGAACGACGCCCTGCACGCCTTCCTCTCGCTCCCCACCGCCCAACGAGAAGCCGCCCTAGCCCAGCAACGCAGCCCCTCCAACGCCTTCACCGTCGCCTCTACCGCGTTCGACCCCCGCACCGGCCGCAACTCCGAAGCCGCTTAAATCGCCGCCCGCGCCGTCACGACGGAAGTGATGACGAAATCACCCACCTCGTCGAACACACGGTCCACATTCCCGCCGCCCCCGAACTCCTCCTCCCCATCCTCGAAGTCGTCCCCTTCCAACTCCTCGCCCACCACATCGCCGTCCGCCGCGGCTGCGACGTCGACCAACCCCGCAACCTCGCCAAATCCGTCACAGTGGAATAATCAAATCTCGTGAGCTACGTGGTAGCCGAGTTGTTCTGCAAGCGGTTTCAGCGATAACGGAAGATCGCAAGGTCCGGAGATAGAAAAGATCGAATCCCAAATACGATAAACGCGGGAGGTGTTAACGGTCGGAATGTCCCCTTCGGCCTTCTCACCGTCAAGGATTTTAGCTCTACGATAAGCATCTGCTACCGAATCAAGCTTGAAGTCTGCTGGGTTCAGCGCTATTTTTGAGTATGATTCCAGTAAAGACCGCAGAGTTCTTAAGACTTCGCTAGCGGATGCCAAGGGCTTTAACACCTCCGCCTCGGCATGATGCAGCAAAAGCCAAGCCTCAAAGCAGGGTTTACTCATCGCCACATTTACATTAGCCTGCCTCGCTCTTTGGAGCGCTTTACGGAGGGTTGCTATGTGTGCAGATTCAGAGTAGTGATCAACGTCAAGAATTAGCCATCTCTCATCGTCTGGGTCACAACTTATGGCTAGTAACCTGTCTAGAACGTGATTTGCAGACGAGTTACAGTCGAGTGTCGCCTCGACATGTATCTGCACTCTCTTGAATTCAAAAGCATCGAAACATTGCTTCGGCGCGTACCTGTCGTCGCAAGCAATGATTAATAGACGGTCGTCTCTATACTGCTGTTTATCTCTAAGGAGCGGCCTCGGTTTCCTAGGCATCAGGCTTTGGCTCCGAAACCGGAAGGAGCCGGTCCAAATTTGCTAGAAACGGAATCGCTCCAAATCGCCCTTGTAAGTAATGCTTTCTTATCTCTAGATCATTTCTGACTTTGTAATCATTTAAGGAGTATAGATGCGTCGCACTTGTTTTGTCTTTTTCTGCGAACCATATCTCATCCCTGCGGAGGAGTGCCAGATCCAAAAGGCTCGATTCGTGAGTTGTCACTAACATTTGGCTGGAATTCGTACAACTCTTAAGGAAAAACTCTACTATCTTTCTAACCAGAATAGGATGCAGGCTTCTATCGACCTCGTCGATTACGAACACCGACCCTTTATCATCTGTGTCATGCAGTGTCGGAATTAGATCGAGCAGTCGTCTAGTCCCATCAGATTCTTGGTCGAGCGTAAATGACACAGGTTCACCATTCATACCGATGTGCGCTGATGCAATCGCAATTTGATGAAAGTGCTTGTCTCCCTTCCTGTCAATTACGAATTCTCTGCCGCTACTATCTTTGATCAGGGTCAGGCCGATGTCGCCAGGTCGCATCGCGGGATTCATGATCTGCTGGAAAGCTTCATCTGGGATGTGCTGCTTTAGTTGCTCTTCGGTTAATTCAAGCTTAGACACCTCCAAGTGATCTACCCCAGTTGAGGCGGATTTCAAAAAGTCGCCTGCAAACTTAAGAAATGAAGCATCTTCACTGAGTTGATGACCAAGCGGTCCGAATGTTTCATCGGGAGCAATGGTTGTGAGCGAGTGCGTGAACCAGCGCCACACAGAAAGCAGATCAGGGCCGAGGTCATCCTTTTTTAGGGTTGCACGTGCTGTTGCTAGAAAGGTCTGGTTAGCTGGCCCTCCTATACTGCATAGCGCCTTTAGCTTCATCGTAGGCTTAAGAGCGCTTTTCGCAACAACAACGACGTTCTCTGCTGAAGTCGTGCGTTCGTACAAGGTTCTTTCTTTACTGCCTACGATCCGAGCGAGCCATTCCTCCGAAATCTGACGATCATTTACCGTGAATCCGTAACGGAACAACTTTCCATCGGCAATGAATTGAATGTCAAAGGTGCTGTCTTCGACTATCGGACGGCTAAATTGAAAGGGCTCGAGCCCTGTGCCGATGCCCTTGGTGCGTTGTTCGATAGCAAGTTCTTTAAAGTACCGAAGTGCAAGAAACAAGTTCGACTTGCCCGCGCCATTTGCTCCATAGATCACCGACGCCCTTAGAACTCGTTCAGAGGAGTCGGGTATAGGTGCAGTATGGGATTCATGTGTGGTGTCGAGTTTGCGGCTCGCTACTAACGAGAGAGTCTGCTCCTCTTTAAACGAACGAAAGTTGGAAACTGAGAAGGAAACGATCATGATTGCGGCGATTCTTTCACACTTTTAGCTCAAACGCGAAGGTAGAGTGAATATGAAAGCGTTACAAGCGAGAAAATGTCGCAATGACTCGAATTTGGCATTGGGGCGGGGGTTCCACACGCCACCTCACGAACCCAGATAAGTGAGTGCCCCATACATCGCGGCTTCTTGATGTGTGGGTCCTGCTCTCCCCACCCCAGGCGCTAGACTCAACGCGAGCCAACAGGTTTAAAGCCCTACCAGCATGAAGGCGACTTCCACCTCATCACGTCAGCGGCTACCGCCGTTTTCCTACCTCTCCAAACCCGGCGCGTACCGCACCCTCGAACGTCCCACCCGTGGTGCATCACCTCAGGCCGCACCGCTACAACTTCATTTACCTGGCATACTCCCCATCCTCATACGCCGCGCTGATCCGCTTATTGGCTGTCCGGCATGTCTCCGGAAAATCTGAGAAGTACAGGCATTTCGGCAGGCCATCCTCCAGCGTCAACCGCACCGATCCCCGCGCCGCCTTTCCCACGCTGCTGAATGCGTAGCTCGCCTGCACCGTTCGTGCACGTCCATCCCCACCCTTGTCCACCTGCACCCCCGTAATGCTGCCCGCTTGGTACCGGTTCATCATCCACACCCGCGATTGCTCCATCACCAAATCGTCCATCAATCGCGCGTAATCCGTCTCCGGCCCGCTCGCCGCCCCGGTGTGGCGCCGCCTTCCGTAAGCGGATGAGTCCAGTTCAGCTTCCACATCGCATACGCCGCCAGATGGATCGGGCTTTTTGCCGCCCATCGCTCGTTGCTGTAGTCGCAAAGCTCTTCGATCAGTTCAGGAACGCGAAACGCAGGCGGTGGTTCATGCTTGCTCTTCCCGATCTCGATACCTGTAGGCCCATAGTTGCCGAGTAACTTCAGATTCCATCCAGCGCAACTCGGTGTCGCTGCAGCAGGTGGACGGGCGCAGCTTAGACGGACGCCCGTATACTTCCGCCATGCTCAACCTCTTCGCCTCGCTCGTCCTCCTCGGTGCGGCCATGCCCGCCAGCCTGGTCACTCCCGCGCTGCACAAACTGGACGGCCCCTGGATCGTCGATCTTCGCCCCTCCGTGGACGCACCCGCCCATCCCATGCCCATGGCGCTCACCATCGCGGAAAGCGGCGTCGTCACCGGCACCTTCTATAGCGGCCCCATCGACACTGGCCGCGCCAGCGACAACAAAGGTCGCCGCTGCTTCGCCTTCACCACCGCCGACCGCTCCGGCCCCTACCACACCTCCGGCTGCCTTACAGCGCCCGACACCATCGAAGGCCAAACCTGGTCCGAGGGCCGCAACTTCCTCCTCACCTGGACCGCCACCCGCGACCTCTCCGCCAACCCCAAATAGCGCGGAGACCAGCAGGGCGCGCACTCAAGCGGCGCCGTAATCCTCCCATGCAGACGTTCGGTGGCGGCCCACCGCAGTAACCGCAAAAACCTGTCAAGCCCCCATCGCACCTAACTCCAACAGATCGAACCACTTACACGTGGCATGATATTTATCCTCAAACAACTAAAATAGAAACAGAGGCAAAAGCAAGATTCCCCGGCTCTCCACAAGTTCAATCGAATGACGAATTTGCATGTAACCCCAATCGAATGACGATTTTAGAAACTCACCCCTTTAGAATGAAGAATTTAGCCGGACCGAGGGGGGGGAGGGGGGTACCCGCGCCATCCGTTCCACCAACGGTGCAACGGTGCCGGAGAACCCTGAACGGAAGATCTGGCCGACGCCGCCGAAGCGCTCGCATTCGACCCATAGATCATTTCTTGTGATTGGCTGAGGCGCGAAAAGGGCATGGTGCTTGACCATGCTGAAGAACACTCCGGTCTTCTCTGCTCCCGACGTTGAGGTGATAGCAGGTGACCTTGATAATCCGACGCTGCTGGCGCGAGCGTGCAAGGGAACAGCCGCGGTCATTCACACCACAGGTCTGGCGCATGTCTTTGGTTCCGCCGCACATGACGTCGTGCAGTTTCTACACGTGAATGCCACCGGGACAGCTTGCGTGTCCGGGCTACGGTGGAGGCCGGGGTAGAGCGCATCGTCACCGCAAGTTCGGTTTTGGTTATGGAGCTTCCGCGGATGGCCGGCCCTGCGACGAGACCACACCTTGTCTACCCCGTACGCCGCAAGCAAGCACAAGCAAAGTTGCTTCTAGCAGATGCCGTCGCGGGCAGTCCGGCCTCAATCACAAGGGCCTTCTCTATGCACAGACGCGGCGCACGCCTGCCTGAGGGCGGTGCGCACAATCGGGCAAACAAATGACAACTTTGCCGACTGGCACCCCGATCTTTAATGTATCCGGAGGTGAGTTCACCATGCGGGAGATCGTTGCGCCATATGCGCTGGTCCTCATCGGCCGGTGCCGCGTTTCCGTATGCCTCAGGTGTTGCTTACAACGGCAGCCCACCTAAGCCGGGCCGCCGGCGATCCTGCCCACTTCAGCAAAACCCTGCTCAAGTTTGTGCATGACCATGTGTACCCCGGCACTATTTCGAGCGCGCCGCCGGCTTCGCTCCGAGTGTGTCGCTGCAGGAAGGCATAGAACGGCGGGTGGCAGCAACTCTGCTGCTCGTGCGTTCGCGGAGCGTTGTAGCGTAAGCCAAAGACTATGAACGCCACCTGATCCGCCGACGGCCAGGCATCGAACACCCTGTCGAACGGACGCACCTCCGTTGTGCGATATTTTCCATAAGCCTGCGCAGCCAGCAGCGTTACACCCGGCGGCGACCACTCACGCACAGCCGCGCGATTCGTCACGCGCACCGTTCGCCGACGCAGCAGCGCCGCCACATGCATCGGTCCGGAATCGTTCGCAACACGTGTGACGCACCGTGGAGCCGGTCAATCAGCGCGCCGTTGACCTACATTCAAATTGGAAGTGGTAGATTTCAGACGACTAGGAACAACCATTACAAGCAGCAATAGAAAGCGTGTCAGCATTACTTGAAAGGAGCCACACGAAAAATTACGAACGGCGCGTTGGGAAACATATCGACGGAGTAAATCAAACCTAGCGGTGAAAAGACCGCTGCCGAAGGAACATGCTTGCGCTTACGCAGTAAATCGAATGCTCCCTTTGCCAAAACCGGTGAACAGTCCGCTCAGGATGACACCGACCGCACCCAAGCCCCCGTAACCTGCCGTCCGTTGCTTAAATCCAGGAGTTTCACCCTCCATCTCTGCCGCCCAGGGAACAGCGTTTCCATCACCAGGATTTGGCCGAAAGCAAAAAGCTTTCCATAATAGAGCACAGGTGGGACAAAGTACCAAGCATAAGACGACGTCGCGGTTCCGTAACGGAAACCGAATTTGCGTGCTGGCAGGTGGCATCAGCTAGGCCGTTGATTTGTATTCCATCGGTATAAGAAAGAACCGGCGTATCCCAGCAACAGTGCTGCGCCCAAAAGAATTGCAAGCCAGGCGCGACGGCGAAAGAGTACCCGACAGTTTCTGCGACTGGAAATAACGCCCTTCCAGCAGGAATCGCGGATCGGAATGAGGTCCGACACATGCATGCCAGGACGCCACGGGTATCGTCCAGAAGTGCCGAATTACCGCGAAAAGTCACCGCACGCTCGATCTTTGACGAATTGGGAACACCCGTCAAAGGTCGCCGCCTTGCACCTGAATCAACGACTGCTCACTCTTAATGAAATGTCCGGTACGGTGCGTTGCTGATGATTGACGATGCGGTCAAGCGAAGCTCGATCCGTTCCGGCGACCGGCGTCAGACCCCCGGCAATCTTTAATGTATCGCCTACCGTCGTTGTGGCGCGCAACTCATAATCGTTGTGGCGCGCATTTCATAAATGGCCGGCTTAGTCACATCTCTATCGATGGCAATTTGCGAACCCGCCAAAGGAATGAAATAACATCGCCCGCAAGCAACTGAAGGTCATCGCCTTTATCCCCACGAAGCAGCAGATCGTACACGTTGAAGTGCGTGAGCACATTGCCCTTGCGCTCACTGGATGTTGCGCAGCTGCTTGCGTCGGAAGGTATCAAAACGCAGCCTGTACGCCAACAGTATGGCCAACGCGCCAAGGCCACCGTCCGGCAACCACTGCCTCTGTCGCCGGACCCACGTACGGCTGCAGCCGGCGTCCTGTCTGCGGTCGAAGACACAACATACGATCTGCGACGGTCTTAATCGCGGCGGAACGGAAATATTTGAAGACAAAACCACTGCGTATTCCCAGCGCACTTTCAATAGGCGAACGCTTACACCTTTGCATACGGGGGTACTGCTGCTACAACAACTTCATAGGAAAGTCGGCCCAGATTGGATATGGCAACGCTTGTATGGGTATTTCGATCTTCCTGCCATTACCGACCTGCAAGCCTGGGCGGTGGGGTGTTCTCCGGTCCAGGTGCGCCTGCGCCACATGCTGAGCGCCCGGAAAGTATCATCGCCGCGCCGATTGCGCCTGGCTGGGTTACCGAACTCACGAACGTTGGTACAGTTTTGCAGGATTAAGATGAGGCGAGGTTTAACTCTCGGTCGCCGCATACACGCGCGATGCGTTTACCGCCGGTGCCGGAAACTGTACACTCAGCCACGCTTGCCAATTCTGACCGGGGCCGTCCAATTCCTGTGAACCTTCGTTTCCTTTTGCTGCTGTGCTGCGTCGCCGTGACCTCCGCGGCCACCGCTCCCCTGGCCGCACAGAGTTCCTCCTCCAGCAGTAGCGACACCCAGTCGCCGGTAAGCCCGCGACGCGGCGTTGAAGCCGCGGGATCAGCCGTGACGCTGGAAACGAGCGAGGCGCTCTTTACCGTGGCCGCCGCACTCAACACCTGCGGCTACGATGCTGGCCTGGACCGGTCGCTGCCGATGCGCGTAACCATCCGGCACGAGATCGACCAAAGCGTGGAAATGTCTGAAGGTGCGATTCCAGCAAAACGTGCTCTCTGCGCATACGTTCAAGCGCACCAGCAAAAAGGTTCGCAGAATCTGGCGCAGTTCGTTTCATTAGCGCTATTTCTCACGCCGCCGCCGCAGCTTGCACTTTCGTTCCCAGAGAGCGACATGCCGCCGGATGCACTCAACGTGGTCAACGTGCTTCCGTTGCTGCGCACTTTTGCCGATACTGTGCACTTGCACGCACTTTGGGTGGCCCACCGCGCGGATTACGAAGCCGCCGTTGCGCAGGTGCACGACAGCGTCACACGCATGCTGCTGAACACCAACGCATACCTGCACCAGCCCGCGTCCAGCTACGACGGCCGGCGCTTTCTTGTGCTGCTGGAGCCGCTGCTAAGCCCGGACGCCGTGAACGCCCGCATCTATGGAACGGACTACTTCACGGTGGCCTCTGCGACAGCGGCAGACCCGGCGACGCACAACCCCGGCTTGCACCTGGACGAAATTCGTCACGTTTATCTGCTGTACGAGATCGATCCAATCATCTATGCACGCGCGTCGTCCACCAGCCGCCTGCTGCCCATCCTGAAAAACGTGCAGGATGCGCCGATCGATTTTGTCTACAAGAACGACATCGTAACCTTCACGACCGAATGCCTGATCAAAGCCATCGAGGCACGAACAATGGATGTCGGTGTTCCTAAACCTACGCGGACAAGCGGGGGCAAAGAGCGCCTCGACCCGGCAGGCTTCGATGCCGCGGTGGCCGACTACGACCGTCACGCCGAGGCAGTGCGCCGCAAGCGCGTTGTTGCGGACATGCGCTCCGGCTGGGTGCTGACCCAGTACTTCTACGAGAAACTGTCGCTCACCGACCGTGAAGGCATCAGCCTGAAAGAAAACATGGGCGAGCTTGTGTACGGCATGGATGTGCAGTCGGAGGCATCGCGTGACAAGAAGATCCCGTTCTTTGCCGAGGGCAGTCCGGAGCTCGTGGGCAGTGGCGGCGGCACGCAACGCGGGCGCGCCCTGCCCCGCGCACTGAGCTCCATGGACAAGGCTGAACTGGCGCTGCAACGCGGCGACCGTGCAACAGCTGAAACTCTCGCAAACACGGAACTTGTTGCGCGCCCCGCATCCGTTGAAGCAAAGTACGTGCTGGCGCGCGTCGACCTGCTGGAGGGCGACGCGGAGAAGGCCTTTGGCCTGTTCACCAGCATTGCCGATACCGGAAAAGCCGACACGCGCGACGACGCACGCACGCTGGCATGGACGCACATCTATCTGGGCCGCATGTACGATTCGGCCTTGGCCCAACCCGACCGCGCCAAGGCCGTTGCCGAATACCACGCCGCACTTGCGGTGCCCGCCACCGGTCCGGATGTGCAGAGCGCCGCACAGGCAGGTCTGCAGCAACCGTTCGCGCGGCCTCGCCGTGAAGCCGCAGCCCCTGCGCCGGACACCGATAACGAGCCGCTGGACCCAACCGGCAAGAAGCAGAAGGAAAGCTACGTGCCATCCGGTACGGCGTCGCCCCAGCACCCTCGATAGGTATGCGGACGGACCTGCGTTGCGCGCGGGCAAGCTGGCACAGTGTGTGTCCAAAAAGCCAAGCTGGGCAAGAAGTGTCGCTGGCGCATCGTGGTCTGCATGTGGCACAGTCGTCCATCAAGGTTTCATGCAAGACGACGCCTTGATTGTCCCCGCGTATAGAGACACGTTAAAGGTGTAGCGCACGATGCGACTTGTCTGCCCGGAACAGCTATTTTTGACATTGCTTGCAGAAGTGCGTAGATCGCCCACCGACAACGATCCGTTGAATCGGCTCCCCGCACTCACGGCACGGCTTACCCGTGCGGCTGTATACGCGATGTTCCAACTGGAAAAATCCGCGCACCCCATCGGCATCCACATAGTCACTCACCGACGATCCACCAAGTTCGATTGCCTGCCGCAGCACCGCCTGCAACGCATCGTGCAGTCGCAGCAGCTCCGCATGGGTGAGCCGCCCGGCATGCCGCCGGGGCCGGATGCCGGCGCGGAACAGGCTTTCGTCCGCGTAGATGTTACCTACGCCATGCAGCAGCGATTGATTCAGCAGCGCAGCCTTGATGGGCGTACGCCGGCCACGAAAAAGACCGGCAAAGTCCGTCGCTCCAATCGTCAGCGGCTCCGCGCCGGGGCCGGTGTAGCCCCCCGGCTCCGCCACAATGCCGATGCGCCCGAAACGTCGTGGATCGACAAAACGCACCTCGCGCCCATCGGAAAGGTGCAGCGTGGCATGCGTGTGCGGCGGCAAAGGCACATCGGCCTGCGACACAAGCAGGCGACCCGTCATGCCCAGATGCACCGTTGCCTGCGCTGCCGTGCCGTTGGGCCGGTTCAGGTCCAACACGATGGTCTTGCCCACGCGGTGCACACGGGCAATGCGCGCGCCGGTCATGGTTGCTTCAATCAATGCTGCGGGCGATTTCAATGGCTCCGGTTTGGAACCCAGGGTCACGCTCTCAATGCGCTGCCCGCGCACGCGTGCATTTACACCATTCGCAACAGTTTCCACTTCAGGGAGTTCAGGCATGCCTCGCATTGGATGTGCGCGCACACCGAACCGTTCCACACCGTGCCACGCACAAGCGGTTATGCAGCCGAAACTGTGGGAACGACCTCCACGTCTAACTTTTTAGCTCGTACCGTTCTGCCCGGAGTTGCCGTTGCGCTGCTGTTCCATCGCCATGTTGTTTGCCGCCACCGCCACGGGCGGAGCGCAATCGGCTGTGCCTGCCAGCGTGCCGCAGCTTACACAACCGGCAGACGTGCAAGGCGGCACAATCACCGGAACCGTTGTCGCCGGATCGACCGATGCCCAGGGCAAGCCGCGCGCCGGCACGCCGCTACCCGGCGTCACTGTGACGGCAACGAACTCACTCACGGGCAAAAAGTACGCCGCCGCCACGGATGTCGCCGGCAACTACCGTCTGCTGATACCGCGTAACGGCCGCTACGTGCTGCGCACGGAATTCGCCGCTTTTGCCCCCGTCACGGCAGAGGTGCTGCTCAACGCCACACAGCACACCGGCAGCAGCAGCTTCTCGCTCGAACTTGCCTCCCGCATTGCCGCACGCACGGCCGCCGCCGGTGGCTCCGACGCCACAGAAGCCGCGGCTGCACTCGGCCTGAACGGGACTCAGGCACAGGCATTGCGGCGGGGGCTACAGTCGCTGTCCGCCGGCGGGTCCGATGCCATCAGCGCCTCGGAAGGCGGCAGTAACGGCGGCGCGGCACTGCCGTCGCTGGGCGGCTTGAGCGATAGCTCCGCCAGCGGCAATGACGCCGTTGCCGTCAGCGGCCAGGCCGGCCAGACAAACGGGCTTGCCAGCTTCAACGAAGACGAGGTTCGCGAGCGCGTAGAAAATGCAATCGCCGAAGCACGCCGCAACGGCGGCCAGCAGGCTGAGATCGCCAACGCCGTCATCGGTCTCATCGGCGGCCTTGCGCAGGGCCCGGGTGGCGGCGGTGGCTTCGGCGTCGGTGGTTTTGGTGGCGGCGGACGCGGCGGCGCAGGCGGCGGTCGCGGCAGCTTCCGCAACTTCAACCCCACACAAATCCATGGCAACCTGTTTTACGGCGGTGGCAACGGGGCGCTGGATGCCACGCAGTTTTCGCTTACCGGCACGCCCATTCAGCCGGCCTACAGCACCAACCGCTTCGGCCTCAATCTTACCGGCTCGCCCTACATCCCCGGCCTGTTCAAGCCCAGCACAAAGCAGTTCGTCTTTATCAACCTGACCGGCTCGCGCAATGAAAACCCGGTCAACCTGTACGGCACTGTACCCACGGCAGCGGAGCGTGGCGGCGACTTCAGCAAGTTCACTGGCACCGTCAGTGGCGTGCCGACGGCAATCACCATTTACGACCCGCTCACCGGCCTGCCGTTCGCCGGCAACGTCATTCCACAAAGCCGCCTCAGCCCGCAGGCGTTGGCCCTGCTCAACTACTATCCGTTGCCCAACCAGGGTGTCACCGGCGTCACGGACACAGCCGAGAACTACAACTACCAGCGTGTCGCAACCGCCGGCCAGAACGGCACGCAGGGTGCAGCACGCTTTGTGCGCAATTTCGGGGCGGCGGGGAGCAGTCCTTTTGGCGGCGGGGGCGGCGGGCGAGGAAACCGCCAGCAAAACGGACCCAAAACTTTGCGCCAGAACATTAACGCCAACTTCGCCTACAGCCATAACGCCAGCGATCTGCGCAACTTCTCCCCGGCGTTGGACGGCAAGAGCCTTACTGACGGCCTGAACCTCGGCGCCGGTTACTCCGTCGGTTATGGACGGCTCAACAACAACGCCTCCCTCACGTGGAATCGGTCACACTCTTCCACAACCAACCTGTTTACCGGTAGTTCGGTCGACCCCGGCGCCGGTCTGAACATCCCCAAGCCGCAAACCATCACACCCGGTTTCTACAACGGCGTGCCCACGATCGGCCTTACCAATTTCATTGGTCTTTCCGAAACCAACCCAGCGGACCGCGTGCAGCAGACCATCAGCTACGGCGACCAGTTGCGCTGGAATCACAAGAAGCACAACCTGAACTTCGGCTTCGATGTGCGCCACGTCGAAAACAATGTGATCGGCGGTACCAACTCTGTCGGCTCCTTCTCCTTCACCGGCTACGCGACGCGCTCACCTACAACAGGAACCAGCACAGCTTCAACGACCTCAACCTCCAGTGGCTCCAGCTTCGCGGATTTTCTGCTGGGTGCGCCGCAGCAGTCCAAGATTCAAGCCGGCCTGAGCAAGCTTCACCTGCGCGAAACTGTGATCGACGCCTACAGTTCCGACGATTTTCGTGTGCTGCCAAACCTCACGCTGAACTACGGCCTGCGCTACGAGTACTTCGCGCCGTACACCGAGACCAATAACCAGCTCGTCAACCTTGACCACAGCGCCGACTTCACCACCGTTGCACCGGTCGTTGCGGGAGCTACGGGCCAGTTCTCCGGCAAGTTCCCGCGCTCCCTCGTCAACCCGGACCGCACACTTTTCTCGCCACGCCTTGGCGTTGCGTACCATCCCAAGTTCGTAAAGAACACAGTCCTGCGCGCCGGGTATGGCATCAGCTACAACACCACCCAATTCGGCAGTTTCGCCAATTCACTCTCGTACCAGGTCCCTTTCGCCATCACCCAGACCAACCTTGCCACCATCAGCAGCACTACCGACCCCGGTTGCGGCACCATCACTCAGGGCGGCAGCACCGGCAAAGGTGCCTTTACGCTGACCAACGCTTTTGGCTGCAGCGCGGCGACCATCAGCAACAATTTCGCCGTCAACAGAAACTACCGCCTGGGGCGCGTGCAGGTCATCAACGCCGGCATCCAGCACACCTTTGGGCTCGGCGTTCTGCTCAACGTGGACTACAACGGCAGCTACGGCGCCAATCTGGACCTGCTGCGCGCGCCGGGCATCACGCCGCAAACGCTCATTTCCAACTCGCAGGCCTACATCTTTGAAGATTCCGTGGGAGAATCGCGTTTCAACGCGCTGGCCGTGAACCTGCGCAAACGCATGTCGAAGGGCGTCGCTGGTCAGGCAACGTACACGTACGGCCACAGCATCGACAATGCCAGCTCCATCGGCGGCAGCGGCAGCAATACCGTCGCACAAAATTATCAGCGGCTCGACCTGGAATTCGGCAACTCCAGCTTCGACGTTCGGCATCACCTGAACGGAAATTTTGTCGCAGAGCTTCCCTTCGGCCCGAACCGTGCCTTTCTGCACAGCGGCGGATTCGCTTCCAAAGCCCTGGACGGCTTCAATCTGAGCGGCGACTACAACTTTGCAACCGGCGGCTACAGCACGCCGCAATACGTCGGCGACGTGGCCCAGGTTGCAACAGGCGGTAACTACACCCTTCGCCCGGACCGTGTTTTTGGGCAGCCCATTGCCGGTCCGGGGCAACTGCACAACTACATCAACCAGGCGGCATTTGTACGGCCCGCGAACGGCTTCGGCACAGCATCGCGCAACTCCATCGAGCTGCCCGGCACCGTCTCCGTCAACATGTCTCTCTCGCGCTCGTTCAGCTTCGGCGACACGAAGAATCTGGAGACACGCGCCACCGCGTCGAATGTGTTCAACACCGTGCAGTACAGCGGTGTCGATACCGTGCTCAATTCCTCGACCTTCGGCCAGGTCACCGGCGTCGCCAACCCGCGCCGATTCAACTTTCAGGCAAGGTATCGTTTCTAGCAAATGCAGATCTCGACAGGATTCATTTCGTGGCGGCGCATCCGCCGTGTTGTCCTTGCCGCGGGCCTCTGGGGCGTCACCTTCTCCGGCGCGTGGCATCCAGTACACGCGCAGCAGAATTCCTCGCCCTTCACCTTGCGCGTGCAATCGCAAATTGTTCTCACCAATGTCGTCGTTCGCGACAAGAAAACCGGCCAGCCCCTTCGGGGTTTGAAAGCCAGTGATTTCATAGTGCTTGAAAACGGCAAGCCACAGGCAATCACGTCTTTTGACTTTCAAACCGTAGACGAGGCCGCCCGCCTAAACGAAGCCACAATCACCGGCAAGGCACCCACCATCGCGCAAATGCTCGACCGTTCGCTGGGTGCAACGCCCGACCAGCTTCGCGACCATCGCCTCATCGTTCTCTTCTTCGACACAGCCAGCATGCAGCCGGAAGACCTGGACCGCGCCGTCGATGGAGCCAACGACTATATCAATAAAAAAATGGCGCCGGCAGACCTCGTCGCTGTCGCCAGCCTGGGCACCACGCTGTCACTGGACCATGACTTCACCGCCGACAAGCAGGCGCTGCTGCGTACCGTCGGCAAGTTCAACGGCAGCACCGAGTCACAGGGCCTCGCCGCTGGCGGAACTACCGGCTCGACCGATGCCACCGCCGATGACAGCAGCAGCTTCGCCGCAGATGACACCGAATACAACGACCTCAACACCGACCGCGAACTCTACGCAATCCAAACCATTGCCAAAAGCCTGGAGCGCGTCGACCAGCGGAAGAGCATGCTCTACTTCTCCGGCGGTCTATCGCGCAACGGCATCGAAAACCAGGCAAGCATCCGCTCCGCGACCAACGCCGCCTTTCGCGCCAACATGGCCATCTACACCGTCGATACGCGCGGCCTGCAGGCATTGCCGCCGCTTGGTGACGCCTCCTCCGGCTCAGTACGCGGAACATCTGCATACAGCGGAGCCAGCCAGCAAGCCAAACTCGATTCCAACGCCGCATCGCAGGAACTGCTCAACACCCTTGCCAGCGACACCGGCGGCAAGGCTTTCCTCGACTCCAACGACTTCTCCCCAGCCTTTCAGCAGATTCAGCACGACACCGAGGCATACTACATCCTCGGCTTCCGCTCTTCTGACCCGCGCAGGGACGGAGCTTTTCGCAAGCTCAGCATCAAGCTGAACCGGCAGGACGCGAAGCTGGAGTACCGCCCCGGCTACTACGCACCCGCCGACTTTCAACATCAGAAGTCTGAAGACCGTGAAGCCGCGCTCAACGAACAGCTCCGCAGCGACACGCCTGCCGTCGATGTCACGGTGTACCTCGAAGCGTTTTACTTCCGCCTCTCCGGCAACAGCTACAGCGTGCCCATATCGCTCATAGTGCCCGGCTCGCAGATTCCATTTACCCGTGCCAAGGATCAGGACAGGGCCACGCTCGACATCGCCGCGCAGATCAAGAACGCGCAGGGCATCGTCGTCGGCAACGCACGCGATACCGTCAAGCTCGCACTGGACGGCATCGTCGGCGCGGCCCGCCGCAACATCCAGTACGGCACCAATTTCACCCTCGCGCCCGGTCACTATCATGTCAAGTTCGTCGTTCGCGAAAACGAAACCGGCAACATGGGTTCGTTTGAAACTGACATCAACGTGCCCGACCAGCGCAGGCAAACCATTAAACTTTCCAGCGTCGTTGTCAGCTCACAGCAGACGGCTGTTGCCCCGACTGCTCGCCGTGGCGGTCAGCCGCCTCCAACCGACCCGTTGGAGCATGATGGCCACGAGTTCGTGCCCAACGTCGCGCACGTCTTTCGCCGCGACGGCCATCTCTACGTGCTCTACGAACTCTATGACCCGAGCAAGCTCTCAAAAGAAGCAGCAGCAATCGCCGCTACCCAAAGGGCTGCGCAGCAAAGCGGGTTAAAGGCACGCTCGGGTGCTGGCGGCATTCACGTGCTCACCTCTATCGAATTCCTGCAGAACGGTGCCAAGGTTCTGGAGACGCCGGTCGTGGAAACCGACGTCCTGAACGAACCCGAACGCGGTGCCGTCGCCTTTACCTTCGATGTGCCGCTCACCGCGCTCAACCCCGGCGACTACATCTGCCAGATCAACGTGATTGACGATGCCGGCGGCAGCTTTACCTTTCCCCGGCTCGCCTTGCGCGTGGTCTCCCCCGCACCCGCAATCCCCGCCTCTACACCGGCAACAACCCCCGCTGTCGCACCCGCTACAGGCGGTGCAGAGTAAACCTCAGGGCAGTGTCCCCTATCATCGGGCTACTCAAACACGTGGACATCAAATATTTACTCCGTGATCCTGTCCCGACTTGGTCGGCGATTTACCTCTCACAGGTGCATCGCTCTTGCTTGTGCTTCTCTGTCCGGTTCATACTGCCCAGAATGATGATGCGTCTCCCAATGCGCTTGCTGATTTTGTCAGGTGCTCTGTTGCCTGCCGGTTGCGCCATGTCTGGGCCGCAATGTAAAACGGGCATCGTCATGCTTTTGTCGCCCATGTCCGGCTCCGTCGACTCCACCGCAACAGCCCCGTCCAACCAGGCGCAGTTTCAGGCGTCCGCATCGTTCATCGTCACACAACAGGGCAGCGGCTTCTGCGCCATCCCCGCGATCGGGCAGCTACTCCACCCACAGTGGACCAACCCTGACCCCGTACACATCACGATCAGCAGCGCCGACGACTCAACGAATGGCCTCGCCACCTGCAACGGCGCAACTGCGGGCCCAGTCACGCTGACGGCGACCGAACCCTCCGGCACCATCGGCCTTGGCTCCATTCCAGCGCCGCTCACCGGCACCGTTCAGCTCACGTGCAGGTGACTGCACCGCGCAGGCTTTCCGCCTAGCGCTTTTTGCCCTTCTTGTCTCCACCGCGCTTGGCCTTGCCGCCGGACTTCGCCTTGCCGCCAGAGTTGGTTTTGCCGCCACGCTTGGCAGCCGCCCCCGAACGAAACTTCTCAAACGGGTCCGGTTTTCCCGCGGAAGCATTTTGCTGCACCAGCGGGTTTTCGCCTGATATCTTGCCCGCCTTGCGCGGTGCAGCTCCCGGCGCACGTGCAGGCGACGAAGTCTGGCCCCGGCTCCGTCCGGTAGTCCGGCTCACCCACGGACGCGTACCTTCCGGTGCCTCCAAAGCAGCGTCGACGGCTTTCTTCTTCACACGCTGGGGCTTTGGCGTGACGGCATCTTCCACCACCGCAAACTGCAAACGCCGATTCTCCCGATCAATCCTGTCCAGCAGCACCCGCACCCGCATGCCCGGCCGGTAGCTCCGCCCGTTGCTGCTTCCGCAGATCTCCCGTGCACCCTCACGAAACGTGTACCGGTCGTCGCTCAACGTATGCAGAGGCACCAGCCCCTCCACAAACAGCTCTCCCAATTCCACAAAGAACCCATATTTTGTCACGGACAAAATGATCGCGTCGAAATCCTCGCCGACCCGATCCTCCATGAATTTAAGCTTCTTCGTCTCAATCAACTCGCGCTCGGCATCGGCGGCGCGACGCTCCGTCTCACTCGTCTCCTGCGCGATGCCGGTCAATTCCCCGTGCTCATACGGCGCGTCCAGATCGCTGTTCTCCGCCGCCCGCCGCGCCTGGCGTGCCGCAGCGGCCCCACTCTCAAAGGCCGCCTCGTGCGCCAGCAGATCTACCGCTGACTGCGACGCCGTCTCCTCTGCCTCACCCCGCGCATTCGCCCCGGCGCGCAGCAGTGTCTTTACGATCCGGTGCACCACTAAATCCGGGTACCGCCGAATGGGCGAGGTAAAGTGCGTGTAACTTGGCGCTGCCAGCGCAAAGTGCCCTTCGTTGTCCGCCGAATATTTAGCCTGCTTCAATGACCGCAACAGCAGGTAGCTCAGTATGCGTTCCTCCGGCTTGCCCGCAATCTTTGCCGTCAATCGCTGGTACAGCTTGGGCGATATGTCGATCGGCCCACTTGCTACCTCGTGCCCACGTGCCGTGCGCGATCCTGTCTTGCCGTGATCCCGGTCCCGCTCGTTGCGCCGGGCCACTTCTCGCCGGTCGCCCTTCGTCGTAAACTTCTGCACCGTGATCGGCCCCGCGCCCAGCGTGTACCCAAATCCCGCGGCTTGCTCCTCAAAATCCAGAATGCGTTTTGCATCCGGCACCTCGTGGATGCGATAGATGCCCGGCACACGTGCGTTCTCCACCCATCGCGCCACGCATTCGTTCGCGCACAGCATAAACTCCTCGATCAGCCGGTTCGCCCACGCGCGCTCGCTGCGCACCACGCCCTTCATCGCACCGCGCTCATCGAACTCGATCACCGGCTCCGGCAGATCGAAGTCGATCGACCCACGCCGCACCCGCTTCCTGTTCAGCCGCTTCGCCAGGTCCAGCATCAGCTCAAAGTCCGCGACAAACGGCGCAAACTGCTCCCGCGCCACGGCATCTCCGTTCAGCACGCGCTGCACATTCGTATAGGTCATCCGCTGCGCCGAGCGAATCATCCCTTCGCACAGCTCGTACCCAAGCACATTGCCTTCGCTATCGATGCGGGACACGCAACTCAACACCAGCCGATCCTCTTCCGGCCTTAACGAACATTCGCCGTTCGACAACTCCTGCGGCAGCATAGGAATCGCCCGGTCAGGGAAATAGACCGAGTTTCCCCGTAGTCGCGCCTCCAGATCGAGCGCGGACCCGTTGCGCACATACTCCGCCACGTCCGCAATATGCACCTGCAGCTCGAACGTACCGTCCGCGAGCGCACGCACCAGCACCGCATCGTCGAAGTCCTTCGCCGTTTCGCCATCGATCGTCACGATCGGCTCATCGCGAAAATCCTTCCGCTGCAGTCGCTCGTCGTCGTTCAGCGCGGCAACGTTCCACTCTGCCGCGTCCTGCGCCTCGGCCAGCACCTCTGCTGGAAATACATGCGGCAGGTGGTGTTTGCGGATCACGATCTCCACGTCGACCCCGAACGCCTCCGGGTCACCCAGCACCTCCACCACACGGCCCAGCGCCGGTGAGTGCTCACTCGCATACCGCGTAATTTCCACATCCACGGCCAGCCCGCCCAGGTCGGCCAGCGTGCCGTCCCAAAGGTGCTCCGCATGCAGCGCATCCTCGCCCAGCGTGCGGTGTGCTGTCACGGCGGCAGAGGGCAGGTCCGCATCGTCCGGGATCAACACCAGATTTCCCATCCGCGTGTCCAGCGGCACGACAAACGATCCGCGCAGGCGAGGGTCGTCGGCCCGCGGATCGACCCGCCGCCCTCGCCCGCCCGCGACATGAAAAATTCCGACGACCGTCGGGTTGCGCCGCGTCAGCACGCGCACAATCCGCCCGGCCCGCCGGCCCTCGCGCGTCGGCGGGCCCGCATCGACCAGCACCTGATCGCCCTGCATGGCACTGTTCAGGTCGTGCGGCGGAATGAAGACATCGTCGTCCTTGCCGCCCTCCGACCCGTTAGGCCGCACAAAGCCGAAGCCGTCGCGATGCAGCGAGAGCTTGCCGGCAACCAGGTCTTCCCTGCCCCGCGTCACCACCCTTTGCCGGTCGCGCATGCCCGCCGCAAAGCCGCGACGGCCCGTTTGCACTGCGGCTGCGCGTACGTCGTTCTTTGCCCGGTCCACACCTTTGGCCGGCAGAGCCCACGTGTCTTTATCCAGCTTTAGCAGTGCGCCACGCGCCGTCATCTTGGTCAATTGCTCCACCAGCAGACGCCGCTCGCGCCCGCCGCCCATGCCTAACTCGTGTACAAGCTGCTTGTACCCGGCGCGTCCGCCGGCTCGCTCCACGCGTCGCAACAGGTCTTTATCGGTGTGCGGATATGGCTGGTCCAGCATTCTTCACAGAATACGCTGACGGGCCCATCGCTATACGACGGCGGTATACGGGTGCCGGGAGCCTTGTGCGCTCCACGCATGGGTCGGCGTGGCGGCTCCGCTCTGCTCACCGTAGCGCGTTCTGGCGGTCGCGCCGGCGACGGGCTCAGGCTTACATGGAATCGCGCTCCCGCATCCGAACGCCCATGAACAATGATGAAGACACGTTCGGCCATGACAGCGATCCATGCACCCCGCTCCCGCTTGATGGAATTGCAGGCACCGCGCCGGTGAATGCCACCTCGCGCCGCAGCTTTCTGCGGACAGCTGCGGCAGGGGTTGCAGCCGCTGCCGCGATTGCGCCGGTAGCCCTGGCACAGCAGCAGGGTGCACCGAACAAGGTGACGCTGCCGCAGATCGACGCACCGACGGAAGCCCCGCTCAAGACGCCGGGGCCGTTTCTACCGGGAGGCGAGCGGGTTGGGTTTGCCATCGTCGGATTGGGTCACCTTTCGCTCGACCAGATTCTGCCGGCATTCTCGATGTCGAAGTATTGCAAGCCGGTTGCGCTGGTGAGCGGCGATCCAGCCAAAGCACGAAAGATCGCTGCCCAGTACGGTATCGCGGACGACCACCTTACCGACTACGCCGGGTATGAGCGCCTGAAAGACATGCCGGGCGTCGATGCGATTTATATCGTGCTGCCGAACAGCATGCACAGGGAGTTCGTGCTGCGGGGCGCGGCCATCGGCAAGCACATCCTGTGCGAGAAGCCGATGGCGAACAGTGTTGCGGACTGCGAGGCGATGATTGCAGCCTGCAAAAAAGCCAACGTCAAGCTGATGATCGCGTACCGCCAGCAGTATGAGGCGATGAACCGGACGCTGGGCGACGCGGTAAAAAGCGGCAAGCTCGGCAAGCTGCGGTCGATGGTGGCGACGAACAGCCAGGCGGAGGGCGACCCCACGCAGTGGCGGCTGAAGCGGGCGCTTGCCGGCGGCGGGTGTTTGCCGGACGTGGGCATCTACTGCCTGAATGCGGCGCGGTTCCTGAGCGGCGAGGAGCCGCAGGAGGTCTTCGGAGCAACGCTGCAGCCGAAGGACGATCCGCGCTTTACAGAGGTGGAATCGCACTGCAGCTTTGTGTTGAAGTTCCCGAGCGGCTTTGTTGCGACGTGCACGACGGCGTATGACGTGCACCGGTCGACGTTTTTGCGGCTGGAGGGTAGCGAGGCGTGGGGCGAAATGAGCCCGGCGTTTGGGTATCACGGGTCGAAGTTGCGGTTTAGCCGCCTGGACGAGGCGAAAAAGGAGGAGGTCCTTGAACCCTCCATCCCGGACAAGGACCAGTTTGCGACGGAGATGGACCACTTTGCGCAGTGCGTGAAGACGGGGCGTGAGCCGCGGACACCGGGGGCGGAGGGTCTGCAGGATCAGCGGGTGGTGGAGGCCATTTACACGTCCGCCGCGACCGGGAAACCCGTGCGCGTGAGCCCGCCGGCAGGGCCGACGCGGGGGCCGGAGCTGGAGGCGATGGGGTGACCCCCTCCCCCCCTCCCCCTAAGCTAAAATCGTCATTCTGTTGGGGTTAGTGAATGGGTTCTCGTAAAATCCTCATTCGATTGGGGTTACCCGCAAAATCGTCATTCAATGGGAGATAGGGTGAGTTGCACCAATTTTGGGGCAGCCACTTATTTTCTGAATGCAGCAGAAAGGGACCGCCGAGGCGGTCCCTTGCTGTTGTGAGCGGGTGTGGTTAGAAGGAGAAGCGGGCACCGAACTCGCCGGTGAACGCGCGGGGGACGATGGTGCTGCTGGGATTCACGAAGCCGAGGGGCGTAAGAGAGGTACTGCCCGCAGCGTAGGTGGAGATGTTGCCGTTGTAGTTGCCGCCGAAGTTGGCGCGGTTGGTAAGGTTGAAGCCCTGGAAGAACAGATTGACGTTGTAGCGGTCTTTGATCGTGACGGTTTTACCGACGCGGAGATCAAGCTGGATGTCGGGCGTTCCCTTGCCTGTGTCGTAGGACGTCTCATAGCAGGAGCCTGCGGCGAGGCAATTCTTGTAGAAGTTAGAGGTGTTGCCGCTTGCCTTGGCGAGTTGGAATTCCGTGACGACGTTGGCGACACTCACCTTTTGACCTACCGGCAAGATGGCGTGGGGGTTGCTGCGGCCAGAACCTACGCCCCAGAGATCGCTGGACGATTCCACGAGATCGACCGGACGGCTTGCGCCGGCCTGGAGGATGGGTGAAATCTCAATGCGGTATTTGGTGGTAAAGGTGCCGGCAGCAGTGATGTGGCTGGTTTCGTTATTTGGAGCGAGACCGAAGTCCTGGTTACGGAGCTGGCCGAGAAAGGGATTGGTGGCCGTGTTGCGGAAGGCTGCCGGGTTACCTTCAAACGCCTGTGCCTTGCTGAGGGTGTAGTTGACAGTGGCACTGAGGTGTTTATTGACCGTTGCACGATAGCTGAGGTTGAGCGCGTCGTAATAGGAGCGGCCGATGGGCGACTCCAGACCGATGCGGCCGAGTACCGGCACATTGGCGGCGGTAAAAGCGGCCGTGAACGGACGGGGCTTGCCGGGCGCGAAGTATTCGATCGGGTTCAGGTTGATGGTTTTATCTTCGTGGATGCCGCGAGCCTGGACGTACTCCGCCTCAAAGACCGAGGATTTGGTGACGGCGTATTGCAGACCGACGTTGACCTGCTGGGTGTAGGGATTGCGGAAGATGGGATCCTGCAGGCGGCCCACGGAACCTGGAGCCAAGTTGGCGGAGGCGGCGGGGATGACCGGTGCCGGATCGACGCCGTAGCGATAGCGGCTGAGCGGGATGTTGGTACCGGGTACTGTTTGCGTGCAGGTGGTGTCGGTTGGACCGTTGCAGGCGATGCTGAAGGTGTTGGCGAAGACAAGCGCGTTGGCCTGCTGAATCATGAACAGCGGAATATTTTCAAAGGTCTGGCCGAAGTAGAGGCCATAGCCGCCGCGCAGGACGAGCTTGCCGGTGCCAAAGACGTCGAAGGCGAGGCCGACGCGCGGGCTGATGTCCTTGTTGTCGTTATGCGGCAGGCCGGTATAGGTGCCGCCGATGTAACCGAGGCTGGGGGTGTAGCCGATGCCGTATTCGTTAGCGCGCGTGTTTGGCACGGTTGCGGCCGTGGTGTTGGCGGCAGCGATGAGTTCCTGATGGGTGCGGCTGTTGGCCTGCTTGTCGATGCCGTAGGTGTTGATGTCCTTGTCGTAACGGATGCCAAGATTGAGAAGCAGGCGGTTGTTGAAGCGGTAGTCGTCCTGGAAGTAGAAGCCGATCATTTTCGGGGTGAGATTAAAGTTTGGGTCGCCAGAGGTGCCGGTTGCCGATTGAACGACGCCCGGGCTGGAGAAGCCGTTGGGGTACTTGGTCTTGTCCAACAGGTTGGCAGCACTATCGAAAAAGTCGAACTCCGGCGTGGGATTGTTTTCAAAGAAGCCGCCAACCTGGGGCTCGTACAGGTAGTCGACACCCATTTTGAGCGTGTGTTTGGCGAGGGAGTAGGAGTAGTCGTCTTTGAATTGGAACTTATGCTGGCTGGATTTTTGTGGGACGTTTGGATTGGTGCCGAAGCTGGCGCCATCGGGGAACGTGAAGTAGGCCGTGCGGGTCGAGGAATCGATGAGGTTGTTCCAGTACTGGAAGCCTGCGGTCAAGTTATTGACCGACTTGGGGGACAGAATGCTGGTGAGCGCGACGTTGGTCAGGATGAGGTCGTTGATGGTGAAGTTGCCTTCGGTGGCGTCGACCTGGTTGGTCGACTGATCGTTCTGGCCCTTGTTGTCCTGGGCGGAGTAGACGACGTAAAAATGTTCCTTGTCGCTGAACTGGTGATCGAGACGACCGTTGTAGCGTTTTTCGTCAAAAGGAGTGGGTACGGTATTTTCCGGCTGAGCACCAAGGGACTTGGCGAGGCTGAGTTCCGCGAAAGAGGCGCCGTCGACCGAAAGGCTGGAGCGCTCGCGCAGGCCCTCGTAGGAAAAGAAGCCGAAGTCCTTGTTTTTGCGGATGGGACCACCGACGGCACCGCCGTACTGCTGGCGGCTGTAGGCTGGTTTGGGATTGCTGGACTGCTTGTCGAAGTAGTTTTTGGTTTGCAGGGCATCGTTGCGGAAGAAGCCGAAAAGTGCGCCATGGAAGTTGTTGGTCCCGGCCTTGGTAATGACGTTGAGGGCGGCGCCTTCGCTGCGACCGTTTTCCGCGGAAAAGCGGGCGGTGCTGATTTTGAACTCTTCGACGGCCTCAAGCGGAAGCTGCATGACAGCGCCGCCGACGGTGTTGTCCTTGTTGTCGATGCCGTTGACGGTGGTGTTTGTGTTACGGCCGGAGGAGCCGTTGACGGCATAGACGGCGTAGCGATTCTTTGTGGGGTCGTAGCTATCGACGAGCTTGACGCCGGGCGCGAGGATGGCGAGGTTGGCGAAGTCGCGGCCATTCAGGGGCAGGTCGACGACCTGCTGCGGTGTGACGTTGAAAGAGCTGTCGGTCTTTTCCGCGTCAAGCAAGGTGTTGACGGTGGCGACATCGACCGTGGTGTTGACAGAGCCGGCGGCGAGGGGCACGTTTGCGGTGGCGGTGGCACCGACCTGCAGGTTGACATTCGAGGTATCCGCGGAGCCGAAGCCGTTGGCCGCGACATGCACGGTGTAGTTGCCGGCGGGAATGAGATCGAACCTGTACTGGCCGGAGCCGGTGGTGGTGGTGGTGCGCTGGGCGTTGGTGCCCTTATCGGTTACAGTGACGGAGGCTGCGGGGATGGCCGCGCCGGATGCGTCTGTGACGACGCCGACGATGGAGCCGGTGGCAGTAGCCTGCCCGTGAGCGAGTGTGCACAGGAAGACTGGGGCGGCGAGCGCCAGCAGGGGACGTGTGTTGCGCATGTTCCTCCGAAGGTGGTGCAAACAGGAAACGTCTGATCAGACGCGGTGTGAGCGCGTATGAACGATGCATGAAATTGTCGGAAACACCTCGACTATAGCGTGAGGAGGGTTGGAGCGCCAACCTAAATGGCGTGCTTTGGCCTAACAGCCCATATTATTTGCCCGGTTTCGTAGCAACCAGAAACGCTTTAGACGCACGCAGGACTGAGCGGACTTGCGGGAATTGCCCGGAGGCTAGACGCTTTGCGAGGCGGCGGAGGAGGAAGAGGGCGGTGCCACGGCGGGGTGTGGGGCTGTGGAGGTGGATGAGGCGGAGGGCGGAGGCGGTGGTGATGGCGTCCTTTTGGGGGGAGGGGGAGAGGGCGCGGCTGGTTTTGGTGGGGGCGTTGCCGGTTTTGATACGGGCGTCGCCGGTTGTGGTGGGGGTGCTGCCGCCTTCGCGGTGGAGGACGGCGGTGGTGGGGGCGACGCGCATGCGCCAGCCGGCTTTCTGGGCGCGGAGGCAGAGGTCGGCGTCTTCGAAGTACATGAAGAAGGCTTCGTCGAGGAGGCCGATTTGGTGGAGCATTTCGGCGCGGAGAAGGACGCTGGCGAAGGTGAGATAGGTGCCGGGGCCGAAGGTGTGGGGCGTGGTGAAGTGGGTGGCAAAGGCGGTGGTGGGGTGGATGCGGCCACCGCCCCATGCCTGGACGGTGCCTGGCGCGTGGGCGTAGTGGAGGACGGTGCCGACGAGGCCGGTTTGAGGGTCGGCGGCGGCTTCGGCTAGGAGAAGGGCGAGGGTGTCGGGTGGGGGAACAGTGTCGTTGTTGAGGAGCCAGAAGAAGGTGGGAGCGGCGTGCTGAAGAGCCCAGCGGATGCCGATGTTGTTGCCGGCGGAGAAGCCACCGTTGCGGCCGGCGGGGAGGAGGTGCATGCCGGGGTGGCTTTGGATGGCGGCGCGCATTTGTACGGCGGAGTCGTCGGTGGAACCGTTGTCGACGACGACGGTGGTGAGGGGGGTGGTTTGCCGGGCGAGGGCGTGGAGGCAGGCGAGGGTGTCTGGCGCATTGTTGTAATTGACGACAATGCAGACGGTGGTGGGGGGCACGGTTCAGGGTAGCGCGTCTGCGATAGCGGCTGGGGAGAACAATGGGGTTTCGCCGCTGCGGACGAACGATGGAGCAGTTCGTCCTCCGGTCGAAATGACAGTTTGTTGGGTGCACCGGGGATTGTGCATCTGCGGAATTTGGTGGTAAAGGCGAAGAGCAAGCGAATAGAATGCTGGTGTGAGTTCACTGCCTGAGGCCGACCGGTTTGGGTTTTTGCATGTGGACCTGAACAGCTTTTTTGCGTCGGTGGAGCAGCATATTCACCCGGAATACCGGGGGCGGCCGCTGGCGGTGGTGCCCACGTTTGCGGACACGACGGTGGCGATTGCGGCGAGCTACGAGGCCAAGGCGCTGGGCATCAAGACGGGCACGCGCGTGGGCGACATGAAGAAGATTTGCCCGGAGATCGTGATGGTGCAGGGCAATCACTCGACCTATGCGGAGTACAGCCACCGGATTGCGGCGGCGGTGGAGCGGTGCTGCCCGGTGGCGCACACGCCGTCGATCGACGAGATGGTGTGCCAGTTGATGGGGCGGGAAGGGGAGCCGCCGCGGGCGCGGGCCATTGCGCTCGCGATCAAGGAGGCGATTCGGGAGGATGTGGGGGAGACGCTGCGGTGCAGCATCGGGATGGCGCCGAACCGGTACCTGGCGAAGATTGCGAGCGACATGCAGAAGCCGGACGGGCTGATAGGGCTGCTGCCGTCGCAGTTGCCGCGGGCGCTGGCACCGCTGGAGCTGCGGGACCTGCCGGGGGTGGGCGCGCGGACGGAGCTGATGCTGAACAAGAAAGGCGTGACGACGATGCCGCAGCTGCTGGGGCTGGATCGCGCGGGGATGCATGCGCTATGGAATAGTGTGTGGGGCGACCGGCTGTACCACTGGCTGCGGGGGCACGACACCGGCGACGACGGCGCGCCGCTGCCGCGGGAGATGCAGAAAAGCCTGGGGCACAGCCACGTGCTGGGGCCGGAACACCGGACGCGGGAGGGTGCGTGGGCGGTGGCGCACAAGCTGCTGCACAAGGCGGCGATGCGGCTGCGGATGGAGAAGTTTTGCGCGGAGTCGATGGCGCTGACGGTGCGGTATCAGCTGAATCGGGAACAGGCGGATGGGCGCAAGGTGAAGCAGCATACCAGCGGCATCAAGCACGATGGGTGGGGCATGGAGGCGAAATTTCCGGCGTGCCAGGACACGCTGACCCTGCTGGAGACGCTGGGGAAGATGTGGTCGCAGCAGCCGGCGGGACCGGCGCATGAGCGGCCGTTTTTTGTGGGTGTGACGATGGGGCGGCTTTTGCCGGAGAGTGAGCAGCAGCCGACGCTGTTTGGGGATGCGGATAACCGGAACGCGCTGTCGCGGACGCTGGACCGGCTGAACCTGAAGTATGGGCACACGACGCTGCACTTTGCGGGCATGCTGCCGGCGCGTGAATCGGCGCCGACGCGGATTGCGTTTACGCAGATTCCGGTGTTGTACGGCAGTGAGTATATGTAGGGCGCGGGTGTGGGCTTACGAGTTCTAGCGGCGCGTGTGGGCTTAGGAAAAGTGCCGTGCGGCGTCTGTCAGCTTTGCCCGAGGGACGGGTCGGCGTAAGTGCGCAGCGGTCGGTGCAGGTTGTCGGTGCGGGTAGTTGGTGCGGGTAGTCAGGCCCGGAATCGTCGGCGGGCACTGCCTGCCGCGGCCAGGATACCCGTTCCGAGAAGGAGAAAGGTTGAGGGTTCGGGCGTAGCGGCTGCTGTCGCGGTCAGGTGAAGGAAGTAGGCGAAGTTGGTGTTGCCGTCGCTATAGGAGCTGTAAACGGCGAAACCGGGGCAGGTATTGCTGTAGATGGCGCAGAGGTTGCCGCCCGAGTACCCGGCTAAGGTCGGTACAGGGAAATAGAGGGACAGGTCGAACTGGGGAGCGGGAACGGGAAACGCATCCACAAGCACGTAGCCGTTCTCCTGCAGTTGCTCCCCCAGGTAATGCACAGGCAGCGTGAACGCATACGACCCGTTTCTGTAGGTTCCCTGGACGTATCCTTCTCCGTGTGTGCTGATGGAGAGCGAGCCGTTGAAGGTGCCGCCATTTGTCAGGTCGCCCGATATGGAGAAGAGCGAGTCTGCGAGGGCGCACGACGGCAAGAGCAGGGCAAGCAAGCAAACGTAGAGTGAGGGTCTGGACCGCATCCGGTGTCTCCTGCAGGTGCAGGCACAGAGTATTTGAAACTGGAGGCGCAAAGAGCCTGCTGTCGTTCAGCAGCGACAGACGGATTCCTCCGACATCGAGGCGAGTTCAAGGCGGGGCGGTATGAGGAGGTGGCGTTGAGCCGGTGAATTGCGCGGATAGCGGAGGCGCAGACAAAGCTGCCGGTGGCGACGATTCGCAGTGTGCCGCAGGGCAGGGACGTGTTGCTGAAGGAATAACGGTCAGGCGGTGTCGTCCCGGACGATGACGCTGTCTGGTTTTTGGGCGTACTCGGCCCAGGAGCCGTCGTAGAGGGAGAGGTCCTGCGCGCCGGCGAGCTCGGCGGCAAGCAGGACGACGGCGGCGGTGATGCCGGAGCCGCAGGTGGTGGTGATGGGGCGGTAGAGGTCGACGCCCTTATCTGCGAAGAGCTGTTCGAGCTGTGGGCTGGAGAGCATGCGGTCGCCGTCCGTGAGGCCGGTGTAGGGCATGCTGACGGCACCGGGCATGTGGCCGCTGGAAAGACCGGGACGCGGTTCGGGCGCGGTGCCGGTAAAGCGGCCGGTGGAACGGGCGTCGAGCACCTGGCCGTTGGCGGCGAGGGTCTGCCGGAGCTGGTCGAAGGACGCGATGGCGGAGAGGTCGAGTGTGGCCTGGAAGTCTGCGGAGCTGCGGGTAGCGGTGCTGCGGGTAGCGGGGCCGGACTCGGTGGGCAGGGCTTCGTTGAGCCACGCCTGCAGGCCGCCGTCGAGGAGAGAGACGTCGGCGGCGCCCATGGTCTGGAGCATCCAGCGGGCGCGGGGCGCGGAGAAGACGGGGCCCTGCTCATAGACGACAAGGGTGGCGGTGGAGGAGACGCCGAGGGCGGACATGGCCCGGCCGAACGCCTGGGCGGTGGGCAGGGTGTGGGGCAAGCCGCTGGTGGGGTCGGAGAGGGTGTCGATGTTGAAAAAGATCGCGCCGGGGATGTGCTGGTCGAGGTAGGCGGCGTGGGTGTCGGGTGCGGGCTGGACGCCGACGGGCGGCAGGGTGGCGTCGAGAATGACGACCTCATGCATGTGTTCGGCGAGCCATTGCGGGGAGACGAGGGGCGGCATACCTCTTACTGTAGCGGCTGTGCGATGTGCGGGACATGGGCCGCTGGCGTGTCGCCGGGGATGTTTTACTTTGCGGCACATGGAGGTGTGCGCGCGGCGCGAAGCTGCATCTGACTGACAGCGCTTCGCCGGTTCGAGGCGCGGAAAGAAGGAACACGGCATGCGCAAGACGAGGGCGGCGGTTGCCGCGATGGCGGTAATGGTGACGGTGGCGGCGGGCTGCAACAAGAAGACGGACAGCGCGGCGAACCTGAAGGCCGGGCTGAACAACTATTACGACGCGCATCCGGTATGCCTGTTCCCCACGGAAAAGAAGCTGCCCGCGCAGGCCGACACGAAAAACGACACGGACACCGCGGGCTATGACGCGCTGGTGCAGCAGGGTTTGCTGACACGGACGACGGCCGAAAAAACGAAGCTGCTGGTGCTGAGCAAAGAGGTGAACAACTACGACCTGAGCGACAAAGGCCGCGGGCTGTGGACAGCGGACACACAGCAGCCGGGATACGGCAACTTTTGCTATGGCAAGCGCAGTGTGCAGAACCTAACCAGTGTGCCGCCGGAGGGGCAGCCCGCGGTGGGTGCAACGACGACGGTGAGCTATGCATACACCATCGGCAATGTAGCGGACTGGGCGCGGGCGGATATTGTGCAGAATGCGTATCCGAGCGTGCGTGCGGCACTGGGCGCGGCGAGCAGTGGGACGGACACGATGGTGCTGACGCAAGCGAATGGGTGGCAGGTGAGGAAGTCCGGCGGCGAATAGGCCGTGCCTCCGATAAGAGGGGTGCGGCCTGGTGGCTGCACCCCTTCTTATCGAGTGACCTGGATCGTGTCCGGTGAGTCGGCTCTGGCTTTGTGGGAGAGCAAAACGCGAATCTTAGAGGCTGGGTAGGGTCTGGTGAATCGGTCTTTTGCTCTTTGCGGACGCTAAAAGCCGACCTCAGGGGCTAAAGCCCCGTCGTTTAAAGGAGGTTTATGGCACGGCTAAAGCCGTGCCCCTCCGAAGAACCCGGTCCATTTGGATTCGTCAGACACTACCTAAAGCCCGCCTTTCATCGTTAGACAGACCCTAGGGACGGGCTGCGGGCATTTGGAAGTTGGCCGGGGGCGTTGCGCCCATCAGGTTGGTGACGAAGTAATCCCAGCGGCGACGGGTCATGTAGGGGGCCATGTCGGCGTAGCCGTGGTGGGCGCGGGGGAAGACGACGAGGTCGAAGCTCTTGTTGGCTTTTTCGAGCGCGTCCACGACGAGCATGGTGTTTTCGGGCGGCACGTTGTCATCGAGCAGGCCGTGGGCGAGCATGAGCTTGCCCTGCAGGTTTTTGGCGTACTGCGCGTTTGCCTGCGAATCGTAGTTGGTGGTGCCGTTGGGATTGCGCTCGACCAGGCCGACGTATTTTTCGTCCCAGTCGTCTTCGTAGTCACGGTTTTCGTGGTTGCCGCTTTCAGAAATGCCGACCTTGATGAAGCCGGGAAAACGGAACATGGTGGCAGCCGTGGCATTGCCGCCGCCACTGTGGCCCCACATGCCGGTGCGATCCATGTCGATCCAGCTATAGCGGGTGCTGAGTTCTTTCAGGCCGCTGACCTGGTCGGGCACGGCGTTGATGCCGATGTCGTGGATGTACTCATCCTGGAAGGCTTTGGA
Source organism: uncultured Terriglobus sp. (assembly GCA_964244665.1). Lineage (GTDB taxonomy): Bacteria > Acidobacteriota > Terriglobia > Terriglobales > Acidobacteriaceae > Terriglobus. The sequence continues at coordinate 31,218 of CAXTJO010000013.1, forward strand.
GCGACCTGGATTGCCCATGCCCTCGATGTGGACGACGGCGAAGCCAAGTGCCGTGAGCGCGTTGCTGTCGTTGCGCGAAGCCCGGAACGTGTGCGGGCCGAACGATCCACCCTGCGGCCCGGGGTAGATGTAGTCGATGACGGGATATTTTTTGCCGGGGTCAAGGCCGGCGGGCTTGAACAGCAGGCCGTAGACGTCCGTGATGCCGTCGTGCGCTTTGACGTGGAAGGTTTCGGGGGCCTGCCAGCCGGTGGCCTGCAGGCGGGTGATGTCGGCGGTGGCAAGCGGAAGAAGGAGCTTGCCGGTGCGGTCGCGCAGCACGGCGGCGGGCGGCTGCTGTGGCGTGGAGTAGATGTCGATAAAGATGCGGCCGTCGTGGGACAGGAAGGCGGTGTGGTCGGCGTCTTCCGGCGACAGCAGCCGGATGGATTTGCCGTCGAGATTGGTGCTGTAGATCTTGGAGAAGTAAGGGTCGACGCCGGGCTCGCGGCCAAGGCCGGTGACGAGCATGTCGCCGGTTGCCTGGTTTACGTCGAGCACCGTGCCCACATTCCAGTTGCCTGCCGTGACGGGGTGCAGCAGCTTACCTGTCTTCGCGCTGTACAGGTACAGGTTGCCCCAGTTGCCGCGTTGCGAGAACCAGAGAATTTCGTCGCGTTTGGAGAGGTAGCGCCAGTTGACACGGCTGTAGCCGCTGTCGAAAAACGTGGCAACGCGCTCTTCAAACACGTCGCGCACGGCACCGGTGCTGGCTGTGGCGATACGGACGTTTTCGACCTTGTGGTCGCGCGAGGTGGAGACGAAGGCGAGTGTCTGGCTGTCGTCGGCCCACTGCACATCGTCCCAGCCGCCGTTGCAGCTGATGTCGTCGCACAGGGTGCTGCGGTGCTGGTCCGGCGGCGTTTGCAGGCGGACGGTGGTGGCGGTATCCGCGTCGAGGATGACGCGCTGAATCATGGTCACGTCGGCGTCGCCCACCAGTGGATATTTCCACGCGTCGAGTTTGGGATGGCCGAGCTCGGTGCTGACCAGGTACATGCTGCCGGTCTTGCGCTGGTCCTGCTGAAAGGTGGCGATGTGGCGGGAATCCGGTGCCCAGAGGACGACGGCGCGGTCGGTGTGCAGCCAGCCGGAGTTGTCGGTCGCGTAACCGAAGTCCTTGACGCCGTCGGTGGTGAGCTGGTGCTCCGCGCCGGAGGAAAGATCGCGCACCCACAGGTTCCAGTCACGGATAAAGGCGGCGCGTTTGCCATCGGGCGAAGGCGCGGCGTCTGGCGCGTTGCGGCGGGTGGCCGGCTTCGCGGTGCCGGTGGCCGGCTGCACCTGGGTGCAGGTGTAGGCCGTGCCCAGGGCGCAACGGTACTTCGAGCCGTTCACGGTCAGCAGGGCGGCGGTGTCGTTGTCCGCCAGGGCAAGCTCGGTGGGGACTATGGTTTTGGGGTCGGCTTGTTTGAGACCCGCGGCCTGGAGGGAGGCGGCCATACGCAGGGGATCGTAGATGGCCTTTTTGCCGGGGGTGGCCGTGTCGACGAGCATGGGCGTGCTGACACCGTGATCCACGTCGAGGTACCAGAAGCGGTTGTCGGGCATGCTGTGCACGGTGCTGACGGCGTGGTCGATGAGGGGTGCCGTGCTGTCGTTCAGCAGACTGACGGCGCGCTGGTAGTCGGCGTCGGTGTAAACGCGGCCGGCCTGCGCATGGGCTGTGGCGGACACGGCCAAGAACACGGTAACGAGCGCGCGGCGGCAACAAAGCAGGCGAAAAGCGGGGTACATGGGCAGAAAGACTCCTGAACGTGCCGAAGGTGTGCGCGGGCGGGCTGCGCGGGGTGAGGCCGTGGAATGTGGAGATGATACCGCGTTCTGTACGCGGTCTGGATTGTGTCCGTCCGGACTTCGACGCGTGCGGAGCTGGCGGATCAGGAGCCTTCCGGCCCAGGGCGCAGCTTCCAGAGGATCTGGCGCAGCATGCCGAGCCAGCCGGGGATGTCTGCCGCGGGCAGAGCGAGGCGGCGGACGACGCGGTGCAGGTTGCCGTCGGCGAGGTTGCCGGGGTGGCGTTCTTCGTAGCCGGACGCGGTAAGCACGGAGTGCAGCAGGCCTTCGAAGCGGGCAAGATCGCCTGCTGTGGCGAGCAGGGCAGCTTCGGGCAACATCCGCGGGGGGTCCGCGGCGCGGACCAGTTCATAGAGCGTTACGGCGACGGCCTGGCCGAGGTTCATGGAGACGCCGGCGGTGCACATGGGAATGGTGAGCAGACGGTGGCAGTGGCTGAGCTCGTCGTTCGACAGGCCCGTTTTCTCTGAGCCGAAGAGCAGGGCAACGCGGCCTTGCGGCTGTGCCGCATGTGCGCCGATGGGGGCTGCCGCGTTGCGCAGAACATCTACCGGGTGCTGCAGGTTGCGCTCGCCGAGGGCAGTCGTGCCGTACACGAGCCGGGAGTCGGCGATGGCGTCCGCGACGTTGCCGAACACCCGGGCGGCGGCCAGAACGGACGCTGCATCGACGGCGCTGCGTGCCTGCTGAAACGGCAGGGGATAGTCCGTGACGAGGCGCAGATCGGTGAAGCCGAAATCGACCATGGCGCGTGCCACGGCACCGATGTTGAGCGTGTTGCGTGGCCGCACCAACACGACGGTAACGCGGTCGGTGACGCGGTCGGTGACACGGTCGAGCGGGATGGTCGGCGGTGTGCCCATTGCGGCAATGCTACAGCGGAACCGGATGCGGAGTTTGGGCACGCAACGGCATCAGAGAACTGTGTCAGGAGATATTTTGGAATGGATCTTACCCGCGTCGACAACCACACCACCATGGTCACGCTGCTCCGGTTTTCCAACGTGTTTCTGGTGCGGGAGACGGACGGATTTACCCTGATCGACACATCGCTGCCGGGCAGCGCGCACACGATTATCGATGCGGCCAAGGTGTACGACCTGCCGATCCGGCGCATCCTGCTGACGCACGCGCACGGGGACCATGTGGGATCGCTGGACACATTGCACAAGGAGCTTGGCGGCGACGTGATGGTGGCGATCGGGGAGCGCGAGGCACCGCTGCTGCACAAGGACCTGAGCCTGCGGGCGGGCGAGCCGCAGAAGCCGCTGAAGGGGTTCCTGTTTCCTGGAACGAAGACGCGGCCCACGCACACACTGCGCGAAGGCGAGCTGTTCGGGTCGCTGCGGTGTATCGCCACGCCGGGCCACACGCCGGGGCACATGAGCTTTCTGGACGAGCGGGACGGCACGCTGTTCGCGGGAGACGCGGTGATCTCGATGGCCGGCGTGATGCGGACGGCGATGGACACGCCGTGGTGGTTCCCGCTGCCAAAGATTTTTAGCTGGGACGCGGGGTTGGCAAACGCGAGTTCGCGCAAGTTGCTGGACGTGGCGCCGAAGACCGTGGTGACGGGGCATGGACGTGTGATGGGCGACGGCACGGTGGCGCTTCGGGCGGCGCTGCAGAGGGCTGGATTGCTGTAGCAAGATCAGTTGGGTCAGTGCAGGTCAGCTGCGCCAGTGCAAATCGACGGGGCCGGGCAGCGGGTGTTCGCCCTGGCCGGTGAGGCGGCGCTGTTTCAGGGCAAAGTACCATTTGGCGGGTTTGTCGGCGTCGTCGATCAGCATCATGGCGGGGCGGTAACGGAGGCCTTCGGCCTGCTGCACCATGGTCTGCTGGTCCTGTTCGACGAAGCGCGCGCCGAAGTATTTCGCGATCTGCGGCACAAGGGGGACGTTGTAAAAGATATTCCAGGCGGCGGCGACGTCGATGCGGCAGGTGGAGGGCGTGACGGGCGTGACGGTGGTGAGGGACGCGAACCATTTTGCACCGGCGCGGATGGTTTCGACGCGGCGGTTGGGCAGGGTGAAGTCGATGGTGGTTTCGATTTTTTCGCCGTAGACGCCGAGCAGCTTGTACGGCGCGGAATTGGCGCTGGGCGCGTGGGCGGTCATGCGGAAGCCCTCGGGCAGCGGCTCGAAGCGCTTGGTTTTTTCGTGAATGCTCCCCGCGCTGCGCCACCACCAACTGCGGTGTACGAACGGGCCGTGCGCCGGGTCCATAAGGCCGATAATGCCATGGTCGACGTTGCAGGGCAGGTCGGCGGAAAGGTGCGCCTCCCGGAAGGCCGCGCTGAATTTCGGCACCTGCGGCACGGGTGGCAGCGGTGTGATATCGGTGATGCGGCCCATGCCGGGCGCGGGCAGAAAAACCCAGGCATAGCCGTCCTGCTCGCGGCATGGGTACGCGCCCGCATAGATTTTCGTCGGCTGCAGCGTGTCGATTTGCGTGAGCGACGGAATATCGGTGCACTGGCCGCTGCAGGGCTCAAAGCGCCAGCCGTGATAGCGGCACTGCAGGGTATCGCCGTCGAACCAGCCGGCGGAAAGCGGGATGCCGCGGTGGGGGCAGAGGTCGCGCATGGCGAACAGGGTGCGGTCCTGCTTGCGGCCAAGCAGCAGCGGGATGCCGAGCAGCAGCGTGGTGTGCATGGTGCCGGCGCGCAGCCGCGCGGTACGCAGCGCCGGGTACCAGTCGCCAAAGAGCAGATCGGCGGCAGGCTGGTTGACGGCGTCGGGTTGGTCGTTGCGCAGGCGCATGTGCTGTTACTCAGGATACCGCTGCCGCTGCGCTTGTTGCTGGTGCTGCGCTTGCTGCTGCCGCGTGCCGGTGCTGGCGGGCGTGGCGCGATGTCCGGCGCGTGTGGAATGCGATGATGCGAGCAGGTGCTGACGGCATACCCAAAACGGCCAAGGACGACGCTACAGGTGCTGGGCTGGCTATGGTCTGCGTTCTACTGCACGTTTGCGCTGATTTCGCCACCGCTGTTCGACGACGCGGACAGCGTGCACGCCGAGGTGGCGCGCGAGATGGTGCTGCGGCACGACCCGGTGACGCTATATGCCAACGGGATTCGCTACCTGGAAAAAGCACCACTGCTGTACTGGAGCATGGCGGCGTGTATGCGCGTGTTCGGCGTGCACACAAGCACGGCGCGGCTGCCGCTGGCGCTGGGCACGCTGCTGCTGATCCTGCTGGCGGAACGCTTTGGTCGCGAGGCGTTTCGCACCGCGCGCGCCGGCCTGTACGCGGGCATGATCGTGCTGTCGAGCTTTGGCATGTTTATCTTCACGCGCATCCTGATTCCCGACGCGATGGTGTGCCTGTGGCTCTTGGCGGCGGTGTGGTGTTTTTGGCGCACGGAGGCCGTGCCAAACGATGCGCCGGTGCCGCCGCTGCCCTGCCTCGGCTTTGCCGTGGCGTGCGCGCTCAACATTTTGACCAAGGGGCTGATCGGGCTCGTCTTTCCCGTGGGCACGGTGCTGGTGTATCTGCTGCTGACGCGCGGCGTGCGCGGCACAGGGCGGCGGGTGCTGCAGCTGAGGCCGGTGGCGGCGCTGGTCACGTTTTTGCTGCTGGCCGCGCCGTGGCACCTGGCGGCTGCCGCTGCCACGCCGGACGAGGGCAATGCGCACGGCCTGACACACGTGGGCCGGTGGCTGCCGTGGCCGTGGCGCGGGTGGAGCGTGCCGGACCCGACGCCGGGCAACGTGCACGGCTGGGCGTGGTTTTATTTCGTGAACGAGCACCTCCTGCGCTATCTCGATCTTCGCGTGCCGCGCGACTACGACACCGTGCCGCTCCTGCTGTTCTGGGGGTTGCTGCTGGTGTGGCTGCTGCCGTGGAGCGGCTTCCTGTTCCCGGCGCTGCGTGCCGTGCCGTGGGCCGTGGTGGGGCGGCGTGCCCTTGGCCGAATCGTTAATGCAAAACGATTTGCAACAACAGGCCAGGCCGACGAGTCGCTGAACCTGCGCGAGAAGACGCTGCTGTTGCTGGGCATTGCCGCCGTGCTGCCGGTGCTGTTCTTTTCGTTTTCCACGCGGCAGGAATACTACGTGCTGCCGTCGATCCCCTTTCTGGCACTGCTTGCGGCGGGCTGGCTGGACCGCGAGGCGCACGAAACCGAGGCGATGCACACGCCGGAGACGCTGCACCGGTCGGGGATGCGGGTGTCGGTGGGGCTGCTGTGCTTTGGAGGGGCGGCGGCGCTGGTGTGCGGGTTTTTTCTCGTGACAGGCAGGGCTCCGGTGCAGGGGGTGGAGCTGGCGCGGGTGCTGAAGCAGAATCCCGGCGACTATGCCCTGTCGTTCGGCCACTTTCTGGACCTGAGCGGCGCGGCGATGGGGTTTTTCCGGGTGCCGCTGGGCATTGCGGGCGCGTCCCTTTTGCTGAGCACCGCCGCCGCGTGGTGGCTTCGGCGGGAGTACCGGCCACACCACGCAAACCTGGTGCTGCTGGCGGGCGCAATGGGATTTCTGCTGGCATCGCACGTGGCGTTGACGACGTTTTCGCCGGTGCTGACGAGCAAGTCGCTGGCGCAGGCCATCGCGGCGCAGGCGGGCGCGGGCGACCTGATCGTGATCAACGGCGAGTACGAGGCCGGGTCGTCGCTCGGCTTTTACCTGCGGCGCAACGATCTGCACCTGTTGCACGGTCACTCCGCCAATCTTTGGTACGGGTCGTTTTTCACGGATGCGCCGCCGGTGTTCGAGACCGACGAAACTCTGCGAGCGGAGTGGGCGTCGGTACGCCGCGTGTTTCTGTGGACAGCACCGGAGGCCGTGCCAAACCTGCCGGGGAAGGCGTACGTTGTGGGAGAGGCCGGCGGCAAGATGGTTGTGAGCAACCAGCCTGACCGCACGACGGCTTTGGAACCGACAGGAGACCGATGACGAACGATGCAAGATGGACACGCCGCACGCTGTTGCGCACGGCAGCGGTAGCCGCCGCGGGTGCGCGGCTGTCATGCTTTGTGCGGGCAGAAGCGACGACGACTGCAACAGCCACGACGACTGCAACAGCCACGACGACTGCAACAGCCACGACGACAACAGTCACAACGCCGCTGGGCACCCTGCGCGGCGAGCAGGCCGGCGGCGTGCGTGTGTTTCGGGGTGTGCCGTTCGCGGAGCCGCCAGTGGGCGATCTGCGCTTTCGCGCGCCGGTGCCGAAGAGGCCATGGCCGGGCGTTGTGGATGCCACACGGTTTGGCGCGGAGCCCTGGCAGACCGGGTCGCCGACGGTGCAAAAGAGCGAGGATTGCCTGCAACTGAACGTGTGGACGCCGGCGGAGGCGCGCGCCGGCTCGCTGCCCGTGTTCGTGTGGGTTCATGGCGGCGGCTTTACCGGCGGACGTGCCTTCGACCCGGTAAGCGACGGCACGGAGTTTGCGCGGGAGGGCATCGTGTGCGTTACGGTGGCGTACCGGCTGGGGGTGTTTGGGTTTCTGAATGTGGGTGGCCTGCTGGACGGCGACGCGTACAACGGCTCCGCCAACAACGGGCTGCGCGACCTGATTGCCGCGCTGGCGTGGGTGCAGCACAACATTGCCAGCCTGGGCGGCGACCCCGCGCGCGTGACCATCGGCGGCGAGAGCGCGGGCGCAAAGCTGTGCGACATCCTGATGGGCACGCCGGCGGCGCAGGGGCTGTTCCATGCCGTGATTTCAGAGAGCGGCGGCGCGGAGCGCGTGTGGTCCGACGTGGACAGCCGATTGGTGGCGCGTGGCTTCGGCAAGGCCTGGTCTGCGGCGAGTGGCAGCCCGCCTGCGTCGCTCAAAACCGGTGATCCGGCGGCCATGATCGCCGTGCAGGAGCAGTTCATCAAAGATTGGCCACAGCACTTTCCCCTGCGCTGCGAGGTGGATGGCAGGCTTGTGCCACGGTTACCCATCGAATCGATTGCGACCGGTAGCAGCCGCGGCAAACGCCTGCTGCTGGGCACCAACCGCGACGAGAGCGCGTTGTTTGTCGGGCCGCATCCGTCGCACGACGCCGTGGCGGCCGACCTGGGCAACATGCCTGTCGAGAAGTTTGCGCCGGTGTATGCGAAGTATGCCGCGCTGTATCCGGACCTGACGGTGGAGCAGCGCCGCATCCGTGCCCTGACCGCCGAGGAGTACTGGATTCCGAGCATGCGCGTGGCGGCGGCGCACGCTGCGAACGGCGGCGAGACCTATGTGTACCGGCTGGACTTTGCGGAGACGGGAGGCCGGCTGGCGGGGTATGCCTTCCACTCCGAAGACGTGGGGCTGGTGTGGAACAAGCCTGGCGGCGACCGTGCGGACCGCGCCGCTGCAACGGCGCTTGCGGGGCAGATGCATGCGGCCTGGGCGGCGTTCATCCGGGGCGGTGCGCCCACGGCGGCGGGGCTGCCCACCTGGCCGCGCTGGACCGCGAGCGAGCGGCGGACGATGATCCTGGACCGTGCGAGCAACGTCGCCGTACAGCCCCAGCAGGCTGAGTTGCGGCTATGGGATGGCGTGCTTTAAATCCGCGCACGTACACGGTCCTGTGGATCGGTCTAGCGCGGCGCGGCGGGCGCGGAGTTTTGCGGCAGGCGTACCAGCTTGCCCTGCTGCACGCGAAAGCGTTCGCCGCGCCACACCACGTCGTCGCCGGCGTAGCTCCACGCCCAGAAGAACAGCGAGAAGAAGTCGCGCAGCGGAAGAAGTGCGATATCGCGCAGCACCTGGCCGTCGTGCAGGGTGCCGACGCCCGCGGTCAGCGCCACCGCCACGCGCAGCAGAACGGTGAGCGACAGCAGAGACAGGCTGGGCAGCGAACCGCCGCTGCTAATCACATTCGCCACCGCCCACGGCAGCGCGAATGTGGTGACCAGGCCCAGGTAGCCGAGCCGGCGGGCGTCGCGCACGGTGCGTGCCCAGCGGAGCTGATGCTCCACGAAAGCGCGCAGGGTGTAGCGCGGCACGCCCGTGACGACGACCTCTTGCGACAAAACCACGCGCAGACCCAGGGCCGCGGTGCGCGCGCCGATCTCGTAGTCGTCGGCCAGGTATTCCAGCAGCGGCTGCAGGCCGCCGATGCGGTCGAGCGTGCCCCGCCAGAGCGCCAGCGTACTGCCCAGGCCGAAGCGCAGGCCACCCTCCATCATGCGGGCCACCAGGATCGACGGCAGAAAGCCGGTGGAGACGCCGAGCGCCTCCAGCCGCGACCACAGGCCGCCTTCCGCCAGTGCGAAATAGGGCGTGGTGACGAGGCCCACGGCGGGGCCGGCAGGTGCGTCAGTGCCGGCAAGTGCGTCGGTAATGGCCGCCAGATAGCCGGGGCCTACGCGGATGTCGGCGTCGTTGATCACAAGCACGTCACCCAGCGCGTGCGGCACCAGTTGCAGCAGCGTGCTGACCTTGCCGTTGGTGCCCAGCCGCTGTGGGCACGGCACCACGCGCAGGTGCACGGCGGGAAACTCCGCATGCAGTTGCGCAGCCATGGCCTGAAGCGCGGCGGTTTCGTCGCTGGACCCGGCCGCGCCCAGCAGCAGTTCGAACCGGCCGCCGTAGCTCTGCGCGCAATGGCTGCGAACGGCCTCGATCAGGCCGGGGTCGAAGCCTTTGACCGGCTTGAGCACCGACACCGTGGGCTGCAGCGCCCCCGCCGCCGGACGTGGCTGCCGCCGGAACGACCGCACCGCCAGCAGACACAGCGACAGATAGGCCAGGCCCGCAAACGTCAGCAGCAGCGTTGCCAGATGGACGAGGAATGGCAGGAAGGAGAGCACTACTTTCAGCATAGCGAATCCTTCGCCTGAGACGTGCACTCCAGCCGAAGCCGCGGCGACGAACAACGTACGATAGAGGTCCGCAGAGCATACACACGGAAGAAAAGAGAACCCCATGGGACACATCGCATCGACGTACCGCCGCAATCTTGCGAAGGGCCTGCTGTGCGGGCTGATCGGCGGGTTTGCCGGCTCCGTTGCGAAGATTGCAGGCGAACTTGTGTACAACCCCCGCACCCAGGGCCAGACACCGCCGCCGGTGTTGCTGGAGCGCAAACTGATTGGCCATCCCATGACGCACGCGCAGGAGCAGGTGGGCATGCAGGTGATCCACTTCATCTTTGGCGGGGGTACGGGCGCGATCTACGGTGCCATCGCGGAGGTTGCGCCCATTGTGACGGCGGGCTATGGCAGCGCTTTTGGCTTTGTGCTGCAGTTTTTTACGCATGAGTCGCTGGTGCCCGCCGCCGGGCTGGACGTGCCGCCATGGAAGCAGCCCCTGCGGGAACACAGCAGCGAGTTTGTGACCCATGTGATGTACGGCGTGGCGACGGAGGTCACGCGGCGCTGGGTGCGCAAGCGGCTCGCATAAATGCATTGACGCGCAAACGACGTGTGCTGCACCATGCCTGTGACCGCCGCACACGCGCGAGAGTGAGACCGATGACGACCAACATCTACCTGCAATTCAACGGGCAATGCCGCGAGGCATTTGCGTTCTACGCGGACACGTTTCGAAGTCCTATCGCCATGACCATGACCTACAGCGAAGCGCCGGGCGGCTCGCCGGTGCCGGAAGTATCGAAGCACATGGTGATGCACACGGCCCTGGCGCTTGGTGCGTCCACGCTGATGGGGTGCGACTATCCGGGCGGCCCAGCGATGGGTGGCTTCCGTGTTTCCGTGGACATGGCGGACGAGCCGAGGTGCGCCGGTTGTACACGGCGCTGAGCGACAACGGGTCGGTGCAGATGCCGCTCGCGCCCACGTTCTGGTCGCCGCTTTTCGGCATGGTCACCGACCGGTTCGGCGTGGGCTGGATGGTGGCTGTTACAGGGCCGCAGGCATAAATTTCGCAAGGGCGGGCGGCTCCGCTTTTAGCTTGCGGAGCTGCCGCCTATTCGTACCGCAGCGCCTCGATCGGGTTCAGGCTGGCCGCTTTCCACGCCGGGTAAATGCCGAAGATCAGGCCGATGCTGCACGAGACGATAAACGCCGAGACGACCCAGAATGGCGACACCCTGGACGCCAGGACCAGGCTGAGCCCAAAGCCGAAGGCGGAGCCCACAAGCACGCCGATGAACCCGCCGACCGCGCACAGCGTCACCGCTTCCAGCGTGAACTGCAGCAGGATCGTGCGGCGATTGGCGCCGATCGCTTTACGGATACCGATCTCGCGCGTGCGCTCCGTGACGCTGACCAGCATGATGTTCATCACACCCACGCCGCCCACCAGCAGGCCGACCGCGCTCAACCCAAACATGAGCAGGAACAGGCTGCCGGTGATCTGGCTCCACAGTCGCGTGATCGAGTCCGAGCCGAAAATGGCGAAGTTGTCGTCGGCCTCGTTCTTTACCCGGCGGCGGCGGCGCAGCAGTTCGCGGACCTCGTCTTCCACCAGCGCCTTGTTTTTCTGGTCGTCGAACTTGGCGGAGATCCAGTATTCGAGCACCTCCGGATGCAGGTGCTTGAAGGTGGTGATGGGAATGTGGACGGTGTTGTCTTCAGGGTTCTTCCCGCCGCCGAAGGCCGACTTCTGCTTGTCCTGCACGCCCACGACGGTAAAAAAGGTGCCGGAGACGTCGATCTCCTTGCCGATGGCGTTGTCCTGACCGAACAGGTCTTCTGCCGTATCGTGGCCCAGCACGGCCACGTTACTGGCAAGGTCGTTCTCCCGCTGGCTAAAGTAGCGGCCCTCTGTCAGCACCAGGTCGTACACGTTGGCATTGTCGGCGGTCACGCCTTCCAGTTGCAGGTTTTCCGCTTTGAATTTGCCATATTTGGCGTTGACGGAGTTTTGGCCGAAGCTGCCGTCACCCTGGTAGCGCAGGGACGGCACGACAGCGACGACGTGCCTGAGATCCTTCATGGCGATGGCGTCATCGTAGGTCAACTGCTTGCGCGTCAGCATCTCGGTGGTGGGCCGGCCAAAGCCGAACTCGAATCGGGCAATCCACAGGATGTTGGTGCCGAAGGACGACACCATGTCGCCCACGCGCTGGTTGAGCCCGTTGATGACGGACGAGATCGCAATGACGGTGGTGACGCCGATGACGATGCCCAGAATCGTAAGGCCGGAGCGCAGCTTGTTGGCGCGAAGCTGGTCCATGGCCATGCGCACCGGCTCGCGCACGGCGGCAATGGCGCGCTCTTTTTGTGAGCCCTGAAGCGGAACGGGTTGTGTGGCGGTCGACATGGCCGGTGTCCTTGCGGTGGTGTGCGGATGCGTGGGGTGAAGCGCGCCTAGTCCGCGCGCAGGGCTTCAATGGGGTCGAGCATGGCGGCCTTGCGCGCCGGGTACACGCCGAAGAAGATGCCGACGCTGGTTGCCACCAGCATGCCCGCAAGCGCGCTCCACAGCGCCACGGACGAGGGAAAGCCAAGGAAAATGGTGACTGCCTGCGCGATGAGCACACCGCAGGCCACGCCGATCAGGCCGCCTACCAGCGCCATGGACGCGCTCTCCATCAGGAACTGCACCAGGATGTCGCGCTGCCGTGCGCCGAGCGCCTTGCGGATGCCGATCTCGCGTGTGCGCTCCGTCACGCTTACCAGCATGATGTTCATGATAACGATGCCGCCGACAACGAGCGAAATGGCAGCGATGGCCACGGCGACGGACTCGAAACCGCTGCTGATGCTCTTCCACAGCCCCACAAACGTGTCGCTGGTTTCAATGGTAAAGCTGTCGTCCTGCCCCGGCCTGTCGTGGCGTGCGGCGCGCATCAGCACCCGGCCTTCGTCTTTCAAGGACTCCAGGGCGTCGGTGCCGTTGCCGGCCTTTTCGTAGATGGTCAGCGTCTTGGCCGTGCCATACGTTTTCTGAAACGCGTTCAGCGGTACCGTGACGTAGTTGTCCTGGCTGCTGCCCAGCGTCTTGCCCTGCTTCTCCCCAAGCCCAACGATCGTGTAGGGCACGCCGTCGACCCGTATTTCCTTGCCGATGGGGTCTTCGCCCTTGAGCGCGTTTTCCTGGATGTCCGCACCCACGATGGCGACGTGGGAGGCGTGGTCGTCGTCCGCCGGGGTAAAGCCGCGGCCTTCGACGATCGTCTGATTCTGCAGTTGCGGCATCTGCCAGGTGTTGCCGCGGATGGTCGTGTCCGTCGTGCTCTGCTTGCCGTACGACACCCTGCCTGTGGTGGCCTGCTGCGCGCCGATTCCGTCGCACACGTGGCAATTTTGCTGCACGTACAGGAACTGCGCCATGTCGACGTTTTTCAGCTTTTGATAGCGCATCCACTCTTCATAGCTGGTGATGATCTGCGGCCGTTTGCTCACAGTCATCACGTCCGCGCCGTAGTTGTTCACCTTGGTGGCAACATACGCATTCGCGCCGTTCACCAGCGTAACCACTGCAATGACCGCGGCCACGCCAATCACCACGCCAAGCAGCGTAAGCACCGTGCGCAGCTTGTTTGCCCACAGCGATTGCATCGCGAGCTTTAACCCTTCGTTCCAGCCCATCGTCCGTTTTCCTGTCCCCTAAGCCTACTCCGTGCGGCCTGCCGCACGCTACGAATAGCGACGCGGGCTCCCGTGCGGATTCGCCGGACAGACCGCATCCGGTATCGTAAAAGTTGAATGAGCTTGTTGAAACCCGCAGAGTGCCGCAACGGCAAATGGATGAACCCGGTGCCGACGGAGATGGCGTCCACGCGTATCCTGTTCACCGCGCTGAAGAAGTCCCTGACCAACAAAGCCGAAACCGTCCCCAAACGTGTGCTCGGCCCGTTTCAGACCGACCCCGCCGTTTTTCGTGAGCCGCCCGCCAGCGGTCTGCGCATTACACTGCTTGGCCACAGCTCGCTGCTGCTCGAACAGGACGGCACCACCGTGCTCGTCGACCCCGTTTTCTCCGAACGCGCCTCGCTGGTGCAGTGGGCCGGGCCGAAACGCTTCTTTGCACCGCCGCTCGCAATCCACGACCTGCCTCCGCTCGATGCCGTGCTGCTGACCCACGATCATTACGACCACCTTGACGCCGCCGCGCTGCAACAACTGGAAGAACGCAAGCCGCTGTTCCTTTGTTCCGACGGCGTCGACACGCACCTGAAACGCTGGGGTGTCGGTGCCGGCGGCATCCACACCATGAACTGGATGGACACGTTCACCGTACCTTCCGGCAGCAGCACGCCGCTTACCCTGACGGCGCTACCTGCCCGCCACTTCAGCGGCCGCTCGCTCAAGCGCTTCGGCACGCTCTGGTCCTCCTTCGTGCTGCATACCGAGCACCACCGCATCTATCACGGTGCCGACAGCGGCTACTACGACGGCTTTCGCGAGATCGGCGAACGGTTCGGCCCGTTCGACCTGGCGCTGCTCGAAATCGGCGCCTTCGACCCGCTGTGGCACGAGATCCACCTTGGCCCCGACAACGCTCTGCTTGCCGCACGGGAACTACGCGCGCAATGCCTGATGCCGATCCACTGGGGCCTGTTCAACCTCGCCTTCCACGCGTGGGATCAGCCCCCCGAGCGCCTGACCGAAGTCGCCGCAACCGCCGGCATGCCCCTGTTTGTGCCCGAACCCGGCTGCCCGGCTGAGTTCACCGGTGCCGCCGCAAACTCCCTGTGGTGGCGGCAGTACCAGACCTCTGCTGGTGTCAACCGCCGGTAACCCGGCACGGCAAGCGCCGCAAGCGTTAAACCCGGGCATCTATACTTGGAAAACTTGGAAAGAGGCAGGCATGCACACAGCGATCCTGAAGCAGTTGGATGACACCGTGGTCGTGGAAGTTCCGGCAGACTTGCTGACGCAGCTTCATGCAACGCCCGGGCAGTCCATCACGCTGCGCGCTGAAACATCGGGGCTTGCTCTTGCTCCGGCCTACCGTCCGCGCTACACGCTTCGCGAGATGCTGGACCAATGTGACTTTTCCATTCCTCCCTCGGACGAAGAGCAGGAGTGGGTCCATTCCCCTGCAGTCGGCCGGGAACTGCTCTAACTTGTTCCGGAGCGGCGACATTTATCTGGTCACTCTTGAACCGACCTTCGGGCGCGAACAGCAAGGAACCCGTCCGGTCCTCGTCGTCACCACCGAAGAGTTCAATCGCGAAGCCTCGATTCCCATTGTGCTGCCCATTACCTCCGGCGGGGCGTTCGCACGGAACAAGGGATTCGCCGTTCCACTACCGCCGCAGGAAACACGCACCACTGGCTATATCCTCTGCCACCAGCCACGCAGCCTCGATTTAGTCGCGCGGGAAGCACGGTATCTTGAACGCGCCTCACCAGACACCGTTGACAAGGCACTTCATCTGCTGCTTGCACTTTTGTATTCCGGTATATAGCCCGATGGAAACCAACCTCGTCCACTTCCACTTTCGCCGTCTCGGCTCCGGTTTTTGGCTGGATGCGGAGCCCGCCGCCGGCGGCCAGCAGCAGTTTGCCATGACCCACGTCCACCGCCTGCGCGTGCGCAGTGAAGGCGAGGCGCTGCGTGGTTTGGAGGCCGCGGGCGTCGGCGTGTGGACGACGTTTCCGCTGGACGGCATTCAGGCCACGGTCACCCGCGCTCAACTGCGGACGATTGGCTTTCGCGGCAACTTCTAGCGGTCGCCGGCGGTTCGGCCCGGCCTACTTGATGACGCCACGCTCGCTCTTTGCGATGAACCGTGCCAGGTACGCCACCCGCTCGCCGAACTCACCCGCATCCAGGCGTGACTGAATCGCCTCGAGCGCCTGCGACGTGTTCAGTTTGCTCGCCTGCAGCAGCCGGTAGGCCGCACGCAACTGCTTTAGCTCGTCCGGCGTAAAGCCGCGCCGCTCCAGGCCGATCCGGTTCAGGCCGAACGCCCGGTTCTCGCGCCGCACGCTCGTCAGCGAATACGGCAGCACATCCTGCGTGATCGTCGTGCCGCCACCGACGTACGCATAGGTTCCGATCGTGCAGTACTGGTGTACCGGATTCAGCGCGCCCACCACGGCATAATCTTCGACCGTCACATGCCCCGCCAGCGTCGCAGCGTTCGCCAGGATGCAGCCATTGCCAATGTGCGAATCATGCCCGATGTGTGCGTACGCCATAATCAGGCAGTCGTCCCCCACCGTGGTTTCGCCGCCGCCGCCCGCCGTGCCGCGCGAGATCGTCACCGATTCCCGAATCACGTTGCCGCTGCCGACGGTGAGCTTTGTGGGCTCGTTGCGGTACTTCAAATCCTGCGGCTCGATCCCCAGCGACGTGAACGGAAATACCCGGTTCCGGTCGCCCATCGTCAGATGGCCGTCGAGCACCACGTGGCTTACCAACTCGCAGTCATTCCCCAACACCACGTTTGCACCCACCGTGCAGAATGGCCCCACCGTGCAGCTTTGCGGCACACGAGCGCCCGGTGCAACGATGCTGCTGGGATGAATCGGCACGGCTAGACCGCGGCCTCGGGCAGCGCCGTCGGCTCCTGTTCCGCGTTCGACTCACCCACGGTCTGCGCGCCCGACGCCACCGGCGTTTCCGCTCCCGCCACCGGCGTTTCCACACCCATTGCCGCGGGAATGCTCTCCGTCTGTGCCGGCAACGTCGCCGGTGCGGTTCCCGCTCCGGGCCTCGGCACAAGCTGGCACATCACCGTCGCCTCGCACGCAATTTTGCCGTCCACGATCACGGTGCCCTGCATCTTGACGGCACGGCTGCGCCACTGCAGTACCTTGACCTCGATGCGCAACTGGTCCCCCGGCGTAACGGGCCGGCGAAACTTCGCGCCATCGATGCCGGTAAACACCATCAGCTTGCCGTCGCGATCCGGAATCTCATCCAGCAGCAGCACGCCGCCCGCCTGCGCAATGGCTTCCACGATCAGCACCCCCGGCATCAGCGGGTAATCGGGAAAATGTCCCTGAAAAAAGGGCTCGTTCATCGACACGTTTTTGATGGCAACGATCCGTTCGCGCGGCTCCACCTCTACGACGCGGTCGATCAACAGAAACGGGTAGCGGTGTGGCAGCAGACGCATGATCTGCCCAATGTCGATAATGCGTGCGGCGGCTTCGGTGCCGGCTGTGCTCTGGCTCATAACTCCAAGCAGTATAAAGCGGACAGACCACGCATCCGCGAGCGCTGCACAGGACACACTGCCAGATGTGCCCGCCGATACGCGCTGCACAGGCCGGCACACACGGCGTCCTCGGGACTAAGGCTGCCGGGAGTGCCATCCCGCAAGCGAGCCGCCTTTTACTTCAACTTGTCCAGCTCTTTCAACTGGTGCTTCGTCATTTCATTGCGCAGTTGCAGCACCATGTGCGTGTTCGCTTTTTCCAGGTCGGCGCGCGCCTGTGCCACAGTCTGAATCTCCCCGTTCAACGTGTCCTCGCTCGGATTGTCAGAAGCCGACAGCACGTTCAGGCGCGCTTCCGCCCTGTGCAGCGTGTCCAAACCGCTTACCAGCAGAGGCCGGTTCTCTTCAAACACCGCATCCATGCGCCGCTGCTGCTCGTTTGTCAGCCCGACCGACTGCGCGTAACGCGAATCGTCCCACCAGCGGCCAACAGGCCCGCGCCGCAAGGGGTTCCGTTCCGGCGACGGCACTGTGCCGCCGCCACCACCCCTGCCGCCGCTGGGGCCACCGCCCACTGGTCTGCCACCGCCGGGAAAGCCGGACGGGCGGCCACCGTTCCCGCCACCACCTGGAAATCCGCCGCCACCACCACCGCCCGGCCGGCCGCCACCCGGGCCCTGCGCCACCGCCGCACAGGTTGCTCCGGCCAGCAGCAGCGCAACCGTTCCCCGGCACAGGACGCGGCATAGGACGCGGTGCGGCACGCTACATCGTGCGAGCCGCAGCGCAAGCCGCGTACGCCCTTTCTCAGACTTGAAGAGAACAGCCATCGGGCAAAGCCTCCATTAAACCAACAGCTCCATCCAGGCAATGCTGCGTCGTACCGTGCGTCCCTGCTCTGTCACCGGCCAGGGTTTTTCGTCAATCCAAGCTCTCCCGCTGTGGGCGCTACGCTGCTGCGCAACGCATGATCCACCGACGAAAGCAATTCATTGTCAGCCAGCAGCGCCTCCTGCGTGGGCGCAGCCGGCAGAGCCACCGCGGCCTGCTGCAACACCGCTGCCTGATGGTGCGTATAGAGTGCACCGCCGACCACGCAGGCACAAAATGCCACCGTTCCCAGCGCCCACTGCGGCGCGTCCAGCCAGGCTGCGTGCCGCGGCACGGCTGGTGGCGGCATTGCCGCAGACCGCTGCGCAGCCCAGTGGAGCGACCGCTCCCGATAGCTCTCCAGCGCCTCCGTCATGGCCAGCAGGTCCGCCGCATCCCCACTCCCTGCCTCGGCGGCATGCGCGGTGTCATTTGCCCCGTTGCGGTCGGCACCGCCCAGCCGCTCCATCAGCCGCCGCTCAAATTCCTCGTCACTCATAAGCTCTGTCATTATGCCGCACCCCGCACGCGTTCCCGCACCACCCTGGTTGCGCGGTGCAGATGCGTCTTGACCGTGCTCACCGGCATGCTCATGGCCCGCGAGATCTCCTGCAACTCCATCTCTTCAAGAAAACGCATGCTAAAAATCGCCCGCTGGTTCGGTGAAAGCTGCCCGATGGCGTCGTGCACCGTCAATGCCCGCTGCTTGGCGATCATTGCCTGCTCGGCCGTGCTGCCGCCGCTCCGCAGGTGGTTCTGCATCTCCGTCGCATCCACCGCGCTGCTTTCCGCGGCGCGCCAGAACTTGAATTTTTTGGTGCGCGCATGATCGCGGATCAGGTTCAGCGCAATGCCCGTCAGCCACGTGTTCAGGCTGCAGTCCCCGCGGAATCCCGCGCGGTTGCGGTATGCCTTCAGCAGCGTGTCCTGCACGACCGTAAATGCCAGGTCGTCGTCGCGCACCTGCGCCGACACAAACCGCAGCAGCCGCGGGCGATACAACCGCGCCAGCAGGTCGATATCGTCCAGCTCCGTCAGCGTGCGTTTCTCGGTTACAAGTCCGATCAAGTCCGCCGTTAGTGTAGATGCCATCTCATATCCTCGTACCGTTGGAGTCGCCGTGCTGAACCTGTCGTGCCGAAACGTTTATGCGACCGCCGCCAGCCGTAACACGGAGGCCGCCCGCAAACAGCACCTGCGGACGTGCGCGCAGGGCTCCAGAGAATCCGACCCGGGCAGCGCGGACTCCCCTTGTGGACTGCTGTAGTTCGTGCGACGCCTGCCGCGAAGCCGGCGATTACAACCCGCCGAAAACATTTCCGCCGCTACAACTGGAACGGCCAGGCGCAGGCCCGCGGTATACCCTACCGTGCCCGCACCGCCAGCGTATAGGTTGCCGTGTGCGAGACTGTCCCGTCCGTCGCAGTCACCGTGTAGGTGTAGCTCCCGGGCTCGGTATAGGGTGAGTTCAGGTCAGGATACTTGCCGCTGCAGCCGGAAAGCCCACCCAGCACCAGCAGACACGCGCCGCAGATCCCCAGCAGCCGCACCCGCACCGCCATCCGCCGCCGCGCCAGCGCAAGCAAAGCCGCCGCGCCCAGCGCCAACACCAACCCCGCAGCCCGCGGCGACCCCGCCACGCCATAGCCCACCACCGTGTACTGGCTCGTCGTGGTGATCGCCATCCGCTGCGCCGTGGTGCCGCTTAGGGTAAAGCTCCCGTTCGGCAGCGTACATGTGCTCGCCACAGCCAGAAACGTGCAGGTCATTGTGATGGGCGCGTTAAACCCACCCAACGCGGTCGCCGTTACCGTCGTTGTGACCGTACCGTTGCCCGCCACCATGTTGCCGCTCGCGGGCAGCATCGCCAGGCTAAAGTCCGCGCCAGATCCCGTCAGCAGCACCGTAATCAACGGATATTTTGTATCGTTCGTCGTCACCACCAGCGTTCCGGGCCGCACGCCCACCGCCGTCGGCGTAAACACGATCGTCACGGTGCACGATGACAATCCCGGCAACACCGCGCCGCACGTCGTCCCGTCTGCATAGTCCCCCAGCACCGCCAGGCTCGTCAGGCTGATCGGCGCCGCTGTGTAGTTCGTGATCGTCACGACCTGCGCCGCGGAGTGCGCCCCCACATCCACCGTACCAAAGTCCAGCGCCGCCGCATTCGCCTCCACATCGGCCACGCCCCGGCCCGTCAACGCCGCCAGCAGCGCCGGGTTTGCGGACGCCGAACTGCTTACCGTCAACGTGCCCGTACGCGCCCCCAGCACCGACGGCGTGAGCACCACGCCTATCGTGCAGCTTGCCCCAGCCGCCACCGTCGCGCAGCCGCTCGCCGACACCCTGAAGTCCCCCGTCGCCACCGCTGCCGTTACCGTCAGGGGGATCGCCGACGTATTTCTATACACGAACGGGAACGATGCCGACGTGCTGCCCAGCACCACATTTCCGAAGTTTTGTGCCGCCGGTGTCAACACCGCAGTCGTCGCCAGCCCTGTCCCGGTCAGCGCCGCCGTCAGAACCGGGTTGGCCGTGCTGCCGTCCGTCACCGTCAGCGTGCCTGTCAATGCACCCGCCGTCGCCGGCGCAAACGCCACCAGCACCGTGCAGCTCGCACCCGCCAGCAGCGTCGCCGGGCAGTTGTTCGCCGTTACGTTGAAGTTGGCCGACACCGCCGCCCCTTTCACCGCAATCGCAACCTGCGACGTGTTCGTCACGGTAAACGTCTGCGCCGCGGACACACCGCCACCCGCATACGTGTTCGGGAACGCGGCTGCCAGTGGCGTCAGCGTGGCCGTGGTGTCCACACCCGTGCCGCTCAGCGACGCCGTTAGCACGGCATCTGCGCTTGACGAATTCGGCACCGTCAGCAGACCGCCGCGCACACCCGACACCGCCGGCTTGAACACCACGCCGATGCTGCACGTCCCACCCACCGCGACCGGTGCCGTGCACGTGTTGCTCGCAATCACATAGTCCCCCGTCACGGCCGCCGCT
Organism: uncultured Terriglobus sp.; assembly: GCA_964244665.1. Taxonomy (GTDB): domain Bacteria; phylum Acidobacteriota; class Terriglobia; order Terriglobales; family Acidobacteriaceae; genus Terriglobus. The sequence continues at coordinate 51,881 of CAXTJO010000013.1, forward strand.
CCCACCGTCAACGCGGCCTGCTTCGACGTATTTGCAAACGTAAATATCTTTGCAGCCGACGTGTCGGTCACCGATGTCGCCGGAAACGTGTACGCCGTCGGTGTCAGCGTCGCCGTCGTGTCGATCCCGTTGCCGGAAAGCGACGCCGTCAGGCTAGGATCGCTCGTCGAGTCAGTCTTTACCGTGATTGTGCCGGTCCGCGTTCCCACCGCCGTTGGCGCAAACGTTACCTGGAGCGTGCACGATCCGCCTTCCGTCAACACCGTACAGTTGTCGGTAAAGGCAAACTCCGCCGCATTTGTACCGCTGATTGCAATGCTGCTGACGTTGATCGTTGCCGGCGCAAATGAACTCGTGTTCGTCAACGTCAACTGCAACGTGCGTGTGCCGCCGCCAATCTCCACATCGCCGAAGTTCAGCGCGACTGGCGTCAGCGTCGCTGTCGTCGGTACCGGGGGAATCGCAAAGTTCACCAGGAAGCCGTCATGCGGTGTGAGCCCCGCCGGCGTTGTCGCATCGTTCGCCGTTACCGCGGCGTAATCGGCGGAAAAGTGTGGTTGCGTCACCACGTTCACATAGCTCGCCAGCGCCGCCGACGCGGTCGTCGCATCCGTCACCGTCGCCGACGCCAGAATGTGCTCGATTGAAGCCGCATTGCCGCGCTCGATTACGTTGTACCGCGTGTTTGCCACCACCTGCGTTGTAAAGTCCGTCAGCGGCGCAGTCGTACTCGTCGCCTGGTACGTCGTTACGTTTGCCGCCGCCGCGGGTGACCCTTTCACCACGCCCAGCACGTCCACGTAGCCATCGTTGTACTCATAGCTGTTGAAATTTCCGGCCACGATCACGTTCGCGTTCGCCAGTTGGTACGTCTGCACCATCTGGCTGACCGCCGCCGCCTGCGCCGCGCGTCGCGCCCGAATGTCCGCGCCCAGCGCCGCGTCGCCGCTGTTGTCGCGTGGCAGCATGTCCACGTCGATCACCGTCACCGGATAATTGCTGCCCACGCGCGCAAATTCGCCCCGCACCACCACTGGCGGGTGGTCCCACAGCACCGCCGCGCCACTCGCCGACATGTACGTCGCAACCCGGCCCACCTCGCTCACCGACATGTTTTTAAGCGTGTTCGTATTCACCAGGAATCCGGAGTTCACCAGGTCCGTCCCTGGCACCAGCGGCACGTAATTCGTCGACCCGCCGTTGGCCGCGTTCACGGCGTCGGCCAGCGCCTGCAGCGTGTCCCGCTGGCCCACCTGTTGCAACGCAAAAATATCCGGCGACCCGAACACGTCCGTCACCGTCAGCGTCGCCTTTGCCAGCGCGGTCGAAAACAGCGACGCGCTGCCCAGGAACGTACTCACATCCAGCGTACCCACCTTGAAGTGCGTGGTATCCGCAGCCGCAGAGACCGACGTCGCCACCGTCCCGCTCACGGTGCATGTCGTTTCCTTGAAGATCAGCAGCCGCGCATACCCCGGCGTGTAGTCGATCAATCCGATGCCCGCCGTTGCCCCCTTGCCTGTGGTGTTGGCGTTGGCGCAGGTGATGGTCTGGCCCACCGTAATGTTCACCGGGTTGCCGCCGAACGTCGTCGTATCGATCAGAATGCGCTGCGGATTGCCCGCCCACGTCGGCACGCCGCTCGGCGCGCCCGCCGGCGTGTACTCATCGGGCGCAATCCCCGCGCCGCGGAACAGGTGGTTATTTGTCGTAATGTTCGCCGACAGCACTGCCCAGAACTGTCCGTTGCTATCGATACCCGTGCCGGTGCCCGACAGGGCTCCCGCCGTCGGTCCGATGGCCACAAAGGACCGGTCCGTCGCCGCCATGCCGCTGAATTTCAGCGCATCGCCAAAGCTCGTTAGTGCGCCGAAGTTCGCCAGGTCGATCGACTGCGTCATCGCCGCCGTTCCGGTCTTCGTACACGCCGTCGGCTGAATGCCCGTGCCCGGCGTGTTCGCCGCCGTCGTCGCCGTGCCGTTCACCACGGTTCCCGTCACGGTCAACACATCCCCGTCGGCGACGCCCGTGCACCCGCTGACCGTCGACACAAAAACTGGCATGCCTTCTGCCGTCGACACAAGACCGTCCCATGCGTTGCTCGGCTCGCTCAGGTAAAAGCCGCCCGTACTCAACACGCCCACCACGATTCCACTCGTCGTCACGCTTGTACCCAGATACGGGCCGCCTGGCAGGCTCTGCATCACGTCGTGGATCATGACCGCCGTCTGCCCCAATGCCGCAGTCGAACAAAGCAGCGCCGCGCACACAGTGGCAACAACGGCAGCGGACAAACGGCGCGCGGCAAGGCAGAGTCGAAACATTGGTTCTCCTGGAATCGAAAACGACCGGTGTGCACCGGGTGTTCGCGACATAGGACGGTAGCCTTGCAGTCACGTTTACATCCACTCCGGCGTTCTCCGGCAAAGCTGTTCCCAATCGAAAACAGCCTTTGCGGCGCGACCGCACAATGCAGGTCGTCACCATCGATCCCACCAAAACACGCCAGCGCCGCCTGCACCACGTACACTTGCATCGCAGCCCAAACACAACCCCACGGAGACCGGCACGTTGGTAGAAACGAAGTTGAACGGCGACGCTCTACAGCACGAAATCGAACGGCTCGGCCCCTGGTTCCACAACATGACCATCGGCGGCTTTCCCACCGCCCCGCATCACTTCCTCGGCGACTACCCCGGCGTCAAGTTCGCGAGCTTTCGCGATGCGCTGCCCACTGACATGACCGGCAAAACCGTCCTGGATATCGGCTGCAACGCCGGCTTTTATGCGCTTGAGATGAAGCGCCGCGGTGCCAGCCGCGTCCTCGGTATCGACATGGAAGACCTGTACCTGAACCAGGCCCGCTTTGCCGCCACGCAGGCCGGGCTCGACGTCGAATACCGCAAAATGAACGTTTGGGAGGTCGGTGCCCTTGGCGAAACCTTCGACCTTGTAATCTTCATGGGCGTGCTCTACCACCTGCGCCACCCCCTGCTTGCGCTCGACCTCATCCACCAGCACGTCGCAAAAGACATGCTCCTTTTCCAGACCATGCAGCGCGGCAGCCAGGACCTCGTACCGGTCGCCAACGATTACAACTTTGCCGAAACCGCCCACTTCACCCACCCCGCCTATCCCAGCATGTACTTCATCGAAAACAACTACAGCGGCGACAACACCAACTGGTGGGTGCCCAACCGCGCCTGCACCGAAGCCATGCTCCGCTCCAGCGGCTTCTGCATCCAGGCCCACCCGGAACACGAAGTTTATCTTTGCCGCCGCATCGACATCCCCCTCACCCATGAAGGCCCCCGCGCCGTGCACCCGCCCAGCGGCCCCGCACACTACCCCTTCGCCACATAGTCACCACCGCGAGCCACCGCGTGCCACCTTCAACAACAGTTCCGTCGTCGGTTAAGGTGGGTTCTGACGCATGACAAACTCCGCCCTGCACCAGGCTGAACATCAACTGGCCATGCGCAACTGCACCGCCGCCCTGCGCGCCTTCCATCAGGCAGAACGCTGCGGCACCGAGCCCGACCGCTGCGACGCCGGCCGATGGATGGCGAACATGCTGCTTGGCGCGTACGAGGACGCATGGCAGGCCAGCGACCGCATTCGCAGCCGCGCCGGGCACGATCCGCACCGCTTCTGGAACGGCGAACCCCTCGCCGGCAAACGCGTAATGCTCCGCTGCCTGCACGGTTACGGCGATACCGTCCAGTACCTGCGCTGGCTGCCGCAGTTGCGCGCCCTTGCCGGCCAGGTGACCGTGCAGGCCGCGCCGGAGATGCTGCCGCTCCTTGCCTGTCTCCCCGACGCCGGCCAGGTCCTTTCGTGGACCGTCCCCGGCGAATCGGACCAACACCTTTGGAACGTCCAGATCGAGTGCGCCGAGCTCCCCTACACCTTTCGCGCCACACCCGCCACACTGCCATCACCCACGCGGCTGGCCTTTCCCGAGGTCGCGCTTCACACCCTCCGCACCCGCATGGGCCCACGCAGCCGCCCCCGCATCGGCCTTGTCTGGCACGGCAGCGACTTCGATCCGGCCCGCTCCATTCCCTTTGAGCTTCTACGTCAAACGGTGTTGCACAATCACGACGTGGAGTTCTGGAGTCTGCAGCCACCCTCACTGAACGCCCCATGGCTTGCCATTTGCGCCGAACGCGGCTGGAACAACCGCACCTTCTACACCGGTGCCGACAGTGGAAGCGGCATCGCCGACATGGCCGCTTTCGCTTCCCAACTCGACCTCGTCCTCACCATCGACACCCTCGCCGCGCATATCGCCGGCTCCATCGGCCTGCCTACCTGGCTGCTGCTCAAGCACGACGCCGACTGGCGCTGGATGCTCGACCGCGACGACACCCCCTGGTACCCCACCACCACCCTTTTTCGCCAGCCCACACCCGGCGACTGGCTTACCGTACTCAAGCGCGTCTGCGACCGCCTGCGCGACTGGAACGAGGAACGCCCAGCATGAACGACTCCAATCAACAAGATTCGATCACCATGAAAATCAAAGCATCGGCAGGTACCGCCGATTCGATTTTTGTCGAAACGTCCAAAGGCTCCGATCTTGACAGTTTGGACTCCATCAAAACCTGGAATCATGGCGGCCGGCAAACACCCTCGCACTCCACGCCCACCTCTGCCACACCCTCTACCCTGCGCCGCGCATGGGACGACTACGACGCCTATCTCTTCGACATCGACGGTACCCTGCTCCACTGCCGCGATGCCGTTCACTACTTTGCCTTTTGCGACGCCCTTACCCACGCCGCCGGCCGCCCGCTCAACCTCGACGGCATCCCCGTCCAGGGCAAAATCGACCCGGGCATCCTGCGCGACGCCTTTACCCACGCCGGCGTTCCCGAGTCGCAATGGCTGCCGCAGCTTCCCGCGCTGCTCGAACGCATGGGCTCCCACGTCGAGGCGCATAGCGCAGACTTCGACATCGACGTCTTGCCCGGCGTTCGCGAAACCCTTGCCCACCTGCAGCAACGCGGCAAGCTCCTCGGCGTCGGCACCGGCAATCTCCAGCGCATCGGCTGGGCCAAAACAACCCGCTGCGGCCTGCGGCCCTTTTTTTCCTTCGGCGGCTTCAGCGACAGCTATCAGACGCGCGGCCCCATGATTGCCGCCGCCGTTGCCACCGCGCGCGCCACCCTTGGCAATTCAGCGGCCGCCGTCCTTGTCCTCGGCGATACCCCCGGCGATATTGCCGCTGCCCGCTTTGCGGGTGTCGACGTCCTCGCCGTCGCGACCGGCATCTTCTCCGAGGACCACCTGCGAGACGCCGATCTCGTTGTGTCCTCCCTGCTGACCCTCGTTCCGCGGCAATGACCGGCTCCCCCGGTGTCCGCGTTCAGGCATGGAGTCGGACCCGTCATCCTGCACCCAACCTTGCCGCCTCGCCATCCAATGACCATGGCTATTGATCAGATCGACCTCGGTTCCCAGGGTGCCCGCGTTTCGCGCGAGGGCCTGGGCTGCATGGGTATGAGCGAGTTTTACGGTGAGCGCAACGACGAGGAGTCTGCCGCGACTCTTCTCCGCGCCCTCGATCTCGGCGTCACTTTTCTCGACACCGCCGACGTCTACGGCTTCGGTGACAATGAAGTGCTCGTCGGCAAGACGATCAAGCCGCGGCGCGATGAAGTCTTTCTCGCCACAAAGTTCGCCAATCTACGGTCGAAAGACAATCCCGGCTATTGGGGCGTCAGCGGCAAGCCGGACTACGTAAAGCAGGCGTGCGACGCCTCGTTGCAGCGCCTTGGCCTCGACCATATCGACCTCTACTACCAGCACCGCGTCGATCCGGACACCCCGATTGAAGACACCGTCGGTGCCATGGCCGAGCTGGTCAAAGCCGGCAAGGTCCGCTACCTCGGCCTATCTGAAGCCTCTGCCGCAACCATCCGCCGCGCCCATGCCGTGCACCCCATTACCGCCTTGCAGACGGAGTATTCCCTGTGGGAGCGACACGTCGAAGCCGAGATCCTGCCCACCCTTGCCGAACTCGGCATCGGCTTCGTGCCGTATAGCCCCCTTGGCCGCGGCTTCCTTACCGGCACCATCACCTCCACCACGGAACTCGACAGCAAGGACTTCCGCAAGGAGCGCTACCCCCGTTTTGCCGGCGAGAACCTCGACAAGAACCAGGTCCTGGTCGACCGCGTCAAGACCCTCGCCGACAAGCACGGCGTCAAGCCCGGCCAACTCGCGCTCGCCTGGGTATTCGCCAAGGGTCCTTACGCGCCCATCCCCGGCACCAAGCGCCGCACCTACCTTGAAGAGAACGCCGTCGCGCTCAGCATCCACCTGTCCCCGGCGGATGTCGCGGAGCTTGAAGCCGCCGTTCCGCAGAGTGAAATAGCCGGAGGCCGCTACAACGAAGGCGGCATGAAAACCATCGACCAGTAACCGCTAAACAAATGCGCCCCTCGCAGAAGCCAAGGGGCGCATTTCATTGCACAGAAACCTATCGGTCGCCCACCTTGTGCAGCCGCATAAAGTTGGTCGCACCGCTGCGCGTACTTGTGCCGCCCACGATTCCCAAAATTTGCCCGCGCTGCACATGCCCGCGCTTTTCTAGAATGTCCTCGGCCATGTTCACCAGCTTGTCGGTCTCGGCAAACCGCTCGCACAGCATCGGGTACACACCCCACAGCAGCATCGCTTTTCCAATCACCTCAGGCGCCGGCGACAACGCAAAAATCGGCGCATTCGGCCTGTACTTCGACAGCAGCCGAGCCGTCGCGCCGCTCTCCGTGAAGATAGCGATGCCCGTCAGCTCCAGGTCGTCCGCACTGTGCGCCATACACTCGCAAATCGTCTCCGCCACGCTCAGGTTCAACCCCCGCGCCGGGTGCACGCCCAGCGGATTGGCCGCGCGTTCCTTCTCCATCTGCGTCTCGGTCTCGATGATGATTTTCGCCATCATCGCCACGGCCTCCCGCGGATACTTGCCCGCCGCGCTTTCCGCGCTCAGCATTACGGCGTCCGTGCCGTCGTACACCGCGTTCGCCACGTCGCTGGCCTCCGCGCGCGTGGGCCGCGGGTTGTCGATCATCGATTCCAGCATCTGCGTCGCCGTAATCACCGGCTTGCGGTACACCGCCGCCCGCCGGATGATGTGCTTCTGGATTGCCGGCACCTTCTCCGGCGGCACCTCCACGCCCAGATCGCCACGCGCCACCATCAGCCCATCGGTCTCCGCCAGAATCTCTTCCAGGTTCTCGATGGCCTGCGGCTTTTCCAGCTTCGCGATGATCCATGCATTGCAGTTCAGCTCCTTCATCCGGCGTCGCGTGTAGCGGATATCCTCCGCCGTCCGCACAAACGACAGCGCAATCAGGTCCACATTCTGCCCCGCGATAAAGACGAGATCCTCCTCGTCTTTCTCCGTCAGCGCCGGCACCTTTACCGGTATCCCGGGCAGGTTGATGCCCTTGTTCTCGCCCAGCACGCCGCCGTTCACAACCAGCGTCACCACATCCCCGTTGCCGTGCACTTCCAGCACACGCAGCTCGATGAGCCCATCGCTCAGCAGCACCGCCGCACCCGGCTCCAGGTTTTCGCCCAGCGTTGTAAACGTCGTGCTCACCTTCTCCGCCGTGCCGTCTGTCGTCTGCTGCGGTGTAATCGTGAACCGCTTGCCTGCCTCCAGCAACACCGGCTTTCGATCCAGCAGCTTGCCCGTCCGAATTTTTGGCCCCTGCAAATCCGCCAGCAGGCAAATCGGCTTGCCCTCCGCCTTTGCCACCTTGCGTACCATCTGGATCAGCGCAGCCTTTTGCTCATGCGACCCGTGGCTAAAGTTCAGCCGCGCCACGTCCAGCCCTGCCCGCACCAGCTGCCGGAACATCTCCTCGCTGTCGGATGCCGGCCCCAGCGTCGCGACAATTTTTGCACTGCGCCGCGGGCTCTCCCGAAACCACGCAGACTCGCCCATCGCACTCATTGACCCGTCCAACACCGCAGCCGTTCCCGTCTCGCTCATCCTGCTCCCGCCGCGCCGTGCCGTGCACTCACGCCAACCGAGCCATTCTAACGGAACCGCACCCACGCCTCGTAACCGTTTACACGGGCATGGGGAAACACACAAAAAGCATTCCGCCGCGCAGAGCGCTCACGTCCAGTACAGCACCCGCGCCCCCGGCAGCGTGCCGCCGATCGTGTCCTCGAAAAAAGCCCGCATCTCCGCCATGCTGTCCTTTGGATACACATACTTCACGCTGCCGAACTTCGTCCGCTTCTGCGTCCGCGCCTCCTCCCGCAGGTCCAGCGTCGTTTTCGGGTACCACCCCTGCAGCACCTCCTTGCTGCCCGGCGTAAACCGGTGCGTGATCAACTCTGCCGTCAGGTCCACGTCCGGCACGCCCTCCAGCGCCCGCGCCACATCTGCAAACAGCCCGGCATACTGCGCCTGCCAGCCCTCCACCGGCATAATCGGCGCCACCGTCAGCCCCACCGGGTACCCCGCCACCGCCATGCGCCGCAGCGCACCCAGCCGCTGCGCCAGCGTCGCCGTGCCTCCCTCAAAATCCCGTGACACCGCCGCCGCATTCACGCTGAACCGCACCCGCGTCCGCCCGGCGTGGTCGATCCCGGTCAGCCCGCCCACCGCCGCAAACTTCGTCGTCCACCGCAGTTGCACCGGCGCGTCCCACGCTCCAAAAAACCGGATCGACGCCGCCAGCGACCCCGTCAAGTGCTCGATCCCCAGTGGGTCCGTGTAGCACGACGCCTCAAACGTCGTCCCCTCATGCGCCCTGTCCCGCGACGCGCTCGTAATCTTCCCTGCCCCCGCATACTCCCGCAGGTTCTCCAGAATTTCCGGCACATTTGCGTACGCCCGTGTAATCGGCGGCCCCGACAACGACCCCGCCAGATAGCAGTACTGGCAGTGCGCCGGGCATCCCTGCGCCAGGTGAAACTGCCAGTCCGCGCTCGGTGGAATCGGCTGCAGCTTGCGCGCGCCCGGCGGTGCCACCACCACCGCAAAACTCGTCTTCGCATTGGCATACGCGCGCCGCGCATCCACGTCGCCCTTGCTTCCGCCGGGAGCCGCATCGTTCAGCCCGGTAATGCGGTTACTTTTCAGCCGCACCACCTCCGCCCCAAAACTCTCCGCCCGCTCCAGCATCTCCCGCCCATACGGCAGCAAAAACGCATCCGGCGTAATCAACACGCGCCGTGGCCGCCACAACCGCCCT